>CAZAEZ010000025.1:63597-87858 GCA_964484205.1 uncultured Saprospiraceae bacterium | reverse complement strand
CCTTTTCTTAAACTATTAACCGCTCATGCTGAAAACTTGGCGGCGTGAGGTATATAACCAAATGACTTATCGGCATCAATTTTAACCTTTAGCATGAAATAGAGAGCGTTTTTATAAGCGTCAAGGGCTGATTTGTACTCTTTTAAATTGGCAAAAAAAATACCTCTATTTATTTCAATG
Source organism: uncultured Saprospiraceae bacterium (assembly GCA_964484205.1). Classification (GTDB taxonomy): domain Bacteria; phylum Bacteroidota; class Bacteroidia; order Chitinophagales; family Saprospiraceae; genus M3007. The sequence continues at coordinate 87,678 of CAZAEZ010000025.1, read as the reverse complement.
TTGGCCAAGGAAACGGAAAGTTTTGCAGAATCACTTTTGAAAGTCTCCAAGATTAAATCTGTAGCTTCATTTAGTACTCGTTCAGCATTGGGATTTGCCTGTAAGGCCATATTCTTACCCTTTATGGAATAAACATCTGCTAATGAACCTCTCCAGACTGAATCTATAAGATTTAAACGGTTATAAATATGCTCTGCTATAATTAAAAAGGAATCCGCCTGTTCAAATAAGCCTCCTGCGAAACCGAGTAAATCACCAACCTTTTTTGCAATAATTGCTGCCTTAGGGCCAAAGAGGTTAGGGTTGGTCTCAAAATGATTTAAATAAATTTCACCACTTTTTTTATAGAAATCTATGCACTCGCTAAATTTTCCAATATTAAAATAAAATTCTCCAAAAGAGTAATACGCCTCAGCGAGATTTATTTCATTGGATTTATTATTCGTTACTTTAGAATAGGTTTCTATTAGCAAATCATAGGCTTTTTCTGCTTCGGAATAACGACGTTGCTTTTGATAAAAATCGGCTAAGAACATTAAAACAAGCCCTTTAGATTGGTAAATATTGAGTGAATCAGATTCAATGTTGGCGGATTCCGCAATTTGGAGCATTTTTAAAGCTGCTTTTTCTGCTTTTTCTGGTTGGTTAACATTCGTATAAATTTCGGCCAAGAACATATTGCCCATTAACGCAACTATTTGGTTATTAAAAGTAGTATCATTAGTTGAATGATTTTTGCTCAAAATATCAAGTAAATAGGCCTCTGCTTTTTCGTATTCCATATTTGCAGTGTACACCTGGGCAAGGTTTAGTTCGCTAATAGCCAGCAAAAAAGTTTTTAACTGAAAGGAATCAATAGCAAGTGTATATTTTTTAGCAATATCTGAATCATTCACATTTAAACTTTTTAGGCAGTATTCTTCCGCTTTGGCAACATTGCCCATTCTTTTGTATATATACCCAATGCTTGAATACAAAGCCATTAAAAATGGAAGCAATTGATATGCTTTATCTTCAATATTATTGACTTTATAGCGAAAATCAGTTTGGTTAAAATTCAAAACAGTTTCAATATTACTATGATTGAGGCCTAACTCAGATAACTCTTCAACATTGATTTCATATTGTAAAATAAGTTCTTCCGCAATTAAAAATGCTTCAATTGCTCTTTGGTAGTCGAAATTTCCGAGAGCATGTCCTATACTGTTCCAAGTATTGATCAAATCAATAGTATCGGTTAATAATTTCGTAGCCTGTATTAAAATATTAGCAGCATTCTCATCTAGCCTCTGATCAGTAAGAAACTCGCCAAATGCCATTAGATTATCCCCATCCTCCGGATCCACCCGCACCAACAACTCATAACAAACCAACACACTATCAATCTGCGACAACGACTCATACAGGTCTAGCTGCAACTGAATACCCTCCTTCGCTTCTTTTTTGCGGAGTTCCTTGAGGCTGTCGCGCTGCACAACCTGGTCTTTCAGGAGCGCCAGGCGCCGTTCTTCTTCCAGAATCTGCTCCACCAGCGCAGGCAGATTGGCCTGGCGTAAATACCCGAGGGCCTGATCTATTTCACCCGCCTGAAAAAACTCAAATGCCTTGCGGTACAGCTCGGAAGCGTCGTCGAGATTGACGCGGGCAAATTGATTGCTCAGCTCATTTGCTTTTGCCAGCGCGGCTTCTTTTTGTTGCGCCAATAATTCCAGCGCCTCCTCCCGGCTGTTTATCTCGGTGGCCAATTCCGTGCGCAGCTGCTCCACTAGGGCTTCCTGTGCTTTGCTTTTTGTCTCCAGGATTTTCCGCCTTTTTTCATAACGTTTTAAAATTTCGCTTTCCGCGATTGCATAGTAGCGCACCTGGTTTTCATACAGTTCGCCTTTGGGGCACATGACCACCTTCAACGGCGCGGTCCGGCCCAATACGGCAGCGTTTTCCAATTCGGTTTGATTAACCACCTCCATACCGATGCGGTCGGCCTGGATGCGGACGGTATTGCCGGGAGGCACATCGGAAAAAATAAGGGTGAAATTACCATGCGCATCACTTTGGGTTGGGATGGCTTTCCGGGCGCGCAGGTCGACGCCGGAAATGCGGTCCACCGTGCCGTCTGCCTTGCGACTGTTTTGCCGCACGACGATGCCCGGCAGTGGAATATCCTGAGTTGATTGTGCACAGAGCGCGTTATGTTCGGCGGCAACCAAATGCAGGCAAAAAGCAAGATAAAGGCAAAGTTTATTCACAGGAAAAGGGATTTATAATCTTGTATTCAATAATGACCGGAAAGAAAAAAATGAGGGACACAGCATCAAGTTGTCGTGTGTGGCAATGCTTTTGCAAATGTATCAATTCACAATTCCTTTAGCAACCACAGAAGGCCGCCGCCAAAAAATCTTTACGTGAAAATGCAAATATCCACCGGAGGTCTGAGTGTTTTCCGGCGCATTCCCGACCTTCCCGTCCGAAATGCCATCCACCGCACACCGTTCACCCTTTGCTTTTCTCTCCCTCACCCGGGCCATGCAGCTGTACCAGATCCTGCGCCTTGGCTCGGTGATCCTGACGAGCATCCTGCTGGCTAAAAGCAGCCTCAGCATGTCGGCCATCGGCAGTTATGAGGCTTTGCTTTTTATTGGTTCCACGGCGGCGTTTTTCTGGGCCAACGGTTTGTTGCAGGGCATTCCACCGGTGTATGCCCGGCTGGAGGGCGACACCCGGAAAGCCTTCCTGTTCAACATTTTTGTCGTGTTCGGCGCCATCGCGCTGGGGCTTTTCAGCCTGCTGTGGCTGGGCCAGAGCTGGCTGGTGCCGGCGCTGACGGGGCTTCCTGAGGTGCCCGGATTCGGCTGGTTTTGCCTGTACCTGTTTTTCAACCTGGCCACCTTGCCGGTCGAGTACGTGTACCTGCTCCGGGAGCGCCCGGGCGCTTTGGCCGGCTGGGGCATGTTGTCGTTCGGCTTGTTTGTATTGGCCATGGCCGCGCCGGTGTACGCCGGCTTCGGACTGGTGGGCGGCCTGATCGCCCTGGCAGTGCTGGGGGCTTTCCGCTTTTTGTGGATGCTGCGCCTGCTCCGGCAACACAGTGTGCCGCAGTGGCGCCCCGACCTGTTGCGCCGGTACCTTGGGTTTTCCACGCCGCTGGTGTTCAACCTCATGGTCGGCAACCTGGTCATCTTGTTCGACAATTGGCTGGTGGGCTGGTACTACCAGGACGAAGCGCTGTTCGCGGTGTTCCGTTACGGCTCCCGGGAGTTCCCGCTGGCCACCGCGCTGGCTACCGCGCTGGGCACCGCCCTGCTTGCCCGGATTGCCTCCGAACCCGAAACCGGCCTGGCCGAACTGAAAACCAAAACCCGCCGCCTGTTCCACCTCCTGTTCCCCTTGACGATGCTGATGGTTTGGGTGGCCAAACCGCTGTTCCCGCTGGTGTTCAGTCCGGCCTTCGCCGACAGCGCGGGCTTGTTTCAGATTTACCTGCTGCTGACCATTAGCCGGGTGTTGCTGCCCAATACCATTGTGGTGGCCAAAGGCCGGCCTCGGATCATCCTGCTCGTTGGATTGGTGGAACTGATCTTCAAAATTGCGCTCGGATTCCTGTTCATCCACTGGTGGGGCCTTGCCGGGGTGGCCTGGTCGGCGGTCATTGCTTTTTTTATTGAAAAAATCGGCCTGATGGTGTACCTGGAACGACGGTTGAAAATTCCGACATCCGATTGGCTGGACTGGCGCTGGTACCTGGGGTATGCGTTAGCCCTTGTGGTGGTGTTTTTTTTCGCCTGAATTTTAGATTTTCAAGTTGGTTAAAATCCGCGTAAATCCGCGTTTCGCCGAAGGCGAATCCGCCTAATCCGCGTTCTAACTACGCTACGAGAGGTATTGAACGCAGATGACGCTGATGCGCCTTTGGCGCAACGCGGATTTCTCTTTCCTGGATTTGCGATATCTCACACCAGGATTAGCCAAGCAGAGCGCCTAGAACTTCCCGGATCGCGTTTTCATCACTTTCCCAATATTCGGGCTCCAAACCAGGTATTTTTTTTCCGGAAAACACCGGTTCCACTTTTTTGCGCCCGCTCAGGTGAAATTCCCGGGCGCCGGTGGTTTGCGCCAGTTCGGCAATATTGCCCGCGTGGATACCGGCGCCGGGCATGACCGCAATGCGCCCCGCAGCGCGCACCACCATTTTTTTTAATAAAAACCGCCCCTCGAAAGCGGACGCTGCCTGCCCGGAGCTAAGTACTCGCGGAATGCCAAGTGCAACCAGATCGTCGAGTGCGGCTAACGGGTCTGGGGTAAAATCAAAGGCCCGGTGGCAGGTGATATCGAGCCCTTCGGCGGCTTCAACCAGTGCGGCCATTTGTTTAAAATTCAACCGGGAATCCGGTGTCAACGCGCCGATCACCACCCCGTTGGCGCTGGCTTCCTGGCAAATCCGGATATCGTCGAGCATGATGTCCAGCTCGGCATCGGTGTAGCAAAAATGCCCCTCCCTGGGCCGGATGAGGACATTGACGGGAATGGTCAGCCGGCTGCAAACGGCCCGAATCAATCCCGCCGACGGTGTCAGGCCCCCAACGTCGAGTGCCGAACACAGTTCGATGCGGTGGGCGCCGGCGCGTTGGGCGGCGATGGCGGATTGGAGGTTGGCGGCGCAGATTTCGAGCATGGATGGTTGTGGTTATTGGCTATTGGCCGTTGGCTGTTGGTTGTTTTTGGCGGCGGGCCGCTCCACCATTCGAGTGCAGCCTATAGCCAATTGCCAACCGCCTAATTCTCGGACAAAATTATCGTTTTTGAAGCCCCAACCCGTCCGTCCTGCCCCAGCAAGGTCACAAAATACACGCCATTTTCCAGGGCTCCCAGATCGACCTGATTTCCTACGGCCTGCTGCTCCAGCCGTAGCCGGCCCAGCGCGTCGAATACCCGCACGGTAACCGGATTGTTTTCAGGAACCCCGCTCCAGTAAATAATCCCCGTTGTAGGATTCGGCCAAAGCGTCACATCTCCCCCTCCTTTGGAGGGGGCCGGGGGGAGGCTTGTTGTTTGCTCCACCCACACGGTTTTGCACTTCGTATCGCTGCCGTACTGGTTGCTCACGGTGAGGCATACTTCGTAGGGGCCGGCAGCGGGATAAGTGTGGGCGGGGTGTTTTTCAGTGCTGGTGTTGGCGGAGCCGCCGCCGGGGTCGCCGAAGTCCCACCACCAGTCGGTCGGCTCGTACCAGGATACGGAGGTGAAGTCCACGCCAAGGCCGGGCGTGCGGTCGTAGCGCCAGTTGGCGAGCGGGTGGTTGTCGATGCCGAGGGTGTCGCAGGGGGAGTTGTCTATTGGGCCGAGGCGGAAGTTGGGGAAGTGGGGGAGGTTTTTAAAGGCAAATCCAAAATTATAGTACTGGTGTTCGTATGCGCAGGCAGGGCCCGGTCGCTCCGGCCGGGCAAGGCGGTGCATGCAGCGCTGGCCGCTGAGCGGATGACAGTAGATGCGGCCGTCGGGGCCCAATTCCATAAAACCGATGGAGTGTCCCAATGGACAGTCGGGGTCGGTTTCCCATTGGGCAATTTCCTGCATGCTGGCGGCAATATCCGGCGCCAAAAGATCAAACTGCAACAGCCGCTTGACCTCGGCGGCATATATATAGCGCCCCTCAGCAGAAAAGGCAAGGCCGGCGGAAAATTCGTCTTCGTTGCCCTCCACGGCAATATGCACCGGGTTGGATAAGGTACCCGTACAGCGGTCAAAATCGAAAATGCGGAGGTCGTCGCGGGTATTGAAACGAGCCAGTTTGGTGCCGTCGGGAGAAAAAACGATCTCACCTCCTGCTTCGCTCCAGGTAGGCGCGCCAATCTGTTGCTCTCTAATTGAAATGCCAAAGGGGGATAGCAGAAGCAGGTAATATGTATTTGTATTTGTTTTAGCCGTGATAATCCACCAATCCCGCCCGTTGGCATGACGTACAGCATGCAAGGCGTCGGGATGCAGGGTGTCCTGGACCAAAGGTTGGTTTTTAAACAGGACTTTACCCTGGCCATTGTTGTACGACATGTCGATTTTGGTGTAAAATAATACGTCCCTGAAGGCAACTAATGGTTGAATGGTAAAATAGGTGCGCGTATGGAATAAATAATAGATCGATGGTGAGTCAGGTGCAGGCAACAGTACCATATTGTTGCGCGAATTATAACTAAAACTATATGGTCCTTTACAGTTGTTGTCATAAACTGCCCCTGGGTTTAATCCCTCGCTATTTTCCACTATCCCTTCCTCGCCGTTTTCGATATAGCAGCCATTGGAAAGCAAAAGTAAGTTGCCCGAAGAGTCGCAAATAGAGGCATAGGACTCTTTGAGTTGCATTACATCTTCATGCGTGATTTGGATAGATAAGGAATCTGAAAAATTTAAAGTAATTCTATCGGTGCCAGGGAATTCGGGGAAGGTATTTGAATCGTATCCAAGAACCCAGATATTATCTTCCTTTTGGGCAAGTGCGTTGTGAAACAACCCAATATGGAGCGCGAATAAAACTACAAGCCATTTCATAGGGAAAAAAATTAAGCAAGCCATACGCGTCCGGGGCGTATGGCTTGCGGGTGAAAAACTGCCTACTTCAACAAGGATACGCTTCCGGAGAAACGTACTTTTTGAGTAGCAGAAACGATTTTTAGAAAGTACATGCCTTGCGGCAAGGGACTCAGGTCGAGATAGTTGCTTGTTGTTTGTTTATCCAACTGCAACTGGCCTAAGGAATTGAAAACCTGGATTGTGAGATGCTCCCCGGATGCTCCTGTCCAGAAGATTTTCCCCGAAGTCGGGTTGGGATAAAGCGTCAGTTTAAGATCGGAAACGGCCGCTTTAGCCGCGTGCCGCTGGCTAACCGGGCATAGCTCGTAGTCGTCATATTCCTTGTCTGAGAAATAGGATGCAAAACTTCGCGCCTCATACACCGCATCGCCGCCTTCTAACGGACATGTTTCGGCTATGGACTCCAGTGCAGCAAGATCGCCAGTGGCCAGGGTATCGGATTGCAGGAAATTCAGCAGGATGGTATTTACAGCTTTGTGGTTGTAGGCGGGAGTTAAACTGGTCGTAACGGCTGCATTGAGCGCAAGCAAATACTCAATTTTTGCAAGCCGTTCCTGCCGCAGACTATCGAGATACTGCTGATAGGCTGCCAGCTGTACAGTAGAATATTGCACAGCCGTGTCGTACTGGGCATGGCTGATGGTAGTATCGCCGGCATGCCGCAGGCTGTCCAACTCGAATAGGTACTCCATTTCACCATACCAGGCAAGGCGGTATTGTTCCAGCAGGGAGTCTTCAAGAGCAGTCAACGCAAATAAGGTCGCTTTTGCCTCGGCAATAAAAGCCAGCCGGCCGGTAGACAAGCTATCGTTGGCCAGTTTGAAATCTTCAAATTCGGTAGCATAACTCTCGATTGCCGGTCGGCGCAAGATTTTCCGGTAGAGCCGGTAGGCGCCTCTCCAGTTTGTTTCGTCTTCGTATACGTCGGGATAAAGTTTTTCCGTCGCTGCGGCCTCGTCCAGGGCTGTCGGAACATCCCCTTCGCCTTCAAATGGGGGCGGCGTGGTTGGGGCTATACAACCGTTCGCACAATCGAAGGAAGGGGCAGGAGTAACCTGCTCATCAAACCAATCGACGGGGTCCACATCAGGGCTAAGTGCGCCGCTTTTTTCGTTCGGATCGACGAAAAACCTGGATTGCGCTGCCATGTCAGCTGAACCATGATATACAGCACCATATCCACCTAATGGTATCGCAGATAAATCCCATTCATTTCCTCTATGGTACTGGGTGCCGATGTAGGCATTGCTGATATTTTGGTCGCCGAGTTGGAGGCCGGTTTCGTCGTGGTTATTCAGTTTGTTGCCGCGGACGTTGTCGGAGAAGTCGGCCATGTCGAAAAATTGCATGCCCACGCCGGTGTTGTCCACGCAGTTGCAAGTGAAACCGTTAGCGAATCCTGCACTGGAGCGAATGGCCCGGGATGCGGCGTTTCCGCCGGCATTGGTTGAACGGGTTACGTCGTTGAAGTTAATTTGCGAAAACATGCTCCCTTCAACGAAAATGCCGTCGTAAGGGCCTGGGCTTCCAGTAAGTCCCATATCGTTCACTGTATTATTCTCCAGCAGGCCCGATACGCCGTTGCGGTAAAAAATGCCCTGGCCGCCCCGACTCATTGTGACGGTGTTGGCATCAACCTCCCAGCCATCGGTACCTGCTTTTAGTGGGACAGCTTGGTTGGGAGCGGGGGTGAATCCCAAGCCAATTTCGTCCATCCGGATACCGGATACCGGAATAGTGCCGGCGGCTTGGCCAGTAACAGTAATTACATTGCTCAAGATCGTGCTGATGCTGTGCACGGGCTCGTTTAAAGCAGATCGAACCCCAAACCGCCGGGCAGTAATAGTGTCGTTTTTAATGGTGATATCCCTGTATTGGCTGCGCGACCAGTCTACTCCAATATCTAGCCTGGTCATTACTGCATTTTCCACTTTGCCGGCGTACCCGGCAGCCCATACGCCTGTTTTGCAGCTGTCAATAGTCAAGGTACTTGTTGAACTTCCAATATTGAACCAATGGTTGTTTCGTTTGCTGGTCAGGTGAATACCATAGCCTTCGTAGGGATAAACCGGCGAGCCATCCACTGAATTCATATCGGAAAAACTCATGTTTCCGATATTCCCTGTTGAATTATTGGCAATGATGCCATTGGCCAATCGCGCAAAACTATTCCCACCTAAAAGGGGAGTCCCAAAGACGTTAAAATGTTCATATTCATTCATTCGGACGCCACAATACCCCCGGGTTTCCACTGCTTCGGGCATGCCGGAATAGGTGGGCTTTAAAGCACCTCCGGGCGCTGTGAAAAAGGTGTTTCCAGCAAAACCATCGATACGAACCCGATGCGGTAGGCTAGGAGTGGCTACGCTCATGTCAAGGTCTACGCCGATGTAGTTGTTTATGAAATCGCTATTCTCTAATCGAAAACTGGAGCCAGGTTTGGCGTTTACAGCAAACCGGCAATCAGAAACAGTGGAATTCCGAATAGTTAATTGTGTAAACTGAAATCCTGAAGTATTCAAAGGGTCAATTACAAAGCCTTCCGCCAATTCAGAATCAGGACAGGTTCCGATATTGGCCTCGGAGATAAACAGATTGGGTGGCAATCCATACGGCTGAACTGTTGCGATTCGGATGCGCGCGCCCGGCATGAGGAAGATGTTTTTAAAAACCGCCGGGCTGGAAATAATATCTCCCGTCCATGAAACTGCCAGGTCAATTACCAATTCGTCATCAATCAGCATACTCGGCAATTCACTGTCTGTAAATGGGAGAAAACTAATCACACCATCGTCGATTAACTCACTCAGGACAGTTTCTGAGTGTGGGCGCAAATCGACATAATCATCTGATGTCAGATTAAAACCGGTTTCCTCCTGAATGGGTTCGGTACATTCGGCATCTAAAACCCGCACGCCAAACGTTTTTATAATGCCGGGCCAGGACGCATTTCGCTTGAAGGTGAGTGTATAAACAGACACTGTGGGTGTGATTTGTGGATCAACCACCGAGACAACAGTACCGCTTGCAGTGGTTAATCCTGGGAATGGATTTGAATAACTAACGTTTTGGAGCGGTCCGACGTTTTCGTAATTGAAAAAGTCTTCCGGGTATGTTGTCTCGATCGTGTAAGTATGTGACGATGTGTAATCGTGCACAATTTCAATTGTAACGGTAAAGGTAAAATCGCAAATATTCATATGGTTATCAGAAATGGTGATTTCCACGGTTGAACATGCGCCTTCACTGGGTGGTGTTTTGCCCTTGTTCAATTCGGTTGCGCTCAGATCAATTGGGCAGATCAAGAATAGTAGGCAGATGAACGAAAGGATTTGGGATAATCCCTGGAAATTAAGGCCGGTTAACGGCAGCGTGGGGGGGGGGGGCAAAAAATCGGATTGAGTTTCATAAAAAATAAATGTGTGGTAAAAATTGGGTGAATTCAACAAGCGCATTCAACCGGCCCGGACCCGATAAATACGCCTGCGCATTCAAATATCCGGGAATAAAAATTCCCGAATTGTTAAGCTTTTTATCGCTTTACGGAACGGCCGGTTTCCCAGGGTAAGCGCGACGTTTCACCGTGTGAACACCCCAGCCCAGCCGGCTTTTGGCCGTTAGTCATTGGTTGCTTCCGATGCCGGGCAGTTCCACAATTCGGGTGCAGCCAAAAGCCAACGGCCAAAAGCCAATCCCCGACCTTTCCCCGCAGGCAGCGAACGCGCACAAAAATACTTCTTTACCTTCGGCCAATCTTCCAATCGTCAGTGCTATGAATCCAACCCGCTTTTTTCTTCCGGTATTCCTGTTTGTTGCGGTTATTGCCGGCGCGCAGGACCTTCATTTTTCCCAGCCTTATCACAACCCCATGCAGTTCACCCCGGCGCAAACCGGCGTGTTTCAGGGCGACATTCGCGCCATGGGCATGTACCGCAGCCAGTGGACCAGCGTGCCGGTTTCGTACCGCACCTTCGCCGCCGCCTTCGACATGAAAGCCTGGCAACGCGGCGCAAATAGCGTCGGCGCCGGCCTGCTGGTGCAGCAGGACAAAGCGGGCGACGCCGGCCTGAGCTGGCTGCAAATCGGACTTTCCGGAAGCGCAACCCGCGTGCTAGACGACTGGAACAGCCTGTCGGCAGGCTTCGGCCTGGCGGTGGCACAGCGGCGCTTCGACATTTCCGGACTTACGTTCAAAAATCAGTGGACCGGCGATACCTACGACGCTTCCCTGCCAAGCAAGGAAACGCTCAACCAGTCGTCGGGTTTGTCGCCAACCTTGTCGGCAGGTTTGAACTGGCGCCTGGAAGTGCCGGGCAAGCGCACGGAAGCCAACGTGGGCATAGGCGCGTTTCACCTGAACCGGCCCGCTATCGGCTTCGACCCCGGCGGCAGCGAACAACTGCCTATGCGCCTGGCTGTTTTGGCAAATACGGCGGTGGCCTTAAACGAAAGTTACGATTTGATCGTTTTCGCAATGGGCCAGCGCATGGGCGCAGCGCAGGAAATCCTGTTCGGCGCCGGCGGTAAACTTTGGTTGATACCTGAGCAAACTGCCATCCAGTTTACACTGGCGATGCGCCTGGGCGATGCCCTGATCCCGGCGCTGCAGTACGAATTCGGCGAATGGACCATCGGCCTGAGTTACGACTGGAACCGCTCCGATTTTCAAACGGCAACCAATGGCCGGGGCGGTTTTGAACTGGCGGTGGTGTACCGTTCGCTACCGGTGCCGCCGGTGAAGACGTTTAAATCCTGTCCGGTTTTTTAGTGGCCGCATAACCTAGTAACGATTAAAAAATTAATTCACGATGAGTACTATTTCAGTTTCCTCCCCCGCAGGGCGGGGTCGGAATGACAAGAACCGCGAGAAAAAATGGGCGGGGGCGGGAAATTGCGCAAAGGGGCATTTTGTTGCCCCCGCCTTTACTGCCTAACTGTTGTAGGAAACCCAAGGGCAAAATGGGGGGCGTTGGAATGTAGCCTTTTCACCAATCTACCGCCCCCCATTTTATTTTTTTAGGTATTTGTCATTCCGACCCCGCCCTGCGGGGGAGGAAACTGGTATTTTGAAACAAGCCATATATCGTGAACTTATTTTTTAAGCGTTACCTAAAGACTTGATTTTATGAATCTAATCCAGCGCAAACTTTTTCTTTTACAGTTGAAACACTCCTTCCTCCTGTTGAACCGCTTACACATTCTCCTGGTTTTTTGCCTTCTGGCCACGGCGCTTTCGGTGTCGGCACAATCGCGCCGTGCTTACGAACGCGCGGGCGACAAGGCCATGGCAAACAAAGATTTTGGCGCAGCCATGCAGCATTACGGCGTGGCCCTGGAGCGCCGGCCCACCGACCATGCCGTGATCTGGAAATACGCCGAATGCGCCCGCAACCTGCACGCTTATCCGCTTGCTGAAAAAATGTACCGGGAATTGCTTGGTACGGAAAAACACGAAAAAAACTGGCCCGAACTGGAATTTCGCCTGGCGGAAGTGCTGAAAAATCAGGGGAACTATGCGGTCGCCATCGCGATGTTCGAACAGTTCCGGCAGGGTGGGGGAGCGGCTGCAAACGATCTGGCCGACCGGGTGGCCGTGGAGCTGGCCGCCTGCCGCTGGGCATTGCAAAACCAACAGGACACCACAGGCGTGACGGTACAAAATGCCGGTAACAAGATCAACAGCCCGTACAGCGACTTTGCACCGTTTATCCTGGGCGACACCCTCTTTTTTTCGTCCTACCGCTTCAACAAGCGTGGCGACCGGAGCATACCCCGGGTGAAACTGACCAAGGTGATGTTTTCAAAAAATGGCGGCAGGGCGCGGGAACTCTCCCGAGGTTTCCCGGACACGGATACGGCCCATGTGGCGCATACGGCCTTCACCGCCGACGGGCATTTTCTGTTTCTAACCCTTTGTAAAAACAAAAACGCGTCGGAAATCCAGTGCGATCTTTGGCTTGCAGTGAAAGACCTGCGCAACCGCTGGGGAACCCCGGTGCGGCTGCCCGAACCGGTCAATGCCCCGGGCTATACCACCACGCACCCTTTTGTCGCCTATGATTCGCTGAGCGAACAACTGAATTTGTGGTTTGCCAGCGACCGCCCGGGTGGGAAAGGTGGATTGGATATCTGGCAAATGCCGCTCGACACCAACTGGTTTTGCCCCTGCAATGTGCCGATCGACAGCCGGAAACCCTTCTGGTCGCCCCGCTTTGAGGCGCCGCCGGTTAACCTGGAATCCATCAATACCGCCGGAAACGAGGCAACCCCGTTTTATCATGTTCCGGACCGCAGCTTGTATTTCAGCTCCGACTACCGGCCGGGTTTCGGCGGCTACGATATTTTTCGCGCCACAGCCGACAGCGCGGTGTTTTCAACGCCGAAAAATGCAGGTCCCGGCTTGAACAGCAGTTACAACGATCTGTATTTTATACTTCGCCCCGACGGCAAAAGCGGTTACCTGAGCAGCAACCGGCCCGGTTCGCAGTATTTGGATGAAGCAAATAAAGCCTGTTGCAACGATATTTTTCAGGTGCAATACCCGGTGCCGCCGCCACCCGAAGCGCCCCTGGCCGCCACGCCGCTTACGCCCCGCCGCCCGGTCGAGCGGCCCATGATCCCGATCGAGCAATTGCAGGAGCCCAAACCGGAGCCGCCGCCCGTGCTGGCCGATTTTGTCGGGCTGCCGCTGTATTTCGACAACGACGAACCGGATAAGCGCACCCGGCGCATCAAAACCCGGAAAAATTATGAAGAAACCGTGCGGCCGTACCTGGAACGCCAGGCGGAGTACCGGGAGCGTTTTGCCGAAGGGCTTACCGGCGCCCAGCGGGAACGCGCAGAGGATCAGGTTGATCATTTTTTTGAAAACGAGGTCCGCCAGGGTTTCGAACGGCTCGATCAGCTTTGCAGCCTGTTGCTCCAGCGGCTGGATTCCGGCGAAGAAGTAGAAGTGATCATCAAAGGATTTACCAGTCCGCGCGCCGAAAGCGACTACAACCTGGCGCTGGGCCGAAGGCGGATCAGCAGCGTGCGGAATTATTTTGAAACCTATGCCGAGAGCGTGTTGAAGCCGTTCGTGGAAGCCGGGAAATTGCGCATTTCAGAAGCCAGTTTTGGTGAAACCACCGTGCGCAGCGGGGTGAGCGACAATCTGGAGGATGAGCGGAATTCCGTTTACCATCCGGATGCCGCGCGGGAACGGCGGGTAGAGTTGGTGGAAATTCGAAAAATGCAATAAAAAAAATCGTTCCATAAAAATTTTGCCGTTTCCACACCCATTCGTTTAAATTTGCCCTAAACAAGACTTTGTGGTGCGGGCTATGGCATTGCCTGCCTACAAAAACATTCAACCGATTTTCAAAACCAATTCGCACCTGCCTTGACCAAGAAACGCGTTGTCAAAGACTTTGATGCCTTGCCGGAAGAAATTATCCGCCAGGTGAAGCTTGAGTACCCTACAGGCTTTGCCGACAATCTTCTGTACTATACGAATGCGGAAGGGAAAAAAGTGTCGGCCCTACCTTTTGAAACTGAAGAGGTATATTATCTCATCCGAATGACGGTTCAGGAGGCCAAACGACTGGTCCGTGAAGACGATGACTACGACGATGACGGCGTCCTGCGGGAAGATTTTGCCGACCTTGATGTGGAAGATGACGATGAATTTGATGGCGTTGGGGAGGATGACGAGGATATGCCCGTAGGCAGTGAGGAGGACGACCACATCATTGTGACCCGCCGGAAAGACGACGACGATGATGTAACTGATATTCCGGACGATCCGGATTTTTAGGCTATGTGCCGGGAATGGATTTTTTCCCGGGTTTTTCTACCGAAAACAAAGGCCGCCGGTATTCGCAGAATCGGTTTTCTGCAGCGAATACCGGCGGCCTTTTTTTGTGGCATGTTGGCTGACCAAGCACAAGTGTCGACGTGACTGGTAGTCACGCCGACAATGACACAAGTGTCGGCGTGACTCGAAGTCACGCCGACACTACAACCCGATAACTTGCGCTAAGCTGTTTTTGAACGGCATCCAAATCAACCAATTTTTCCATATTAGCTGCACCCAATCCGGAAATTTCATTTTTTCGTTGTCCACATTTTCAAAACAACCGGCTAATATTCCAAAACACATGGCATCCCCTGTAATTCTCGACGCCGGCGCTACGTCGCCCGGCCAGCCTCAAAAACCGCAGCTCAATTATTGGCAGATTTGGAACATGAGTTTTGGCTTTCTGGGTATCCAGGTTGGCTGGGGCATGCAGATGGGCAATATGAGCGCCATCTACGAGTACCTCGGAGCACAACCCGACGAAATTCCGCTGCTCTGGCTGGCCGCGCCGATGACCGGCCTGCTGGTGCAGCCCATTATCGGCTACATGAGCGACCGCACCTGGGGGCGTTGGGGCCGGCGCAAGCCCTATTTTATGGTTGGAGCTGTTTTGGCCACGCTGGCTTTGCTGGCCATGCCCCACTCCTCGGCGCTGTGGATGGCTGCCGGGTTGCTCTGGGTGCTGGATGCCAGCATCAACATCAGCATGGAACCTTTCCGCGCATTCGTCGGCGACTTGTTGCCGGAGAACCAGATCAACCGGGGCTATACCATGCAGAGCATGTTTATCGGGATCGGTAATGTGGTTGCGGCCTTGCTGCCTGCCGGTATTTTGGCCGTGTTCGGCGCCGGGGAAAGCACCGGCGGGGTGCCGGCTTATCTGGTGGCCGTGTTTACCATCGGCGCTATCTGCTACATCGCGGCCGTGTTTTACACGGTGCGGACCACCAAAGAGTATCCGCCGCCCGACCTGGAGGCGTTCAAGCGCATGAAGGCCGAAACTGCCGGATTCTGGCACGGCGTGGAGGAGGTTTTTTCCAATATTTTTAAAATGCCGTCTACGATGCGGCAGGTTGCCCTGGTGCAGTTTTTTACCTGGCCGGGACTGTTCCTGATGTGGTTTTATTTTACGCCGGCTGTGGCGCGGGATGTATTGGGCGCCCCGGATACCAACTCACCGTTGTACTCGGAAGGCGTTGCCTGGGGAAATATTTGCTTCGGGTTTTACTCGGCGGTCTGTTTTGCCTTTTCGTTCCTGCTGCCCAAAATTGCCGACCGCTATGGCCGGAAATATACCCACATGATTTGTCTGATCCTGGGTGCGGCGGGTTTGCTTTTTGTGGGCATTGCTCCCAATAAATACTGGTTGCTATTGTCGATGACCGGTGTCGGCATTGCCTGGGCAAGTATTCTTTCGATGCCGTATGCCATGCTGGCGTCCACGCTGCCGCAGGATAAACTTGGGGTGTACATGGGGATTTTTAACTTTTTTATCGTACTCCCCGAAATTATCGCCACCTTGTTTTTTGGCTGGATCATGGACAATGTGCTCGACAACAACCGGCTGGCAGCCGTAATGGTGGGGGGCGCCTTGCTTGGCCTGGCTGCGCTGCTTTGTTTGCAAATCCGCGAGCGCAAAGCCGCCACCTGACGCAACTATCGCAATATTTCAAATAAAAAAATCTGAACGGTATGGATGACAATTTGATTTACACCCTCATTATCGGCGCGGTTTCCGGCTGGCTGGCCGGCCAAATCCGCCAGGGCTATGGCTTTGGTTTGCTTGGAAATATTATTGTCGGAATCATCGGCGCCTTCGTGGGCAGCTGGCTTTTTCGCCAAATTGGCGTTTCATTGGGCAGCGGCCTGGTCAGCCACATTGCAACCAGTGTAATTGGCGCATTGGTGCTGCTGTTCCTGATCGGGCTGTTCCGCAAAAAGTAGGCGGATAAAAATTGAATCATGAAAAATGTACTTTTTTTCTTGCTGATCACTTTGGCAGGGCCTGCGGGTCATTCCTGTAAAAACTATATCGGCAACCCCCACAATTACATTCACCCACCCAAAGTGGTGCCGGCAACGGCAGATGATTTGCGTGTGGAGCCGCCCAACTGGTGGACCGGCATGGTGCACAACCGCGTTGAACTGCTGGTACACCGCGAAGGGGTCGGTGCTTATGCCGTGCAACTTGGTGACGTCCGGGGAATCCGCCTGGAAGCGGTACAAAAAGGCGACAGTCCGAATTATTTGTTCCTGACGCTGGCAATTGGTGCCGACGCTCCGGCCCAAAAAGTACCGATCATCTTTACGAACCCCAGGGATACGAGCAAGTCGTTCACCTGCGAATACACCATCGCCCAACGAAACCAGGCGCCCAAAGCGCAGGGGGTAGACAGCCGCGACGTGATCTACCTCATCATGCCCGACCGGTTTGCCAACGGCAACCTGGGCAACGACTCCTACGAAGGCATGCGCGAGGGGCTCGCCCGCGACTCGCTGCTGGGCAGGCACGGCGGCGACCTGACCGGTATCATGGACCACCTCGACTACCTGCAAGACCTCGGCATCACCGCTATCTGGCTTAACCCCGAGTTGGAAAATGATCAGGCCAGCTCATCCTACCACGGCTACGCGATCACCGACCTGTACCGCATCGACCGCCGGCTGGGCACCAACGAACAATACCGGCAGTTTGTGCGCGATTGCCACAACCGGGGTATCAAGGTGATTCGCGATGTGGTGCCCAACCACATTGGCCATCTGCACCCCTGGATGCAGGACCTGCCGACCAAAGACTGGGTCAATATTTGGCCGGAAATGACGCAAACCAGCTACCGGGCCCCGACTTTGATAGACCCCTACGCGTCGGAATACGATAAAAAGCACTTCAACGACGGCTGGTTCGTACCCAGCATGCCCGACCTCAACCAGCGCAACCCGCACCTGGCCAACTACCTGATCCAGCAGGCGTTGTGGTGGGTGGAGTACAGCGGCCTGGATGCCTTTCGGATCGATACGTACACCTATTCCGACCAGGAATTCATGAGCCGGTTTTGTCAGGAAATCCGGGCCGAATACCCGGCAATTCACCTTTTCGGCGAGGTTTGGGAACACGCCCTGGTTGTGCAGGGCGCCTTCGCCGATGATCAACCGATGCAACGGGCAAACTTCGACTCCAATATGCCGGGCGTGGTGGATTTTCAACTCTGTTTTGCCATCGAAGAGGCGCTGGCCCGCGAGCAGGGCTGGACGGAAGGGATTTCCAGGGTGTACTACACCCTTGCGCAGGATTATTTTTACAAAGACCCGAACAGGAATGTGACCATGCTGGACAACCACGACATGACGCGCTTTTTCTCCAAAGTCGGAGAAAATATGAGCAAGTTCAAAAGTGGTATTGCCTTCCTCCTGACGACCCGCGGCATCCCGCAGATTTATTACGCAACGGAAATTTTGAGCACCGGTTTTGAAGCGCCTTCACATGGAAATATCCGGAAAGATTTTCCGGGCGGCTGGCCGGGCGATCCGGTGAACAAATTCACGGCAGCAGGGCGCACGCCGCAGGAAAATGAAGCCTTTGACTTCACCCGGACGCTCATCCGCTACCGCAATGCCACACCGGCTTTGCAAACCGGCAAACTGATGCAATTTGTGCCGGCGAACGATGTGTACACCTATTTCCGGTACGACGATTCGAAAACGGTGATGGTGTTGCTGAATACCGCAAACAGTGCGCGCCGCGTTGATACAGCGCCTTTTGCCGAGCGCATGCGCGGTTTTTCCAAAGCAAAAAATGTAATCACGGGTGCGGTGCTGACCAATTTGTCCAATTTATCCCTGGAGCCTAACTCGCCGCTGGTGCTGGAATTGATGAAATAATTCGGGGCTTAGTCGCCGACCAAAACCATGGTCGACACGATCTGGACAAGCACGGTAAAGATTGAAAAAATACCGGCAATGATAAAATACAGCCGGATGCTGTCGGTGTACTGGGCAATGTTTTCCGTATGCAAATACCGGTTTGCCAGATTGATCCGGCTGCTGATCCACAGGAGCAATCCGCCAAAGCCTGCCAAAATCAAAAAGGCGAGGGTGTAGATGAATATTACCGTTGCCAGTTCATCCCGGTTTACATTGCTTTGAATGACAAACCGGAGCAATATAATGAGCACCAGCCCAACCACCCCGGCGCCTACCAGGCTGATAATGCCCAGAAAAAGCGTCCAGACGCGGGTGCCCGGCCAGAAACTGCGGGCATCGCGGGTGATTTGCAGGCCGGGTTTTTCGGCGGCTATGTTGTCTGTAGTGTTTTCAATCTGTTCCATACTACTTGAGGTTAATAGGAATACGGGCTGAGCATCGTTCTTAAATACACAAACAACAGCATGGCGGCGACCATCAGGACCAGCCCGCTGATCACCATCCAGCCCAGTGTTTTGAAATACCGGAATTGGTAATAGTAGGCCAGGTCGAGCTCGTCGGTGTCTTCGTACAGCAGGGCCGATTTTAACCGCGCAGCATAGTTCCACAAATGCCAACCGATGAGCGCGGTGAAGCTGATGAATATGAGGTAAACCAGGATCATCAACAGGATGTAGTTGTTCCCGCCATTCAAATACCGCAGCATCAACCGTACCCGGTCGAGCACGACGAACATGCCGATCAATTGCAGGCCGGCGCTGCAGAAATTGGTGATGGCAAGAATTTTTGCCCAGGTTGCTGTTTGCTGAAGTACGGTGTATGCGTCTGCCGGCAGGGGAATGCTGGTTTCCTGGTCGCGGTGGACTTCCTGGTCGAGTGGTTCGGTGTTTTCAAACATGGTTTTCAGCCGTTAGGATCTTGTTTTTTCAGCGATTCAATCAATGCATTCCATTCTTCGTTTTCGCTGGCCATGATTTGTTCGGCTTTGACGACAAAAGTCCGGAAGGCCGCTACGTCGGCGGCGGCATAGTCTGCGCCCACGCCGTTTTCGAAAAGCAGTTTTTCGCGTTTGAGCCGTTCTGCCGTCATGCGGTAGATCGACCAGTTTTCCTGGTATTTGCGCAGCGAAAGCATACCTTCCGCGATGACCACGACCACGCCGAGCGCGCCGGCGATATGGTTAAAAAACGGTGTTTGTTCGTCGGCATACCCCACCAGGAGCGGTATGAGCGCGCCGGATGCAACCACTAGGGTTCGAAAAAAATAAAACCGTTTTTTATTGAAGGTGCTTTTTGAGTCGTACCAGTTGTACTGGTCGATCACGCGTTCGGTGATATATTTTTCCTGTTGTTGTTTCAGATCGTTCATAAGGTAAGCTTGTTTTCGTTAGTGGTTGGGCGTGGCCGGGGCATAGGTTTCAAAAAACTCCTTGCGCGCAAGCCGGTACACTTCCGTCAGGTTTTCCGGGCCGCCCATGAAATCGCCTGCTTTGGCGGTCATGGGATCGTCCCAGGGCGCAATGAAAGTGAATTCGTCCGGGAGGTTTAATTGTTGCAGCAGGGCCGGGGTCAACTCAAGTGCCACGATCCGGCCGACGGGCTGGTATTCGTTCCAGTGGTCGTCGACAGATCGCAAATGGGTGTAGCGTTGAGTGAATTTATGCGCAGGCACAATGTACTTTTCGCCCGCTGCCGTTTGGTTTTGAACAATAAAATCACCCTCCTCGGCGGCATTGGTGGTTTCCAGACCATCGCCGGTCAGCGTTTGAATGACCTCGCCGAGCCGGGCCGGCCGGGCCAGCACATTTTTCTTTTTTTGGTAAACAATGCCCGCGTTTTGCAGCACCGGGCGCAGTTTTTTCAAGATTTCGCTTTGTGTCAACATGGCGTTTCAGGTTGTAAACACAGGAATTCAAATGTAAAAAGGATTTGCAAACGTACGACTTGAAATACGATTCATTTTGTGAAATGCTCTAGCTTTGCCTGCCATCCCCGCCCTTTTTAAAAACAAACATTTTTACCCAATATGCGCAGCGCTGTCCTTTTCCTGCTTCTTGTTTCAGCCCCTCTGTTCCTGAACGCCCAAAAATATATTCCCTTCCCATATGCCATTGAAAAAGAGGTGCTTGCCGATTCGGCTGCCGTGGTTACGGCGCATCCCCTGGCCACACGGGTCGGATTGCAAGTGTTGCAGCAGGGCGGCAATGCCGTCGACGCTGCCGTGGCCGTCCAGTTTGCCCTGGCCGTGGTGTATCCGCAGGCCGGAAATATCGGCGGCGGCGGATTTATGGTGTACCGGGCCGCCGACGGCCAAACGGCGGCGCTTGATTTTCGGGAAAAAGCGCCGGCTGCGGCTACCGAAACGATGTACCAGGATTCGCTCGGCAATGTGCTGCCCAATAAAAGCCGTTTCGGCATCTTTGCCTGCGGCGTGCCCGGCTCGGTCGACGGCATGTGGGAGGCGCACCAAAAATACGGCCGCCTGCCCTGGGCGCAACTGCTGACCCCGGCAATCGAACTGGCCGACAAGGGCTACCAGGTGACCGAACGCGAAGCCCAACAATTGACTGACGAAAAAGTCAACTTCATAAAAAACAGCAAGATCGTGCCCGTTTTTGTGCACATGCATCCCTGGGAACCCGGCGATTGGCTGATCCAGAAGGAACTGGCCAATGTACTGCGCCGGATCGCCAGCAACGGCCGCGATGGTTTTTACACCGGCCCTACCGCCGAACTCATCGAGCATGAAATGAAGCGGCAAAACGGCCTGATGACGCGCGAAGATTTAAAAAATTACCACAGCGTTTGGCGCACGCCCATCGAGTTTGACTGGCGTGGCCTCCACATCATCAGCATGCCGCCACCCAGCAGCGGCGGCATTTTATTGCAGCAAATGCTGGGCATGCTGGGCGATACGGACCTTCGGGCGGCAGGTTTTCAAAGTACCGCCGCCGTCCACCGCATGGTGGAATCCGAGCGCCGCGCCTATGCCGACCGGGCCAAACACATGGGTGATCCGGATTTTTGGAATGTTCCTCAAAAAACGCTGGTCAGCCCGGCGTACCTGAACGCGCGGATGACCGATTTTGACCCGGAGCAGGCCACGCCAAGTGCCGGCGTGCAGGCGGGAGCGGTGCACGAAAGTGAAGAAACGACCCATTTCAGCATTGTTGATGCTGCCGGGAATGCCGTATCGATCACCACCACGCTCAACGATTCGTACGGCAGCCGGGTTGTTGTCGGCGGCGGCGGTTTTATTTTAAACAATGAAATGGACGATTTCAGCGCCAAACCCGGCGCGCCCAACCTGTACGGCGCCATCGGTGGCAAAGCCAATGCTGTGGCCCCGCACAAACGCCCGCTCAGCAGCATGACGCCAACCATCGTAACCCGCAACGGCCGGCTGTCCCTGGTCGTCGGCACACCCGGAGGTACCACGATCCCGACTTCGGTGTACCAGGTAATTCTCAATGTATACGCCTTTGATCTTCCGCTGAAGGAAGCGGTGCACAACAAGCGTTTTCACCACCAATGGGCGCCCGATGAAATCCGGATCGAGGAAGGTGCGTTTTCTGATGAGTTGATTGAAAAATTGCAGCAAATGGGCCATACCGTGGTCGAACGTTCGGCCTTTGGCCGGGTGGAAGCCATTTTGCGGCAGCCCGACGGCAAACTGCGCGCGGTGGCCGATGACCGCGGCGACGATGCGGCGGCAGGCTTTTAAATAAAAAAAATGCAAATCAAATCCACAAAAATTACCCTCGTCGGCGCAGGCCGCATCGCATTTCACCTGGGCAAACGGCTGCAAGCCAAGGGCTTGCGCGTGGTGCAGGTGCTGAACCGCTCGACCGATCCTGCCCGTCAACTGGCCGGGATGCTGCGCTGCGACTGGTCGGACGATTGGTCGGCACTGCACACCGATGTGGACTGGGTATTGCTTGCCGTGCGCGACGATGCCATTGCGGAAGTGGGCGCTGCGCTTGCTCCATTTGCCGGTACGGCGCTGGTGACGCATACTTCCGGCGCTACGCCGGGCACTGTGTTGGCGCCGTATTTTGAGCGGTTCGGCGTGTTTTATCCCTTGCAAACGTTTTCCGGAGAGCGGACACCTGTGTGGTCGAAAGTGCCCTTTTGTGTGGATGCCAGTGCTCCGGAGGATGTTGTTTTTTTAAGAAAAATTGCCAAGGTGATCGGCAATCTGGTGTACCAGGTGACCGATGAACAGCGGGCTGTATTGCACGTGGCGGCCGTTTTTGCCAACAATTTCGCCAACCACTGCTTTGCCATTGCCGAGAAAATTCTGGAAGAAAAACAGCTACCCTTCGAAATGTTGCATCCCCTCATGGAGGAAACCCTGGTGAAAGCCCTGCAGGATTCGCCTGCCGACACGCAAACCGGCCCTGCGGTGCGCGGAGACGCCGATACCATCCAGCGGCACCTGCATTGGCTGCAACAGCACCCGGATTGGCAAACGCTCTACCGGGATTTGTCCATAAGCATCAATCCGGCACTCGACCTGCCCGTAACCGGGAAACCACGCAAAAAGAAATAGCCCTCAATCCGCACCGGCAAATACCCGGTCCCAAAGCTGAAGCAGGACCGCTGATTCCTGCTCCCAGTTCCAGGCCGCCCGGGCCGCCCGGGTTTCGTGTTGCAGATGCGCATAGGTTCCCGGATTTTCCAAGAGTTGCCGCACCGCCGAAACGAGCGTTTCGGGGCTCAGCGTATCGAGCAGCAGGGCTACTTCGTGTTGGGCATTCAGCGCCCGGTATTCCGGAAAATTCATGGTGATCTGCGGCACTCCGGCGTGCACGTAATCGAAAAACTTGTTTGCCAGGGAGTAGTAATAACTCAGGCCTTTGTTTTCCAAAACATTCAAACCGAGCCAGGCTTGCGGCGTCAGTTGTTTCAGCGCTTCGGGTTTTACACGGCCAAGGAAGCGGACCTTGTCCTGCACGCCTAAATCCACGGCCATGCTGCGCAGCGTTTCCGACAGGTCGCCTTCCCCGGCAAGCCAGAGTTCCGGGCCGTCCAGTTGTTGCATGGCCCGGAGGGCTTGTTCGATGCCCCGGCCCTCGTTGAGCGCGCCCTGGTAGAGGAGTACTTTTTGCGTCGGCGGCCTTTCTTTCGCTGGAAAAGCCGGGGCTTCGGAAACATTCCGCACGACGCCGAACCGGATGCCGTATTTTTTTTCAAAAATCGCCGCCAGTGCCGGCCCGACGGTATATGCCAGTTGGTAAAACGGCAGGCAAAGTCGGGTAACTGCCGACCAGATAAATTTGACCACCGGCCGGCCTGTTACTTCCGGTACTTCCGTGAAATACTCGTGTGCATCAAATACCCGCTTTTTTCGCCGGATAATGCCGGCCAAACAACCCGCGGGCAGCGTATCCAGGTCGACCGAACAAATGGCGTCGTAGTTGGCCCGCA
This sequence comes from uncultured Saprospiraceae bacterium, assembly GCA_964484205.1. Taxonomy (GTDB): domain Bacteria; phylum Bacteroidota; class Bacteroidia; order Chitinophagales; family Saprospiraceae; genus M3007. Next base: position 63,909 of record CAZAEZ010000025.1, on the reverse strand, counting down.
TCAGGTGCCACCACAGGCGCAGGTTAAATTCTGCATAAAAAAGCATGCCCCGGTTGAAGCGGCACCGCAGGCGGTGTTGTTCAAAATTGCGCGTTTCCAGAGGCAGCGAATGCGGTAATTCCCGGCCAAGCAAAACCACCCGGTAGCCCCGATCGGCCAACGTGCCGCAGATGCGCTGCATGCGCTGGTCGAAGCTGAGGTCGTTGGTGACGGTGCAAATTATGGTTGGCATGGATGGTGGTTGTGGGGCGACCTTCATGGTCGCTCGTGGTCAAAATACCCGTGATGTTGTAGGGGCGACCCTTGCGGTCG
>CAZAEZ010000025.1:0-63497 GCA_964484205.1 uncultured Saprospiraceae bacterium | reverse complement strand
CCCGTGAATTGCGGTCGCCCGTGAATTGCGGTCGCCCGTGAATTGCGGTCGCCCGTGAATTGCGGTCGCCCGGGTACCCAAGATCCCAGGGCGACCGCGAGGGTCGCCCCTACGGCATTGCGCATGGTCAATCACACGGGCGACCGCAAGGGTCGCCCCTACGGATCAAAAAATTGCAATTCGGCATACACGCGGTGTACGGGCAAACCCATAACGTTGGTGTAGCTGCCTTCGATGCGTTCAATTTTACAATGGCCGATCCATTCCTGTACCCCGTAGGCGCCGGCTTTGTCGTAGGGCTTATAATTTTCGATGTAATGTTCAATTTCGGCATCGCTGAGTTCGGCAAAAAACACCCGGGTATGGTCGGAGAAACTGCGTTCTTGCTCCGCGCTGAGCAGGCAAACGCCGGTGATCACGGTGTGTTGCCGCCCGGAAAGCCGCCGGATCATGTGAAACGCATCGGCCTGGTCGGCAGGCTTGTTGAAAATCTGGCCATCCACGATCACCACCGAATCGGCGGCGATCAGAATTTCCCGGTCTTTGATCAGGCGCCGGCCGGCCAGGGCTTTGTGCCGGGCCAGGTATACGGCAACCTCCTCCACGGGCATGTCGTCGGGGAAGCTTTCGTCGACATTCAGGCCATGCACGGTAAATTCAAAACCGGCCTCCCGCAGCAGCTGGCTGCGGCGCGGACTGCTTGAAGCGAGTATTAGCGGGCGTTTTGTAACCATTTGAATTGAAGAAAGCGTTGCCGGAGTGAAACTGTTTTGGCGGCGCAAGTTATAAAATGCCGCAATCACCGCAGCACCACCTGAATGGCGGCAATAGGATCGTCGGGCCAGGAGCGCAACAGCAGGAACAGGCCCGCGAGCATAATAATTTTGATAAAAAGGCTGGCGAGGGTGAAGTGGCGTTTAGCCGTTGCGGTGTAAATCAGGCCTGTGGTGATCAATGCCGGAATGAGCAGAAAAAGCGTGCCGGCGCCAATTTGCCATTCCGGCGCCCCGGTTTGACTCCAGAAGAACAACAGCAAACCAATCAACGTGGAAACCGTAAGGCCAAGAAATCCTGCCGGTTTTTTGGCAAAACGCGGGCCTTTTAACACGGCGAGCGTGGTACACCCGCAGGCGGCATCGCCCTGAAAATCTTCCAGGTCTTTGACCTGTTCGCGCAGCAGATTGGTGGCGAAGGCAAAGGTGGCGTATAGCCAAACCAGCCCGGTTGCCTGGTGCATGGCTTCCGGTTGCAGGAAAGATGCCAGCCAAATAGCGCGGTCTTCCAAAAAAATGGGAATTGCCGGCGCCGCGCCGCACATCAACGACACCAGGACGTTGCCCATGATCGGTGTGCACTTCATTTGCCAGGCGTATAAAAACAGAAAAAAGGAAACCAGCGGAAACACAAAGAGCGGCCAGAACGAACGCGGATGCGGCAGTAAAAAGAAAATGCGCAAGGCCACCAGGTGCACCAGCACCGTGATGCCCAGGTAGATCATCAGCACGATCCCGGAGGGAATATGTTTTCCGACAACCACCCGTTCAGGCCGGTTAATGGCGTCGATCTCACGATCGAAATAATCGTTGATCACATAACCGGCAAGGGTGGTCAGTACGGTGGCGGCGGCAATCAGCCCGAAACTGTGGGCATTCAATACGGGCATCCCGCCGGCTTTCAGGATGGCCGGGCGCAGAACAAACCAATACGGCAACCATTGGCTCAAAAAAACAATAACCAGGTTTGGCAGCCGTAAGAGTCGGGGGAGTGCCAGCAGTTGGTTCACACGCTGTGATGTTTAAAGTTTGGCTTTTGGGCATTTGTATGCTTCAAATAAAAGGAAATTAAATGAATTCAGGGGCGATTGCCGGACGTCCCGGTTGTTTTGGTCATAGCTTCCACTTGTCCTGCGTTTTTAACACTTTTTCCAGGATATCGCGCACACAACCGGCGCCGCCATTGAGCGGTGAGCAGTAGTCGACGATACTGCGGATTTCCGCAACGGCATTTGCCGGGCAGGTCGAAAGGCCGACTTTATGCAGGATCTGGAGGTCGGGCAGGTCGTCGCCCATGTAGCAAATTTCGCTTGCTTTGAGTCCGTATGTGCTGAGAAATTGCGTGAATACCGGCCACTTGTCCTGCACGCCGGAATAAATATGTTCGATGCCAAGGCCCGAAAGCCGCTTCACAACGCCTTGCGACCGGCCACCGGTAATGATGCACATCGGGAAGCCGTTTTGCAGGGCAATTTTAACGCCCAGACCGTCCCGGATGCTCATGCTGCGCAATTGTTCGCCGCTTTCGGTGACGAGCACGGAGTTGTCGGTAAACACCCCGTCGACGTCAAAAACAAAGGCACGCACGGCCTGGAATTTATCGAAAAGATGGACCAGTTCGAGGCTGGATTCCGGGCTGGGTACCGGGAGCGGATTGTCTGAAATTACTGGTTGTCTCTCCATTCGTAAACCCATTTTGCCTGGATTTGCTCCAGGTGTGCTTCGTTGCAATCGTCCCGTTTGCCTTCGAAATTAGGGATTTCCAGCACCCATTCGATCAGGTCGGTAAAGCGGATGCGGTAAATTTTTCCCTCGTTAAAATCGTCGCCAAACCGTTCGTACAGTTTCATAGCGATGTCTTCGTGGTCTGACCAGTTTATCGGCAAATTGTCTATGTCATTGAAAGGCATACCCTTGGTTGCGTTTGAATTTTTTGCAAGAAAAGAAATATCTGTTGGTTGCGAAGTATCCTGCTTGCCGGAAATAAAAACTACCGGACGAATTTTGCATGGACACCGCCAAACATCAGGTCCAGGATATTTTCGGAAGAAAGAAAATCGTGCGGAAAGCCGAGTTCAATGGCGCTGGCGGCGTCCAGCGTCTCCAGCGCGTCGGATGGTATTTGGAAATCCAGACAGCCTAGCGAATCCTGGAGTTGTGCGGCCGTCCGGGCGCCAATAATTGGGATGGAAACCAGCTCGGGGTCGCGTTGGCGACTCCAGTTGATGGCCAGTTGGCCGGGCTGAACGCCCATTTTTTTTGCGGTTTCAACGACCACGGCTGCAATTTCATTTGCCCGGTCGCTACGGCGTTTGCTGGCTTCAACGACGCGGCCGCTTTCGCCCTTGAGGTATTTTCCGGTCAGGGCGCCGCCGCCGAGTGCGCCCCAGGGTGTTACCGCCAGGCCGAAGTGTTTGGCCATCGGCAGCAGGTCGCGTTCGGGTGTACGCTGGAGCAGTGAATATTCGATTTGAAGTCCGGCAAAGGCAGTCCATCCGCGAAGTTCTGCGATAGTGTTTGCCCGGCTGACCACCCAGGCCGGGGTGTCCGAAATGCCGATATAGTGGACTTTGCCGCTCCGCACCAGGTCGTCGAGCCCGCGGAGCACCTCGTCCACCGGCGTAACGCCATCCCAGGCGTGGACCCAAAGCAGGTCGATGAATTCCGTATCCAGCCTGCGCAGGCTCGCTTCGACGGAGCGCATCATGTTTTTTCGGTGATTGCCGGCGAAGTTGGGATCGCCCGGCTGGTCGCGCAGGGTGAATTTGGTCGCGAGCACGAAATGGTGCCGCTCGCTTTTGATAAACTCCCCGAGGAAGCGCTCGCTGGTACCTTCCGTGTATCGATTGGCGGTGTCGATGAAATTACCACCGGCCTCTGCATACGTATCAAATATTTTTTTGCTTTCGTCTTTTTCAGCGCCCCAGCCCCATTCTTTTCCGAAGGTCATCGTGCCCAGGCAGAGTTCCGAGACACGCAGGCCTGATTTTCCAAATAAGCGGTAATTCATGGAATCGATTTAAACGTTTTGCTTTGCTAGGGTAACAGCTTAACGTAGGTGAGGTTCGGCCATTTCAATTTTTTTTTCCCACCGATGAATCGGTGGGCTGAGAAGACTGGATTCCGCAATCCGCACTCCTAATATCCCCGTTTCTGGAGCCAGGTTTGAAACCTTCGGGCGTTCATCAGGTGCGCGGTATAGGTTTCGGCGAATAAGTGGGAGCCGGACTCATCGGGTTTGGCGCAGAAGTACAGGTAGTCGTGCTGTTGCGGGTTCAGCACGGCATCGATGCTGGCAATGGAAGCCATGCTGATTGGGCCGGGCGGTAGCCCTTTGTAGCGGTAGGTGTTGTACGGCGAGTCGAATGTGGTGTGAAATTCCGTAACCCGGCGCGTGGCAAAATCGCGGGTGGCAAATACGCTGGTCGGGTCTGCCTGCAAGGGCATGTCGATTTCCAGCCGGTTCAGGTAAACACCGGCAATGGTCGGTTTTTCGCTGTTATTGTTGGTTTCGCGTTCCACGATGGACGCCAGGGTGTACACCGTTTCAGGCGTCATGTTGAGTGCTGCCGCTTTTTCGCGCCGGTTATTTTTGTTCCAAAATGCGGCGTGTTCCTTGACCATGCGGTCCAGAAAACCCCGGGCGTCGGTATTCCAGAACATTTGGTAAGTATTGGGAATAAATAGCGACATGAGCGTTTCCGGGGTGTAGCCCAATTCAGTCAAAACGGCCGGGTCGCGAAAAGCCTGGAGCAAACCCAACGAGTCCACTTCCAGGAACTGTGCGACCTTGCCGGCCACCTCTTCGGGCAGGCGTTGATTGGTCAGGATCACATTCACAGGGGCCTGTTTGCCGGCGCGCAGGTGGCGGATCAATTGGCGGTTGCTCCAGCCCGGCTCAATTTCATACCGTCCGGCGCGCATTTCCGGCCGTTTGTATTTCATGTATTCTGCCAGCCAATGGAAACTTTCCAAATCGGTGACGAAGCCGCCGCCGGCCAGGCTGTCAACTACCTGTTCGTAAGTGGAGCCGGTTGGTATGTACAGGAATTTGTTTTCGAGCCGGGCCGGCACGCCGGCGAAATAAATAGCTTTAATGGGTGTCCAGGCAAAATAAATGCCGATCAGCAGTGCTGTTAAAAACAGCAAACCGAAGGTTTTTCTTTTCATAGGAATCTGAATTTGGACTTAGAGTACGCGTTGAGCACGGTTAATATTGTTCGTGTTCGTTCGGAAAATCACGCCCTTTGACGTCGGAAATGTAACGTTGGGTCGCCTCGCCGATGGCGTCAAATAATTCGAGGTAGCGCCGCAAAAAGCGGGGCTTAAAATCTTTGGTAATGCCCAGCATATCATGAGTGACCAACACTTGCCCGTCGGCATCCGGCCCGGCGCCAATGCCAATAGTGGGGATTTCGATGCTTTTGGATACCTCTTTGGCCAACCGGGCGGGGATTTTCTCCAGCACCAGGGCAAAGCAGCCCAAACTGTCGAGCAATTTGGCATCGGCGTGTAGTTTTTCCGCCTCTGCTTCCTGCTTTGCGCGCACGGTATAGGTGCCGAATTTGTAAATGCTTTGCGGTGTAAGGCCAAGGTGGCCCATTACGGGAATGCCGGCCATCAATATGCGCTGAATGGATTCTTCTACCTCGGCGCCGCCTTCCAGTTTGACGGCGTGTGCACCGGATTCTTTCATGATCCGGATTGCGCTCTTCAGCGCAATCTCTGAGTTCGATTGGTAACTCCCGAACGGCATGTCCACCACCACCATCGCCCGGTGCACGGCCCGCACGACCGACTGCGCATGGTAAATCATTTGGTCCAGGGTGATGGGCAAGGTCGTTTCATGCCCGGCCATGACATTGGAGGCGGAGTCGCCGACCAATAAGATGTCGATGCCGGCTTCATCCAAAATACGGGCCATGGAGAAGTCGTAGGCGGTGAGCATGGCGATTTTTTCCCCGCGCTTTTTCATCGCCTGAATGACATGGGTCGTGACGCGTTTGATTTCACTGGTACTTGCAGACATGGTGTAGGACGAGCGTAGTGTTAGGAATGCGGCGCATTATAAAAATACGGGCGTGAAGATAGGATTTGCCAAGCGCACGGAGGGAATGTTCTTTGAATAGGCCGTTGCGGAATAACGGCGTTAAAGCAACCGGAACGGGGCGCGCTCCGGTAGGGACAAAAAAAACCACGCCTCATTTGGCGTGGTCGTAAAACAACAAATTATAATCCCATGAACATTTTCAAACGTTGAGGATGCGGCAGGAAATTACTGCGTTTGCAACCTTAGCGACAATTAAACGGCGGTTAAGAAAGAAATGTTGCGAAAAAAAAACCCTTAACAAACTGTTTAATGTTGGATCAAATTTGGCAAGTCCTCTCAAACTTTTTGAGAGGACTTGCTCTCTCACCTGAATTAATACAATCCCATGAACATATCGCACTGCGGGAATTCATTAATTCCCACTTTTCACAATACAAAAATGCAGTACCAGCTTCCCTGAACCAATGACAAATTTTGAAGGTTGTGAAGAGTTTGGTTTGGATTTAAAAATTATTTTGTTGCGCATTGCTAAATTCCGGGCAGGCCACGCCGCAACGGTTTGTGTGTTTATGGCGTGATATGGGACTTTTTTATCTTTCGGTACCCGCGCGCTATTTTTGAAAAGATAAAATTATTGTGAATAATAAAAAGGTCATTAGCAAGGTGTGCGTTTCCAACAAATTTTATCAAATAGCGCATTCCAGACGTTTTGTGTAAAAAAAAGAGCCGGGTGTTGCATGAACAACCCGGCTCTTTTGGCCTGCAAGGCGGTTAAGTTTTATTGGAAGTTCAAATCGCGTTCCGGCGATTGTTTGTTCATATCGGTTATCGTTTGGGATGAAACACGGACTTTATTCAGAATCACCCGGTTTTTGGACGTGAAAATCCCGAAGCCTTCGGAAAGGTTGGTGTACGTGGGTATGACTTCGGCTCCGGTAATTCCGGAATTTGCAGCAGCTGTTTCCAGGTACCGTTCTATTTCGGCGCCGCCGCCCTCCATTACAATATCGATGCCGTCAAAAAAGCGGAACCGGTCTGAAGCCGGGGGAATATTTTCGACCAGAAACCGGTAAAACGATTCGGTACTGACGGTAAAACTTCCCCGGTACAGGTTGCCGGCCACCTGCTGGTCGCTGCGTTTCACATTTGGGGCAGGCGTCCAGTACAGCGTATCGCGTTTGATCAGGGTTCCGTTTGCTGCATTTTCGCGATAGCGGATTTGAAACTGGATGTTGAAATACACGCCGTTAACATCTGTACGCCACTCGACGGTGGGAGAAATGTCGCGTAAAAACGAGATAACCGGTGGAATATCGGCCGGGTTTGGGCTGCGCATGATAAACTCCGAGGGGATGGTCGTTTCGGCAGTTATGTCCGGTTTTCCGTCGTTGCGTTCGATGACCAGGCGGTATTTTTCACCTTCAAAAATTTGTTCCTTGGTTTTGTACAGCCAGTTGGGTTGTGTGGCGAAAATACCACCCGTACGCACGTATCCGTCGAGGTTGCCGTCTACGCGTTGCAGTTGGATCCGCTGCCCGTTGGAAACCCGTTCGAGGTTTACAGCGATGGCATTTTCAGGGTAATACAACGAGTCGGCCATCTGCGCAATTTCCAGGGCATTCACATTGGGGTCGAGGAACGCCTTTTCCACCCGAATATATTGCGCAGTATCTTTCGGTGAGAGAATTGCATAGGCTACCGGAACCTCTTTCCAGGGTGCAGCAACCTCAAAATCATTCGAACAGGCTTGGATCAGCAAGGCCACAACCGGCAGCAAAAAGAGCAGTTTTTTCATTACTTTTTTGTTAAGGATAAAATGCGGGGCAAAGGTACAGGATTAACTCATAGAATCGGTACAAAGCCTTGCTATTGCATGACATGGAGTACGTTTTTGAAAAAAGAAACGGCGCATGACAACCTGCCATGCGCCGTTTCTTTTTTCAAAAATCAAAATGCTCCGCCTGCCGCTTCTTCGGTGTTAAAAAAGGGTTCAGGCGTTTTCCCGAACGCCGGACACGAGCAACGAAACTTCGTTGTTCAACATTTCCACAAAGCCGCCGCTCACCTCAAACGTCAGTTTTTCACCGTTGTCCTTAACAATCCGAACTTCACCGGCCTGCAGCGAAGAGACGATCGGCGCGTGGTTTTCCAGCATTTCAAACTGGCCACCTGCACCGGGAACTTTAACCGACTTGACCGGTCCGGAAAAGATCTGTTTCTCCGGCGATAATATGGTAAGGTTCATATTGAATATCTGGTTTGAAGTTGAAGGTTTCTGGTTAGAAGGTTTCTGGTTAGAAGGTTTTTTACCTTAACGCGAAGGGAATGAACCTTCTAACCTGTTTATGCTTGCGCTTCAGCCATCAGTTTTTTGCCTTTGGCAATGGCGTCGTCGATATTGCCGACGAGGTTGAAGGCTGCTTCCGGGTATTCGTCCAGTTCGCCGTCCATGATCATGTTGAATCCGCGGATGGTTTCGTCGATCGGAACCAACACGCCTTTGAGGCCTGTAAACTGCTCGGCCACGTGGAACGGCTGCGACAGGAAGCGCTGCACGCGGCGTGCGCGTGTTACGACAAGTTTGTCTTCGTCCGACAGTTCTTCCATGCCGAGAATGGCGATGATGTCCTGCAATTCGTTGTAGCGCTGCAAAATTTGTTTTACCCGTTGTGCACAGCGGTAGTGCTCTTCACCGATGATGTTCGGGTCAAGAATCCGGGACGTGGAGTCCAGCGGGTCAACGGCCGGGTAGATACCCAGGGAAGCGATCTTCCGGCTCAATACCGTGGTGGCATCTAGGTGGGCAAACGTTGTAGCAGGCGCAGGGTCCGTCAAGTCATCCGCAGGCACGTAAACCGCCTGCACGGAGGTGATGGAGCCGCGTTTGGTCGAGGTGATACGCTCCTGCATGATACCCATTTCCGTGGCCAGTGTCGGTTGGTAACCCACGGCGGAAGGCATACGGCCGAGCAAGGCGGATACCTCGGAGCCGGCCTGGGTGAAGCGGAAAATATTGTCGACAAAGAACAGGATGTCGCGGCCGCCGGCGGGGTCGCTCAGGTCGCCGTCGCGGAAATACTCCGCCATGGTAAGGCCGGAAAGGGCTACCCGTGCGCGGGCGCCGGGCGGTTCGTTCATCTGGCCGAATACCAGGGTGGCCTGGCTTTTCTTGAGTTCGGTTTTGTCCACCTTGCTCAGGTCCCAGCCGCCTTCTTCCATGGAGTGGACGAAGTCCTTGCCGTATTTAATTACGTTGGATTCGATCATTTCGCGCAGCAGGTCATTGCCTTCGCGGGTACGTTCGCCCACACCGGCAAATACCGACATACCGTCGTATGCTTTTGCGATGTTGTTGATCAGTTCCATGATCAACACCGTTTTGCCTACGCCGGCGCCGCCAAACAAACCAATCTTACCGCCTTTTGCATAGGGTTCGATCAGGTCGATAACTTTGATGCCGGTGTACAGGATTTCCCGTTCGGTCGACAGGTCTTCATAGGCCGGTGGTTTGCGGTGAATGACATAAGCGTCTTTGGTTTTCTCCACTTTACCGATACCATCGATAGCTTCGCCGACCACGTTAAACAGGCGGCCACGCACCGCTTCACCTGTCGGCATAGCGATTGGGGCGCCGGTATCTACGGCCTCCATACCCCGGGTGAGGCCGTCGGTGGAGTCCATTGCGATGGTGCGAACACCGTCTTCACCCAGGTGCCGTTGTACTTCGAGTACCAGCTTGGAGCCGTCCGCGCGGCTGATTTCAAGGGCATTCAGTATTTCCGGCAGTTTGCTGTCTGGGTGGCTGAAATCCACGTCTACAACAGCGCCGATAATTTGTTTGATACGACCGATATTTGCCATAAAACGAAATGATGTTTGGTGTTCCGGTGTTGAAAAGACGGCAGCCAGCCACCGGGCGCCAGATACCGTGTTCAAAAGCCGCGCAAAAGTACACACATTCCCCAAAAAATCGCTACCACTTTCAACTTTTTATCGAGCAAAACAAAATTTCGTACAAATGCCGGCTAGAGGGCAGAAGTGTTAATTTTGGAACGTTTACATACTAGTTTCGGGCGAATAAACGACTTTTGCAATCCCACTTTCCGATTTCGTCCCCATTTCGGGGGATTTTTGGGCAGCAATATCTTAATCTTAAAATAATATTTGTTTCTGCCCGTTCTTACGCCTCCGATACCTTAATCATTAAGAAATCCACTTTCCTTACTTCAAAATTTTGAGTCTTTTCTCTCATGCTGCGAAAACAATCTCTTGTTTACTGGCTTGTCTGTGTTTTATTGTTGATAGCGGCCGGGCCGGTAACAGCACAACTGGATGAAACCGATCTTGCCTCCAAGGCCGAAACCCCTGAAGTCACCCCCACTACTGGTTCCAAACTTCCAACCGATGCTGAATTACGCGAACGCCTGGGCGCCATGAAAGGGTGTCTCGATCTCAAAGTAAACGGCGTCGTGCACAGCTATATACGCACGTATGTACAGGTCAAATCGCAAAAAACGGCCGTAATGCTGGGGCGCCGGCTTACCTATTTCCCGCTTTTTGAAGAAAAACTGAAGGAACACGGCCTGCCTGAAGACCTGAAATACCTGGCAGTCGTCGAATCGGCGCTGAATGCCAAGGCTGTTTCGCGCGTAGGCGCAACCGGGCTCTGGCAGTTTATGCCGTACACCGGAAAAGATTACGATTTGCGGCAAAATTCGACCGTGGACGAGCGGAGCGATGCCGTAAAAAGCACGGAAGCTGCGGTTAAATATTTAAAAAACCTGCACAAACAATACAACGACTGGGCATTGGCACTGGCAGCCTACAACAGCGGCCCGGGACGTGTAAATTCTGCGATCAAAAAAGCCCACAGCCGCGATTTTTGGAAGTTGCAACGTTTCCTGCCCAAGGAAACACGCAACTATGTCCCGGCTTTTATTGCAGCAACGTACATCTGCAATTATTTCCCGATGCACAACCTGGAACTCGTTGAGCCGGATTACGACGAACAGCTCACGACGTACGTGAAGGTTTTTGAAAACATTTCCTTCCGCGACATTGCCGACGCCACCGGGCTCGACTACGGCGTGATCCGGACCCTCAATGCCGGGTTTAAACGGGATTACGTACCGGCCAACGAAGATGGCTACTACGTGTTGCTCCCGGAACGGGTTATGCCTTCCTTCCTGCGTTACCTGAATGGCCTTGGTGGCAAACGCTACACGGTGGAAGGCCTGAATGCAACGCCCAACACCAACCTCGGCGACGGCCGCTACTGGCAACTTTCCGTTTCCGTACAACAAACCGATCATATCAACCAGGTGGCCGCCATGCTGGGCTGCCATCCGGTGCACCTCAAATCCTGGAACAACCTGACATCCGACCTGGTACAGGCCGGCCAGCGCCTGAACGTCTGGCGCCCGGTGTATGTGTTCAAACACTCACCCTTGCGCATTGCTGCCCCGCGGCAGGAAAGCGGCAACGCGAGCAAACCCGCGGCATCCAAACCGGGCGGCGCACAAGTGTCCGGCACCATCGCTTCCGATCCGGTACCGGTGATCAATCCCGCCGAAGCCGCCCAATACAAACAGTTCCAATACCACACCGTCCGCCGAAACGAATCGCTGGAAGATATCGCCCGCCAGTACGGCACCCCGATCGACGTCCTGCGCAAAATCAATAATTGCGATTCCATCACAATCGGTATGCGCTTGAAAGTCAAAGAGCTATAGTCTTTTTTTAAGTTTTTTAAACAGAGGCTCGCGGTAAATAATGCCGGGAGCCTCTGTTTTTTTAACCAGATATCCGAACTTTGTTCATTCCAAAAACCGGCACTTGCCAGCGCCGGGTATCTGTTTACCAATTATTTCAATCCTATGACGCGCGCGCTCCTTATCGAAGATGAACCGGAAGGCCTCCAGAATCTTCAAAACCTGCTTGAAAAATATTGTCCGGACGTGGAGGTAGTGGCTACCGGCGGTTCCAATGCCGACCTGCTGCGCCTGACCAACGGAGAAGATGAAACGCCATTCGATGTGGCATTTCTGGACATTGCCCTGCCCGACGGCCTGGTATTCCAGGGCTTGCAGCAAATGGAAGACATTCCCTTCGACATTATTTTTGTGACGGCTTACAACCAATACGCACTCACCGCTTTTGATTTTTCAGCATTGGATTACGTGCTCAAACCCATTGAACCGGATGACCTGCGGCGCGCCGTAAGCCGGGTAAATACCGGGAACAAAGCTGCCAATACCAAAAAACGGGTGGAACTGCTCCAGCAAAACTACTCGCCCAACATGCCCAATGCCTTTGAAAAAATTGGCATTTCGGGTCTGGACGGCGTCCATTTCGTACGGCTGCGGGAAATTGTGCGCCTGGAAGCGGAAGACAACTACACCCATTTTATCCTGAAAACCGGAAATAAGATCACAGCCAGTAAAACGATCAAAGCGTACGAAGACACCCTGCTTCGCCTCAATTTTGTCCGGGTGCACAAGAAGCATATCGTCAATATGAATTACATGAAAACGTACATCAAGGGCGAAGGGGGCTATCTCATTCTTGAAAACGGCGAAACCATTGAAGTGTCGCGGCGTAAAAAGGCCGTTTTGATGGATTCCGTGCGGCGCCTGTACGGTGAAATCTGATGTTTCTGCAACAAATTTTTTAACCGCTTAAACCACTCCAAACAGTTGTAAATGGGCTTTTTCGACAAATTTTTTAACCGCGAAAAAAAAGAAGACCTCGACAAGGGGCTGGAAAAAACCAAAGAGAGTTTTTTCGGGAAAATAACCCGCGCCGTGGCCGGCAAAAGCACGGTCGACGTGGAGGTGCTGGATGAACTGGAAGCCGCACTTATTTCGGCGGATGTGGGCCTGGACACCACGGTGCGCATTATCGAACGCATTGAGCAACGGGTGGCGCGCGACAAATATGTGAATACCGACGAGCTGAACAACCTGCTGCGCGACGAGATCGTGCAGCTGCTCGCTGAAAATAACACGGTGGACGCGGACGATTTCGACATTCCTGCCGGGAAAAAGCCCTACGTCGTGCTGGTGATCGGTGTCAACGGCGTAGGCAAAACCACCACCATCGGCAAACTCGCGGCCCAGTTCAAACAACGCGGCTACAAGGTGGTGCTCGGCGCCGCCGACACGTTTCGCGCTGCGGCTGTCGATCAGCTCAAAATCTGGTCGGAACGCGTCGGCTGCGATTTTTACGCCAAAGGCATGCATGCCGACCCCGGCGCGGTCGCCTACGAAACGACCCAATACGCCATCGAGCACAATTGCGACGTGGCCCTGATCGACACGGCGGGCCGCCTGCACAACAAGGTCAACCTCATGCAGGAACTGGGCAAAATTCACCGGTCTATCGATAAAAAATTGCCCGGCGCACCCCACGATGTGCTGCTGGTGCTCGACGCTTCCACCGGCCAAAACGCGTTCGAGCAGGCCAAACACTTCACCGAAGTGGCGCCCATCACCACCCTGGCCCTCACCAAACTCGACGGCACCGCCAAAGGCGGCGTGGCCATCGGAATCAGCGACCAGTTCAAAATCCCGATCCGGTACATCGGGGTAGGGGAGCGCATCGACCAATTGCAGATTTTCAACAAGCGGGCATTCGTGGAATCGCTTTTTTCCTGAAAAAACGTAAATTGCACATAGAAAATCAAAATGTATGGAAGCATTGGCGGCCAAGGCTACAGCAAAACCCAAAAAGAAATCGCGGAAAATTCCGGATGCGCTGATTTATGAAGTTGTCGGCGGCAAACCGGTCTATTACAAAGGCTACCGCGACGTACTTTCCGGAAAACTTAACCCCGAATCTGTTATGAGCGAAAGCACACTTCAGGCGTGGCTGAAAGCGCGCCTATCTTTTTTGCTTTTTATGAATCTTGAAGATCAGGGCTATGACATTTTAACGGGCGAATTGGGCTTGTCGCTGGGAAAAGGACAGCACCGGGGCGCCGATCTGGCTATTTATAAAAGCGCCGATCTTGTCCTTGATGCCCACTATTCAAAAATACCGCCCGAAATCATCATCGAAATCGACATCCAGGCAGAGTTGGAAAATGCCGACGAAATGGACTACATCGCCAAAAAAATTGCCGATTACCACGGCTTTGGCGTAAAAAAAGTGATCTGGATATTCACTTCGATTAAAAAAGTCACCGTGGCCGACGCCGGCGCACCATGGATAACTTACGATTGGAACGAAACCATTGAAACCGTCGACGGCGTTTCGTTCAACCTGGAGGCAATGCTGAAACGTAAAACTGTAAAACAGGCTTGAACAGCATGTCCAATGTGACCGTCTGCCCCTTGCGCCTTGCCCCATACCTGCTTTCACTCCTGCTCCTGTTTGTTTCCTGCCGCAGCACCCGTTTTTTTCAAAAAAAATTAAAGCCGGAAATTGAAAACTCGCCGGTTTTTCAAAAAGGCTTTACCGGCTTTCACCTCATGGATGCCCAAACCGGTGCGGAACTTTGCGCCGTAAATGCCAACCGGTATTTCACCCCGGCTTCCAATACTAAAATTCTCACGCTGGCTACAAGTCTGGCTGTGCTGGGTGATTCAATTCCGCGTTTCCGGTATGTTTTCGGTGGCCCGGACAGCTCCGAGCCCAATGGTATTTATATCATTACCGGCACCGGTGACCCAACAACACTGCATCCATTTTTTCAGGCCTGGCAACAGCCCCCCGATTTTTATGGGGAGCATCCCGGCGCCTTCCGATTTTTTATGCTTCCGCAAGGCAGTAGTTCTCTGGAACGTTTTGGTCCGGGTTGGATGTGGGACGATTTCCCGAGCGGCTATTCCCCTGAAATTTCGGTGCTTCCGGTTTATGGAAACATGCTGACTTTGTGTTGGGATGGTACTGCTTGGATGGTTTACCCGGACACATTCCGGCAACAGGTTCTGCCACTCGAAACATCGATTACAGTGCAACGGCGGGCACTGGAACCAACAATTGAAGTGCCTCAGGATCCAAATTTTCCGGCCAATAACTGCTTTGAAGTGCCTATGCACAACCCCGGTTTGGTGGCCCATAAATTACTAAATGACTCGGTGCGGGTAGCTTCTCCTCCTTATCCACCTTATGTGGATGTCCCGGAAATTAACCTGCAGGAACTCCCAAACAGCTGGTATGCCACACCCGTCGACACCGTTTACCGCCGCCTGATGTTTCAGAGCGATAATTTTATTGCCGAGCAGCTCCTGGTGGTTTGTTCCGGAGTCAAATTTGATTCGATCGGACAAGCGCGGTTGATCGCCTGGGCGAAAGACAGCCTGTTCGCAGGCCTGCCCGACCCGCCGCGCTGGGTGGATGGCTCGGGGCTTTCGCGATACAACCTGGTCAGCCCGCGTTTCCTGACCGCACTTTTGCGAAAAATGTACCTGGAACAACCGCCCGAACGCCTGTTTTCCCTTTTTCCGGCCGGTGGCGTTTCAGGCACCATTCAAAACTGGTATGCGGGCCCGGAAGGCCGGCCCGTGGTTTTTGCCAAAACCGGCACCATGAGCGGCGTGCATTGTTTGAGCGGATATCTCCGGACTAAGCGTGGTCGTATCATGGCGTTTAGTTTTATGCACAATAATTTTCTTGGAAACAACAACGCCTGGAAACTGGAAATGCAGCGCTTGTTAAAATCAATCTGGTTGGATGGTTAGATTTTTCCATATTTCCGGCCGTAAAACCGCAGGCCGACTTGCCATTTTGGGCATTTTAGTCGATAACTTTCCGACCCTGAAAAAAAATCCGGCAGCAAGTGCCATTTTCACAGCCTCATTTTGTCTATCACCCAAACAATAAAATTTTTAACCATGAAGCAGATTTTACTTTTTTTCCTGCTGCTCGGTCTTGCCGGCAGCGTAAACGCACAAATTTTTGTAAAACACGATGCCGCCGGCGCTAACGACGGTTCCAGTTGGGCAAATGCCTACACCACCCTGGATGCGGCGCTCGCAGCAGCCACGCCTGCCGACCAAATCTGGGTGGCCGCCGGTACTTACAAGCCCGACGCCGGCGTTGCCAACAACTCTTTTACACTCATGGCCGGCGTAGCGGTATACGGCGGTTTCAACGGCACCGAGGCCTCATTGTCGGCCCGCAACCCGGCAACCAATGTGACCATTCTGAGTGGCGACCTGAACGGCGATGACATCGCCGGGAACTTCACCATGAACCGCACGGACAACTCGCGGCATGTCATTCAGATGATACCCGCCGCAGTGCCTGCAAACCAGGCCGAAGTTGACGGCTTTACGATCATGGGCGGGCATACCCTGGAAGGCGCTGCCAACCCGGACTCCAGCCGCCGGGGCGGTGGTATTCTGGCCACGGAGCGGCTGACGGTGCGCAACTGCACGTTTACCAACAACTTCGGCGAATCCGGAGCGAGTATCATGGCGTTGGGACTTACTGCCAGCGGTGTTGTCATTGACAACTGTCTGTTTGAAAACAACGCCGGAACCACCAATTCCGCCGGTGCTTATCTCTTGGGCCTGATTGACGGCGAAGTGAACAAATGTATTTTCCGGAACAACACGACCAACCGCGGCTGTTTGCAAGTACGGGTGTGCGCCAACATTACCATCGACAGCTGTCTGATTGAGAACAATGCTGCCGGAGCCAATACCTGTGGCGGGTTGTATACCTTCTCCACCATTTCTACGGTCACGAATACCATAATCCAGGGGAATACGGCCAATGCCGCTGCCGGCTGGTATAACGACGGCCGTGATGGCGGCGACATGCTGACGGTGAACAACTGCATTATCGACAACAACGTCGCAGTAGGCTTTGGCGGCGGTTTTTACAACTGGCAGGGCACCTACAACATGAAAAACACCAGCTTCCGGGGCAACAGTGCGTCCAACGCCGGAGGCCTGTACAACGATGGCCGCGAGTTCGACAGCCAGTTTTCAATAGACAGCTGCTTGTTTGAAAACAACACCACCACCAACTACGGTGGCTCGGGCATGTTTGTTTCAAAGTCGAGTTTTGAAATGTCCAATCTCACGTTCAAAACCAATACCGCTCCCAGCGGCGGCGCCGGCATGTACGTTGGCGATACCTGTATTTTTGTGGCCAGAGCTTGCCTGTTTGAAGGTAACAACTCAGCCTTCGGCGCCGGAATAGCCAACTTCGGCACCGGTATTGACGCAACCTACGAAAACTGTACGTTCAAGGATAACAGTTCCATGACCAATGGCGCGGCTATGATAAACGGCTTCACTGCCCAGGTCCACATGGTTAACTGCAATTTTGAAGGCAACACCTCCCAGTTTGGCGGCGCTATCAGCAACCAAAATGCAGGCACTTTCCTTGGCGACAACGGCTCGTATTTTTTAGCAAACGCGGCTACAGACAACGGCGGGGCCGTCTTTTTCCGGTCGGGCATTCTTTTCGATTTTGAAAACACCGTTTTTGAAGCCAACGAAGCCACCTTCGGCGGTGCAGTGCTCAACCAAGGTGTTGGTAATATCGGTACCTACAAAGGCTGTCAATTTCTGAGCAATGTGGCGGGCACCAGCGGCGGCGGCATACTCAACGGGTTTCTCGGCTCGATTGAGGTTGATTCCTGCCTCTTCGAAGCAAACACGGCCAATTTCGGCGGCGGTATTTTCTGTCAAAACGACTCCACTGGAATCACTGTCCGGAAATCCAGTTTTGTAGGCAATAATGCCGATAGCAACGGCGGGGCGGTAAACATCGGCGCCGGTATTGAATTTAACGTCGAAAACAGCACCTTCGAACTGAATACTGCCGACCGCGGCGGCGCCATGCAGATCAGCGAAGACAGCCTCGATCTGGCTGTGACGAATATCACCAATTGTATTATTCAAGATAATTTCGCCTTCACACAAGGCGCCGGCCTCGACCTCAGCGATGCCGATGTGACGATCACCAACTGCCTGTTTGTCCGGAACCAAAACTTCGGCGCCGGCGCCGGTGGCGCGATGATCAACAATGCCACCAACGGCAAAACGGCAACCGTCAAAATCGTGAACTCCACCATTGCGGAAAACACGGCTACCATCGGTGCAGGCGTGGCACAATGGGAAGATCCACTGGGCGGCAATGCTGTCCTCGAACTTCAAAATACGATTTTGTACAACCTGGCCGGGCTGGATTATGAACTCGAAGACGGCACACCGACCGTGATCTCCAATGGCGGTAACCTTTCGGGCGACGTGACGCTGCTGACCGTGCTGACCGGCACGAACGACCTGCTCCAGCTCGATCCGCAGTTTGTGGATGCCTCGGCATTCGACTTCCACCTGAAAGCAAGCAGCCCTTGCATCGACAAAGGCGTAGCCGCCGGCGCACCGGCAGATGACTTGGATGGTCTCCCACGCCAGGGCCCGCCCGATCAGGGCGCGTATGAGTGGGGTACGATCGCCACGCACAGCCCGAACGCAGCGTTGCTGCCCTTGCGCCTGATGCCCAATCCGGCAGTAGAACGCAGCTTGCTGGTTGTGGAAAATGAATTTTCCGGCGAGGCCCGCATACAGATCATTGCCCAAAACGGCGCCGTGGTTGGCACCTTCAACACGGCCAAGCCAGCCGGCCGCTGGGTGTATCCGCTTGATGTGCAACATTTGCCGGCAGGCGTGTATTCCGTTCAGGTATTGCTGGGTACGGATTTGCATGAGGGTACTTTGATGAAAAAATAGGGTTTTTTAAAGTCTGAATTAAGTACGGAATTAACATCCCGCCGGTTTCCTTGACGGAAGCAGCGGGATGTTTTTTATATTCACGAGTTCAAACTCATTCGTTTACTAACCTCCTTTGTTATGAAGCTCGTTTTACCCGTTTCCCTTTTCCTGCTAACCCTGAGTACTGCCATCGCCCAAAACACAATTTATGTAAAGCACGACGCCGCGGGCGCCAACGACGGCACCTCCTGGGCAAATGCCTACACCACGTTGTACACTGCGCTGAGTGCGGCGAGCCCGGGCGACCAGGTTTGGGTAGCGGCAGGTACCTATAAGGCCGATGCCGGGACAGCCAATAACTCCTTGTTCATGGAAGCAGGAGTGGCCCTGTACGGCGGCTTTAACGGTACGGAAGCCATGCTCTCCGCGCGCAACCCGCAAACGAATGTCACGGTACTCAGCGGTGACCTTGCCGGCGATGATGTTGTGGGTGTTTTTACCTCCAACCGCACCGACAATTCTATTCACGTAATTGAGTTGTTGCCCAGTGCCGATCCTGCGGACCGTGCTGTGGTGGACGGGTTTACAATTTCGGGGGGCAATACCAATGTCGGCGATACCAACCCGGTTCAAACCCGTTATGGCGGCGGGATAACTGTCGGTGCCAAACTCACGGTCGCCAATTGCCTTTTCACCGACAACAACGGCGAATACGGTGGTTCTCTGGCGGCGGTAGACGACGCGGCCAGCGGCCTTATTGTTGAAAATTGTGTTTTTGAAAAAAATACCACCAGCCTGATCAGCGCCGGTATTTATGCCATTGGGTTGGCCAACGGGATCACGATCCGAAAAAGCGAGTTCAGGGAAAATACCACGATCCGGGGTTGTGTGTACGTCAACGTTTCCGACATGCTGACGATCGACAGCTGCTCGTTCGAAAACAATACCGCCGGGGCGAATCCCTGCGCCGCGTTGTATACCTGGCAAACACCGTTTACCCTTACCAACACCACGTTTATTGGCAATACGGCAACCCGCTACGGCGCCATGTACAATGACGGCCGCGACGATGAATTTCCGTTTACGATTGACAACTGCCTTTTTGAAAACAACGCAGTTGCCGATGCCACCGCATCGCCGATTGGCGCCGCTATCTTCAATTTTCAGCCTACCGGTGTGATCAGGAATTCCACCTTCAAAGCCAATAATGCCAACCGCGGCGCCGGCTTGTACAACAGCGGAACTTCGATAAGCGGCATGCTGGTGATTGAAAACTGCCTGTTTGAAGAAAATGCTGTGATTGGTAGTAGCTCGCGCGGCGGGGGTATGTACAACACCGGCGCCAATCTGGAGATCAAAGGCTGCACCTTTCTGAACAACAGTTCGGCGACCAGTGCCGGCTCGGCTATTCACAATGCCAGCGGGACGGTATATCACGTCTTGGATTGTTCGTTTACCGGCGGTAGTGCCGGCTTTGGCGGCGCAGTAGGGAATTACGATGCAGGCACCTTTGGTACCTATGAAAATTGCAGCTTTCAGGGCAACACTGCCGCCACCAGCGGCGGCGCCATCACCAACGGATTTACCGCCCAGACAAACCTGAAAAACTGTATGATATCCGGCAACTCTGCCCGGTTTGGCGGTGGTGTATTTGCGCAAAATGCCAACACGATGGTAAATATTGAAGGCTGTACCATCTCAGAAAACAGTGCATCGGATAACGGCGGCGGCATTTTTATGTCGGGCGGTAATATCCTGAACATGGATAACAGCATTCTTGAAGTGAACGTAGCGAACATTGGCGGCGCTGTTAATGTCCTGGATGATACACTGAACAGTGGCAGCGCAGTGATCCGCAACACCATTATCCGCAATAATTTCTGCAACGAGCAGGCTGCCGGGCTCAACGTATCCAACACCGATGTGCTTTTGGAAAATGTCTTGTTTGCCGTCAACCAAAACTTCGGCGCCGGCGCCGGCGGCGCAATCTCCAACAATGCCTCCGCATCGACCAACGGCGCTCCCTCCACCTCGCCGATCAAGGCGGTGAACTGCACTTTTGCCGACAATGTAGCGGCAATCGGTGGCGGTATCGCCCAATGGACCGACGGTACAGCAACGGCTACGCTGGAATTGCAGAACTGCATCCTGGCAAACAACTTACTGACCAACTACGAAATTGAAGACGGGACGCCAACGGTAGTCTCCCTGGGCGGCAACCTGTGCACGGATGCTACCCTCGCCTTGGAACTGACCGGGATCAATGACTTGCTCAACCTGGATCCTTTGTTTGTCGATCCAACCAGCTTTGACTATCATCTCATGGCCGGAAGCCCTTGCATCGACAATGGTGTGGCCACGGATGCACCGGCTACCGACCTGGACGGTAATCCGCGCGACAGCAATCCCGACCAGGGCGCATACGAGTTCCAGAGCTCCGGTACCCACTTCGCGCATGCCCAGGTATTGCCGTTGCGCCTGCTGCCCAACCCGACTGTCGACCGGGCAATCCTGGTGCTTGAGGACAACTGGTCGGGCGATGCCCGCGTGCAAATCGTGGCCCAAAGCGGGGCGGTGGTGCAGTCGTTTACGGCCAATAAAATGGCTGGCCGCTGGGTACAGCCAATCGACGTGCGCAACCTGCCTGCCGGTATTTATTCTGTTCAGGTACAGGCCGGTGCTTCGTTTTTTGAAGGAAGTTTGGTGAAGCGGTAAGTGCAAAACCTGACAGGTGAAAATTAAATAAAAACGAGCCTGCAACAGCAGGCTCGTTTTTATTTAATTTTCACCTGTCAGGTTAGAATCCGCTATTTTCGCCCAAACACAAGTTCGACGATGAAAAACTACCGTCTACCGGTTTCCCTGTGCTGCTTTCTGGTGCTGGCAAGTTGTACGCACCGAACAAATCCAACAAAAAATATGGCAAACTTCACGATCCCGTTCGAATCCAATCCCAACCAAACACTGACCTACGACGAAGCCATCGCCTGCTATGAAAAAATGGCGGCTGCTTATCCGGGCCTGATGCAATTTGGCCCGGTCGGCAGCACCGACAGCGGCCGTCCCCTCCATGTGGCGGTTGTTTCAAAAGACGGAGAATTCAACCCGGAAAAAATCCGGCAATCGGGCCGCCGTATCCTGCTGATCAACAACGGCATACACCCCGGCGAACCGGAAGGGATAGATGCCACGATTCTGCTGTTGCGCGACCTGCTGACCAAGCCTGAGCGCCGGGCGGTGCTGGAGCACCTGGTGCTGGTGGTCATTCCGGTGTACAATGTCGACGGTTGCCTCAACCGGGGTTCGTACAGCCGGGCCAACCAGGACGGGCCGGAGGCCTACGGTTTTCGCGGCAACGCCCGCAATTACGACCTGAACCGGGATTTTCTGAAATGCGACTCGCGCAATGCCCGCAGCTTCAACCACATTTTCACGCGCTGGATGCCCGATGTTTTCGTGGACAACCACACCAGCAACGGCGCCGATTACCAGTACACCATGACCCTGATCGCCACCCAACACAATAAACTGGAGGCGCCGCTGGGCACATTTTTGCAAAAAACCATGCTGCCCTTTCTCTACGACGAAATGGCAAAGCAGGGCTGGGAAATGATCCCCTACGTAGACGGGCCCGGTGAAACACCCGACCAGGGCATCTTTGATTTTTGTGACTACGGGCGGTATTCCACGGGCTATGCAGCCCTATGGAACACCATCGGTTTTATGCCCGAAACGCACATGCTCAAGCCGTTCAAAGACCGGGTTTGGAGTACCTATGCGTTTATGGATGTTGTGCTCCGGTTTATCCATGAAAACCACGCCGCGCTGGCCAGGGCACGGGCGGCGGCGCTCGACCGCACGCGTACAAAAACGGAATTTGTGCTCGACTGGCGCATGGACCGGGAAACGCGCGACTCTCTCGTTTTCAAAGGCTATACCGCCAAACACAAGCCCTCCGAGGTGTCGGGACTGCCGCGCCTGTGGTACGACCGCGCCGAGCCATTTGAAAAAACCATTCCGTATTACAACACGTTTGAGCCTGCGGTTTCGGTGGCCAAACCGGTGGCTTACATTATTCCGCAGGCCTGGGAAAATGTGCTCAGCCGCCTGGAAAACAACACGGTGAAAATGCAACGCCTGACGAAAGACGTAAGCCTGGACGTGGAAATGTACAGGATCGGGGCATTCAAAAACCGCGACGCCTGGGAAGGCCATTATTTTCATTCCAATGTGGAGATCAAGGTGGAAACGCGGCGGCAAACCTTTCATGCGGGCGATTATGTGGTTTTTGCCGACCAGGCTGCCAACCGCTACCTGGTGGAAACGCTGGAGCCCAACGCGCCCGATTCGTGGTTTGCCTGGAATTTCTTCGATCCCATTCTTATGCAGAAGGAATATTTTTCCGCCTATGTATTTGAGGACCTGGCGGCTGAATTTTTAAAAGAAAATCCGACCGTGCGCCAACAACTGGAAGAAAAGAAAAAAGCCGATCCGGAATTTGCCGCCAGCGCGCGCATGCAGCTGGATTGGGTGTACCGCCAGTCGCCCTGGTATGAGCCCACACACCGGCTTTATCCGGTTGGTCGGTTGTTGAAATCTGTCGCACTTCCGCTCGATTGAACGCTTGCGTTTACACAAACTTCAAACGCACTACACAGTTCATCTGCCTTTTTTTTTCATTGATATAAAAAATAGCCACCCTTCCATATTGCGGCTGTAACCTTGCAGCGCTCATTGGGCTGGTGTCGTTAAGTCTGTAAAACAAAAACAAATCGTAAACATGAAACAAATCGTCAAAACTACATGCATCGCCCTGGCGCTGACCGGCTGGTGGGGTGTTGCCGGGGCGCAGGAAACCTGGTCGCTGGAGCGTTGTGTCACGTATGCACAGGATGCCAACTTTACCGTACAACAGGCTCGTGCCAATGCAAAAGTTGCCGTGCTTGCTGAAAAACAAGCCAAGGCCGACCGCCTGCCCAACGTGAGCATTAATTCCAACGCCGGTAAGTCCTTTGGCCGGACGATCGACCCGACCACCAACCAGTTTATCAATACCGGTTTTGGGTACAACAGTCTCAGCCTGAATGCCGGTATGCCCATTTTCAATGGGGGCCAGATCCACCACAATGTAAAACAGTCGAATTACACGATGCAGGCAGCCTTCGCCGACGCGGAACAAACTGCCAATACCCTGGGATTGCAGGTTGCACAGGCCTACCTGAATGTTTTGCTGACCGAAGAGCAGGCCGAGAGTGCCAACCGCCGGGTGGAGCAAAGTCGCCGCCAACTCGAAGTGACGCAGAAACTCATCGAAGCCGGAACCGTGCCGCTGGCCGATCAGTATACCATTCAGGCCCAGATCGCCCGGGAAGAACAAGCTGCCGTGATGGCGCAAAACAGTGTCGACCTGGCCTATCTCAGCCTGAAACAGCTCATGCAACTGGAGCCGGACTACGACCTGGTCATCGAACGCCCCGAGATTACCCTGCCGGCAGATGTCAATCCGGAAAACTATACCCTCCAACCGATTTATGAGCAAGCACTGGAAACCCAGCCCAACGTAAAAGCGGCGGAGTTTCGCATAAAAAGCGCCGAGGAAGGCGTGCCCCTGGCCAGATCGGCATATTTCCCCTCTATTTCCATTGGCGGTAGCCTGAGCACCAACTTTTCGAGCCGGTCGCCGGATTTTACCAACGGCATGTTTTTGGGGACAGAGCTGACGCCGCCAACTACCATTTTAGTCAACGGTGTTCCGGTAACGGTTCAGCAAGAGGTTGATGTGTACAATTATCCGCAGACGCCCTATTTTAATCAGTTGGACCAAAATTTCGGCCAATCGATCGGCGTTCAGCTGTCTGTTCCGATTTACCAAAACGGCCGGGTACGGCTCAATGTGGAACGCGCACGACTGGGTATTCTGAATGCCCAATTGCAGGACAACCAAACGCGCCAGCAACTCAAAAACGATATTCAAACGGCAATCGCCAATGTGCGCGCAGCGTACAAACAACTTGCCGCAGCTCAAAAAACACGGGATGCCATGCAGGCGGCATTCAACAATACCGAAAAACGCCACAACCTGGGCGCAGTCAATTCACTCGAACTCACCACCGCCAAAACAAACCTGGACAATGCGGAAAATGATGTGATCGTGGCACGGTATGACTACCTGTTCAAACTCAAGATTCTCGATTTCTACCAGGGCAAGGAATTAAAACTGTAATACCCAATATCCCAATATCCCAATATCCTGTCATCTACCCAAAACCGTTTTTAACCAAACTCAACTTCTAAATCATGTCAGATACAAAACCTAAACGCAGAAGGACACTGCTCTACATAATTGGCGGGCTGTTGCTCGTCCTGATCATCGCCGCAGTCGTGAAGGCCCGGCAAAAGCCCAAAGGCGAGGAAGTTACCGTAGAAAAAGTGGAGCGCCGCACCATCCGGGAAACGGTAAGCGCCAGTGGAAAGATATTCCCGGAAACCGAAGTGAAGATCAGCTCCGATGTTTCGGGGGAGGTCGTCGACCTGTATGTGCGCGAGGGCGATTCGGTTACGGTCGGTCAGGTACTGGCGAAAATCCGGCCGGATGAATACCAAAGCGCCGTCGAACGGGGGCAGGCCGCCGTCAGCAGTGCCCAGGCGCAACGCCAGATTTCTTCCGCCAACGTGCAAGGGTCCAATGCGCAGATCGATCAACTCAAGGCCGACAAAAACCGCATCGTTGCCCAATTGGACGCTGCCCGCAGCACCCACAAGCGCAACGAACAGCTGTTCAAGGAAGGCGTGATCGCAGAGCAGGAGTTTGAAAATTCCCTCAGCAATCTGAAAGCGCTCGAAAGCAGCCTGGCCGCATCGGAAGCCTCGCTGAAGGCAGCCGAAACCAGCCTCTCGGGGGCCAAGCAAAATGTCCGCGTTTCAGAATTTAACATCAACAGTGCCCAGGCAACGCTCAAGGAATTGCGCACCAGCCTGCAAAAAACGGTTATTGTGGCGCCGGTGAGCGGTATTGTAAGCAAACTGAATATTGAAAAAGGCGAGCGCGTGGTTGGTACCCTTCAAATGGCGGGCACCGAAATGATGCGTATCGCCAATTTGCATTCCATGGAAGTGCAGGTGGAAGTAAGCGAAAATGACATTCTCAAAGTTTCGGTCAACGACGATGCCGATATCGAAGTGGACGCCTACCTCGGGCGCAAGTTTCAGGGCAAAGTCACCGAAATTGCCAACAGCGCCAGCAATGTCAGCTCGACCCTTAGCGGCGGTTCGCTGAACACCGACCAGGTGACCAATTTTGTGGTTAAAATTCGCATCGACGCGACATCCTATGGCGACCTGCTCAGCAAAGGTCAGCAGTATCCCTTCCGGCCGGGCATGTCCGCTTCGGTGGATGTTTATACGCATAAAGCGGAAAATACGCTTACGGTACCGCTGATCGCCGTGACGGCCAGGGAAGATGATGCGGATGCGGAGAAGGACAAGAAAAAGGAGGAAGATGAGGAAGAGAAAAACCCGAAAGCCAAGGAAGTCAGCAAGCGTGTGGAAGATACGATCAAGGAGATCGTGTTTGTCGTAAGCGCCGACACGGTTGGCATCCGGGAGGTGAAAACCGGCATCCAGGACAACGACTACATCGAAATCCTGTCGGGCCTGGAAGAAGGCGAAAAGGTGGTCACCGGCCCGTATTCTGCCATCGCCCGGAAGTTGAAGGGCGGCAGCCGTATTGTGGAAGAAACCGGGGATAAAAAAGACAAAAAGTGACGTGCGCATATTCCCGTTTGGCTGAACGGGGGGCCAAGTGAGGGGGTGACTGGCAGTCACCCCCTCACTACCAAAAGTGAAATGAACCCACTGTTTATCCCAACAGTATGTGATTCCCAATACTAATGTACCTTTGCCGCGCAGCGCCTTTTCTTGCCGCTGCGCGGCAATTTTTTATGGAAAAAGAACAATCAACTACTGCTGAAAATACCACTCCGGAGCGCGTTCGTCCGGTCAACCTTTCCTCCAACCTCACCCTGGTCTGGCGGGTTTTCCTGCCGGTGTTTGGTACGGTGTTTTTTACCGGACTCCTGTTGGCCTTTTGGCTGATTGATGAAGATGACCTGTACCTGAACTACTCCATCTGGTGGCCGCGTTCGATCATACTCGCGATCTGGCTTGGCTGGCTTTTTTTTGTAAAAACAAGGCTCTGGCTCCTGAAACGCATTGATGCAGACCCGGAACACTTGTTTGTTACCAATTACTGGACTACCGTGCGTTATCCCTGGGCCGATGTTGAACAACTGGAAATAACCCCGAAATGGCGCTACCGGCTTGCGGAACTCCGCCTGAAAGCGCCGGGGCGTTTCGGACAAACAATTGTGTTTTTACCGGGTTCCGGCTTTGAAAATTGGATGGCGGAAAACGGAAAGGCCGGGCTGATCCGCTCCTGATTTACGCGGGCGACCGCGAGGGTCGCCCCTACGGCATTCCGGAATGGTTTGTGTTTTCGTTGGAATTGAATATTTACCGCACGATCAATTTTTCCCGTTCCGGCCCGGTGGAAATCATGCGTACCGGAACGCCGAGTTGTTTTTCCAAATCTTCAAGAAAAGCCCTTGCCTGGGCAGGCAAATCGGCATATTCCTTTGCCGGGTCAAGTGCGCATTTCCAGCCGTCATAGTTTTTATACACCGGTTCTACGGGAGTCTGGCAAAGGTCGTAGGGCAGCGCGGTGCTTTCCACGCCGTCGTAGCGGTAGTGCGTGGCGGCGGCCAGGTTTTCAAAGGAATTCAATACATCAATTTTAGTGATGCACAGCTCGGTGGTGCCGGTGAGCTGGATGGTGTAGCGCAGTTGAGGCAGGTCGATCCAGCCGCAACGCCGGGGCCGCCCGGTGGTAGAGCCAAACTCCTGGCCTTCCACGCGCAAAAGATTGCCGGCATCGTTGTCCTGCTCGGTCGGGAAAGGGCCGCTGCCGACCCGGGTGCAATACGCCTTGGTAATGCCGATCACCCGCCCAATACGCTGCGGCGCCACACCCAAACCGGTGCAAACGCCGGCAGTGATGGTGTTGGATGAGGTGACGAAGGGGTAGGTGCCGAAGTCGATATCGAGCATAGCGCCCTGGGCGCCCTCGGCTAGGACACTTTTGCCGGCCGCCAGGGCTTCGTGGATGTAGTATTCGCTGTCGACGAAGCGCAGCTGGCGCAGTGTTTCAATGCTGGCAAACCAGATTTCCTCTTCCGTTTCCAGGTCGAAGGACACAGCGGGGTAAATCTGGAGCAACTCCAGGTGCTTTTGTTTCAGGGTTTCGTACTGTTGGCGGAAACCGGCAAGTTCCACATCGCCGACACGCAGGCCATTCCGGCCGGTTTTGTCCATGTAGGTCGGACCGATCCCTTTGAGTGTGGAGCCGATTTTCGATTTTCCCTTGTGCGCCTCGCTGGCAGCGTCGAGCCAGCGGTGGGTCGGCAGAATGAGGTGCGCCTTGCGGGAAACCAGGAGCCGGTCGAGAAACTGCACGCCGCTTTTCTCCAGGTTTTTTAATTCGCGCCGGAAAACGACCGGGTCGAGCACTACGCCGTTGCCGATCAGGTTGATCTGCCTGGGGCGGAATATGCCGGAGGGTACCGTGTGCAGGATGTATTTGTTGCCGTCAAATTTCAGCGTATGCCCGGCATTGGGGCCGCCCTGGAACCGGGCTACAATATCATATTCCTCAGCCAGGTAGTCAACAATTTTCCCTTTCCCCTCATCCCCCCACTGGAGGCCGAGAATGACGTCAATTTGCATGGTGTAAGTCGGTAATGCCGTGTGTGGTTTAGTTGATCGCGCCGTAATTTACGGACCGGGCAAAGGTAGGAAAAGAAATCCGGCATGGGGTATGCCAAGCATTTCTTTACCTTTGCCGCATGCGCATTTTCCGGTTTGCAGGCATAGGGCTTTTTCTCCTGACAACGGCCGTGTTGGCTGCTCAGGAACTGTCGGCCAATCCGTTCGATTTGTATCACCGGTTGCCTGATCGCATGCGTGCTGCCGCTGCTGCGGTGTATGTGCCGGTACTTAACGTGTCCGATTCCATCTCCAATCCGTTCAATGTGGTACCCCACCGCACGCCGGGTGTTTCGCGGGGTATCAGTGAGAGCATCGAACTTACTTTTCAGCCCTTGGCGGTGCTGCCCCGGGGTGATGCCTTGTCGGATAGTTTTTTGTTCTGGATACTCCTTGCCTTGCTGGGTTTTTTGTCGTTTGCCATTGCATCCAAACGGAGCATCGTTGTGAAAGCCTGGCGGGGTTTTTTGAACGACAACGCGCTTTCCATTGCACAAAAAGAAGCGTCCGGTTTTACCGGAAGTACGCCGTATTACCTGCTATATGCCAGTTTTTTGCTCAATGCCGGCGCATTTATCTTTTTGATCGCCCGGTATTTTAATCAGGCTTCGTTCAACAACCTGGGCTTTTTGCTGATCTGCATGCTGCTGTCCTGCGTGTTGTTTTTATCCAAACACCTGTTGCTGGGCGTTTTGCAGTGGCTTTACCCGGTGGGCAAATCCGTGCGCCGGTACAACTTCCTGATTATTATTTTTAACTGCGTGCTGGGCCTGTTTTTGGTTCCATTCAATTTTTTGGTAGCTTTTTCCCGGTCGTATGCTGATTTTATGGTGTACTGGACGCTGGCCCTTGCCGGTATTTTTTATTTGTACCGCACTGTAAGGGCCATCTCGATCGGGCAGAAATTTTTGAGCAGAAACCTTTTCCACTTTTTGTTGTACCTTTGCACCGTCGAAATTGCTCCCGTAGTTATTTTGGTTAAATTAGCCATCCTGGCTTCTAAATGATCATTATTGCGGAAAGCATGGTCGAAAAATCACAACGGTCACACGCTGATTTGCATTTGCTGGTAATCGAATTCCAAACAAATTTTTTCAAAAAAACACAACTCCCGAATGTCTGCAACTATTGCACCTGTTCAGGACGAAACCTATAACAAGGTTCAGAACATCCTCATTTCACAACCCAACCCGAATCCCACTCAACGCGCTGCATACGATGAGTTGGAAAAGCGTTTCAATGTTCGTATCGACTTTGTTCCTTTCGTTTCGGTAGAAGGATTGACGGAAAAGGAATACCGTAAAAACCGGGTTTACCCGAATGATTTTACGGCTATTGTTTTTACCAGCCGGACTTCAATCGATCACTTTTTCCGCCTCTGCGGTGAACTGCGGATCAAAATGTCGGACGATACCAAATACTTCTGTTCTTCTGAGGCTGTTGCCAACTACCTCCAGAAATTTATCGTTTACCGCAAACGGAAAGTATTCAACGGCGCGCGCTCCATTTACGACCTCAAATCGTACATCCTCCGGAACAAAGAAGAAAAATTCTTCCTGCCGTGCAGTTATCCCGGCAACCCGGATGTTACCAAGTTTTTTACCGACCTGAAAATCCCCATCCAGGAAGCGGTCATGTACCGCACGGTAAACACCGATTTGAGTGATTTGAAGGCCATCAAGTACGACATCATCGCTTTCTTTTCTGCGTTGGAGATCAATTCGATGTTTGAGCAATTCCCTGATTTTAAACAGGAAGACCGCCGGATTTGCGTGTTCGGAAAAGCGGCCCACAAGGCGGTTACCGACAGCGGCATGACGGTGAACATTCAGGCCGGAACCCCCGAGGCGCCTTCCATCGCTGTGGCACTTGAGAATTATCTGAAAATTTCCAACGCATCAAAATAGATGAATTGGATGCAATTTTCTCCTCCGGAAAATGGAAGAGGCTGTCGCGCGTCGACAGCCTCTTTTTTTTGGAAAAAACCAAATTTTGAATTGCGTTTCGGACTTACATGTCCAGGTAAGTAGCCCAATCCCGTGGGGAACGGGTTTCTTCGGTAATATCTTTTACCACAAAGTTGCCAACCTGCCGGCCCTTTAAATCTTGCCGGGCATAATTGTCGCCCGGCAGGTGATACTGCCGCCCTTGTTTATCGGTAACAATAATATCGAGTGCACGCCCGGGTACCCGAAGCATTTTGTCGGCACTGGGCAAGGTGAAAAACAAGCGGGAATTTTTCTCCAACACACTCACTGTCGTGGCATACACGCGATCGCCGGTATTGGTTTGGTAAGTCGCATAGATGTAATCGGCTTGTCCGCCAAGGCGAAAAATCTGGTCGCAATTATACAAGCCGAACTGGCTGACTTTCAAGGCATAACGCAGTGCTTCCGTTTTTCCCTGCACCGGGTTGCTGTTGGATGCCTGCATGGCTTCTGCCCGGTTGAAATACAGCTCGCGTGCACGCGTGCGCCACTTGCTCCAGGCATCCGCCGCCAGCGCCTTATCGCGATCCAGACCGGTTTGCACCAGCGCCGCATAGCGTTTGGCCATCATGGGCAGTTGCGCATCGAAATAATCGAGCCATTCCGGGTACGACAGGCACCATTCCGGCTCGGTCTGGAACATGGCCGCCGTAGCCAAAAACTGGTGCAGCCTGTCGACAGTGGCTTCAAAATCCTTTAACCGCTGATCGCGCAGGCGCCGGTATTCGGCCATTACTTTATCCGCGTCAAATTGCTTGTTGCCAATGCTGGCGGTCAGGTTGGCATAAAACTGCACCAAGCCTTCGGTGTCGCTGTACAGGGAAATCCAGACTTCGTTGCCCAATTCCTGCCGCACCGTCACGCGATCCCAGTAGATATCCGGAATCTGCGCCGGGCCCAGGGTACTGCTGATGGAGTCGGTTTTCCGGATAAAATAACAGTCCTTGAACGCTTTCAATTCGGTGAAAAAATTGTTCAAATCTTCCGGGAAAAAGAGCTCGCCCAAGTCCTGATTACGGACAATGCGTACCATCCCACGCTCCGTACCGTTTAGCAGCGCTTCGCTGGTCAGGTTCGGGTTTTTCCGAAACCAAACCGGCATTTTCATTTTTTGTGTAGCAAGCTCATGACCGACCCGGACACCTGAACTCACCCAAACGCCGGGGTCGGCATTGACAGGCAACTCCGGCATGAGCGGCAAGCAGGGTTGGTTATTATTCTGACGGTTGTTGCGAACGGCTACCGCTTCGGCAACCACCGGGGGGCCGGCAGGGCTTCCAGTGGTAAATCGGGGCTTGTCAAAAGCCGGATCGGGCTGGTAGCGCCAGGCGCCGGTTTGGTCATCGAAGTAGTACAGGCTGGCGTTTTCCAGGGCGCCGGTTGCCGTAAACTCGACGTCGAAGCTCATGCCCGGCGCCACGCTGAGCATTTCGTCCATCTGGCTGACCCGCACTTCAAACATGCCGCCGGAGTTGAAGAAAAAATCGCCCCGCCCGTCGGCGTAGTGCATGGGAATGCCGGAAGCCAAAAAGTCGGGGATGCTGCGGTATTCGCGGATCATCAACTCGGCAGTTCCCTGTACGGGCTGGCCCTTGCTGTTGACCAGGGCATTGGCCGGAATATGGACCCGGGTGCCGGTGATCGGGCTTTCGTAGTCCAGGCCGGATTTTGCCTCAAAGCGCACGGTGGATGCCGGTACGCTGTTGAGCCGCTCTACGGCGTCTGAACCGAAGGTGGATGTTTGGTTTGACGCCGGCTCTTGGGCCGGTTGATCGAGTGTGGCCACCGGGACCGGCGGTTCTGCTTGTTGTGCAGGTACAGGCGCAGTTTTTTCAGGCACCTGCCCGGGTTGTTGCACGGCGGTTTGTTGAAATTGCCACCAGCCAAGCCCGGCAAGCAAAAGCAGGACAACAGGCAGTGCGTACAGGCCGTAGTGCCGGATTTTCAGCCAGGTGTTTTTTGGCGTTTGCCGGGCAGCAATTTTCTCCCAGGTGCCGGAGTCGGGCTTTTCCCGGATGGTCTCCAGCTTTTTCCGGAGCAGTTGCTCCAGGTTGTTTTTGTCGGATGCTTTATTTTTCATTGTAAACAATATTCATAGTGAGTGTTAAATCCCTTTTGGGGTGAGTTTCTAAACGGTGGTAATCAAAAATTTTTCGAGCCAGACGCGCAATTGTTTGCAAGCCCGGGCATACTGCGACCGCACGGCGCTTTCGGTGATGCCCAACTCCGTGGCAATTTCGTTGTAGGCGTACCCTTCCACGCAATGCAGGTTAAACACCGTCCGGTAGCCGTCGGGCAACTGTTGCACCATGTGCAAAATTGCCGCGCTGTTCATTTCGGCATCGGGGCGTACATGCCGGCTTTCGGCAGGCAATTCGGAGAAATCTTCCGCAAAGCGCAACGGATTTTTCCGGCGCAGGCATTGCAGGGCGCTGTGGACAGTCACCCGGTGCGACCAGCCTTCAAAACTTCCCGAACCGGTGAACTGGTTGAGGTCGCGGAAAATAGCCAGAAATGCCTCCTGCAACATATCCTGCGCTTCGGGACGGTCGCGGGCATACCGCAGGCAAATGCCGAACAACCGCGCCTGGTGTGCTTCGAATAATTGGTGTTGCGCCCGGCTGTCGCCGCGTTTGCAGGCTTTGATTAATTGTTTCAATGGAGGATGGTGCATTGGATGGCGTTTTTAGGTATGGTGCCGGGTGGGTTCAAATTGCTGCATGGGTGTTTGTTTTTTTTAAATCTTGGTCGCGAGATCAGGCATAAACCTATCTTCAAATTTAAAATTTTCCGGGATGCTGTAGGGGCGACCCTGGCGGTCGCCCGAAATAACATGGTCGCCCGAAAAACTGCCATTGCCGTTTGCTGGTTACGCGGGCGACCGTGTCATTCCGTGCGCCCGCATCCTTCCGGGCGACCGTATCCTTCCGGGCGACCGCATCATTCCGGGCGCCCGCATCATTCCGGGCGACCGCATCCTTCCGGGCGACCGCGAGGGTCGCCCCTACGACATTCCGCGTATTTTACCCCGGGCAATCGTTCGGGGGGCAATCTGGCGGCCGAATGCACCGATGACCAAACGCCTCATTGTCGCCCTCCCGTGAACCTCCCTTTAGACTTTAAACTTTAAACTCTAAACTTTTGACTTTAAACTTTTGACTTTAAATAAACCCCAAGTTGCCTCCTATAAAAATCGGCGCTCCGCCCGAAATCTATACTTTTGCGCAACCTTCAAACCAGAAACCCTCTAACCAGAAACCAACAAATCAACATGCAAAAAATTCAAAATTATATCCTTGGAAAATGGATTGCCGGCGACGGCGTGGGCACACCCCAATTCAACGCCTACACCGGCGAAATCATTTCAACGGCTTCCGATGCCGGTCTGGATTTTGCTAAAATTCTCGAATATGGCCGCAAAACCGGCGGTCCGCCCCTGCGCAAAATGACCTTCCCGGAGCGCGGCCGCATGCTCAAAGCGCTGGCATTTTACCTGCTGGAGCGGAAAGAAAAATATTACGCCGTCAGCCACTGGACCGGCGCTACCCGCGGCGATTCCTGGGTGGATATTGAGGGGGGCATCGGCAACCTGTTTGCCTACAGCAGTTTGCGCCGCCGCTTCCCCGACGAGCCCTTCCATGTGGAGGGCGAAACGGTGCGGTTGTCCAAAGAAAACACCTTTGCCGGCCATCACATTCTGGTGCCGAAACGCGGTGTGGCGGTGCACATCAACGCCTTCAATTTCCCGATCTGGGGCATGCTGGAAAAAATTGCGGTCAACCTGCTGGCCGGCGTGCCGGCGGTGGTCAAAGCCAGCGAACAAACCTCCTACCTGACCGAGGCCATGGTGCGCGACATTGCAGCGTCGGGTATTTTGCCGGAAGGCGCCCTCCAACTGCTCGTCGGGCAAGGCCGCGGCATACTCGATCCGGTGCAGTCCCAGGACGTGGTGACCTTCACCGGCAGCGCCGCAACCGGGAAAAAACTGCGCGCCCATCCGGCGCTTATCGAACATTCCGTGCCCTTTACCATGGAAGCCGATTCGCTCAATGCCGCCATTCTCGGCGAAGATGCGGCGCCCGGCACGCCGGAATTTGACTTGTTTATCAAAGAAGTGCGCCGTGAAATGGTGACCAAAGCCGGCCAGAAATGTACCGCCGTGCGCCGCATCATCGTGCCGGAAAAACTGCTCGACGAGGTGCAGACCGCACTCGCTGCCGTGCTGAAAAAAACGGCGGTGGGCGACCCCTCCGTGGAAGGCGTGCGCATGGGCGCGCTGATCAACCGCACGCAACTGGACCGCGTACGCGAAAAACTGGCCATCCTGGCAAAACAAAGCCCGGTGGTCGCCGGGGACCCCGAGCAATTTGAAGTAGTAGGCGCCAGCCGTGAAAAAGGCGCTTTTCTGCCGCCGATTTTACTGCGTAACGAAAAGCCCTTGCAGCAAACGCTTAGCCATGAAACGGAATGTTTCGGCCCGGTAAGCACCCTCATGCCGTACAAAAACCTGGAGGAGGCCATCGAAATTTCGCAACTGGGCAAAGGCTCCTTGGTCAGCACCATCTGCACCTACGACCGCACGATCCAGCGCGAATACGTACTGAACGCCGCCGTCTGGCACGGCCGCATCCTCATGCTCAACCGCGACTCCGCCAAAGAAAGCACCGGCCACGGCTCGCCGATGCCCCTGCTCGTACACGGCGGCCCGGGCCACGCCGGCGGCGGCGAGGAAATGGGCGGCATGCGCGGCGTGTTGCACTACATGCAACGCACGGCCATCCAGGGCCACCCGACCGACATTGCCAACGTGACCAACCAGTTCCAGCCCGGCGCCGAACAAACCGAAACGCCGGTGCACCCCTTCAAAAAGCACTTTGACGAGTTGTTTGTCGGGGAAACGCTGATCACGGCCAAACACACGGTCAGCGAAACGGATATCCACAATTTCGCCAATGTCAGCGGCGACAATTTTTACGCCCACATGGACGCCACGGCGCTCGCCGACACGCCGTTTACCGGAAGGGTAGCGCACGGCTACTTCGTGCTGTCGAAAGCTGCCGGACTTTTCGTAGACGCCAAAAAAGGCCCCGTGCTGCTCAACTACGGCCTCGACGAGTGCCGCTTCACCAAGCCGGTGTACCCGGGTATGACGATCGGCGTAAAACTGACGGTGAAGGAGAAAATCGAGCAGGAGCACGACCCGGAAAAAGAAGGCGTGGCCGCCATCCCGCGCGGCATCGTCAAGTGGCTGGTGGATGTGTACGACGAAACGGGGGAGACGGTGGCGATCGCTACGATTTTGACGATGGTGCGGAAGAAGTAGGGGGGCATTAGAGGTTATTGGAGGTCATTTTAGAGGTTATTAAAGGTCATTAGAGGTCATTTGGGTCATTTTCGGGAAACGACGCAGGAGACCATCTGTCAATTGCCGGACCCGCTACTATTGAGGCGGTGACTCGAAGTCACCGCCTCAATACATAAATAAAAGTCAAAATGGTGAACACTCCGAACTCCGTATTCCGCACCCCGCACTCGAATTCCCGGTACATAATTTGCACATTCCCAATGCATGAATACCTTTGTTAATCCGAAACGACCCAAAAACCGGTAGCATGCCAGAAGAAAATTCAAAAGCAAAAGGACAGGCAGCCGGGGAAAAACTCCCGGATGTCATCTATCAAAATATCGCGCGGCAGATTCGCGAAGGTAGCTGTGCATTGTTCCTCGGGCCCGCTGCAATGGCCGCCAAACAGGCCGACGGCAGCTACCGCCCACTCATCGAACTTTGCGCCGAACATTTGGCCAAAGGCCTGGGTCTGGGTAGTGAAGACGCCGAACACCTCGCACTGGTCACCAGCACGCTGCGCATGCGCAATGCGCTGAGCGACACGATGATCATTGCCGCCGTGCAGGATTTTTACCAAAAAGCCGAACGCGAAGCCGAACTCCAGCCGGTACTCGAACAACTGGCCGACCTGCCGTTCAAACTCATCGTTAACACCTCACCCGACGATTTTTTCGCGCGCTATTACGCCCAGGCCGTCCGCGATTTCAAATTTGACTACTACAATTTTCGCAAGCCCAGCCCCGATCCGCTGTACACCTTCAGCGACGACGAGCCGCCTCTGATCTACAACTTGTTTGGCTTTTATAAAAAACCCGAGTCGCTGGTACTGACCTACGGCGACCAGTTGGGCTACGTCAACAAGATCACCGGCGCGCAACACGAACGCCTGCCCGACAGCCTGCTCGCCGCCTTCAACGTGCCGCGCTTCTACCTGTTCATGGGCTTCGATTTTGAAGACTGGAGCCTGCGTATCCTGTTCGACGCACTGTTTCGCAACGCCCGCAACAGTATCCAGCCGTTCGCCTATCCGCAAAAGGGCGAACCCGACGCCGGCGCCCGCGCCAAGGTATTTTTCCAGGGCGAGTTTCGCATGGAATTCCCGCACGTCGATATGGAAACATTCGTGCAAAATCTGCTGATCCATTACCGCCAACTCGACGGAGAGGCCGTCAGCGACAGCAGCAGTACGCAAGCGGAGGTGCTGATTTTGCACAATGAAGCAACCGACGACGACGGCTGCAAAGCCCTGCTCAGCCACCTGCGCCCCTTGAAGGTGCGCACCTGGACGCTGGCCGACGCCATTGGCGAGGGCGACCTGACGGCCTGGCTGCGCCAAAAAATGGACCAGTGCCAGGTGGTGTTGCCGCTCGTGACCGCCGATTTTTTTCAGGAAAATAATCCGGCACTCTCCCTGCTCGACGAACTGGTGCAACGCAACAACCCGCGCGCCCGCTTTCTGGTGATGCCCATTTTGCTGAAAGCCACCAGTTTTGACGGCACTTCGCTAAGCAGCCTGCGCACGACGCGGCCGTTGCAGAAAAAACCGGTGTTTGGCGAAGGCCAGGAAAACAAACACCTCGCTGAAATTGCCGAAACCTTGAAAAAATACATCGACACCCTCGCATGACACCTGCCACAGCCACTATGCCACGCCGCTACCCGGGTCTCAAGCCATTCGAACGGGAGCAAAGTCCGGTCTTTTACGGCCGTGGCGAGGATGTGCAGCGCTTGACCAACCTGATCTTGCGCGAGCGCCTGGTGGTGTTGTTTGCCAAATCGGGTATCGGGAAAACCTCGCTGCTGCAGGCCGGTGTGGCGCCTGAACTGGAGCGCCACGGTTTTGCCCCGGTGTTTATCCGGGCCGACAATACGCGCTCGACCCTGGTGACCAGCATCGGCAACCGGCTGAACCAGGACCCTGCCGTCGGCAGCCGGATCACAACCGGTGAACTGCCGGGCGACCGGGAAACGCTCTGGGAGCGCATGAAACGCCTGCAATTCGACTTGGACGGCTTGCCTGCAACACCCGTGCTGGTGTTCGACCAGTTTGAGGAAGTGTTCACCCTGGGCCACAGCGAAACGAGTCGCCGCAGGTTTTTAGGTGAACTGGCCGATCTGACCAACGAATCGATGCCGGAAACCATCCGCGCCGAGCTCATGGAACGCCTGCAACGGCAGGACAAAAGCCTCACTGCCGCCATCATGCAATGGTGGGAAAAGCAGCCTGACCTGCGCATTGTTATTTCCATCCGCTCCGATTTTTTGCATTTGTTGGATGAGATCAGCCCGCTGATTCCCAATATTTTGCGCAACCGCTACCAGCTCCAGCCCCTCAACCGGCGGCAGGCGCAGGCCGCTATTGAAGAGCCTGCGCGTTCGGAAGGGGCCTATGCCAGTCCCAAATTCAATTATGCGCATGATGCCTTGCAGGAAATGCTCGATTTCCTGGCCGGCCAGGAGGCCCGCGACGAAGCCGACGATGGTAACACTTCGCTTTCACTGCGCAAACAGGAAGAGATCGAGTCGTTCAACTTGCAGATACTCTGCCAGTACATTGAAGAAAAAATTATCAACGAAAACCTGCCCGCCGGCTTTTCCGTAACCCCCGATTTGTACGCCGGTTTGGAGGGGCTGGAGCACGAAATCCGGAATTTTTACCGCCGCCAATTGCAGGGTTTGCCGGAGGTGTTCGCCCGCCGGACCGGCCAAACGGTGGAAGACCGGGATGCTTTTATCCACACCGCGCAGTGCCTGATCGAGGAAAGCCTGGTAACCCCTATTGGCCGCCGGTGCAGCATGGTCGACGATTTTCTGACGGTCACCTGGAATGTCGACCACGAGTTTCTGGATACCCTGGTCGATACGCGGCTGCTGCGCAAGGAGCTGCGGCTCGACGATTATTACTACGAGATCAGCCACGACACCCTGCTTCCGCCCATCCTGGAATCGCGCGATGAGCGGCGGCGGCGGGAAAAAGCCGACCTGGAGCGCGCCGAGCTGGAGGAACGCCTGAAGGAAGAAGCCGAGCGACGCCGGGCGATCCAGGCGGAATTGAAAGCCATGCAGGAGCGGCGCAGGCTGGCCCGGCGGGTGGCGTTGTTTTCGTTGACGACGATTTTTCTGATGCTCCTCTTCGGCATCTGGTTTTCGTACAATTGGGTGCAATCGGTAAAAAAAGAATTGGAACAAGCCGACTACATCGTTAGTGGCGAAGCCTTCCAGGCCGGGCGTGAAGCCTACCAGCTCATTGCGGACAAACCCGTGAAGGTCTTGGTTTTGAAAAAAATGACCGGCCGCAGCGTGCAGGATGAAATGGAAAAGGTGCAAAGCCTGCAAGTGCTGTACGATTCTATCGTCACGGAAAACATGGTGAAAGGCGATTCCCTGTTTTTCAATGATAAGTTTTCGGAGGCCCTGAGTAAGTACCACCGGGCCTACAGTCTAATGGACAACTACACGCAGCGCAATGGTTACATTCGAATTACCGAGGAACAGGACACCATTTGGCGCATCAATCGCAGCCACATCAAGAGCCGCTACGACGACCTGTACCAGCGCCGGGTGTTTTCCCTCAACGCCATAATTTCCCAGTTTAAACTGAAACAACGCGCCGCCGAGGAATTTGCAGAAGCAGGCGTATGGGGGCAGGCGCTGCGTATTTTCCGGGAAATGGAGGCGCTGCTGCCGGAAAACAAGGACGATCAGGAACGCTTGCGTACAGAAATGCACCTGCATCAGGGTGTGGTGGAATATGTGGAGCAGGAGATTCGGCGGTGCCGGGCGGGGCTGCGGTGGTGAGGGGGGGATTGGTGTTCTGGTACAGTGCCTTTTTCTTGTTTTCAACCGGAATACAGCGTAATTTTGTAGTTAAATCAAGCATTTGCAAGCAAAACACGATTATGACTATAGAAGTATTGAAAGTCGAGGCCGAAAAACTTTCCAAGCTGGAAAAACTACAATTTCTGCAATTTCTGGCGGAACTGCTCTCTGAGGAGGAACGCGCTGCGGCCCTGACACCGGAGCAGGAAAACCTATTGCTCCGGCGACGCGAGGATGTAAGGTCCGGCAACGTGCAAACCGTTCCAGCCGGCAAGGTAAAAGCCAAACTTGCTGCGAAGCATGGCTTACAGGCTTGAATTCCACCCGGAGGCAGAAGCCGAATTTGACGAAGCGATTACCTGGTATCAGGAGCAACGCGACGGCTTGGCGCATGAATTTTTTGATGATTACCTGGTGTTGGAAAGCCGTCTTGAGGAAAATCCTGGCCAATTTCCCGTCGTGCTTGATAATATCAGACGGGCAAACTTCCACCGGTTCCCTACGCTGTTTTCTTTGAATTCGACCAGGACTCTATTTTCATCTACGCCGTATTCCATCAAAGCAGAAACCCGGAAGGCTGGAAAAAACGGGTGTGATCAACAGCGGCTACCACGCGGCTTACGAAACGATGAATACTTGTCGGGCGAAGTCTTCAGACCCGGCCAGATATCCAGGCAACCTTTGCCCGCTTTCTCCATTGGAAAAAAATCAACCAACACCAACAAATCGATCAAAATCCTCCGGAGTAACCAAAGTCGTTTCGCTGTTTGGGTAGGCCTCCAAAAAGGTTTTTGGGAAACGAGGCGGTTTTCCGGCCTGCCACTTGAATTCGAAGGCGTGTAACAGTCCACCGGCGTCTTCCACATAGTCAATTTCCTGCTGCGTGGTGGTGCGCCAGAAGTAGGCGTTGCAGAAATAGTCGGTATAGGCATTGCGCTTCAGGCGCTCGGCTAACAGGAAGTTTTCCCACAGCGCCCCGGTATCGGTACGCAAAGCGAGGGGCGAAAAATTTTTGATGATGGCGTTGCGGATGCCGTTGTCGAAGAAATAGATTTTCCGGCCTTTTTTGATTTCGTTGCGGGCGTTTCGGCTGAGCGAGGGCAGGCGAAACAGGACGAAGGACTGCTCCAGCAGGTCGGTATATCGTTCCACTGTAACCGGGTCGGCGCCGATGAGCTGAGCCACTTCCGGGTAGCTCACTTCGCTGCCGACCTGAAGTGCCAGGGCTTGCAGGAGTTTCACAAGCAGCGAAGGCTTTTTGATCTGGTCGAGGGAGAGCAAGTCTTTGTACATCAGCCCGTCGCTCAGGTCATTGAGGATTTTTTGTGCGCGCGGCGGATCGTTCTGCACGATTTCGGGGTAATACCCGTACAACATTCGGTGCTCGAGCAGGGAGCGCTCCGCCAGGTAACCGTGGTGGTTGGTCATTTCCACGAACGACAGCGGATACAGGGGATAGTCGAATTTTCTGCCGGTGAGGCTTTCTTTGGTTTGGGAAGCCAGGTCGAGCGAGGAAGACCCGGTGACGAAGAGTTGCACCTGCGGCAGGTGGTCGGTGATGAGTTTGAGCATCAATCCTGCATTGGTGAAACGCTGTGCTTCGTCCACCACTACGATGTCGTGTTGTCCGACGAGTGTTTGCAGGCGGGCAAGCGAGATGTTGTCGAGCAGTGAGCGGGTTGCCGGATCGTCGCCGGTAAGCCAAAGCGTTTTTCGGTCTAACTGCTGGGTGATTTGGCGGACCAGCGTTGTTTTGCCTACCTGGCGAGGCCCAATGACGATAACCGCCTTGCCCTGCCCAAGCCCCTGCTGGATGTTTTCGGATTGCGTCCGTGGTATC
Source organism: uncultured Saprospiraceae bacterium (assembly GCA_964484205.1). Taxonomy (GTDB): domain Bacteria; phylum Bacteroidota; class Bacteroidia; order Chitinophagales; family Saprospiraceae; genus M3007. The sequence continues at coordinate 22,187 of CAZAEZ010000025.1, read as the reverse complement.
ATGTGTTTTTTCTACAAAAAAAAGATTTTTCCCGGATTCAAATCCGGGAATTTGATCTTTTTTCCGGATTTGAATCCGGGAATGCGTGAAAACGGTGTTGAAATCAGCGCCTTGGTTAGCGCTTTACGCGGAATTACCGTTTTCAATGACCCCGTAATTCCGCAAACAAACTCCACAAATAACCTTTTTCATTTTGCTCCTTCAGGTATTGTACCGGGTCGGCATACAGGGCGGCAATTTCCGGGTATGCCGAAATGTCGGCGCCCTGCTGTTCCAGGTGCTCTTTTGCATGCTTCAGGGCCGCTTCAAAATAGGGGCGGGCTGCTTCCAGCCACTCCTCTGTTTCTGCCCTGGTGAAAGCCTCCGTCCGGGTGGGCGGGATGTTGTTATCTGCGGCGGGCGCGATTTCCCCCGGGGTATTCGGGGCCGGCAGGCCGGCCCGGAGGTACAGCTGGTTGATCTGCGTTTTCAGGGCGTCCAGTTCGCGTTGCTGTTGGTCGACGCGATACGCCAGGTCGTTGGTATTGATGCCAACCGCTGTATTGACCATGCCGCCAAACAGGTTTTCGGAGGATTCCCAGGCCACACCGACGATGCGGGCGTAGTCCTCCGTACGCATGGATGCCGGGGTTGCTGCAATGGCGAGGCCGTCATTGTTCCCGGAAGCGAGCAAGTAATCGCCGGCTGCCACCTTGCCGGCGACCCGTACAGGCACCTGACCCATAAAGGCGACCTTTTCAAAAGCAGGTTGCCGGCCGGGCGGCGGCATGTTGCCCAATACGATCGGGCTTTTGGAAATGACCAGAATGTGGTCGGCGCCGGTGGTGTTTTTTGAAATCCTCCCGCCGCGCACGCCGATAACCTCGCCATAGCGGAATTGGGCTGCCGGATCGGCCTTTTCCAACCACTCGGCGTAATCGCCGTTGCCCGATTCATAAGCTACGCCGGCGTCACTTGTCATGCGATCGGTTTTAACCCCCCATTCCACGCCGAGCGTGACCGCCTGGGCAGCGAGTAAAACGCCCGTGCAAGGCGTCAGATCAGCAACGGCACAACCTGCTTCGGCGCCCAGAAAGCCGGCTTGAAGCGCACTCATGGAAGTTTCCCAAATATAGTCGAAGCTGTTCAATACCTCGTTTACGGTCTGGCCCTCAATACGGCCGTGCATGCCGGAGTTGTCCCAGAAAGAAAGGAAATTGTTCGAATTATTGCGCGAACCCGTCACCCGGATGGCCATGCCCTGATTGCTGCCCTGGATCAGGACGGGATAATTGTTGATATTTTGGTCGCTGCCGCTGACATTGGCATTGACGATGATACGCGACCCGACGGTGAGCGTGTTATCAACCGTCAGGTTATTCTGCACGTCCACGTTGTTGTCGACGGTCAGGTTGTTACCGATATCGGCGTTGTTGCCCACGTGCAGATCCTCGACGTCGAGCAGGCCGAGCATCTGGATCTTGCCGTCTTTGGTAATGCGCATGCGCTCGGTATTATTTGTTTTCATGACAAAATCCACGGCATAGACTGTTCCGATGAAATGGCAGGTATCGCTGACTCTGGTGTTGCCCAGGTTGGTCCAAAACGGAATGCCGGTGGACTGGCAGGGTTTGGCTGCCTCTGCTTGTTCCATTCCCTGATCCATAAACGAAAATGCACTTGCCGTGCCGGCATGAAAAGCATAAGGGACCGACCACAATTGACTGGCCGTCAGTTCCTTGAAATTGTCTCTGCCTTGTTCGTCCAGGGCGACGGTCAGCCACATTTCAGCGCTTCCCCAGGGAATGCTCCCGAAATGGCCTTGCTCGGTTCGGCCGCCGCCGATCGTGATGGCAAACAGGCCGCCCTGGTCTGTGGTCACGTGGTGTGTTTCCTGGTAAACCAAATCGCCCGTTGCTTCGCCGGTCCGGATGCCAATCCGGATGCTTATGAATGTATTTTTCAAAGGATTTCCCGCCAGGTCGCGGGCAACCGCCTGGTAGCGCATGCCTTGCGGTACGGACTGTGCAAAAGCGGTTTGGTGGACGGCGGTCAAAAGGAGCAGGATGAAAAAGCGATAAACCTGTTTCATGCGGGATGTTTGAAAAGGTGAAAAGTATTAGTGTTTGATCACGTGGTAAGTCGTAGGGGACCAACTATCGGCCGATTGGAGCTGCAACAGGTAGGTGCCGGGCGGACGGGAGAATAAGTCCAGCATTGGGGTTGCGGGCGTCTGAACCTGCCGTTCTTCAAGCAGCCGGCCGTTTTGGTCTGTCAAGGTTATCCGAACCTGCGCGCCCGGTTCCGTTTCTCCGATAGTTATTTGCAGGATACCTGCGGTTGGATTCGGGAAAACGGCAACTTCCGGGCTATGCAGCCTGGCAGTACTTCCGGGGTTCTTTTCAACGAACATTGAAACCGGTAATTTGACTGTTTGCAAATCGGGTTGGTGAAAGCCTTCCGTCAGCATACCGGAGCCCGCCAGCCCGGAACCGGTAGCCGGCTCGCCGAGCGTCCAGGCCAGCTGAACGCGATCATTCCGGTCGGTTCCGCCTTGCGCAGCGCCGACGAACCATGCGTGCGCCGACTGGGCGCACAGCGCCATTCCCAAGCCAAGGAACAGGGTTGTGAGTGCGGTGTATTTCATAGTGGGAAATTTTGAAAACGAACGTAAGAATGGATGTGTACAATAATGGGTTACATTACCGAGATATCCAAAGATTCAGCCCGATATCCGGTTTCCAAACCTGCACAGACAGGAAGCCGTTCCCATTTTCGAGTCGTAAATCCGCATGCCGTATTCCTGTTGGTTGTTGGCGCTTACTTTGCCGTTGGAGCCGTAGGGTCACCTTGCGCTTGCAGCTCACATTCTCCACAATCCATTTATTGGCGAAATGCTGCAATACTGAAATCGAAAACAACAACTAAAAATTCCTCCCCCATCCTGCTATCTTTGCGCCGTTTTTTACCCAACAAAATAGCGCAATGATTAAAATACTCGCCAACGACGGCATTCACTCCGACGGCAAACTCCTGCTCGAAGAGGCAAATTACCAGGTAGTACAAGATAAAGTGGCCCAGGATGATCTGATCAACGCGATCGGGGAATACGATGTCCTGATCGTTCGCAGTGCCACCAAAGTGACCAAAGCGGTGATCGATGCCGGCAAAAAACTAAAAGTGATCGCCCGCGGCGGTGTCGGCCTCGACAACATCGACGTGGCATATGCCGAAAAAAAAGGTATCCAGGTGTTCAACACGCCCAAAGCATCCTCCCGCGCAGTCGCCGAAATGGCTTTTGCCCATATGTTCGCCCTTGCCCGCATGTTGCACCTCAGCAACCGGGAAATGTACGAGGGCGGCGATTTTAAGAAATTGAAAAAAGCCTACGCCGGCGGATTTCAACTACACGGCAAAACCCTCGGCATCATCGGCTTTGGCCGGATCGGGCAGGAGGTTGCCAAAATGGCGCTCGGCCTCGGCATGGAAGTGCTGGCGCACGATCCGCTGGTGCCGGAAAAAGAAATCGGCATCCAACTCTACCGCTACAACGACCTGCAACTGAACGTTCGCCTGCAAACCGTACCCTTCGACCGGGTCATCCAGGAGTCGGATTTTATCACCTTCCACCTGCCGGGCGTTGAAGGCCATCTGATCACGTCCAAAGAAATCAAATTGATGAAAGACGGCGTTGTGCTGATCAATACGGCCCGCGGCGGCGTGATCGACGAAAATGCCCTGCTGGAAGCATTGGAAAGCGGCAAAGTCGGCGGCGCCGGCCTCGACGTGTTTGAAAACGAGCCGAACCCGAAAAAAGCCCTGCTTCAGCACCCGAAAGTCTGCTGTTCGCCACATATCGGCGGCAGCACCGTGGAGGCGCAGTCGTATATCGGAATGGAACTGGCCGACAAGATCATCGCCTTTTTCGGCGATGATAAGTAACCTAAGTTGTGACCATCAAAAAGTAGACAGGATTTACACGATCAACAGGATTTTATCATGCCGGCTGCGCCGCCATCCGGTTTGTAAAAGTCGGCGTAGCCGACGCTGATCATGTAAATCATGTTAATCCTGTCCATTTTCTCTTAGTAGGTCACAACTTGAGTTAAGTAGGCAAAATGTACTGCAAACATATTCATACCTGCACCGGCCACCGGGCAGCATTGTATGCCTTGGCGCCGGGTAAAGACGCCCGGCATTTCTACTCCGCCGGCGGCGATGGCTGGCTGGTGGAATGGAACCTTGACGCCCCTGAAACAGGCCGCGTCGCAGCCACGGTAGAAACGCAGGTGTTTTCGCTGGCGTCTCTTCCGGGAAAAAACGGCCTTCTGGTAGGCAACATGAACGGCGGCCTGCACTGGATCGACCTGGAGATGCCGGAGCGTACCCGCAACATCCAACACCACCAAAAAGGCGTGTACGCCCTGCAAATCCACAAGCAATGGTTGTTTTCGGCCGGCGGCGACGGGTTACTTACCCGCTGGGCTTTGGACGAGGCCCGTTCGGTGGAAAGTTTTCAATTGTCGAACCTGGCCTTGCGCTGTCTTTCCGTTTCCACCAGACGCAACGAACTGGCCGCAGGCGCCAGCGACGGTTCCATTTACCGGTTGGATTTGGAAACGCTGGCGCTAAAACAACGCGTCGCCGGGGCCCATGATCCTTCCGTGTTTACGCTTTGTTTTTCGCCCGACGGGCGTTTTTTGCTCAGCGGCGGCCGCGATGCCATGCTCCGGGTGTGGGATATGGAAAAAAACAGTGCCCTGGTTTCGGAACAACCCGCGCATTTATTTACCATTAACCACATTGCGTATGCGCCCAACGGCAAATTTTTTGCGACGGCCAGTCGCGATAAAACCATCAAAATCTGGGATGCTGCAGGGTTTAAACTGCTAAAGGTCCTTGAGGGAGTGCGCGACGGCGGGCACTTCAATTCGGTCAACAAATTGCTGTGGCTGGGCGATACGCTGATTTCCTGCAGCGATGACCGGACGGCAATCTTGTGGCGCGTGGAAGCTTAGCTGATTTCCCCGGCAGGCACGCGTTTCCAGTATCGTCGGAAAAATGCCTTGATCACCACCAGCACCACAATGGGCAGGGCGGCTTCGGGCAAATTCTGCGGCAAAAAGCCCCAAAACAACAAGACCAGCATGGCCAGCGCACCGGTCACCATCGAGTAGTTTTCGGTCCACTCACCGCGTTTGCTGCGCCAGAAAAAGAGCAAATGGGTGGGCAACGCCCACAGAATATTCCAGTTGTATTTAGTCGGCGCATGGTCGGTGGCGACCCACAGCAGGACCATGAGTAGTCCGGCCAGGCCAAGTACCAACCAGAACAGGGTATCAAAAATGCGCTCCGTAGTTGGGTTGGCCATGCTGAGCAGGCCGATTACGGCAATCAGGCAAGTCACCCAAATGGGGTGGTCAAAAAAGCCGGGTTCAACAACCGGCCGCGCAGGTATCGGATAATCGGGGATGGGGTGTTCGGCGATAACCAGGGGCTGCCCGTTGCTCAGGCTGGCGCGCCCGAACAAGTCGTGCATGTGGTCGGGCAAAAACATGTAGTCCTCCGTTTGGGCCACCCGGTCGGCCGGCGTTCCCAGCAGCAGGTCGATGCCGAATTCGGTCCAGGGCATTTCGCGCAGGTAGGGCCACAGCAGTTGGCGCATAGTTGTGCCCAGGGGCAACTGGCTGCTGTCGAAGTTGATCTGGTAAAAAAATGTTTCCTGCACAATGTCCCGGATCCGCGTAGCGCAGTTGTCGTAGAAAAAATCGTATTTGTAGTAGCGGTTTTCTTCACGGGCATTTTCCTCCAGCAAGTCGAACAGCCGTTGGCGTGTTTCAGGCGTCAGGTTGAGCATCTGCTCCTGCATGGGGCGGAGTTCGTACAAATTGCTGTATTCAAACGAGCGGTACGGCTCGGTATTCAGAAAATAAAGCAGTTTGCCCCGGCAAAACTTGAGCAAAAAATTGGGCTGGTCAAAATCAAAAGTGCCGTAATTATAACAGCGGTCGAACTGCCGGTAGGGGTCGGAAACCCGCAGCGCGCTGTGTCCGAATGTGCTGTAAAGCATGTCGCCGGGCGCTACCGTGATCAGGCTGATCCGCGCGCTGTCGGATAATTCCAGGCGCGACTGCGCCGCCAGCCCGGAGGCTGCAAGCAAAAAAAGCAGGGTGCATATCCGAAGCATAAGCGAGGAGGGTTGTTTGGCGAAGATAAGCAGCCTACCGCACACGCAACGTTTGACCGATTTGGATATAATCGCTCCGCAGGTTGTTCAGTTCCTTGAGTTTTGCCACCGTGGTGTTGTAGCGTTTTGAAATGTTGTACAGCGTATCGCCTTTCACCACCTGGTGATAGCCGCTGGGCACCGGTTGCTGGGTCGTCGGTGTGGGTTGCGGCGCCGGGGTGTTGGGCTGCGGTTGTGTGGTCGGCGTTGGCGGATTCGGGTTGGCCGGCACCGGATCGGGCGGGAGGGGCACGCCGGTGGTAGCCGGCTTGCCGGGAATGACCGGATCGGATGGTTTGGTAGTGGGTTGGGTGGTCGGCGGCGGGTCTTCGAAAAGCAGGTCGTCGTCGGGAGTCATCGTCACCGGGCCGGTCGGTTGGGTGGTTGGTTTGGGTGTGCTGGTAGCGTCGCGCAAGCGAATTTTTTCATTGGAATCGCGTTTGCCGCGCAGGCGGATCTTCTCGTCGGCTGCCGGCTCCTGGCCGGGTTGCATGTTGTTGCATTTGAGCAGGTTGTTGAGCCGGATACCGTAGAGTTGGGAAATTTCCAGCATGGTTTGCCCTTCCTTCACAAAATGGTGGGTCGTTTGCCCGCGCCATGATTTTTGCTTTTTTTGAATAAAAATACGGGTGCCGGGCGGCACATACTCGGCGGGGGTATAGGCCCGGTCGTTGTAGTCGGCCACTTTATCGGCCTGTAAATTGTAAATGCGGGCAATATCGGCAATGGTTTCGCCCGGACGGGTGTTCACCACTTTTACGTCGTTGACGCGCCCGATCCGGTTTTGCGGCGGTACCGATTCCGGGATTATCTCGCCGGGCTTAATGTCGACAACGCCGGGCTGGTCGTATTCATACAGCCGCAGGCGCTCGATCAGGCTGATCAACTGGTCTGCATAAATTTGGGAGGTTGCATAGCCCGACGATTGCAGGCCGCGGGCCCAGCTTTTGTAGTCGCGTTTGTCCAGATTGAATAAAAATCCGTAGCGGTTGCTTTTGCGCGGATCGCGCAAAAATTCGGAGTGGTCGAAAAAACTCTCCTGGGGGTCGTTGTATTTTCGAAAACAGGATTCGATCAGTTGGCCGTCGGCGCCCCGGTCGTCGTCTTTTTTGTAAAATGTTTTGCCGCTCCAGTCGCCGGCGCATTTGATGCCAAAGTGGTTGTTGGCATTGCTCGCCAGTTCGCTGCGGCCCGATGCACTTTCGAGAATTCCCTGTGCCAGGGTGATCGATGCCGGGATGCCTGTGCGTTGCATCTCGCTCATGGCGATATTTTTATACTGCTGGACGTAGTCCATTTGCACGTCGCTCGTTGGGCCGGATGCAGTGGTTGCTGTTCTTGGGGTCAGGACGGGGCTGGAGGAGCGGTTGTTCCGGGATGTTGAACAGGCAGAAAAAAGTAAAACAGACAGGAGGATAAATAAGAGTTGTTTCATAGTCGCTCAGGTTCGGTGTACTGCTAAAAATCAGGCGTAAAGATGCATTAAAATACCCGCAGGGTTTGACCAATTCGTATCGTATTGTCCGGCATTTGGTTCAGCTGCCGGATGCGGGCCGGGCTGACGTCAAAACGGCGCGCGATTTTGTATAACGTATCGCCTTTTTGCACAGTATGATAAATTTGAGTTTCCCCGGTTTGGGTATCGATATAAATTTCGGGCTCTCCCCCGGGCGGTTCTGCCTGGCCGGCAGCGCCCTGGGGCTCAACGAATTCCCGGAATTGGTCTGCCGGTACGGGCGTCTCCATTTTTTTTTCGGGCAACATTTCAATGGTAAATTGCCGGGAGGCGGAAGCGCCCGGTCTTCCGGCCGGGACTATGTTGACCGATTTGGCCCGGCTGTTTTTCAGGATATCGCCGGTTGGCCGCACCAGCACTTTTTCGCCTGTTCCCGCCGTCCCCTGCAAACGAACGTATTCATAGGCGGCCGGTTCCTGGCCTGCGCGGAGGCCGTTCCGGTGGCGCAGGCTTTCCAGCCGGATGCCATACCGCTGGGCAATGTCGAACAGCGATTGGCCGGGCTCCACCTGATGAAATTGCTCCGGCCCCGGCCAACTTTCGTTTTTGGGTTGGAGGTATACCCAGGCGCCGAGGCCCAGTGCCTCGTCGGGCAAATAGCCGTTGTCGTTGCAGCTTACCAGATTTTCAAGCGGCACATTGTACAGGCCGGCTATGTTTTGCAGCGTTTCACCCGGACGGGCCTGCACCATTTTTGCGCCGTTGACCTCGGCCATGCGTTTCATCGCGTTGCGGCCTTCCAGCACCTGCCGGTCAAACTGATTCAACCGGTGCAATTCGATAAAATAAATCAGCCGCTCGGCATAGTGCCCGGCGGAGGAGTAGCCGGCATCCTGGAGCCCTTGCGCCCAGGCCTTGTAATCAAGCGGATTTAAGTCGAACAAAAAGCCGTACCGGTATTTCTTTTCAGGGTTTCGGATAAACTCGGAATGGTCGGCAAAACACTCGACAACATTGTTGTATTTGCGAAAGCAGGAATTGACCGGTTGTCCTTTTTTATCGAAGGCATCGTCGTGTTTCTGGTAAGTTTGCCCGGTCCAGTCTTTGCCGCATTTGATCCCGAAATGGTTGCTGGCTTGCAAGGCCAGTTCGCTGGTGCCGGCCCGGCTTTCGAGGATGCCTTGCGCGAGTTTGATGCTGGCCGGCACGCCGCTGCGCTCCATTTCCTCCATGGCGATGTCTTTGAATTTCCGGATGTATTCCTGCCGGAGGGAGTCCATGGCAATTTGGGCGGGCGTTTGTGCAGGTAAAAGTCGGATTGAAAAAAAAGCAAGCGAAACCAGAAACAGTGGCAAGCGCATAATTTGGTGTTTTGAAAATCGGTAACAGGATTTCATTGAATGCTCAAAATTATAAAAAACGGCGCATGTTCCTTGCGCAAGTGCCGGTGTGACCCGAAGTCACGCCGGCACTACAGCCTGCCCTGAAAAACGGTGGCGGGCGCATTACAAATTCAGCCAGTACACCAACTTCAACACCAGCGCGCGGTTTTTGGGCGACAGGAAACGCGCCCGGGTATCGGGGACTGCCTCGGCAAAGGAATTGTCGGTGTACACCAGAAACACATCCGAAACCGGTGCAAAGCGCCACTGCAGGCGGGCATTGATGTTGAAATTGTTGGCCTGCGTATTCCATTGAAAAAAGGCGCTGGCAAACAAGTTGCGGGTAAAGGACAACTCGGCGCGCGGACCAATGATCCAGAAGTCGGCCGAGGCGTAGGGCTCGGGCAGGCGAATATGGTTGTAGCTGTAACTCAGCGTAAACGAGCCGACAGGTTGCAGCCGGTAACTCAGGTTGCCTTCCAGGGCGAGGCCGTTTCCGTTAAAATACTCGCCGAAGCGGAAGTCCACACTTCCCTGAAAATTGTAGGTGCCGCTGCTGGTAAACCGCAGGCGGGCGCCGGTGTACGTGTAGCCGGCCTGGCCCGGTAGCGGCTGTGTGCCCGCCTGGTACAGGTTGGTCGGGTCAAAGTCTTCAAACAGGTAGGTGTAGGTGTTCCAAACGACGGCGTTGAGGAAGGTTTGGTCCTGGAAGTTGATTGTTCCGAACAGGCCCAAATCGTGGTCGGTGCGTTGGAAATCGAGGGCAAAGGTGCCGTTGGCTTCCACCCCGACGGTCCAGTTGTTGATCGCGGAATTGGCCGGATAAAACGTGAACCCGACATTCGTGAATAAATTCTGAAATCCCGGCCTGGGCACAAAACCGGCTTCGGCGGTATAGTTGGAATCCACCAGGAGATAGCCCGTGTGGGCGCTGAAGTTTCGGTCCCGGTACCCCAGGAATTGCGCCAGGGTTTGGCCCTGTTGGTTGGGATCGGGCGAAAACGAGCGGTGGTAGTACCATTCGCCTTCCCAGCGGTTGTCGGCGGAGTAGAGGTTGAACTCCAGACCGCCTACCCGGTTCCAGGGTTGGATGCCGTCTTTTTGCGCCTCGGATAGTTTTCCGAGAAAATTTTCTTTATCAACAAAAATGGCGCTGATGGCGCTGCGTTTGAGCACTTTTTTTTGAACGGTAGCGACGGTAAAATTGGCGGCAGGCAATACCTGCGCGCTGTCCCAGTTGATGCGGTCGGTTTGCATGTTGAGCAGGCCGATGCGCCATTCGTCGTTGAGTTTGCCGCTGAGGCGCGCGCCGGCCAGTATGGGTACGGCCTCGTTGAATCCGCTGACGGGGTTGCGGGCCAGCCCGATGCGGCGGGAGAAGAACGGCCGGGTGTTCGGAAAGCCGAACATGGCGAACAGGTCGCGGTTTTCCAGAAAAAACTGCCGGCGTTCGGGAAAAAACAGCTCGAAGCGGCTGAGGTTGGCCACCTGCCGGTCGACCTCTACCTGCGAAAAATCCGGGTTAAACGTCAGATCGAGATTGAGCGAAGGGCTGACGGCAATTTTGGCGTCGCCGCCCAGGTCGAAGTCGTTTTTTCCGGGTTTGTCCAGTACTTCCAGCGAGTTGGGGTCGCGCTGGTAAAGCACGTCGCGACGGCCGGTGGTATACGGAATGAGCGAAACATTGGCGCCGGGTTTGGGCGGCGGCGAGGCCCATTGCAGTTCATGGCAGAACGCCAGGTTGTTTGCCGCAAACTGGCGTGGAACCGGCCGCCAGGTGCTGACTTCCCAGTTTTTTACCCGGACGCGCACGAAATTGACCCGCCAGGAGTTGTCGCCCTCCGCCACGGAGTACCGCAGGGTTTTGAACGGAATGGCCATTTCGGCCACCCAGTGGTCGTCGTAGTTCCGCACGGCGGAACTCCAGCGGTTATCCCATTCGAACGACTGCGTGGTCCCGTTGTCGATGAGGGCTTCCCCCTGCACATTGATGGGGCTCAGACTGAACAGGAAGCCGTTCAGGCCGTCCTTGGATGGGTTGAGGAGCACATTGATGGCGTCGCTGGTGCCTGCCGGAAAGTCGCGTTTGAGGCTTTGCACGGTGTAGTCGGTGCGGGCTTGCCGGCAGATTACCCCGATGTACAGGTTGCGGTCGTCGAAGGTGAGCAGCACTTCGGTATGCGCGTCGGCCAACCCGGTATCGACGGGAAATTGTTTGCTGAAATCGACCCCCACCTGGGCATGCTGCCAGGCCGGTTCATCCAGTTGGCCGTCGGTTTCGATGGGCGCCGTTGTTTTATGGATGACCAGGCCGTCGGTTTTCGTTCCGGGCACTTTGCGCGCAACTGGCGACGGGGCAGTTTCCAGCAGCAAACTGGTTTGGGCGAAGCCCCAAAAGCCTGAAACAAGCAGGAGCAGGGTGAGCAGGAGGAATTTCATAACTTTATTTTACTGCAAAATTCCGGAAAAATATTGAGCCCGGGAAAAGTGCCTATTTTTGCAAAAAGTAAAAGGCTTACGCGGGCAGTAATTGTTCTAATGGCGCGCGGCCACATCAAAAAAATACGATGACCAATCCCACCATTCTTGTTACCGGTGCAAAGGGCCAACTGGGCCAGTGTTTTCAACATTTAGCCGGGGAGTATCCGCGGTGGAATTTTCAATTTGTGGACATTGACGAACTGGATATCACCAGCCGCGCCGCTGTTTTTAATTATTTTAAAAAAAATACGCCGCAGTGGTGTATCAACTGTGCGGCATATGCGGCGGTAGACAAGGCCGAAAACGATTCCGCCCTGGCGCGCCGGGTAAATGTGGCCGGCGCCCGCAACCTGGCCGGGGCCTGCGCAGAACACAAGGCCATGCTGGTCCATTTTTCGACCGACTACGTGTACCATACCAAACACAATGCCCCCTACCGTGAAAACGACGCCGCCAGTCCGAAAGGCGTGTATGCCCGAACCAAACTGGCCGGCGACCTGGCGGTTTTAAAAGCAAACCCTGCGGCGATGATCTTCCGGACGTCCTGGTTGTTTGCGCCGTATGGACACAATTTTGTGCGCACCATCCTGCGTTTTGGCGCGGAGCAGCAGTCGCTCAATGTGGTGTACGACCAACTCGGGTCGCCTACCTACGCACCTGATCTTGCCGCCATGGTGTTGCAACTCGTGGAAAAAGTGGAACTGAAAAAACTGGACCGCAGCGCGCTGGCCGGTATCTGGCACTATTCGAACGAAGGGGTTTGCAGCTGGTACGATTTTGCCAAGGCCGTTGTTGATATTAAAGGCCTGCCTTGCAAGATCAACCCGATTGAAACAAAAGACTACCCCTTGCCGGCGCCCAGGCCGCCGTTCAGCGTGTTGAATAAAGCCAAAATCAAACAGGCTTTCGGCGTGGAAATTCCCCATTGGCGCGACAGCCTCGAGCGTTGCCTGGCGATTTTGTAGGGGCCGGCGGGCTTTTCCCTTCATCAATTGAAACTCAAATGGACAATTTACAAGCCGTACGCGAACTGATTGCTCCGGGGGAGTCCGGCAAAGCGCTTGCCACCCTCATCGAATACCTCGAAAAGGATGCACGGTTCAAGGATAATTTTTTGCGCACCCTGCGCGTCCTGGAGGGAGAATACAATGCGGTTCGTCAAAAAGAATTAAAAGGCATCATTCCATTTGCGGAAGCACAGCGGGAGTACAACCGGATCAACGATGCCCTGCTGACCATAATCGATGATCTGGAAGCAGGCCGGATTCCGGCTGAGGCAATTCGTTCGCGGGGGCGGAATATTTTTCTGGTCCTGGTTGGCATTGTGGTGCTGGCTTTGGCTGTATTTGCCCTGACGCGGGCTTTTGGCAATGAAAAACCGGTCTGTCCTGAATTTGTCGATGCGGCTGCACTGCCGGTTTTGATCATTCCCTTTGATTCGCTCAGTGCACAATCGGCGCCGGTGGAACTGCGCATTCAGGAAAGCATCAGTACGCTGACCGGTAAGGCCGGTATCCCGGTGGAAGTGCGGATTGCCGGTCGCCGGGAAAGTGATCGCTCGGCACTGGAGGTTGCCGAAAGCCGGGGCAAGGCGTGTAAGGCCGGGTTGGTTATTTACGGCCAGTATCTGGCGTTTTCGGCCGATTCCATTCGGGTAAAACTCGGTTACATCAACCTGAAGCCCGGCGGGAAAGCGGGCAGTTTGCCGTTCAGCACCTTCCGGGATATTACGGAGGTAGCGGCGCCGCGCGATTTGCAGGATGCACTTTTTTCGGTGTGCACCATGATTGCCATTAATGAAGAAAAATGGGATTTTGCGCAGCGCTGGATGGAAAAAATCAAGGAAAAGGATGCGGATGAAGTGCAAATGGCGCAATGGGTAGCCGAAAAAAGGAGTGGGCAAACTACCCCACGGTAAGCATCAATTTTCTGCACTTTTTTGTTGGGAAACCAATTCAGCCAGGAAGCGCTGGGTGCCGGGCAGGCCGTCGAGCCGGCGGGCATTTTTGGGTAGTTTGATGTCGTTGATGAACATTTGCGCGCCGGAAAGCAGTAGTTCGCCCTTCCCGGCGATTTTTGATGCCTGGTCTACGTAATGCTGGATCGACTGCCGGGCCAACGGGTTTTGCAGGATCGAAACCACATAGTCCGGCTGAAAAGGCTGGCAGGCATCGCGCAGGTCGTCGAGCGAAACGCCGATGCCCAGGTAAACCACCTTTTGGCGGCGGGCGCGCAGCAAATAATGTAAAAACAGCAGCGTAAGTTCCTGGCTTTCCCCTTCCGGCAGGTAGAGTAAAAATTTCGCCCCTTCACCGGGCACGGTAGTCGGTTCCTTGTCTATGGCGACCAGCAATTTTCGCCGGATCAGATTTGTGATGAACTTTTCGTGCGCCGGACTCACGCTCCGGGTTAGCCAGAGTACGTTGAGTTTGTCCAAAAACGGATAAACCAGTTCCAGGATCGTTTTTTCAAAACCATGCTCCCAGCTGTACGCGGAAAAAACGCGGTCGAAAGCCGATTCGTCCAGGTCGATCATGGCCAGCGTAAGCGCATCAACCTGGGCATTGGGGCTGCTGTTGGTTTCGGAAATTTCGGCAACTTTGGCGGCGATTTCGTCCGGGGTCATTTTTGCCAGTTTGCTGATTTTGTACCCGTAGCGGTTCAGCAAGGCAACATTGAACAGGAGGCGCAGATTCTCGTCCGTGTAATAGCGAATATTGGTTTCGGTTCGCGCCGGGATAACAAGTTTATAGCGTTGTTCCCAAATACGGATGGTGTGTGCCTTTATGCCCGTTAGTTTTTCCAGATCGCGAATTGAGTATATCGCCATATTTCATATTATCCTGCGTCACAAAGTTATTGAAACGGGTCTGGATACTAAATGTTTATTTCCTAAAAGTGAATAAACACATTTTGCCATCGTATACTTGCTAAGGCTTTGCGGTGCAAATTTAGCCGGCGCACAAAAACCGCTAAGTTTCTACCGGATACTTTAATTTTGACGCCTATCCTACAAAAAACCGACCGCATCCTTGCCGATTCGGAAAAAGACCCTACCTTTGGGGGACACAAAAGGTTGAGCCAAGGCCTATGTTTCCATTTTTTTCAAAAAAGACGAACGAATCCACGGATAAGAACCAACCGGATACTGCGAAAAGTCAACTGGATGCGCTTCAGGACTCCATGACCGTTTTAGAAAAAGACGAAATGGTTCGCGTAGAAGGGGGTAAAAGTGGTTCGAAACAATTTGACCAGTTTTTCAACTGGAACTCAAGTTGTGGCGGGACAATCCCGCAGTAAGGGTTGGAAAATCCGCCCTCCGAAGCCTTCCGTTGTCGCAGCACAGCGGAAGGCTTTGCTGTTTGATTGAACTATCCCAATATTTGCCGTTCTATGGCCAACATCCATGAAATTTGGCAGCAACTCCTCGAAGGCTTGCTCGCCACTTCCCTGCTCGAATTTATTGCCGTTGCCTTTGGGATTGCCAGTGTGATCTTTTCCCGGTTGGAAAACATTCTGGTCTATCCCACCGGGCTGGTCAACACCATTATTTTTATCTACCTCAGCATCGTGGCGGGTCTGTACGCCGAAGCCGGGGTCAATTTTTATTACACGGTGATGAGCATTTGGGGCTGGTTCTTGTGGGCGCGAAAAAAAAGCGGGCAAACGGTGCTGCAGATCAGCCGTTCCTCTTCGCGGGAGTGGCTTCAGGCGCTTGGTTTTTTTGCCGTTTGCTGGCTGCTGCTGTTTTTAATGCTTCGCCATTGGACCGACAGCACCGTACCACTGGCCGACAGCTTCGCCTCCGCAGCGGCCTACACCGGCATGCTGCTGATGACGCGCAAAAAACTGGAAAACTGGCTCTGGTGGATACTGACCAACCTGGCTGCCATGCCCCTGTATTTTGTCAAAGGGTTTGTGTTTACCGCCTTCCAATATCTGGTGTTTTTAGTGCTCGCCATTTTGGGGTATTTGGAATGGCGGCGGCGTTTGAATTTCAAAGGTTAGAAGGTCACTGGTTGGCTGAGCGGGAAGCCAAGCGAGGGGGTGGCTGCCAGCCACCCCCTCGCTATTACAAGTTACTGGTTGTTCACCATCCCGGGATGATGAACAACCAGTAACCCTCTAACCAGAAACCAGAAACCAGTAACCTTTTAACCTCCCAATAAAATCACCGCCAGCCAGGCAAACGGGAGTACAAAAATGAACGAGTCGAAGCGGTCAAGCAGACCGCCGTGCCCGGGCATGAGCGAGCCGGAATCCTTGACGCCGGCACTGCGTTTGAGCATGCTTTCAATCAGATCGCCGGGGGTGGCCAGGAGGGCTACGACGCAGCCGAGGGCCAGCCATTGCGCTTGATTGTAATCATCAATCCAATGCGACAAGCCCCACGCTATGGCGAGCGTGCATATCCCGCCGCCGATGGTGCCTTCCCAGGTTTTTTTGGGTGAAATGCGTTCGAAGAGTTTGGTCTTTCCAAAGCGCGAGCCGATCAGGTACGCGAAGACATCGTTGGTCCAAATGAGTAAAAGCAAGCCGAAAATGCGGTTGGGTGTAAATGCCAAACCCGGTGTTACAAATGGAAACAAAATGATGATCGGGACACTGATATAAAACAGGCCGACCAAGTACTTGCCAACAGATTCCGCCGGCGCCTTGCTATCCAAAAACAGTTCCAGCAACAGTAACGGCAATATGGCAAGCGCGACATAAGTGAACAACGTCACAGCTGACATGCGTTGAGACCACCAATAGTTATCCCAAATTTCCTCCTCCGTACTATGCCCGCAGCTCGCAGCCCACATGATTTTTATTCCCATCAACCAAACGGGCAAAAAGCCTAAGATCAACCCCAAAATTCTTCGGAACAAACGCTTCGGTTCATCCTGTGGGAAAACCAGCCCAAAAAACTCCCACAACATCCCGGCAGCGATCACCGTAAACAAAACCTGAAAGCTGGTCCTGTTCCAATAGATTCCCCCGATCATGATTGCGGCAAAGAATACGGCAGTTATCGTGCGTTGTTTCATAAAAGTTTGATCATTACGTCGTTATGCGTCATTCATGGCACGATGCTCCGTAGGCGCGTTCCCACAATTCCCCGAAGGAGCGCCGGAACCGGTCGGGGTCTTGCGGGGAGCGGTTATGCTGGTAGATGTCCCAGGCGCCGGTTTCATTTTTAAACAGCAAAAACGGAAACACGTAGTTGTTGCCTTCCAGGGTGTCGCCCGTCAGCCCAAACCGCAGATCATTGACTTGCAGGGTATCGCCGTTATAGGGCCGCACATCGTAGTAGCCATCGCTAAACCAGCGCAAAAACCGGTAGGCTTTGTCGTCTTTGGGGATGTGATTTAAAAGATCGTGGTGCTTTGGCAAGGTTGAGATTTTTGTAAATCCGGGCCGGCAGTCGTTAAAACCCGATTGGCCAAAGTAATACGCCGTATCACCTTCCGCCACGCCGTACCAAACGACATTGTTCAGTATGGTGGGCCCAGTCATATACCGCTGGTACTCAATATTTTTGGCTTGCAGACCTTTTTCAAAAAGTGCGTTTGCCCGTTGCTTGTTCCAGTAGGTGTAGCCCAGGTAACCGCATCCCCAGAGGATGCCGATCCAGGTCAGGTACAACCGGGCCCGCTCGGTGCGCTGGAACCTGGAGGCAAAATAAATGAAAATGGCAAACGGAACGGTATACAGCGGATCTAGGACCGACACCGTGGTCCACTGCACCCGGTAATCGGAAAAGGGTTGCCAGATTTGCGTGCCGAAGTTGGTGAAACAATCGAGGATAGGGTGGGTAAAAATGCTCACAAAAAACAAGGCTACCCAGGTCAGGTACGGCGCCTGAACTATACTGAGGTCGCGCCGCCAGTAGTCTTTCCATAATCTCCAGGTAAACCAGGCGCCCAGCAGCAGGGTAGGGGTGAAAACATACCAGCTGATTTGCCCGTTGATCACCACCGGAATAAAGTTGATCCCCGCGGCAGCGCCCAGGAAAAAGATCAGCCAGATCAGCATGGCGATCAGTTTGTACCCTCGAAGCCGGTACACTCCCTGGCTGTAAAACCACAATGTCAGCTGGGCCAAAATCCACGGCGCGACGGCAGCAAACAAAAACGAATGCATAAAGCCCCGGTGAAAAGCCATGGCATCCATCCGGCTGCAAAAAAACTCGGCCATCACATCCAGGTCGGGGATAGTACCGCCAATGGCGCCCCAGAGCATGGCCCGGTTGCCGAGTTTGCGGCCGGCCACCGCTTCGCCGCAGGCGGCGCCCAGTACAATTTGGGTTAGTGAGTCCATTGTTTTTGTTTTAATAATAAGGTCATTTGGGGTTATTTGGGGTCATTTGGAGTCATTGGGGGTCATTTGGAGTCATTTGGGGTCATTTGGAGTCATTGGGGTCATTGGGGTCATTGGGGTCATTGGGAGTCATTGGGAGTCATTGGGAGTCATTGGGGTCATTGGGGTCATTGGGGTCATTGCTCGAATGACCGATAATGACCTATTAATGACTCCTAATGACAGTTAATGACCCTAATGACTTTTAATTACCTATTAATGACCATGCTTGGTCTTTCAAATATTGAACAGTTGGATTGATTTTCAGGATTTTTCCACTTCCAGAAACCAGTATCGATTTCGGAATACCATAGACCAGATAGGTTTCCTGGACCCGTTTTTTTTCCTTTCCCAGTAAAATCATTTGCGCCCAGGGATAAGCATCTTGTTCCAAAGCCAGTTGCCAGGAAGCACGATTTTCATCAATGGACACACCCAGTATCTCAAGTTTTGAGGCTGTGATTTGGCTGAAACATTGCTTAATCTCCCGGCCTTCGTTTCGGCATGGCCCGCACCAACTAGCCCAAAAAACCAACAATACAGGCTTGCCTAAATAGTGATCGACGTTTACCGTGTCCATATCGGGGCTTATGCCCCAAAAATTATCCAATTCGGCGCCTTCCCGAAACCAGGCAACCCGGTTAAGATCTGCGCTAATACTGTTTTTATTGGTTAGCGGATGATTATTCAGGTTTAGCGCGTAAAATTTATTCAAAATTTGATCAATTATATCCGGATTGGCGTATGCAAATCGCTGAATGTCTGAAGCAAAAAGTACAAAAGCCCGGACCGCCATAAAACTGTCAATTTCCACAAGGCGGTCGACAGCCTGTAAAAAGTACTGTTCAAAATTCCGTTGTAACAATACACCTTTTGCCGTATCGCCACGGTGGTTCATTGCCATGCTGCGCAACGAATCGTATCCCGTTCGAAATTGCTCCCATGCCAGGTGTATGGTACTGCCGGACACGGAAAGTTCGGAGTCAATTCCGATTCGCACATGTACCGGATTCTGCTTGTCCTTAAAAAAATAGTTAAAAGGGCCTGCTGTCCGTATGCTGTAGTAGGAATATTGACTGTTGCTAAGTATGGTAGTTGAATCGCCGGATTCAAGGGTGATAGTTGCAAAAGCCTCCTTTTTGTGTTCAAAATCGCTTATCGCAATAACCTGGCGCCTTCCGGATTGGTTGATTATTTCAATTGTATTACTGTTTTTGAGCTGTTGTCCAGCCAGCTGTTGAACAACTAAAAATATTAGCACTGCAATATTTAAATGTCGAAATGCATGCATGCTGGCATGAGTTTGGTCGTGTTACGGCTCCCGTTAGCTGGCTCAAAGTCGCTTCAACACCGCCCGCTGAAAAATACTAAACGGAAAGGTTTTTACCTCCGGAATTTCCTCCGCCTCCTGTTTAGTTTTACCGGTCGTACTCACGGGCGTTTCCGCACCGGAATATACTTCAAACAGCATGTCAGCCTCCCTTTTTTCATAGGTGCAAAGAATCCTGTTTCCCTGAACTGTAAACCAGCACAAAAGTTTCGGCCCGAACAGGTAACTTTCCATGACAATGCTGTTTTTTTCATCCACGCGCCACAGGCCTTTTGCCGGATCTACCGGTACCAGTTCGTAAGGCCGCCAATCCGTTTCTTTGGAGCCGTATACCAGCCCAAAGGTATAGCGCCCGGTGGTCGAGGTATCGATCTTTTCAATTTCAATCCACATGGGCACCGTTTGTACTTTCCCCCGGGCATTAAAAATTTCCAGGTCGCCATGCCAGATGCCTGCCCAGGAGGCCGGGAAAGCCAGCGAGTCGGCGCCCTGACCTTGTACCACCTGAATCGCCAGGCAAAACACACACAAAACCAATAATTTCTGCATAAGCGTCGAATTAACCATCTTTAGGCCGTAAAAATAGGTAAATAGATACTTGGCGGTAGATGAACCCTTGACGGGATACACAATTTTGCCTTGGCCAAATTGCTCCGCCAACGTTTTTCTCCGGAGACTGTATCAAAAGCGGAAAACTTGGAATACCCACCGTAGATTATTTTATTTACCACGGAGGCACGGAGAACACGGAGCAATAAATGCCGTGTTCTCCGTGCCTCCGTGGTAAAAACTTGGAATCGACTGCGGATGCAAGAACTAAGGATACCGCCTCACTCAAAACTGAAAAAACATGAAACTTCCTTCCCCATCCATTTTACTCCGGGCTTTTATCCAGGTCTGGCAACGCTTCCCGGCCACCATGCTTTGCGCGGTTGTTGCCACCTTCTCATTTATCATGGCCGTCGAATTCGATCGTGGGACCGAAAATGAAAGCTGGATCAAACTCGGCCTCATGTCCCTTTTTGGTCTGGCGCTTTGCACCGGCCTGACTGCCTTTGCGGAATCCAGGGCCTGGTCGGGTGCGCGCAACTGGGCGCTTCAGGGCCTGGGGCTCGCGGTGGCAGGGTTTTATTACTTCCTGTTCGATATGCAGGCGCCCGCGATGGAGGAGGTGGATTTGCCCCGCTTTTTTGCGCTCTGGGCCGTGGCGCATTTGCTCGTCGCCGTGGCGCCCTACCTGAACCGGCTGGCCGTGGCCGATTTTTGGGAGTACAACAAACAGTTGTTTGCCAATTTCGTCGTGGGGGCGGTGTACACGCTTATTTTGTATGCAGGGTTGGCATTGGCCTTGCTTGCGGTGAACGAATTGTTCAATCTGGACATCGACGGAAAAATGTACGTATACCTGTTTTTCGTGCTTGCCGGTATTTTTCAGACTACTTTTTTCCTCTACCATTTTCCACAAAACTTCGCCTTTGAGGAACGCGAGAAGGCCTACAATGTTATTTTTAAAAACCTGTGCCAGTACATCCTGATCCCGATCGTCGGGTTGTATTTCCTGATCCTGTACGCCTATTCCATTAAAATTCTGGTCACCTGGAACCTGCCGCAAGGCTGGGTGTCCTCCCTGGTGCTGGGCTTTTCGGTGGCAGGTATTTTTACCTACCTGATCAACTACCTGCTGCCCGATTATTCCGACAACAAACTCGTGCACGCCTACCGGCGCTGGTTCTGGTGGGTGCTGTTGCCGATGGTGGGCTTGTTGTTTGTGGCCATTGGCCGGCGTATTTCTGACTACGGCATTACCGAACAGCGGTATTACGTGGCGCATGCCGGCGTTTGGTTGCTGGTGATGTGCCTGTATTTTTTGCGCTCGAAACTGGATAACATCAAATTCATCCCCATTTCACTCGGGCTGTTCATCCTGGTTGCCGTACTTGGCCCGTTCAGTGCGTTCAATGTGGCCGAGCGCAACCAAACGAGCATTTTGAAAAATTTACTCGAAAAAAATAACCGCTTCGACGGCGATAAACTAAAACCCGGAGGAGACCCGCTTACCGGCGAAGATGCCGACCGGATCGTGTCCTGCCTGTACTTTCTGGGCCAGCGCGACGCCCTGGACCGCATCGAACCCTGGCTGCCGGTGCCGATCCAAACCATTGAACCGGATACCGGCAAATATGCATCGCGCAGCCAGGCCACTGCCCTTGCCGCCTGGATGAATATCGAGCCCGAAGGCCAATCCTACGCCCTGCAACGCAAGATTTCGGTGTATCCGATGCAACAGCAAACCCAGTCCGGAAATATTGCCGGGTTCCGGCAGTTTTACCAGGTCGAACTATACGACGGCGCGCCTTTGCCCAAGCGCAAGAAAAACGGTGTCGCCTTTTCAAAAGACCAGCGTGCACTGTTGCTTTACGGGCCGACGGGAAAAATAGCGGTAGATTCTTTCGACCTGCGCCCGGCCATGGCATACTGGAAAAAAATGGCCGGTTCAAAGGAATATTACGCCCTGCCCGATAGCGCGACAATTTTGGAACTGAAAAGCGCCCGGTCGACCGGACGGCTGCATTTGCGCGAAGCGCGGTTTGATGCGCGTATGCCGGATATGAAAATGGAAAGTTTGAACGGGTTGTTGTTTGTGAAATGACGGGAATCCCTAAAATTGGGTTCTCTGTTTCTCTTTGGGCCTCTGCGGAATAAAAAAAGATCCACGGGACAGGGAGGGGCCTAGCTCGTCCTACGACTTCAAGTCTGTCCATTACACACAAGTTGTCGAAAATTAATTTTTTTGGCTTAAGTTCATTTTTTCAACCGTGCGTATCAACCCCACCCCCATCCCCTCCCCCAAATGGGAGGGGGGCTTGCCCTCAAACTATTATTAGATTTCGTTTACGCAATCGATAAGTAACACGAAATCAGGCCCCCCTCCCCGCTGGGGGAGGGGATGGGGGCATAGCCATCAACTTAAGGGATTTTAAGTAGTAATAG
>CAZAEZ010000024.1:0-91969 GCA_964484205.1 uncultured Saprospiraceae bacterium | reverse complement strand
TTTTGGGATGGCCTCTCTCCAAATGCTGGAGGGGGGCTTTTTTATTTACCCGCCGTAGCTTTTTCAACTGCCGTAGCCTTTTCAACTGCCGTAGCCTTTTCAACTGCCGTAGCCTTGGCGTAGGCTGTGGCGTAGGCTGTGGCGTAGGCTGTGGTGTAGGCTGTGGCGCAGGCGGGTAAACCCAATGGAAGCCCAGGCGCATGCAGGTTACCCGCCAAACATGAGATATCCCGAATTTTCAAGATGACTTCGGAGAAGTCAAATATTTGTAGATCAATGATTTAATAAAACGCGGCGACCTCTCCGAGGTCGAGTAACATGATGCTGATATGTTTCTACAAATATTTGACCTCTCCGAGGTCAGTTTTACGCAAAACTTCGGGATGTCTCATGTTTCAAAAATTGGAAAATAACCCCGGTATCACGGCCTTATGACGACGGCCACGGCAGAATCGGTGGCGGAGCGGGACTGGCTGCTCGGGAAACTTGGATCGAAGTGACGGTGTGTGCTACCCGGACTTATTGGTCAGACGACTTGGAGTCGTCAGACCAACCCCTGCGCTCCAAGTCGTCGAACAGGTTTTTTACTTGCCTAAACCGGAAAATTTGCCTTGATCGCAGTAACTTGCCTCCCTACTCAACACGAACCGGAGGTTCGTAGGACCATGCGCACCATACTTTCCGAGCAACATTCCATAGCCAACCAGTTTATCGCCGAGCTACGCAGCGCGGCCATTCAAAAAGACCGCATGCGTTTTCGCCGCAACCTGGAACGCATGGGCGAAATACTGGCGTATGAACTATCTAAAAGCCTGACATACAAAACCATTGAAGTGGAAACGCCGCTCGGCCTTTCGCATGTCGCCGTGCCGGCCGACCGCCTGGTGCTGGCAACGATCCTGCGCGCGGGCGTCCCGTTTCATCAGGGTTTGCTCAACTACTTCGACCAGGCCGACAACGCCTTCGTCAGCGCCTACCGCCGGCAACACAAGGACGGCAGTTTTGATATCCAGATGGAATATGTCAGCAGCTGCGACCTGAACGATGCCGTGCTCGTGCTTGCCGATCCCATGCTGGCTACCGGCGCGTCCGTGAATCTCACCCTGAAGCACCTGGAGCGTTTCGGTACGCCCAAGGCGATTCATATTACTGCAGTGATTGCCGGCACCGCCGGTCTGGAGGCTGTGGCGCGTCAGTATCCGCAGGCACATTTTTGGCTCGGCGCGGTAGACGAAGAACTTACCGGCAAAGCGTACATCGTACCCGGGTTGGGCGATGCGGGTGATTTGGCTTTTGGGGATAAATTCTGAAGAATTACCCGTCTCAAGCCACGACCTGTTTAACCTTTTCCAACCCTGCTACCTAACCGCTTCTTGTATTAGCCCATGCGTTTCAGAGCGTTTTTAACCAATTTTAAGACAGGCTTTTTCATCGTTCAGTTATTGTTTTCAACCCCAGGCGAGCGCTTATTTGCTCAAAAAAGCAACCCGCCGGGTACCGGGCTTGAACAGGAACTTGTGCGGGCGGAGCGGTATTTGCGCGCCTTTAAAAACGACAGTGCCCGCCTCATCACCAGCGCCTTGCTAACCGAGTTGAAGGCGCGGAAACAACTCGATACCCATTTTGGCATTCGAACCCAATTGGCGGAAGCGACGGCTTATGAACGCGACCAGGACAATGAAACAGCCATTTTGAAACTTCTGCATGTCAAAGAGCGCAGTGCGCACTTTCAGTTTTGGGACCTGCACATTCAAACCAACCTGGTGCTTGCCCTGCTCCATGAAAAAATCGGCCGCGCGCAAAAAAGTCTGAAACAGTTGCAGGAAGCCCGGGCCGGTATTGAACGGTACAAACTGGACTCTATTTATCCCCATTTTGCCATTCGCATGTCCTCCTGGCAACGCATTTTTGGCCGTAAAGACTCCGCCCTGTACTTTGCCCGGGAAGCCTTGCGCACGGCACCCAAGTTCAATCTTGACCTGGAAACGGCCATTGGTCATATGCTGATGAATATGCTGCTCCCGGAATCAGCCGTTTCGGAGCGTCTGGAGCATTCGTTTGCCGCCGTCCGGTTGTATGAAAAGATTGAGGACTACACGGGTTGCAGCTATATGCTCGGCGCTATTTCCAGCTTGTATTTTCAAAAAAATGCCTTTCAAAAGGCACTGGCTTATAACGATTCGGCACTGACTATGGCCAATCTGGCTATTGCAAAAGGGAATGAAAAGCATAACACGATTGCCGGCCTGTACCGGACTCGTGGTAGTCTTTTCAGAGCAATGGGCCAACCGGACTCCGCCTGGTTCTACCTGGATAAAGGTTATCGCCTGGAAATAGCGTTCAATGCGCAGGATATGCGCGACCGGGTGATCGAGATCGATGCCCGTTACAACGATGCCAAAAAACAATTGCAACTGGAGGAACAGGCCCAGCAACTGGCAGCCGAACGGCAACGACGAAACTGGTTGCTGGGGGGCTTCTGCCTGGTGCTGCTGCTGATCACCGCCCTGGCTTATTTTTATGTGCAATTGCGAAAAGCCAACGAAAAAAATCGCCGGCAGGCCGAACAACTGGCCAACCTCGACGCCGCCAAATCCCGTTTCTTCGCCAACATCAGCCACGAACTCCGCACCCCGCTCACGCTCTTGCTCGGCCCCGTCAACACCATGTTGAAAGAGGCAAACCTGAGCGACAAACAACGCAATCTGCTAAAAATGGCCCGCCGGAACGGTAATCAACTCGGACAACTTATCAATGAAATCCTGGATTTGCGCAAACTGGAAATGGGCCAAATGCAGCTGCTGGAAACCTCGACTGCCCTGCACCGTTTTTTCCAAAATCACGCCGCACAGTTCGAATCGCTGGCCGACAGCAAGCAGATCGATTTTACCTTCCGGTCAACGGTGCCGGCTAATTTAGTGGCTAATATTGACCGGGAAAAATGCCGCCAGGTGTTGACCAACCTCCTGTCAAACGCCTTCAAATTTACCCCTGCGGGCGGCTGCGTTGCCGTCGAATTGTCGGTGGAAAACGGGATGCTGGACCTCAGTGTCACCGATACCGGCGCGGGTATTCACCCCGACGACCTGCCGCAAGTATTCGACCGCTTTTTCCAAACCAGCCGGCCCGACAAACCCGCAGAGGGCGGCACCGGCATCGGGCTAAACCTTTGCATGGAATATGCCCGGCTATTCGGTGGCGACATAAGTGCGGAAAGCAGTCCCGGAGCGGGCATTACCTTCCGGGTGCGCTTCCCGGTCAAACTGGTGGAAAAAACCGCCCAAACCCTACCCGGCCATGCGATCAAAGTCGTACGAAACAACGTTGCGCCGGCAGACGACCGGCCTGTCGAATCCACTGCAAATTTGAAAGGGGAACCAACCATTCTGGTCGTGGAAGACAACCCCGATTTGCAGGATTACATCCGGCTTATTTTAGCGGATAAGTACCACGTGGTTACTGCCGGAAATGGCCAGGTTGCCTTGGACATATTAGCGCGTTCAACGTCAGCACCGGACCATGGCAACCAACGAAGCCTCCCGCCGGTCGACCCCACCCTCCCTGCCGGGTCGGCGCCGGGAGTGGGGTTGATCCTCTCCGACCTGATGATGCCCGTGATGGATGGCTACCAACTGCTCGAACGGTTGAAAGCCGGCGAAACCACCCGGAATATTCCCGTCATCATGCTCACTGCCCGCGCGGAGGCTCGCGACCGGCTCAAAGCCCTGCGCATTGGCGTAGACGACTACCTCACCAAGCCCTTCGACGACGAGGAGTTGCTGGCGCGCATCGAAAACCTGTTGAAAAACAAGGCCGCACGGCTCCGGGAGGTTCAGGACGAAGCCGACCCGGCAGCGGACGACCTGACAGAAACCGACCGCGACTGGCTGGAAGATTTTGAAGCCCACGTACAAAAAAACATCACCACCGGCCTGCTCACCGTGTCGGTGCTGGCCCAGGAGTTTGCCATGAGTGAGTCAACGCTGCTTCGCCAGTTGAAGCGCCTGACGGGGCTTACGCCCCAACAATATTTGCAGGAGATGCGACTGGAAATTGCCCGGGAGATGTTGGAGAGCCGCCGCTTCAATTCGATTGCTGTAATCGCATCGACGGTGGGTTATTTTAATGTGCGGTCTTTTTCCAGACGCTTTCAGGCGCGGTTTGGGAAGTTGCCGTCGGAGGTGTTGTGAGGAGGGGGCAGCCCAGCGAGGGGGTCGCTTCGAGCGACCCCCTCGCTCTACTGCACACAGAATCCATCGAAATGAAATTCTCCGCAAATACGGGTTTTCACATTTACAACCAGGGCGCCAACCGCCAGCGCATCTTTTTCAAGGGCGGAATGGGTGAATGCGGCGTTGGAGGGCCTGTTCACAAAGCGAGGGGGTCGCTTCGAGCGACCCCCTCGCTCTACTGCAACCCCTTCATTCCGAGTAATACCAAAACAGAATCCATCGAAATGAAATTCTCCGCAAATACGGTTTTTCACATTTACAACCAGGGCGCCAACCGCCAGCGCATCTTTTTCAAGGGCGGAATGGGTGAATGCGGCGTTGGAGGGCCTGTTCACAAAGCGAGGGGGTCGCTTCGAGCGACCCCCTCGCTCTACTCCACACAGAATCCATCGAAATGAAATTCTCACCAAACATGATTTTTTACATTTATAACCAGGGTGCCAACCGCCAGCGCATTTTTCAAGGGAGGAATGGGTGAATGCGGCGCTGGAGGGCCTGTTCACAAAGCGAGGGGGTCGCTTTGAGCGGCCCCCTCGCTCTACTGCGACCACTTCGCTCCGAACAATACCAAAACTAAATCCATCGAAATGAAATTCTTACCAAACACGATTTATCACATTTACAACCAGGGCAACAACCGCCAGCGCATCTTTTTTAAGGATGAGAACTACCACTTCTTTCTAAGAAAAATGCGCGAGTATCTGCTTCCGTATGGCGATCTGCTTTGTTATTGCCTCATGCCCAATCATTTTCATTGGTTGATGTACGTCAGCGTACTGGAGATAGAGATTCTCCCAAAGCCCGGCAATAGCGAAGGGGTCGCTCGAAGCGACCCCTTCGCTTCGAGCGAGCGCAGCACTCGCGACCTGAACAACGCCATCGGGCTGCTGCTGCGCTCGTACACCAATGCCATAAACAAGCAGGAGAACCGTACCGGCTCGCTCTTCCGGCAAACCACGCAAGCAAAAGATGGCTGGGAAGACAGAACCCTGCCACCGACCCATCCGCATTTCAACCTAATTCTACAAAATTGGGAATTGTACGGTCCGACCTGTTTCAACTACATCCACAACAATCCGGTCAAAGCAAAATTGGTAGAAAAAGCGGAGGACTGGGCGTATTCTTCTGCTCCCGATTTCGCGGGTTTGCGAAAGGGCACTCTGTGCCAACAAAAACTGGCAAAAGAACTCTTGTTTTTGGTTTAAGAAGCGGATTTAAGAAGCGAGGGGGTCGCTTCGAGCGACCCCCTCGCTAAAATCAGTGGTTATGAAAATCTGTGCCACCGGCGCCGAGCCGGACCAGATCATACTGAATAGCATACACCACCAAACCCGCCACGTTTTTACAACCCAGTTTTTCGAGCAGGTTATTGCGATGCCCGTCTACCGTGCGGGGGCTGATGTACAGTTTTTCGGCAATTTCGGCCGTGGTGTATTCTTCGCAGATCAATTGCAGGATTTCCAATTCCCGGGTGGTCAGTTCGATGCCGAAGGGCATGCGGAGCCTGGGTTTTGACTTTTGCTGCAAATTTTGCCGGATAATCTCCAGGACCGGTCGGCTGTAACTAAATCCATTGGCCACAACCTCGAGAATCGTTTGCCGCATTTCGGCAGGATCGGAATTTTTCGGCAGGTAAGCAGCGGCCCCGAGCTCGATCATTTTCAACACAAAAGCATTGCTGAAGTAGGTTGAAAGCACCACGATTTTCAACTCGGGGTACGTTTCACGAATGATTTTTGCCGTTTCGATACCGTTGAGGCGCGGCATGTTGAGGTCGAGCAGCAACACATCCGGCAAATTACCGGCCTGCCGGAGTTGTTCCAACAAATCTTCTCCGTCGTTCGCGTCCAGCAAAACGCGCATGTCCGGCCAGTCCTGGATCAGGGCGATCATGCCTTTTCGGAACAAGGCTTCGTCGTCGGCAATAGCGAGCTGTATCATGTTGGATAAATGTATTTTATTTTAGCCCTGACGCCTTTGTCGGGCGCAGTGTCCAGTTGAAATTCGGCGCCGATCATGCGCAGGCGGCTTTCGATGTTCAGCATGCCCAGGCCCGGTTTGTAGCCGGCGGCGGCGGGGTCGAAACCCGGCCCGTTGTCGCGGTAGTCCATCCGGATTTCCGCAGGCATTCGCCAGAGGTACAGGTAAATTTGGGTGGCCGGGCCATGTTTTACCGAGTTGGCGATGAGTTCCTGGGCGACCCGGAACAGGTTGAGCTCCGCCGTTTTGTCCGGCTGGACGGCGCTGTTTTCTTTCGCTTCAAATTCGATGTTCAGAGCGCCGCTTTGGCGGTACTGGGCGCAGAGTTCGGCCAGGGCTTCCGCGAGGCCGAAGTTTTCGAGTGTGGGCGGCAGCAGGTCGTGTGCGATGCGCCGGGTGGTGTCGATGGTCGTGTTGATCACGCCAAAAAGTTCGTGTACGGTTTCGGCGATATCCGGTGTGTCGGGCGCCTGTTTTTTCAGGCGGTGGAGGTTGAGGTTGAGCACATTGAGTTTGGAGCCGACGGCGTCGTGCAGGTCTTTGGCGATCCGGCGCCGCTCGTTTTCCTGCGTTTGCAGGGTGCTGTAGAGCAGTTGTTCGCGGTGTTCCAGTTGCAAGTCGTGCGCTTTTTGGCGCGCGCTGTTCAGTTTTCGTTGCGACAGCAAAAAAAAGCCGATCAGGGCAAAGGCCAGCAGGAGCATGATCAGCACGCCGACGGTGATCAGGAGGAGGATTTCGTCGCCTTGAAAGCTTGTATCCATACCGCAAACAGCAACAGCAGTTGAAAGATCAGGTAGAGCAAACTGTTCATCATCCACAATCCGCTCTGGGCTTTGGGGGAAAGCAGGCCGTTGTTCAGTGTTTTGGCAAACATAAAAATAAACAGGCTACCGGCGTTGTAAATTAAAATTGCCATGTTGACCAGGCTGATGGCCAGGTCGTTGGGTTGTAAAAAATCCGTTTTGCCGAAGGCGTCGAACAGGTAGTACACGACATAGGCGATAAACAGCGCCTGCACGAGCGTTTTGGCATTGCTGTTGAAGCCGTTGATGGGTTCGAGCCAGAGTGTGTTGGCGATCAAAAGCAGGGTCACCACCGCCATATACGGCCAGAAATAGCGGCGGACGAACGGTTTTTTTCGGAACAATTCCCGGTAAAAAAGCGAAAACAACCAAAAACTCAGCAGCGTGTACAGGTGCAGCAGCGGCATGTTGTTGATCTGCCGGA
The DNA here is from genome assembly GCA_964484205.1 of uncultured Saprospiraceae bacterium. Classification (GTDB taxonomy): domain Bacteria; phylum Bacteroidota; class Bacteroidia; order Chitinophagales; family Saprospiraceae; genus M3007. The sequence goes on along the minus strand of CAZAEZ010000024.1, from coordinate 84,530 downwards.
AGAACATCCAGGTGGCCAGGCTTTCGGTGAGCAGGTCGACGGCCAGTATAAATATCAATATCCGGAACAACCAGGGCAAGCGCCTGAATTTCAGGATCAAAAGCAACAGGCTCAGCCCGGCGCAGTACCGTGCCGCTTCGGAAAACCAGTACCATATTTCCTGCATCGATCCCATCGGGGTTTGATTGGGTGGTTAGTTGCCGGAGCAGGGCGGGCAGGGCTTGGTGAAATCATAGTACACCGGCGCCAGCGGCTCATAAATGGGATACACCTCAAACATGAGGTCGAGCGTATCCTGGGCGCCGCCGGTTCCCGGGATGAGCCCCAAAAAAGCGGTCACACTGTCGGCAGCGGTAAATACGCCGGCCATTGCTGCCAACTCGGCTTCATGGATGCCGAAAAACAGGACGCCTCCGTTTACCGTGTTGCAGCTGTCGGCTGCAAATGTTTGCACTTTGGGCGCGTAGTCGGATGCATAGAGCAGCCTGCGCGCATCGGCGATAGAGTCCGGAATATTATAGGGTGAGGTGGGTTTGTCGTCAGCCAACGGCCGGGCGGCATTCCATTGGTAAACCAGGCCGGCTGCGGCGATGGCGAAGAGCAGCGTCCAGTAGTTGAGTTTCCAGTTCATGTGTCGTATTGCGTTGAACGTTGAATTTGACGCAATGTACTTTACTCCGTCAGCCATGCCAAACCTTACGCCGCAAAACAGGTATTTCTACGGGTATTTCGGGTACAACTAACCGGTTTTCCAATCCGGGTATTTCCGCGCTTACCGGGGCCGGCGGGGGGCTCCACCTTTGCAGGACATGCATCTCGCCGGCTCGCCGACACTCAATGGCGCCGGGACATCAGTTTCACCAACAATGGACCCATCGCGAATGGAAAAAAACGGAAGTCTCCCGCGCCGTATTCCCGCCAACCTGCTCTATGGCCTGGATTTCGGCAGGGTGGGCGCTCCCGCGCAAGCCGCCGGCACAACCGAATGGGCGTCGCAACGCAATCGCCTGCTGCACGCCCGGGAGGCCCGGTCGCCAATGGCGCCTACCGACCGCATGTGGCTGGAAACCTTCGAACGGTTCGTGCGCCACCACCTGGCCGACGATACCCTGACAATGACTGTGCTGGCAAATGCATTTGCCATGAGCGCTTCCACCTTGTTGCGCAAGGTGAAACGCCTGACCGGGCAGACACCGCAACAATACCTGCAAAAATTACGGCTGGACGCGGCCCGGCAACTGCTGGAAACCGGCCGGCACCACACTGTTGCCCGGCTGGCGTTCAACGTCGGGTACCGTGATGCCCGTGCTTTTTCGCGCTGCTTCCGGGCGCGGTTCGGGAAGTCGCCCTCGGCGTATTTGGCGGGCTGAGCGCTTTTTTTGGGCGCTTTGGGGGCAATTTTGACGGATTCAGCTACCAGATTGACGGATTTAGCCCATTGAGCTTCCCCATTTTTGCCCTGTGCCGTTTTCGAAGGCGCCGCCCCGTTTTAATCCCCATGCTAAATTGAAACAAACACTTTCCATGGCATCCGTTTCCGGCCGGCCGGAAACGCCCCCCCCCGCTCAATGATCGATATGCCTGCAAGGCTGCTCCGGTATTTGCCGGAACGGCGCCGGGATTATTTGCACGAATAAAAACGCAGCTCCGGCTGCATCACCCTGGTTGAATTATCACCATCATCAATAAAATATCGTTATGAAAAAGCAGACATTTCAACACTTCTTTTCTCTTTCCACCGGCCTTCTTTTGGCACTTGCCTGTTTGTTCGCAGTGCCTTTGCAGGCGCAAAACAACCCAAAGATCAGCGTGCAGGGTACGCTCAAAACCGCCAACGGCGTCACCGTGGCCGACGGCAGTTACGATGTCACATTCAACCTCTACAACGTAACCAGCGGCGGCACGGCTCTCTGGTCGGAAGATGCCTCCGTGGAAGTGGTCGGCGGTATTTACAGCCACTACCTGGGCACTTCCACACCGCTCAAGCCCGCCGATTTCGCGGGCACCCTCTACCTGGGCGTGAAAGTCGGCAACTACGAACTTGTACCACGCACGGAACTATCCTACGCACCGTATGCCTTTTCCGTGGCCAATGCCCAATCCGCCTTGTCCGCCAACGAGGTCGTGTGCTCCGGCGCAGTCGGTGATGTGAAATACTCCATCTTAAACCCTACCGAATTTGCCAAGGTGAACGGCAACTGCTGGATACCGATGGACGGCCGGTCTATTTCAGGCTCCAAATTGACCCAACACGGTGTTTCCTCCATCCCCAATGCCGGAGGGCTCTTTCTTCGTGCACAGGAGTTCTCCAACAGCAGCGACAATGACCCGGACAGAAATTCCAACTCTTCGATTGCAACCGTGCAATCGGATGATTTTAAAAAGCATAACCATGGAAGTATTCAAGATAGGTATATTTCAAAGGTTGAAACAAAAAAAGACCCAACCAACTATGGTGCGGGTACAATAGACGTTCCGGCAGGAGGAAGTTGGACTTCACAGGTGTCTGGTAGCCCGGGCTATTTGTGGACAGGCGATAATGACGATGGCGGTGGCGATACATACGGCATAGATTTCTATGGTACAAATGCTAGTCATTCAACTTCCGATACCGGCCACACTGAAACCCGTCCCAAAAACATCAACCTCTACATTTACATCCGCATCAATTGACGGAAAGTGTCAACCATTTTTTTAACACTTTAAACGTCGATTGATCATGTTCAAACGTATCATATTTTACACCATACTGCTCTGTTGCAGCGCCATGCTCACACCCGCACTGGCACAACAACAGGACGTTCAATGCAATGCCGTAGACCAGCCCATCACCCAGGGGCAGGTATTTCTCGACTACGGCGGCGTCACCGACGCATTTTCTATCCGTAACCGCTCCAGCCACTCCATCGGGCAAACGGTCGTGGGCAATGTCATTTCACAATCCCACATCTCCCAGCAGGGCTTCTGGGCGATCTACCAGATACCGCCGCTGCGGCCCATCGTGCATGCCACCCAGGGCGAGCTGCTCGACCGTATCCAGGTGTCCTGGACAGTCGACCCCTTGAGCGCTCCGCCCACGGAAGGGTTCAAACTTTACCGCGACGGGGTTTTTCTGGCGCTGCTGGATAAAAAAACTTTCAACTACAACGATTTCAACGTCATCGCCGGGCGGCCATACAACTACGAAGTGCTCGGCATCAATGAATTTGGCGAAGGCGGCCGCGGCGCAGCCATCGGTTTCCAGGTGCCCGACGGCGTAGTCACCGGCTGGGTGCAAACGCCCAGCGGCAAACCCGTGCCCGATGCCTTTGTGGCGCTCACGCCGCTGCAGGGCTTTTCGGCCGGTTTCGGCCCCACCGCCGGCGCTTTTGCCGAAGCCGACACCAGCACCAAAAACCTGCTCCCGGCAACCAACGGCGCCTGGACGCTGACATTTTGGATCAAAACAACCGGCGCGGCGGCCAACGGCGGGCTGTTGAGTTTTGACGATAAACTCTACGTGCGGCCGCTCGCCAGTTCCGGCGGACACGAAGGCATCGAGGTCGCCCAAACGGCCGGCGGCGCCGCTCTGCTCAGCGCGCAATTTCCCGACAGCACCAAAAACGGCTGGCACCACGTGACCCTCAGCGTCGAGGCCGGCGGCAAAGGCCGGCTGTATATCGACGGCACACTGGCCGGCATCGCCGAATTGCCGGTACCGACTACTGCAGCGGAACTGCGGCTTGGCGCCCGCACCGGCGCTTCCGGCAGCTGGGAAGGCCGGCTCGACGAGTTGCGCATTTACCATCGCCTGCTCGACGAACTCGACCTGGGCGAGGTGATGATGGGCACGGCCTCCTCCCAAACGCCCAACCTGGCGTACTACTGGAAAATGGACGAAGAACTTGGCACCGGCTCTTTCGATGTGCTGCGCCGAAACAAACTGTTCTTCTGCGGTGCACAATTCGACACCGACCGGCCGCATGTGCGCACGATGGGCAAAACCAACCAGGACGGTTTTTACCGCATCGAGTCGGCGAGCTATGGCACGGGCACGACCTTTTTGGCCGAACCGATGAAGAATTTTTACCTGCACCGGGCGCTCAAGTTTGTACCCGGCGAAGGCGATTACGCCACCTTGCCCGATTTTTCCCTGACGCCAAAATCCACCCTGGAACTCTGGGTGAACAATTCCGACCCGGCCGGCGACCAATGCCTGCTGGCTAAAAAATGGGGCGCCAATGAATTCCGCCTCTTCCTGCGCCAAAGCGGCCTGGAAAGCGATGTGTTTGTGCACCTCAATGGCCAGGATCACAACCTCGGCGCCCTGGGTATGGGCTACCAGCACCTGGCTTTGTCGATCGACAGCAGCGCCGCCGGCCATACGGTGCGCGCCTTTAAAAACGGCGTGCCCTTCGGAAGCCCGCAGGTTTTCACCGGTTTGACGGGCAATTTTTCCGACACGACCCAAAACTGGATGCTCGGCGCCCGGCCTACCGGCCCCGGCACGCAGGCCGATCACTTCGACGGCCTGATCGACGAGTTTGCGGTGTACGATACCACCTTGAGCACGGCCGCCGTGCTCGGGCACTTCCAAAATGCCCGCGACCCGCAGGAGAAAGGTTTGCGCGTCTATTTCCCGCTGGATGAAGGCAGCGGAAAGTTTCTGCACAACACCGGCTCGGTACTGCTTCCCGACGGTACCAACGAAGGCGCCGCGTGGTCGGCTTTTGCCATTCGGCAAAAAGTCACCCCGCACGAATTCACCCCCGGCACCCGGCAGGTAACCCTGAATCCCAGCGTCACTTCCGTGGATCAGGTAGATTTTACCGACCGCTCCACAGTGCCCTTAACTGGCTACGTGCGGTACAAAAACACCGATTGTTTTGCCCAAAAAGTGGAAATCCTGGTCAACGGCGACTCGTATTCGCCGAAAATTTTCACCGACTCCACGGGTAAGTTCGAGATCGACTTCGACCCCGGGTTTACCGGCCGGCTGACGCCGAAATTTGAAGACCATAATTTTATCCCGGCATTCTGGGAAGTGACCAATGTGGTCAGCCCGATTGCGGGTATTTTGTTCAACGACATTACCACCCGGACCGTCGGCGGGCAGATCGCCGGCGGGGATTGCAAAAAATCGATCATCAAAGCGCCGCCCGGACAGGGGCAGGGCACCGTGTGCACCATCACGCTGCGCTCCACCGACGGCTGCCTGGAGCGGCATGTCACGCTGAACAACCAGGAGGGCGACTATACCTTCGCCGATGTGCCGCCGCTGGGAGAACTGACCCTGGCCATTACCGAACATTCCGACCCGGATATCAAATCTGCCTTCCAAACGCAAGGTGGCGCTACGCTCGATTTGACCAAAACGGATACCGTGGTCAATTTTACCTATTACGCCCCTCCGATAGTGGAAATCGCCAGTGGGCTGGATCCGATTCCCGGTTGTACGCCGTCTGTAATTGTGCTGGACCAATCCGAGCTGGTAACGCTGGAGATCAAGTTGAAAGAGCAGTACGAGGAAATTCTGGATACCGACATGAATGTGATCGACGACGGTGTATGCTACCTGGATACGGCCAATTTTGAGCTACTAAACGGTTTTGCCGAAATTAACCAAGACACGACCATGTCGGGCGGCAGCCTGAAATACCAGTTCCGGGTGGGCGGCCCGAATCCGTCGCCGCCTTACCTGAAAACCCTTCAGGTAGTGGGTACCTCCGTTGCGGGCCGGACGGGTAGTTTGTTGCGGCAGGCGATCGTGACGGGTATTTTGAACAAGGGAAGCACCTTCACGACCTTGCTTCCGGAGACGCCCTTCCTCATCCTGCGCGACCCGCCGGGCGACGCCAGTTATTCGTACCTGGAGAAAGATTCTACAGTTTGCACCACCACCAGCTTTGCGCACGAGAATACGTTGGGCTTAGGCGGCGGCGGCGCCTTTCACCTGGGCGGCGATGTGACTATTGTTGCGGCTCCGCTTGGAGTAGGTGTTATTGAAAACCAGGGTGTGATTTTTGACACGGAAATTTCCCTGATCAAAACAATTGTAAACACGAATGAAAATTCCATGCAAACCTGCATGACCTTTAGTTCCAAAGTGGCGACCAGCGATGGAAGCAACTATGTGGGCGAAGACGCCGACCTGTACATGGGCGCGGCCCTGGACCTGAAGTTTGGGATCGCCGACAAGGTGACGTTCGACCCCTCGACTTGCTCGGCCGACGCGACTACCGTGCTGAATGTTGAGCCGGGAAATAAACCGACCACCTTTGTCTATTCCCAGGCTTATATCGAAAACTACCTGCGGCCATACCTGCAAAATATCGCAGCCGACCCGGGTACGGTCGATTCTGTTAAACAGCAGAGTTTGAAGTCGGATACACTTTGGGCAAACATCATTGAACGGAACCGCGGATTGAAAGAAAAGGCAAAACTCAAGCGGCATATTTCATTCGATGCCACGACCTCGTTTGAATACTCGGAAACCAGCGGTTCGGCCAGCTCAAGTTCGAGCCAGAGCGGTGGCGGTTTGGATTTTAGTACGGTTACACACATCGGCTATACGTTTCAGGAATTTGGTATTGAGGGGATTATCGATATTTCAAACTCCTCCAGTACGCTGGATGGTTCGGGGTCTGAAGACGGGAAAGGCATTACCACCGGCTACGTACTGGCCGACGACGACGCCAACGACGCCTTCAGCCTGGATGTGCTGATGGACTCGGTGTACAACACCCCGGTGTTTAAACTCTTCGCCGGGCAAACCTCCTGCCCCTGGGAAGAAGGCACCGCGCACCGGGAATGGCCCAACCTCCAACTCGCACAGGGTACGGGATTCGTGGCGGAAAATATTCCGGCCCACGAACCGGCAGTATTCGAACTGGAACTGGGCAACCTCAGCGCCACAAACGAGGACATGACCTACAGCTTCTCCGCCATTCCGGGCAGCAACCCGCACGGCGCAGTGATCAGACTGAACGGTCAAGCGCTAAACGGACAACCGATCCAGTTTTTCCTGCCGTATGGGGAATCTACGCACCTCACGCTCACCATCGAGCGCGGGCCGTTGGAATACGAGTACGACAGCTTGCAGGTAGCCCTGTTTTCGCAGTGCGAATACGACGCCGACCTGTCGCTCGGCACGGCGCCCGACTCGGTCTATTTTTCGAGGCTGTACCTTGGCGCGCGTTTTATCCGCCCCTGCAGCGAGGTAAACATCAATGTGCCGGAGCAAAACTGGGTGGTGATCAACAACGATCCGAACCAGCCGGGCACCCTGCGGCGGATCACCGTGTCGGGTTACGACCGGAATTCCGAGGATTTCCAGTTGATCCGCGTGCAATACCGCCGCGCGAACGGCGACGGCGCCTGGATCAACATTACCGGCCCCACCGGTGCGGAGCGCTACAATCCCAACTGGTCGGGATATGCCGGGCAAACCGACACCCTGGAACCCGGCTTCACCCAGTTCCTCTGGGAAACAGCCGGCCTGGGCGACGGTCCCTATGAAATTCACGCCTGGGCGGTTTGCACCGGCGATGCCTCCGACAAACCCGGTTTTTCGGAGATCATCGAAGGGCGCATCGATCGCGAGCCACCCAGTCTGGTGGGCGTTCCGCAACCCTCCGACGGGGTGTACCAGGTAGGGGATGAAATTTCCTTTACCTTCAATCAGCACGTCAATTGCGACAAGTTGATCCAGGCAACCGGGCCGCCGGTGGTGAAAAACAACGTCGGGCTGTTCGATGCCACGACCGGCAACCTGATCGACATTTCGATAACTTGTTTTGAAAACAAGATCGTGCTTGACCCGAGCTTCGACAACACGTTTTATGAAAATCGAATACTGCGCGCGGAACTGCACGACATCGAGGATTTGACCGGGAACAAAGGCAGCGCCTACACCTGGGAATTTTACGTCGATCGCAACGAACTGGCCTGGCTGACCGACAGTATCGGCATGACCAAGTACGAGGATAACATCCAGTCGGTGGTCGCCCGCATACACAACCGCGGCGGTTACCCGACGCCGTTCAAGATCAAGGACCTGCCCGATTGGGTGCGCGTAGTGCCCGACACCGGCGTGTTGGCGGCCAATGAAATCCGCGATATTCGCTTTGAAGTGGATTCCTCGCTGGCATTCGGCCATTGGACGGACTCGATCACGCTGCACACGGTGACCGGACAGAATCCCTTCTTCATGGGCGGCGACGAACGCCTGCCCCTGGGTGTACGGGTGATTTGCCGCCCGCCGGACTGGCAGATGAACGCCGGGCTTTATCAAAATTCGATGAACCTGGTGCTGGAACTCGACATCGAAGGCGCTGTCTCCAGGGATGTAGAAGACATCGTGGCGGCCTACATCGACGATGAACTGCGCGGCCGCTCCTACGTGCAATACGTACCGCAGGTAGACAAATGGCTGGCTTACCTGACCGTTTACGGCAAACCCGACGACACCGGCAAACCAATCCGGCTCGACATTTGGGATGCCTCTGCCTGCCTCCGGTACAGTCCGGCCGAAGAAATTTTCGCCTTCGAACACGACCATGTGATCGGCATCCCGGATGCGCCGCAGGTGATTCATACGACCAGTCTGGTGCTACGGGAAATCCAGGTCGGTTATGGCTGGAACTGGCTGTCCTTCAACCTGGCTTTCCCGAACGACAGTCTGCATGTGGTATTTGCGCCGATGCTATATCCCTACGCGATCCGCAGTCAGACTGAGGTGTCCGTTTACGATTCCGATTTTTCGTTCTGGGCCGGCTCGCTTACCAACTTGAACAACTCCACCATGTACGTCTATGGCAATTTGGAAGACGAGGTATTGCCGATAATGGGGCATGTGATTGACCCGGCGGACATGCCGTTGCCGCTGGTTCAAGGTTGGAACTGGATCAGCTATATTCCCAACTACGCCCTGCCGGTCAACGAAGCGCTCAAAACGGTCAATGCGCAATACGGCGACCTGATCAAGAGCCAGACCGGTTTTGCGCAGTACCTCGACGCGCAATCCGGCTGGGTGGGCAACCTGAAATTTATGGCGCCGCCGAACGGCTACCAGATCCGCGTGGCCGACAGCGCCAGTATTTTGCTGTACCCGCCACCGGTAAATCCGCAGATGAAAGGCGTGCCCTTTTCAGAATCCAGGGGTGAAAACACGCCGTTGGCGCCGTATTGGACCGTAAATCCGGCCCAGTATGAATTCAGCATGACCCTGATCGGTATGTTGGCGGATACCAGCGGCAATGCCACGACCGGCACGATGGAACTCGGCGCCTTTGCCGGCAACGAGGTGCGCGGCGCGGCGCAGGCGATCTATGTGGCGCCCTTGCAGGCACACCTGTTTTTCCTGACGATGTATGCCAACAACTCGGGCGAACTCTTGAATTTCAAACTGTACGACAGCGACGACGGACAGGTGCGCCCGCTGACGGAAGAAATGAACTTCGTGAGCAACCTGCACCAGGGCGACGTTCAGGACCCTGTGCCGTTCACGCTCAAAACGGTGGGGCTTGCCGAACCGGCGGCAGCGTTGTACCTGGAGGTACAACCGAATCCGTTTACCGATGCGACGACCATCTTTTTCAACTCGGACCAGCACCGGGATGTTCGCCTGCTGATCACCGACGTGGCGGGCCGCCTTGTGCTGCAACAGGAAATTGCAGCGGCGCCGGGCATGAACAGCCTGCGATGGAATACCGGTTCGGTGCAAGCGGGTATGTACTTCATACGCCTGGAAACACCGGAAGGGGCTGTTGTGCGCAAGGTATTGCGGCAGTAGTTGAACGGTAATTTATTGATTTTTGCCTATGCCGGCGCGCAACCTGGGGGTTGTGGCGCCGGCATTTTTTTGTTTTGCCCTTGCTACTCCACCTCCAACACCGCCTTCAACAACGACAAATTCGCCTGCACTTCCGGCTGCTCAAACGATTCCAGATCAATCAAAAACAGGAAGATTGTCCCAACTCCGGGCATTCCCGGCCTGTCGGGTTTGATTTTCTGTTCCGGCATACACGACAAAGGATTGTTCCGTTGGCGTTCCGGATATTTTTTGAAAGAATTCAAGGGTTTTGAAAAACTCGGTTTTGAGCGTTTGACTTGACTTGATTTCCATCGGAAATATCCGGCCGGCATGTTCAATCAGGAGATCGATTTCATGGCCGGTATTGTCGCGCCAATAGTAGCAAGCCGGGCGCTGCCCCTGGTTTAAAAACTGCTTCATAAATTCGACCACAATAAAATTTTCAAACAAGGGGCCACGCATGGGGTGGTTTTCCAAATCTGCTGCTGAACGGATGCCCAACAAGGAACAGGCAAGGCCGGTATCATAGAAATACAGTTTCGGCGTTTTTAGCAATCGTTTGTTGAAATTCCGAAAATAGGGCGGTAACAGGAAGGCGACAAAACTGGTTTCCAAAACAGAAAGCCAACTTTTAATGGTCGGCTGCGAAAAATTGGTGTCGTTGGACAAAGACGTTTGGTTGAAAACCTGACCAATATGGCCGGCACAAAGTTTCACAAACCGCTCAAATGCCAGTAAATCACCGATATTTTTCAACAGGCGCACATCTCGTTCCAGATAGGTGAGCAAATAAGATGGATAAAATATGTCAAGCGGGGTTTTTTGATCGTAGATCCTGGGATAGAAGCCTTTGACGATATATTCAAACGGGCTGGTGAGTTGAAACGCTGTATTTTCAAGTTCCCTCACTGAAAACGGCAATAAATTGAAAACAGCCACACGCCCCGCCAGGCTTTGGGTTATCTTCTCCATCAACAGAAAATTCTGTGAACCAGTCAGGATATACCGGCCATTCTGCCTGTGCTGATCCACTTCAACCTGGATGTACGAAAATAAGTCCGGAACATATTGCGCTTCGTCCACGATAAGACCTTGTGCATATTGTTTAAGAAAGCCTATGGGATTTTCACGCGCAAACTGGCGGGTAGGCAGGTTTTCCAGATTGGCATACGCATAATTCGGAAAAGCATACTTAGCCAATGTGGTTTTGCCAGACTGCCTGGGTCCGGTAATGCTAACAACCGGCATGGTTTGGGCAGCAGCTTGTATGATCGCACCTAATTGTCTCGGTATCATGGATACGTTGTTTTTTATCTGTACGCAAACTTACAAATTAAAAGTCAAACTTTTAATTTGTAAAAAAACATCAATGGTGCCACTAAAGTGGCCAGATGGCTACGTTTGAACCATGCCCGGTATTTTTTTGTCAACATGAGTCATGTGTGAACGGCCTTGTCAATTTTAATAAGCGAGGGGGTCGCTCCAAGCGACCCCCTCGCTTTGCGACTTACTACTCCACCCCCAACACCGCCTTCAACAACGACAAATTCGCCTGCACCTCCGGCTGCTCAAACGATTCCAGGATATCCAGCTTTTCGCGTTTGCTCAGGTGCAGGCTCATGGAGGCCTCGTTTTCCTTTTTCAAGGGTTCGTAAATGAAGCGGATCACCTGAAGTTGATTTTCGCCGAGCACGTCGTTGAGCAGCGAGAGGGCATTGTCTTGCTCGTAGTCCTGCATGGCCGTGATACGGGCGGCTGCGCCGAAAGGGGCGAACAGGTTTTCGACAATGCCCTTGGAGTCGCTTTCCCGGATCGGATCAATTTTTTCCCAGCAACGCACCTGCACGATCACCACGCCGCCGGTGTTTTCCCGGATCCAGTCTTTGAACGTATGCACAAAACGCACGGCGGTCATAATGCCGAAATTGTCCCGGAACCCGGCATCCATGGCTTCCACGGAGGGGTCGGTGGGCAGCCAGGTGGGCGGCAGGATGAGCGGGTAGGTGCAGTTCATGCGCAGGGCGGTGGTGAAAGCCAGGCTGTCGGCTTCCTGCCGGGCAAAGAGCCGGCGAAAGTCCACCCCGTCGAGCTCGGGCTGAATGCTGCGCAGCGGATTGTCGGGCGCCCGCATGAGGTACGAAACCCCCTGGGGGCTGATGAGCAGGCGGCGGGCGTCGTTGAGAATGAAGGGCGAAATGACCAGCATTGGAATGCGGCCCTCGGCCTCGGGGCGGCGGTAATCGGCGAGGCGTTTGTCGAGCATGCCCCGGCAGTTTTCGTTGAGCTGGCGCTCGAAGAGATAGCCCCGGTCGCGGCGGTAGGAGTAATCGCCGGAGCGGAAGGAGCGCACCGGGAAAAACAAGTCGTTGGAAATGATGGCAAAACTCACCGGGTTGAGCAGGTCGAGCGCGATGTCGCCGGTGTATTTGGGGTCGTGTACGGAGCGAATCTCGCCTTGCTGCCGGCGCAGGTAGAGCTCGCGCAGGTAAGCCGCGCCCAGCACGCCGCCCGAGGCCCCGCTGATGAGCGCGGTTTGCCGGAGCAGGCGGCCGTTGGTGGCTTCGTCGGCACGCTGGAGCGTTTGCATGGTCCACAGCGACGAGCGCATGCCGCCGCCACTGGCGCAGATAAACACCAGTTTGGGGCGTTGCTCGCCGGCCGCGCGGTTTTTAGCCAGCCAGTTGTCGAGGATGCGCCGGGTGTTGGCCGTATCGCGTGCCAGGGTATCGGGGTTGTAAATCGACTCCAGGGCCTTGTACGTGTACTCGGCGCGGTTTTCTTTTTTGTAATTCAAACCGTAGGCCCGGTTGCGGTAGTGAAAAAAGCCGAGCCCGGTCGTGTAGTCCACGGCCACCATGAGCACGATAAACACCAGGGTACCCCAATGCCGGAACCAGAAAACGATGGCCCCGAATACAGCCATGGCCATGCTGGCCAGCAGGAAAATGGTGGCGCCGCTGGGAATACGCGCCCAGGGCTGGTCCATGAACAAGCCGAGCACCATCAGGATCAGTACCGCCATAAGTTGCACCACCACGGCGTTCCAGTGGTTTTGGCGAAAGACGCGGCCGATGATCTCCGGGTCGTAGTGCGCTACGGTGCGCACGGGGCGCAGGTGCAGGCGTTCGGTCAGGTAACTGTCGACCCGCCAGCGGGTGGCGCCGCTCCGAATCTCCCACAGGGTGGGCATGCGGTAGCCCGGAGCCAGCAACTTGCTCCCCGGCTTTGGCACAAATTGCCCCGGCCGCAAAAACGAGGCGGCATCCTTGTTGGTCAGGTGCATGTAGGCGGCTACGGCGATGATCATGGCGTTCAGACCGATCAGAAACCCCAGAATATTGCGCAGGATGGACCAGGTGCCGGTGAGTTCATCGTGCCACTGGAAGCGCACCGAAGCGATCACATAGGTGGCGAGAAAGACGAAGGGGATGATGCTGTTGTTCAGGCCGAACTTGGTGAACGGCGCATTCAACGTAGCCAGAAAAGGAAAACGGTGCGCACTGAGCAGGTAGGTCGTCAGGTTCCAGATCAGGAAAAAGGCGCCGCAGGCAGCCCCGGTCAGGAAAAAACTCCAAAAGTTGACCTCGCCGTGATATTCCGGTGTGAGCAGCAGGTAGTGGATACCAAAAAATTTGCCGCTCACACCGGTCATCAGCAAGGCCAGAAAAATCCATAAACCGATTAAGACCAAATGGTTGCGCAAATGCAACACCACCAATCGCCACGGAAAGGAGTATAAAATCGAACGATTTCGTCTCATAGTTTTTTCAAACGAAAAAGTACAGATTTTATACTTGTTCGACAGTGGAAATGCCGTGTTTTTTGCAGCGCATGGTATTGTGAATGTTTCCGAACGTACCAGATAAACTAAATTCCTTTTAGGCTCTGCGCACCTCCGTATACTCTGTGAGACTCCGTGAAACAGAAAAAAAATGACACAGAGATCCACAGAGGATAAGGAGGTGCACAGAGCGTAAATAGACTGATGAAAGTGTCGGCGTGACTCGAGTCACGCCGACACTTCAACCCAAAAAGTTTGACGGAACCTCGCCTCATTTCGCCCGCCGCAGGCCGGCAAAATAGACCTGGATACCGAGCGACACGGCAAACTGGTTCGTTTTGGTGGTTGTTTCGGTCACGACACCGTTTTGGGTGGTGTTGAAGCGGCTGCGCGCATAGTTGTATTTGAACAGCGTTTCAATACCGATGGCGTCGTTTGAAAAAATGGTGAAACCCGGTCCGGCGCCAAACGCAATGATGTCGGTGCTGATGCTTTGCGGTTGCCCGTCGATGATCAGATCGTCGGAAGAGGTGCCGAAACCGAAGTTGCCTTCGAGGAATACGGCCTTGTCGCCGCCAAAGGGAACATAATACCGCCCGAACGGACCAAAGAGCAAGTCGGTGTCGTCGTTCTTGTCTTCGTTGGGCTGTTTTTCACGGCTGAAGGTGTAGTCGAGTCCGACGCCGATGGCAAAATTTTCAAAGAGAAAATAGCCTACGTGCGGCGCGACGTTCCACTGGAACGATTCCGGCCCTTCGCCTTTTCCGCTGGTCTGCGAAATGGTAGAAGTATTGGAAGAAAAACCAAGGGCTGTACCAACCAGGAAATTGCCGCGCTCCGTGAAATTCTGGGCTTGTATTTGCAGCGTAAACAGCATGGCAACTATGGCCGCCACGGCTGTCAAAATAGTGGTCTGTTTCATACCTAAAAAAGTTTAGTTAGAACCACTACAAAAGATCACCAATTATCCCGTGGAATAAATGATTTGCATCAAAGGGGGGCCTGACCCTGGTCAAAAACAAGGGCGGCTCAATACGCCCGCTCGTCCCGTTTTTCCATAAAATTCATAAAAGCGCGGTTGACTACGCGGTTGCCGCCGGGGGTGGGGTAGCGGCCCGAGAAGTACCAGTCGCCCTTGTTTTTCGGGCAGGCCTGGTGCAGGCCGTCCAGCGTTTGGTAAATGACCCGAACCGAAGTTTTGATGCCTTCCGGTGTGACCAGTTTGGAAATGCGCTGGCTGATCTCGCAGTACTCAAAATTGTCGTACAGCACCGCCACTTCGTTTTTGATCATTTCGGAAGGCAGGTTTTCCGAAGCCTTGCAACGCTTGTAGGCGGCCTGGAGCAATTCGGAACGCCCGTTTTCCTGCAGCAATTCGACCAGGGCCTGGAAGGCGATGAAATCCTTCATCTTGCTCATGTCGATGCCGTAGCAATCGGGGTAGCGGATTTGCGGCGCGCTCGACAGGATGATGATCTGCTTGGGCTTCAGCCGGGAGGCGATATTCACAATACTGTCGCGCAGGGTGGTGCCGCGCACGATGGAGTCGTCGAGCAGCACCAGGTTGTCTTTTTTATTTTCGACCAGGCCGTAGGTCACGTCGTACACGTAGCTCACCATGTTGTTGCGGCTTTTCGTGTCGGCGATGAAGGTGCGCTGTTTTTCGTCTTTGTGCACCAGTTTTTCCACCCGGGGGCGGCGGTTCAAGATGTTTTGCAGGTTTTCCGGACTGAGTTTTTTACCGGCTTTCAGTTTCAGGATTTGCTCCTGTTTCCAGTTGTTCAGTTCTTTTTCGAGGCCTTCCGCCAGTCCGTAAAAAGCCGCTTCGGCGGTGTTGGGGATGTAGGAAAACACCGTGTGGTCGATGTCGTAGTCGACGGCTTCGAGGACGGGTTTGGCGAGCAGTTCGCCCAGTTTTTTGCGTTCCAGGTAAATTTCGCGGTCGTTGCCCCGGCTGAAATAAATGCGCTCGAAAGAGCAGGCGCGATGTTCGCGGGGTTCGGTGAAGGGCTCTTCGCTGATGGCGCCGTGGCATTTGATGATGAGGGCGTGGCCGGGTTTGAGCTCCTGCACGGATTGGAAAGGCACGTTGAACACCGTTTGGATGGCGGCGCGTTCGGAGGCGCCCACCACGATTTCTTCGTCTTCGTACCAGTAGGCCGGGCGGATGCCGCTGGGGTCGCGGAGCAGAAAGCCGTCGCCGTGGCCGATGAGGCCGCCGAGTACGTAGCCGCCGTCAAATTTTTTGCAGGCGCGGCGCAGCAGGCGCTGGATGTCGAGGTTTTGAAAGATCAGGTTGTTGATGTCCTGGTTGGAGTAGCCGTCGGGTTTGTACCAGGTATGGAGGCGCTGGACTTCATCGTCGAGAAAGTGGCCCATTTTTTCCAGCACGGTCACCGTGTCGCTTTTTTCCTTGGGGTACTGGCCGAGGTCGACGAGTTCCTGGAAGAGTTCATCGACGTTGGTCATGTTGAAGTTGCCGGCGAGCAGGAGGTTGCGGTTGATCCAGTTGTTTTGCCGGTGGAAGGGGTGGACCTGTTCGATGCTGTTGTCGCCGTGGGTGCCGTAGCGCAGGTGGCCCATGAGCAGTTCGCCGGCGTAGGGGGCGTTGGATTTGAGCCAGGCGGTGTCTTGCAGTTGTTCGGGCGTGAGGTTTTTGAGGCGGCCCCACACCATGTCGAACAGGTCGGTGAGGTAGGAGTTGGGGGTGTTGCTGCGTTTGCGGCTGATGTAGCGTTCGCCGGGTTTGGGGTTGAGTTTGATGGTGGCGATGCCGGCGCCGTCCTGGCCGCGGTTGCGCATTTTTTGCAGGAGCAGCTGGAGTTTTTGGACGCCGTAGAAGGCTGTGCCGTATTTTTTCAGGTAAAAGTCAAGCGGTTTGCGCAAACGCAAAACAGCGATGCCGCATTCGTGCTGGATCTGGTCACTCATTGTGTGGGAAAAACGATTTGAAGGCCGGTTGGTGCAAAGGTACGCTTCCGGAAAACAGCGGGCCAAGGATTGGGTTGTTTTTTGGTGGGGGGATTTGGAAAACGTTTGGGAAATGGGGGGGCTAATAGTAACGGCCTCACTCGGAGTGAGGCCGTTACTTATTCAAAATCCCCCGATATTTATCCAAAAAAAACTACCCGCAATGACACCACTTCTGGCCATCACCGGTACCCTGGCCCTCGGGCACAGCCTTTTTCTCGCCGCCTATTTCTGGCGGAAAAACGACGGGCTGCGGCGGGCCAACTTGTTGCTCGCCGGACTTTTGCTGGCGCTCGCCGTCCGAATCACAAAGTCGGTGCTGATCGTACTCTTTCCCGCTACCGGGGTGCTGGCGCCGGCTTGCGGCCTGGTGGGCATGGCGGCTATCGGGCCCCTGCTGTACGGCTACCTCTCGGCGATGCTCGACGGCAATTTTGGCCGGACCAGGCATTGGTGGTGGCACCTGGCTTTCCCCGGGTTTTTAGTGGTGGCCGTGCCTTTTTTGGACGGTCGGGCGATGTTCGTTTCCTACGCCCTGGCCGCGTTGCAGCTGCTGGTTTACCTTTTGGCCGGCGCCCGCCTGGTGTGGAAAAAACGGTCGGAGCGCCCGGTGGATGCCGTTGTCCAAACCTGGTTTCGGTTGTTGCTGGGGGGCGCCGGACTGATTTGGGCGGTGTTTTTCCTGCAATTATTTATCGAAACGCAATCGACCTACATCCTCGTAACAACCTGTGCCGCCGCGGTTTTGTACGCCCTGAGTTTTTGGGGTATGGAAAAAATGACGGCGATTACCCCCCTGTCCGGCGTTTTTCAAAAAAATAAAATCCGCAACACGGAAACAGTGCCGGACCATGAAACGACGGCGCTCGCCGACCGGGTCAAATCCTGTCTCGACCACGAAAAAATGCACACCGATCCCAACCTCACCGTTGCCAAACTCGCCGCCCGGCTCGGTGTGCCGCCTTACCAACTGAGCCGGGCGGTGAACGCCGTGTTTGGAAAATCGTTCCCCGAACTGCTCAACGAATACCGCATTGCGGAATCCACCGGGCTGTTGCTGCAACCCGACTACGACTACCTGAGCATCGAAGGAATTGCCGGCGAAAGCGGGTTTAACTCGCTATCTGCTTTTTACGCCGCCTTTAAAAAAATAAACGGCACCACACCCGCCGAGTGGCGCAGGCAGCAAATGCTTTCCTGATTCGCAAATCCGTAGTCCTTTTTTCCAAATCCGAAGCCCGGCCCGCAAGTTGCCGCGCTATTTTCGGGGTAAAAAAAATGATGCGGACATAACTGGTGAATTTTTGGTTTCTGATTTTTTGCATGCTGCCCCTGTTCATTTTGGCGCAACCGGACAGCCTGCCCCGGCAGGGCTTGTGGCGGGCCGAACTCCGGTTTGCCGATCCCGGAATAACCGTACAGGCAGTAACGCAAGGCGGGGCTGCCGACCGGGCCGGGCTGCGCGCCGGCGACCGGATTTTAAAAATCAACGGCCACAGCATTCCCGATCAGATCGCCTATGAAAAAATACGGCGGGCGCTCAAAGCCGGGCAGCCGGCAGTGTTGCTCTTGCAACGTGGCCCCGATGTGCTCGAAAAAACGATTGCCCTCGAACCATACCCCCGCGAGCAAACGCCCGGCCTCGACACCCGGTACGGCTCCCTGGTCACCGCGCACGGAGACCGCCTGCGCACCATCAGTACGCGGCCTGCCGGGGTTGCCGGAAAATTGCCGGCTATCCTGTTTGTGCAATGGCTGTCGTGCAGCCCGCCGGAGCAGCACTGGCGCTTCCGCGACGGCTGGGCAGCCATGGTGCAGGAAATTTCGAGGGGCGGGTACCATGTCCTGCGCGTGACCAAACCCGGCGTCGGCGACAGTGAAGGACCGGATTGTGCCGATTACGGCTTCAACTATGAACTGGAAACTTACCGCGCAGCCCTGCGTCAACTGCGAAACATGCCGGAGGTCGATTCCAATCGCATTTTCCTTTTTGGCGGCAGCATGGGCGGCTCGATGGCGCCCATCATTGCCCAACAGGAAAACCTGAGCGGCATTATCGTCAGCGGCTGCTATGTCAAAACATGGTATGAGCACATGCTGGAAATTGAGCGCCGGATTTCGACGCTTAGCGGCGACAGTCCGGCCGCTACCAACGAAAAAATGAAAACCTGGTCGGCCTTTTACGCGATGTATTTGAATGAAAAAATGACGCCGGAGGAAATTTTCAAAGTGCACCCGGAATATCGCGAAATCTGGAACGAACCTCCGGGGCATCAATACGGCCGCCCGGCACAGTTTTACATGGAAGCCAACGACCACAACATCGCCGGGTATTGGGAAAAACTGGACCTGCCGGTGCTGGTCATTTACGGGGAGTACGACTGGATCATGAGCCGGGAGGACCACGTGTTGATTGCCGACATCATGAACCGGAAAAAAAACGGGCTGGGCACGTTTTTGGAAATTCCAGGCATGGATCACCAGTTTGTACAATACCCTTCCCTTCAGGAAGCATTTAGTGGGTCTTCGTATAAATTCGACATCACGATAGCGGAAAAAGCCGTTGCTTGGTTGAACGAAATTTTAAAAAAATGAACGAATTATGAACAGAAAAGAATTTCTCTCCGCCGCCGTTTTAGGCGCAACACCGCTCTTGTTCGGTTTTCGAAACCCGCCGGTACGCCCGGCAGCCACCGACCCCGAACCGCTGGACCGCGAACTGGTGCAAACCTTCGTCGGCGCCGGGCACCGCGACATGGACAAGGTGAAAGGTTTGCTCGCCGAACACCCGACCCTGCTCAATGCCGCACACGACTGGCAAGGCGGCGATTTTGAAACCTGCCTCGGCGCCGCCAGCCACGTCGGGTACAAGGAACTTGCCCGATTTCTCATCGAACAGGGCGCCCAGGCCAATATTTTCACGGCGGCCTTGTTTGGACGCATGGATATCATCAAGCCCTTTCTGGAGGCGTTTCCGGCCTCGCTGAATGCCAAAGGCCCGCATGGCTTCACCCTGCTGCATCATGCCATCCGGGGCGGCAAAGAAGCAGCCGAGGTGAAAAAATTCCTTGAAAGCCTGGGGGCAAAGGAGACAAAGATTCCGTTGTACTGACTTTGCTGGTCGCAGCCGCGGGTTCGGGCTATTTAAATTTGCTCGCGTAGTTTTTTAATAATTGTTTACTATTTTTATAATTGATTTTTATTTGGTAAACAATTTTTAAAATGTTCTACCCGAGAATGATCCTTCCAGAACTGGAGGCACACCTTGCGAAAAAACAAATCACCGTATTGACCGGCATGCGGCGCACCGGCAAAACCACCCTGATGAAATTCCTTTTTCCACAGCCGAATACGAACGGCTGAAGCACTATTACGAGGAATTCGTGGATTACGGCGGTTTCCCGGAAGTTGTTTTAGCCGATACCCTTGCCGACAAGCGCGACCTGATCGCCGATATTTTGAGTTCATACATACACCACGATATTGCCTCGATCATGGACTTCAAAAAAACGGAGGAAGCCTACCAACTCATTAAACTGCTGGCCATCCGTGTGGGTTCCAAACTGGAGGTATCCAAAATAAGCACGCTGACAGGGATGACGCGCTATACAGTGGAAAACTATCTGAGTTTGTTTGAACAAACCTACCTTATCCGCACTATTCCGGTGATCGCCCGCAGCCCCGACCGGGAAATTGTGAAAGCCCGAAAATTATATTTTCTGGACAATGGCATCGCTTCGATGTCGGCCGAGTTGAGCAGCGGTTCAAAGTTTGAAAATGCGGTATTCAACCAGTTGCGCCACTTTGGGGAAATTGCCTATTACGCGCTGAAAACCGGCAACGAGATTGATTTTTTGCTGGACAAAAAAATGGCCTTCGAGGTCAAGGAAACGCCCACGGAGGCGCACTTGAAAACAACGAAGGCGCTCGCCGGCAAACTCGGGATCGGGCAAAGTTTTGTGGTTGGTCGCCGGCCCGGGCAGTTGTTCGACGGATTTTTGTGGGCCGGAATGATCCGGTGAGCGACCACCAGGCGGGCCGGAGCATGTAGCGGCGGTGTCCCCGGGGCGGCAGCATAAATCTCGTGCCTGCCCCGCCTAAAAACCGTAATTTAGCCGCCCAACTGCGCAAAATCCACCATGCAAACACCCACACAAAAAAAACGCCGCCCCTTCTGGCTTCGTTTCCTCATCGGCGCCGGAATCACGATCGGTCTGCTTGTCCTCATCCTTTTCCTGATCGCCGCTTTTTTCAACAAACAGATCAGCCGCCAGGTGCTGAACGAACTGGGCAAAAACCTCAAAACCGAACTTCAGGTCGGCGACACCCAACTCTCCCTGCTCAAGGGTTTCCCGAACGCCTCCGTCAACCTCACCGATGTGCGGCTCAAGGATGCCTTCGGCGACTACCTGCTCGCCGCACGCGAAATTTCCTTCCGCTTCAAACTGACCAGCCTGTTCGGCAACCGCATCGAGATCAAAGACATGCACATCAGCGGCGGCGGCCTCCGCATCCGCATCACCGAACGCGGCCTGGCCAACTACGAAGTTTTTAAAGATTCCGGTCCCGACGAAGACAGCGCCCTGCGCATCGCCCTCGAAAATGCCGAATTGAAAAACCTGCTGCTCTCGTTTCACAATGCCCGAACCAAACAAACCGCCGAGGCTAACCTGCGCACCGCCGGCTTCGCCGGTAATTTTTCTTCCGAAAAATTCGACCTCTCCAGCCAGGCCGACTTCACGGTTTCGCGCCTCCAACTGGACAAAAGCCGCTACCTGCTCGGCGAAAATATCCAGTACAACGCCGTGATCGCCGTCGACCTGACCAAGGACCTCTACGATTTTCAACGCGTCGATCTCACGGTGGGCGGCAACACGTTTGCCGTTGAAGGCATCGCCGTGGACAAACCCGCGTACACCGACCTGAACCTGAAGTTCCGCAGCAAGGAGGGCGATATTTCGGTCATTTTCGACTTGCTGCCCGAACCCTACCACAGCTATTTCAACGATTTTCAGAGCAGCGGCACCTACGATTTTACCGGCTTCGTGCTGGGGCGGGCCGGGAAAACCCACACGCCGACGATCGGCGCGGAAGTGGCCTTGCGCAACGGCCAGTTGTTGTCTGAAAAACTGCAAAGTCCCTTGCGCAATGTATCGTTCAAAGCCACGTACAGCGCCCCGCCGGGCGGCTCGGGTATTTTTGAAATAGCCGATTTCAAGGGCAATTTCGGCGGTGAACCCCTCGACCTGACCCTGAAAATTACCCGGCTCGACGATCCGGTCGTCGACTTTCAGTGCCACGGCGCCCTGCCCCTGGCTGCCGGCTTCGGGCTTTTTAATAATCCCAACGTCACCGGTGGCGACGGTGTGGTGCGGCTCAACCGCCTGAGCGTACAGGGCCGCTACGCCGATATGATCGACATGGGCCGGGTCAGTGCCGTGCAGGCAAGCGGCGAAGTGCAGTTTGAGGAGGCCAACATCGTGTACAAAAATGTGCCGCTGACCGTGCGCTCAGGCCGCCTGCGCCTCGAGAACAATCTTTTTGCCCTCGACAGCGTGCTCGTTCAGGCCGGCAACAGCGATTTCAGCCTGCGCAGCAGTGCCCGCAACCTGCTGCCCGTCCTGTTCGCCGACTCGCTGAACACCACTGATGCCCTGCTCGAATTCAACGCCGGGCTATCCTCCCGCAATCTTGACCTGACCCAACTGATCGACCTCTTTTCCGTGGAAGAAACGGAAGTGGCCGGCGGTCAGCCCGAGCTCGACTCCCTGCGCACCGCCGGCAATGTGGAACGGCAGCAACTGACCGACAAACTCAAAGGTGTTTTTGAGGCGAGGATCGAACACCTGGAATACGAAAAAATCCGGGTCGACGAATTTGACGGACGCCTGGCTTTCGACCACAACCAACTGGTGATCAAAGGCGACGCCAAAACCATGGACGGCCTGGTCAATCTGGACGGCATCGCGCATTTTGCCATCAGCCCGACCCTGCAAATGAAAGTGACTGCCAAATTCCTGGACCTGCAAACCTGCATGGAACAATGCAACAACTTCGGCCAGGGGGTGATCACCGACGCAAACCTCCGGGGCCGCCTCTCGGGCCGCGTAGTGGTGTGGGCATTCTGGAACGAACGCAATGACTTTCTGCTGGACAAACTACGCGCCTACGCCGACATCCAGGCCACCAACGGCCAACTCCTAAACCTGAAAATGCTGGAAGACTTTTCCTCTTTCGTACACATCGAAGACCTGCGCGACGTGCGCTTCACCGGCATGCAGAATTACCTGGAAATCAGCAAGGGCCGCCTCTTCCTGCCGGTGATGTTCATTCAAAACAATGCCCTCAACCTTACGCTGTCCGGTACGCATACGTTTGACAATGACATCGATTACAAAATCAAGGTCAACGTCGGCCAAACGCTCTGGAACCGGATCAAAGGCAAAGACGAAAATTTTGATCCGCTTCCGCAGAAAAAAGGCTGGTTCAATGCCTATTATTCCATCGTGGGCAACCTGGACAACTACGATATGAAAAAGGGAAAAAAAGACGTGCAATCGGCTTTCGAACAAAGTGAAGCCCGCAAGCAAATCATCGCAGCCGCCATCGACCAGGAATTTACCGGCGTGTACACCCGCCCGCCCATCGAAGACGAGAACGAGTTTCTGGACGAGATTGTAGGCGGCGCCGGGCGGCCTGGCGGCGTGAAGCGGGAGTAACGCGAACGGTTCGTTCGCGGGAAAATAAATTCCAAGATTTTTCTGTGAAACGGAAAATTCCAACTGCTGAAAGCCCCTCGGGGGCTTACTTGGCGGACAAACTGTCCGCGTAACGCGAACGGTTCGTTCGCGGGAAAATGAATTCCAAGATTTTTCTGTGAAACGAAAAAATTCCAACTGCTGAAAGCCCCCTCGGGGGCTTACCTGGCGGACAAACTGTCCGCGTTACGCGAACGGTTCGTTCGCAACAAAATACCCCCCCGGATTTTCAAAAAGGCGAAGAACTTCAGGCGCTAGCATGAGTTTTGGGATATTCATTTTCTGGCGGACAAACTGTCCGCGTTACTTAATCCTCCCGGTCAGAAAATCAAGCAAGGCCTCCACCCGCTCGACATTTTCGATCAAAACGGCATCGCCACCTTCTTTCCCTAACTCGGCGAGCATGTCGCGAATAGTGATATCGTCGCCCAGACGCAATTGGCCGGAGTAGATCAATTCGGCAATGGCATTGGTGATAAATCCCTTGGTAATATTTGAATTGGCATGCGGGAGTAAGGATACCAGGATGTCCAGATCTTCGGACTGCGGCACAATTTTTACTTTCCGGCCAATAGCGCAGATCATAGCCGGGTCGGAGGTGCCTTTAAATTCATAGATCATCGCAGGCCACAGCACCAGTTTTTCGGCAATCTTCCGGGCGATGTGGATTTTCATGCGCAGCTGCGAAAGCACGCTTTTCATGTTGTCGGTTTCGGCAAACTCCCGGCTGAGCTGGTCTATTTTGGCGCGGACTTCCTCTTTGGACGACTGCTTTTTGAAAAAAGCCTGGTCCAGCGTGCTGAGGGCATTGATAATTTCCAGCAGGGAAAGCGTCACCGAACTGAACTCGGTTTTATAATCGCCGGGCGCAATTTCACCCCGCCGTTTCTCCTGTTCCAGTTTCCGGAACCGGGCGGAAGCCAGGTAAACTTCAGTAGTCAACTTTGAGTCGGCGCCTTCTATGAACTCGATCAGTGCCGGAATTACCTGGTCGATATGACCTTCGGCGATCTTCTTTTTAATCTCGGTGAAATCTATGGAAGTCAAGTGGTTTCGCATGATAACCTAAGGGCGTTTATGATAAAAACGGGATTAGTAAACTGAAAATCAGGAGGGTGAAAATAGCGATTTCCAATCGATCGACTACAAAAATTTTGACGCATAATCCCTGTGGGCTGGTAGTGTCGGCGGACTGCCTCACAAGCCCACTCCCACCGTCAAATACACCGTCCGCCCGTCTGCCGGAATGATCCCCGGCCCCGGGTAGGCCTCCGCCCGCCGCGTGAAATACCGCGCGTCGAACAGGTTGTTGCAGCTTGCCTCCAGGCGCAAAAAACGCCACTGCCAACCCACCGATAAATCGGCCACCGAATAGGCCGGAATGATGCCGTTGACCGCCGACGCGGTGCGGCGGGCGTTGGTGGCATCGGTGAAATGCGCGCCGGTGTAAGCCCAGGTAAAAGCTGCCTGCCAGGCTTTGCGCCGGAAATTCAGGCCGGTGCGCAGGGTGACCGGGGGGACCAGCTCCACGTTTCGGCCGCGGATCGACAGGTCGTCGGTATGGATGTACCGCGCGTGGATCAGGGAGGCATTCACAAACAAGGAAAGCCGGGTAGCCGAATCCCGCTGGCGGATGATCGGCCAAATATTGAGTTCGGTGAACATTTCCACACCCACATTCCGCGCATCGGCAATATTCGTGCGCAGGCGATAATCGTTGTACAGCGGCGGCTCGCCCGAGCGCAGCACTTGCCCGATCCGGTTTTTATAAGCAATGTAAAATGCCGTCACATCAGCGTAAAACAGGCGGCCGGCACGGGTGCGCCAACCAATGTCGGCCGTGTAGCCCCGCTCGTCGGTGATGCCCGGATCGACGCGGTTGTTGGGGTTGTCGATGCGGAGATCGGAGAAGTTGATGGCCCGGTAATTTTGCGACAGGTTGGCGTAAAGTTCGTATCGTGCCGATGGTTTCCAACTCGCACCCAGCCCCAACAAGACAAAACTGCGGCGGCGCGACTGGTGTTCGTCCAGCCGGTTTTCAGCGATCAGGTTGCCGGCGGCGTCGTATACCCGCTGATTGAAATAGCCGTCGGCGCGGGTGTGAATGTTTTCGTAGCGGATGCCCGGCGTGAGACTCCATTTTTTTCCCAAATAAAAAATATGCTCGGCAAAGGCCGCGTAATTGGTGTTGGGGAAATCGTAATCCGATTTTTCAAGATCATCCGGATTTAGAAAATAAAAATCCGGCCCCGTGCCGTCGGTCCCTTCCCCTTGCCGGGCGATGCTGTGGCCCCGGTACATGCGGATGCCGGCAATGACCGAGTGCTCCTGCGCCCCGATGCGGTAGCGGTGGAGGATGCGCGTTTCGTTGCCGATGTTTTGAAAACGCCCGTCGATCAGGTCGCGCTTATCGCCAAAATCGGTCACGTTGACCGGCGACAGGATGCCCAGCGATTGGCGGGAAGCCAGCAGGCCGAATGTGCGTGTGTCCAGCCGGGTATGGTCGGAGAGCCGGAAATCGGCTGTGAGCGCAAGCAAATTCCAGTTGACGCGAAACCAGTTGCGCGCCCGGAAAGATTGGCGGGCGTCCTGCTCAAACCAGGTATCCGTGAGGCCGCCGGGTTGTTGCGCCTGGTAGTGCATGCGGGTCACTTCGAGGCCGAGTTTGAGTGCGGGGGTCGTTTGCCAGTTCAGGGCGAGGTAGCCGCTGTGCACGTCGAACGGACTGTTTGGGCGCCAGCCCTTGCCGGTTTTGTATTGGTAAAAGCCGAAGTACGAGATGGCGCCGCGGGCTATCGTGCCGGACAGTTCGTTGTAACTGCCGAAAAAACCGTAGGAGCCCAGCGTTTGGCGGCTGTTCAGGCTGAATTTTTTACCGGGGGCCGGTTTTTTGAAAACAAAATTCAGCATGCCGCCAAACTGGGTGCCGTATTGCAGCGATGCCGCGCCGCGCACTACCTGGATGCGTTCGAGTGCTTCGGCAGGCGGCGTGTAGTAACTTTCCGGGTAGCCCAGAGCGTCGGCGCTGATGTCGTAGCCGTTCTGGCGGGTATTGAAATTGGCGGTGCGGTTGGGGCTGAGCCCGCGCCCGCCGATGCCCAATTGCAGACCGGCGCCGTCGCTTTCCCAGATATTCAGGCCGGCGACCCGGGCAAAAACCTGGCGGGGATTGTTGGTGGCCAGGTTGGCGCTGAACTCCCGCAGCAGCACAACTTCACTTTTTTTCCCTTCGTAAATGGCCATTCCCTCCACTGCCCGCAAGCGCTCCAGTCCGAAACCGGGTTTGTCCTCTGCCTGTATGGTAACCGCCGGCAGGGCCTGGTCTTCGTCTTCCAGCCAAATGGTCAGGGCTTTGGAGTCCGGCCCGAGGGTGCGCATTTGGCTCCAGCTTTTTTTTCCAAAAAAACGGGCCGTCACGCGGTAGGTGCCTGCCGGCAATTGCTGAAATTCAAACCAGCCTTCCGGACTTGTGTTGACTTCTCGCCGGAGTTCCGGCAATTGCACCCGGACACCGGCAAGCGGCCGCTGATCGGACTGGTCCAGAACCCGGCCCCGAAGGCTGAAATTCTGGGCAGGGAGTGTTGTCGCCAACAGCAGGAGCAACAACCCTGTCAGGCAGAAAAAAGGTTTCCTTTGGTGGAAAAAAAATTCCAATCCGGTCCGAATTTCCAAAACTGTCATTTTTTAAGTGGTAAAATCCAGGTTTTGTGTTTCCAGCCATCCGCAACCGTCGTCAAATCCAGGTCAGGATCGATCAGCAGTTGGCTGGGCCGCCCGTTCAGGGTGGCATAAACTTCAGCCCGCACAACCGGCGCCTGCACACCCCGGGCGGCATAGTGTTTTTTTAAAAAATGGGCGAATTGCAGGATCATGTCGGGCTGCATGGCCATTTGTTTTTCCTGGTGGGCATGGAGGAATTCGCTGTTGAGCACCATGCCCTCGCGACCGGTACGGCTGTCGCGCACAAAAAATGTGGCCGTTCCTGCTTTTTCCATCAGCATGACCCGCCAGGACAACCGGTAGCCCTCCTCGGTCCAGAACAGGTTGCCGGGGTACAGCAGGTAGCGCCAGGGGAACAGGAGCTGAATGGCAAAATGCAGGCCGAGCAGGCCGGCGAGCCAGGGCGCTGCGGTTGGTTTGTTCGTGTTGCGGCTTGAATTTGCCGGGAGCGGATTTTGCTTTGAAAAATATCCCAGCAACCGTTCGTGAAACCTTTCCGAAAAAAAGATCCAGGTGGCGCCGATCATTACCAGCGGGAACACGCCGATCTGAAACATCAACCCGGTCAGCCCGTGAAAAACCACTACGCTCAGGTAGGCCAGCAGGCGCGTACGCGGCCAGCTCAACCAAAACACGATGGTGGTATCGTACAGCATGCCGAACCAACTAAACAACCAGGGCGTGTAACTCCAGGCAAACAACGGCCCGATCAGCGGCAGTTTATCGTTTGCCGGCACCCAAATTTTCAGTGGAAGGGCAGCCAGCAACCAATCGGCGTTGATCTTGGCCAGGCCGGCATAGCAATACACGATGGCGATTTGCCACTTGAAAATAGCTACCGTCCAGCGCGGCACGTCAAGTTGTAGCAAGCCGGGCCGGCGCAGGCAGTCCAGCGAAAAACGCGCATTGGCAGGTACCAGCAACAGCAAAAAAGCGATGATACTGACGAAATAGTAGTGGTTGAGGTAGTAGGTCAGGTCGATCAGCCAGACATAGGTGAAGCTGAAAAAAAACAGCGCGGCGGCCAGGCGGTAAAACAAGCCCAGCATCACGCCGAGCGCGCCGAGCAGCATTACCGCGTGCAGGGCATACATGCCTTCCGGGGACAGCAGCGTTACCCATTCGAAACCGTAAAACTTGAAGGTAAACTGTGTTTCGACGAAATGTTCCCCGATCCAGCCCAGGTACCAGAAGCGCAGGGTGCTGAACACCATAACTGCGCCGAACACTACCCGGAAAGTCGCCAGGGGAGCGCTGGAAACCGGGTGTTCCAGCCAGGTGACCAGATGGGTAAATTGCTTTTTCATGACCGGGGACTAGTCGCCGTCGCCACTGTTATAGGTGATCGCAATGCCGAGCAAGGACGACATGTCGCTTTTAAAAAAGCGCGTATGCTTTTGCAACTCGGTATGTAAAGCCTCGATAGCGGGGTCTTCATTTTGGATTAGCACGGAAAATGCCGGCGTTGCCGGCACGTTTGCCAAGGCCGTTTGAACGGCTAGCCATTGGGTTTCGGTGGCGGCGATCAGTGCGGGGCCTCCTTCAACTTGTTGCAGGTATTCGTGAAACCCGATACCGTCGGCGCCATTGGCCATTGTGCCGTAATAAATCCTGCTGATTGCTTCGGCATGGGCTTTAAGCAGGTCCAGCGACCGGCCGGCGTAGTAGGCTTCGACGAGTTGGGGCTCGGATTGTGTCTGGCCGGCCCGTTTGCCGGCCGGGAGGCCGACTTTGAAGTTTTTCAGACTTTCGTAACTGCGCAGAAACTCGTTGTACAGCAGGGTGGTGGAGCTGCCCACATCGGTGCCGTCGTTTTTGACGAAGGAGTCGTGGTAGTTCGACCAAGTGCCGGTTACCGTGTTTACCCGCTGATGCAGATGCCCGATGATTGCCTGAAGGTAACTGCGCCGGCTGGCATCCTCCAGGGCCAGCACAACATCCTGCGGGTCGGCCGAAGTGCCGAAAATGAGGTATTCAATTGCGTAAATGCCGCGGCTGTCGCGGTCGAAGTTGTTCAGGGTAAAATCGCCGTTGGCGATGAAGGATTCAATTTTTTGTTCGCTTGCCGGGAAAGTGCCGATTTCTTCAACCAAACTTTTGAGGACCCCTTGTTCGCCTGCCGGCCCGAAATTGTAGGCATTGGCTGATTGCCAGGCGAGCGCGGTTTGGAACCACTGTTCCCGGAGCGCTTCCAGGCTGGCCAGGCCCGGCGTGGTGGAAAAGGTGTCAAAAGCGGTTTGAAGTTGTACGGTGTGGAGCAGCAGTTCCTGAAAGGCGGGTTCGATCAGGTTGGCAGCGTAGTTTTCGAGCATGGCAGCCCGGTCGAAATCGGGTTGTTTGGAGCCGTTTTCTTTGCCACAGGCCCAAAACAGGGAAAGCAACAGGAGGATTAGCAAGGGGAAGATTCGTTTTGGATGCATGTTTTTGTTTTTTCTAATTCATATTAATTCGAGACTGACTCATAAGTCCTCACCTGTGCAGTTGATTCCAAATTTTCACCACGAGACACGGAGAACATAGTGTTTGATTTTCTGTGTTCTCCGTGTCTCCGTGGTGAAAAATAATATGCGGCGGGCAAAAGATCAACGCCCTTGTTTAGCCACCCAGTTTTCTTTAAAATCTACAATTTCCTGGTCGGTAAAACCGTAAATGGTTTTTAGTTTTTCGATGACCTGCGTGAGTTTGGGTAACTCATTCACCGGGTCGGTTGCGAACAGGTAGGCCGATGGTACGGCGTTGTGCGGGGCGTTCAGGAGCAGAAGCAGTTCGTCGATCTGGTCGTCCGTAATGATTCGGGATGCCGTGGGAAGCGCGCGCCAGCCATGCACAAAACCAACTGCTTCAGCATAGGCATGCAAGGCCGACGCTTTATCGGCGTCCGTTGGGTTGGTCGCACTGAGTTTGGAGATGGCTGCGTGGCAGTAATTGATCACCGTGGCAAAATTGATTTTCTCCCAGGTTTGCCGGATATCAGTAGCCGCTTCCAGTTGTTCTGTTTGAAAATCAGCGCCGGCTTTGGTGGCTGCCTGAAATTTGAGCAACGCGTTTTTCATCGTTGTGTACAGGCCCGTACCGTCGTTTTTGTCCCGGCGGGCGGCATAAGCTGCCAGGAATTTGTCCGGATTGGCGGCATTGGCGGCATTATCCGTATTGGGAAAATCAGGGTGTGCACCAAAAATACAAAGCACCTGATCTGCTACAGCCGGCGTCGGCGTACCCTGCAAAAGGGTAGCGGCATGATGAAATAAGGCTGCACCAAACAACCCTTTTTCAACAAGTTGCTCCAGTTCCAGCCCATTTTCATCAAATAGGTTGCTTACAAAAACACCGCCTTGGCCCTGTGGCGGCCCCGGTGAATAAATGCCACCGCTTGCCTTCGACAATTCTTCCAGCCAGGCGCCGCTACCGGCGATGCGGTTTTTGTAATAATCGGTGGTCGTGGAAGCAAGCGATGGCGTGCCTGCCTGGAACAGTTGGGTCAATGCATTAAAATCAACGGTGACGCCCGGACTGCGGCCCTTTTTCATTTCATTGCTCAGGTTGGTTAATGCAGTGCGCAGCTGAGTTTCAGTTGCTGTGTTCGCGGTAAATGCCGAACCGTCATAATTTGTGGGGATGGTTAGCCGGGTGTTTTCCTTGTTGCAGGACGAGAAAATTGCCAATGCTGTCAGGACGACCAGCGGAAGATTGTGTTTTACCATGTTTGCGATTAGTTGACTTTTTATTCGCTATTTTTATTTAGACAAATTCTAGTCGCAAAAGTAAATAACCTTCTAATTTACCCAAACTGCCCTAAAAAATTAATAAGGTGATTTTCGTCATTGGTGGATTCGGGCTGGACTTTTTCAGAAGGTTGGAACCTGCTGAATCTAAATTGTTGCCGATGCGTTTGCTACGCCCAACATTACCAACCAGTGCCAATTATGACGAATTCAAGAACCTGAAGACCGTGCGCTGGATTGAATTCGTGCTTTCCAAATCCAGTGTAAACCCACACCTGTGCTACCTCGACCTCAGCCGGTACGGCTACCTGCTGCTTACCCTGACGCCTTACGACGCGCTTGTTGAATGGCGCTTTGTTTCTGATATCACCCATCGGACGGAGGAAGAATTTGTGGGCGAAAAACGGGTGCTACGTGCGCGCAACACGAATGGCATGTATGTGACAAAGCGGTAATATTCTACCTATCGTAAAGTGGTTTGAGAAAGTGATGATGTCGCGTACATTGTCGGCGTGACTCGCAGTCACGCCGACAATAGACCAATCGCCTCCAATTTTTCGCAAACCACTTTCTTCAGGATATCAAAATGTCCGGGTTACTTCTTCTTAAAATCGCCGTCCTTCCAGGCTTTAAAAAACTGTGCCCAGGCCAGCGGGCTGAAGATGTTCATCGGAGGGGTTTGACCGATGTACACATATTCGCGAGCCTGCTGCCGCAAATAAAAATTCGCGCTTTCCCGGCCGCCATACGGCACCATGTCGGGGTTTTTGCGTGCTTCGGCCAGGTATTCATTAGCCAGGTTTTTGGTGGCAATTCGCTGAAGTTCGGGAGTCACATCCATTTTCAGGAACTCGATCTTGAAGTGCTCGCGGGAAGGCCATGGAAAGATCACGGCTTCGGGGAGGGTAAGGGTGTCCTGCGCCATGATCTGTACGATGGAGTAGCGGCTTTGGGAGAGCGTATCGGGTACCGTTTTGGTGACGGGTTCGAATCCGATGCAGTTAAAACGGATCACATCTCCTTTTTCAACCACGATGGTAAAAAAGCCGCGGTAGTCGGCGTAGGTGCCGCGTTTTTTATTCGGTAAAAAAATGCTCGCATAGGGTACGGGCACCATGTCGCCGTCCATATTGGTGATCACCAAACCGGAAAACTGGATCAGGTTATTTTTTTCTTTTTCGGTATCCGTTTGCTGGGCAAAGGCGGTACTGCTCAGAAATAAGGCAGCCAACAGCAAATAAATCGGGCGTATCACTAGGCTTGTATTTTTCATAGTTAAACAGACGCTGTTATCAGGGCAGGTTCAACAAAGGTACATTGTTGAAACGCAAGGGTGGCGCCTTTGTTTTTGTAAAATAACGGCGTTGAATCGAATTCCTGCCGGGTTGCAGTTGTGGACTCAAACGCGAATAACCCGGCGAACGCTGCGTGTGGGTGGAGGGCTTAGGGCTTAGGGCGGAGGGCGTAGGGCGGAGGGCACGGTGCTTGGGTTCCTTTACGCGTTGGGCAACCCTACGCCCTAAGCCCTAAGCCCTAAGCCCCAAGCCCTACGCCCTACGCCCTACGCCCTTCGCCCCAAGCCCTACGCCCTCCCCCCTTCGCCCTATTTCCGCCGCCCGGGAAGTTCCTGCCCGTTTTGGTAGAGCACCATTTTCCTGACGGCGCCGTCGGCATCCGGGAAAAATTCGATTTTGGCGTCTACCACTTTCAGGAAAAACTTGAGATCCGAGCTGGGGTACATTTCAAACCGGGGTTGATCCGTGCCCTGGCCGTACAACTGCTTGCCCTCGCGGCTCACCGTGATGGAAAACGTAGGCGCCAACTGGTACTCCCCGACCAGGCGATCCAACTGCGCTTCGTTGAGCCGGACTTCCTTCGGCGGTTCCGGAATGTCGGCTACTGTTTTGGGCCAACGGTCGTCCAGTTCAGAGCGGGTGTTGAGGCTGACGGCGTTTACCTGGCCGCTTTTTTCGTCGCGCAGAAAGGTCACGTTGATCAGCGCATCTTTTATCCGGAATTTGTCTTTGCCGATCGGGCTCAACTGCGTTTTAAGGCCGCCTACCCGGTTGGAGGTAAGGATGCCGTTCTCCACCGTGATGATGCGTTGTTGTTTTAACCCGTTTTCATATATGCCTTCGTATTCCGCCAGTTTACCGGCCGGAACATCAATTTCTTCCAACACCAGCGGGTGGCCGGCGGCCAGGGCGGCCAGTTCGGCGGCTGTTCCACCGGGCGGGTTGCAGTCGCAATTCGCCAGTATAGCCACCGTAATTTCTTCCTTCGGCAGGTAGATGAGCGAGCTCAGGAAGCCGTTTATCCCGCCATCGTGCTCGATGGTGGGGCTGCCGAAAATGTTGCCCATGATCCAGCCGTAGCCGTAGTGGGAGTTGATGCCGTCGGGCAGGATGTTGGGGGTATGCGCTTTTTTCAGCAGCCCGGCCGACACCAGTTTGCCACCATGCACGGCGCGCGTCCAGCGGAACAGGTCTTCCACGGTAGAGGCCAGGCTGCCGGCGGCATAGGGTTGGGTCATGCTCAGCGGCATGGCCGGCTCGTAGCCGTTGGTGCCGCGTTGGTACCCTTCGGCCCAGTTGGGGATCGGGCGTTTTTGGGTTTCGTAAAACGAGTTCGACAGGCCGGCCCGCTTGAACACATTTTTTTCCAGGTATTTGGCGTAGGATTGTCCGGAGACTTTTTCAATGATGTACCCGAGCAGGACGTAGCCCGAGTTGCTGTAGCTGTATTGCGTGCCGGGGTCAAAATCCATGGGTTGATTTTTGAAAAAATCAATCAGCGCAGCCGGGGTGAAATCTTTTTTCCAGACTTGCGGCGTCCATTCCGCCATGCTGGTGTAACTTTTTATACCCGAAGTGTGGTGGAGCAGGTGTTCGACCGTAATTTTTTTGCCCTGGGTAGGGTAGTCAGGAATGAATTTGGTGATTTCGTCCTGCAGGTCGAGTTTCCCTTTTTCCACCAGTTGCAGGATAGCGATGGCGGTGAATTGTTTGGTCACCGAGCCGATGCGGAACACCATGCCGGGTTGTAGCGGTTTTTTGTTTGCTACATCATCCAGTCCAAAGGCCTTGTGGTAAAGTATCTGGTCGCCTTTGGCTACGAGCACGGCGCCGCCCGGACCGTCGGCGGGGAATTTGGCCCGGCAGATTTCGTCAAATTCGTTGGTTAGCCAGCTGTTGTCCGTTTGGGCCGGCAAGGCGACTGCGGTGAGCAGCAGGACCAGGGTGATTCCAAGTAGTTTCTTCATGTGTATTTTTTAAAATAAAAGTTATTTACGTGTGGCTTTAAACGTTCCGTTGGGTTGAATAAAATTGACGGCGGTTGCCGCGTTTTGGCCATCCAATTCAAAACGCACGCTGAAGCCGTCGAGGGCGGTCAGTTTGAATTCGTTGTTGCCGACGGGCATGGTTTCGTACTCCGGCTGGCCGGGCACAAACACAAAGAGTGTGCTGCCTTTGAGGTAAACTTTGCAGGTAATGCCGGCCAACTCGTATTCGCCACAGTATTTTTCCAACTCACTTTCAGCCATTTTGACGGCCACGGCTTTGCGTTTGAACACGATTTCATCGACGGCCGGCTCCAAACCGATAGCCCGTATCTCGGCCATGTCTCCTTTCAGATCGGTGACAAATTGAAAGCGTACCGGGCTGTTCGATTCCACATCCATACCCGGGATCATAGCCATCGGGCGGAAAATATCGTAGTGGTAGTGTTCGAGGTAAAAATCCAGTGCACCGGCATGGGCAAAGAGCGAATCGTTGCGCAGCGCCAGCGTCAGGCTCCCGTAGCCGGGGTGTTCAAAGGTGCCTGTAAAATTTTGGAGTGGTTGTGAAGGTTGGGTGCCGGTTTTCCGGGAAAGGTCTTCCACGTTTTCGGCTTCCTTGGCGGAAGCCTCCTGTTTTTTGGCGCGCCCGAGCAGGTAGCTTTGCCAGTCGCGGTAGGGAAGGCCCAGTAGTTTATCGATGATCATATTCCGGATAACGGCATTTACCTGCGAACCGTTTTGATTGACCAGCACCACCACGCCGACGCTGTCGCTGGGGAAAAAACAGACATTGGCCGAAAAGCCGTTGATGTTGCCGCCGTGCTCCACCCGGTAATGGCCGTAGTACGACGACAGCATCCAGCCCATGCCGTAACTGCTGAAGTAGATGTCGGGGTTTTCGGGTGAAGGTGCGCCGCCGCCCATGCTCATTTGTGCCGAAGTGGCCTGCCGAACATAACTTGCCGGCAGCACCGTGTCGCCCTTGAACACACCGCCGTTGACCCAGGTGAGCAGCCAGTTGGCCATTTCAGAAGCGCTGGCGCAAATGCTGCCCGCCGGGCCCATGCCTTCAATTTTGTAATAATCCATGGGCCGGATAGCGCCGTCTTTTTCGTAATAACCCTTGGCCACATCGGCTGAAGCGGGGGCATTCCAGATGTCGAACATGGCCGTTTTCATGCCCAGCGGTTTGAAAAAACGCGCGCGGATATTGTCCTCCCAGGAACTCCCGCTCAATTTTTCGGCGATCACGCCCTGCAGCAGAAAGCCGTAGTTGTTGTATTGCCAGCGTTCGCGAAGGCCGGCGGAGGGTTCCAGGTAGCGCATACGGTACACAAAACTGTCGCGGGTGGTGGGGTTGACATACCAGGCCATATCGTGGCGGGGCAGGCCGCTGCGGTGGCAGGTGAGGTCGCGTACGGTGAGGTGGTTATTTAGTTCGTCGTTGTACAGTTTCAGCTCAGGGATGTAAGTGGTTACTTTTTCATCAAAATCGAGTTCCCCGTCTTCTTCCAGCAAGCCGAGCAAGGCCGAGGTAAACGCCTTGGAAGAGGAGCCGATCTGGAAAATCGTGTTGCCGGTGGCGGACTTTTTGGCTTCGTAATCGCTAAAGCCGAAGCCGCCTGCAAAAAGCACCTTGTCTTTTTCCACGACGGCCACGCCGCAGCCCGCAGCATGCCACTCGCTCAGTACGCGGTTGATCATGGTGTCGAGCCCGGCCAGGCGGGGATCGGTAGTTTTTTGTGCAAAAAGTTGTTGCAGGGAGAGCGCCAATAGCATGGCAAAAAGGAGCATTTTTTTCATGGCGATTGTATTGTTTTGGTCCGATTTGTCAAATATGGCAAGGAAGTATGCATTTGCTGGTATGCGGCTCGGCCAACTGTTTGTTTTATTGGACAAAGGGAGGGAAGGTGTTGTTCGGGATGTAAAAGCCCGAAATACAATATCCTGTAATTTTAAGTCCACTTTCAAGGTTAACAGGAAAAACAGGGTCGCGTAACTACTGTCCGGTACTTGTTAAACACTCTTCCTGCGTAAAACCATACGAGACACCATTTCCCGCAGATTAGCGCTGAAAAGGCCGCAGATCGACGCAGAATTTGGTCCAGAAAAAAGTCAATTTCATGGGCTTACACAAATCTAATTTCTGCGGAAATCTGCGGCCTTTTCTGCGCTAATCTGCGGGAAACTACTCTTATTCGCCTTTGTCACACCGTGCGGGGAATATGCTAAACGTATACTCTGGTCGTTTGGTCCTGCAAAATTGTCCGAAAAATAAAAACCTGTCGCTGGAACAGTCAATCACAAAAAATCGATGAAAGCGGACCCAGGGCTAAAACCCCCGCTGTTGAATCTCCGCCACGATCTCATTGGGATCGTCCAGGGCCGCCTGTTCCGTGGAGGATAGATCCAGATCGGAAATGGTACGTTCTCGGGTAGGCACAAAAAGCAAAAACACCAGAATGATCACGCCGGCCACGGCGAGCAGCAACAGGTTGCGGGAAAAAAAGAAAAAGACGGCCGCCAGCAGTCCGCTACCTTCCAAAAGTGCCCAGCGAAGGACAAGAGCCGTGCGGTATGCCAGCATTTTTTCTTTCAGGGTCGGCAAGTCCCGGGCCGCCTCGATGCGTTTGCGCCCGAGAAAAAATGCAGCCGGCAGGAGGAGCAGGACCACAATCGGTATCCGGATGGCCAGGCCATCGCCGGGCAAGGCTGTGCCCGACTCCTGCGGCAGCAAATAAAAGATCGTCAGTGCGATAATTTGTCCGGCCACCAGGGCGCCGAACAGGATTTGAAGCGAGCGAAGATACTGGGCGAAGTTTTGACTGACCTTGGACATACGGAGTGCGGAGTGCGGAGTGCGGAATACGGAGTGCGGAATACGGAGTAAGGTACGGAAATGTAAAAATTATTGATGGTACGACAATTGTCGTAAAAAAATTTGTCTCTACGACAATTGTCGTATAAGTTTGCTGTTACTTAAAAAACGTGCGTTTTGGATAGTTAAAGAACATTCGACCTCTCCGAGGTCGTCCAACTGCCTAAAATCCAATCTTCTACAAATATTTGACCGCTCCGAGGTCATTTGTTCGACTTCGGAGAAGTCGCATATTTGAAGAAAATGCTTCTAAAGTGCATTCTCACGACCTCGGAGAGGTCGCATATGTAGGTTCTCAGTAAAATCCTATCCAAAACTCACGTTAAAAAAATACAACACATGGCAAGTGATACCTACCAGCCCAGCGAGGCCGAACTGGAAATCCTGAACCTGATCTGGGAACTGGAGCCCGTGACGGTTCGCGATGTCCACGAGCGTATTTCAAAAACGCGGGAAGTCGGCTACACCACGGTGTTAAAACAGATCCAGCGTCTCACGGAAAAAGGCGTGCTGGAAAAACAGATTACCGACGGTACTCACTATTTCACCAGTACGATCCGGGAGGCCGATGTAAAAGGAAAACTGGTGGACAAAATGCTGAACACGGCCTTCGGCGGCTCGGCGCTCGATATGATGATGCATGCTTTGGGCAACGACAAAGTTTCGCCGGATGAACTGCGTGCCATCAAAAACTGGCTCGACAAACAACTTTGACCTATGGATACTGCCAATTTGTTCAACCTCTTTGCTGCCGCACTCGGGTGGATGGTCCTGCATTCCGTTTGGCAAATTACGCTCATCTACCTGCTGTTTCGGGTGGTTGCCCGGATGTGGCGCAAACATCCACGGGCCATTTACCACGCAGCCCTGCTTGGCATGGTTGCCGGTGCAGTTTGGGCGGTTTTGACTTTTTTCATCGCCTGGGAAAACTACCAATGGAGCCGTGAATGGTACACCGCCCCGGGAAGAGAAATCTTGCCGGCAGAACCTGTTCCCGAGGCAGCACCGTTCCATCCGGCAGTTGTCACCGTTGCGGCGCCCACACCCTGGCACCGGCAACTTGCCCGGGCGTATGAATCCTGGGCTGCTCCGGTGGGCTGGTTTTGGAGCCTGTGCGCACTGCTCCTTGTCCTGCGGTTGTGGGGTGGCTACTGGCTCTGCCGGCGCATTCGGCGCATTGGCGTGGCGCCGGTATCGGAGCAATGGCAGCAACAGTTGCACCACTGGAGCGCGGCACTCCAAATCCAACGCCCGGTGCGCTGGCTGGAATCGACGCGGGTTAGTCAGCCCTTGACCCTTGGATTTTGGAAACCGGTGGTGCTGTTTCCGGCAGGCATGTTGCTTCAGTTGCAGCCCGGGCAGGTAGAGGCCCTGTTGTTGCACGAACTGGCACACATCCGCCGCTACGATTACCTGGTGAACCTGGTTCAACTGGTTTTGGAGGTGTGCTTTTTTTATCACCCGCTGTTCTGGCTGCTGTCCAAAGCAGCTCATCGCCAGCGCGAATATTGCTGCGACGACCTGGTACTGCGCCATTACCCGGACCGCTTGCTGTACGCCAAAACCCTCACGAACTTACAATATACCCATCACACCCTAAATCAGTTTGCCATGCATGCTATCGGTAAAAGCGCTTTTGCGCAACGCATCTTTCGCCTGTTCAACCTGGAACCTGAAAAGGCGCAACGTTCACCCGGCCTTATGCTGTTTTTGGTTGCCTTGTTTTGTGCCACCGCCTTGAGCTGGATGGCCTTCCGGCCCGAACCGCTGCCGGAACCCTCGGAATTGGCCCTCGTTTTTCCCGAAACAAAAGCGGCCGCGCCGGTAATACTTTCGCAGCCCTCGCCTGTACAACCGGCTGCAGCGGAAGCAGTAATAGCGCCGGACACTTCCTCGCCCACGGTAATCGCCATCGAAACGGCCAAAATGAATGTGTTTTACATCGGTGTGGACAATCCGATCACCGTAGCCGCGCCGGGTTATGCGTGCAGCGATCTGACGGTGCGCTTGTCCGGCCCGGGTACGCTGACCGCCCTGGGCGATTGCCGCTACATTGTACAGGCTTCCGCACCGGGTGAAATTTATGTGGCTTTGTTTGCACAAAAAAACGGCTTCGAAGTCGATTTGGGTGTCAAATCCTTCCGGGTAAAACGCATTCCTGCCGATCCGGCCGTGCGTTTTGAGCCGCAACCGCAACCGCAACCGCAACCTGTAAGCGCCGCGCCGACGCCGGTGGCCGATCCGACGCCTGTGCCGAGTCGAAGCGCCTTCCCTCCCATCGAATTTGAACCTGTGCCGGCTGCTGTGCCGCAACCTACACCCATCGCGGTGGCTGCCACCAAAATGAATGTGCTATACATCGGGGTCAACAATCCGATAAATGTGGCGGTGCCCGGCTACAAATGCGACGAACTGGAACTGCGCTTGTCCGGCGGATCGGGCAGCCTGCATCCGGCCGGCAGTTGTCAGTATTACATTCGCACAACCCAACCCGGTGTACTGAATTTGGAAGTGTATACCCGCAAAAACGGCAAGAAAGTGCAGCTCGGCGTGGAAAGATTCCGAGTCAAGTGGCTACCCGCCCCGGCGTCCTTCCTGGCCGATTATTCGCACAACAGCAGCCTGCCGCGCGCGGAAATCCGCAATGCCATGAGCCGGGAGCTGGAGGCCGTTATTGAAAATTTTGACTACGACGCCCACTGTTCGATCACGCAATTCACCCTGGCCATTTGGCCGGAGAAGGAAGATGTGGTCGAATTGGTTGTCCGGGGAAACCGGATTCCGGAAACCATGCTGGAACGTTTGGAAAAACTGCCGGCGGGCTCCAAAATATTCATCTTTAACCCGTATGCCAAATGTCCCGGCGATTCGGCGCCGCGCGTTTTGGGCGATCTGGCTTTTGAGGTTGTGCCTTAAGTGGTTGTTTTACGCAGAGTTAAAATGGCCAATCATTAGTCTATTGTCGGCGTGACTCGCAGTCACGCCGACAATATGCCCGATTGGCATTCACTGCACTTCCGCCGTTACCCGCAACAACGCATCCGTTTTTTTGTACAATTTTTCCAACTCAAAACGGGTAAACACACCGCGCTTTTCCAGCATTTGCTGCAACAACTCCATTTGCGGAGCCCCTTCATTTTGCGTGTGGATGGTGTAATACCCGCCGCTGTTGAGGATAAAGCTGCGCTCCATCCCTTTTTGTTTGGGTGGCGCGGGAAATTCCAGCCAGGTTGCGACAGATTGAAATGCGCCCAAATGCCGGGCAGTTACTCCGGCTGCAGGTTGGCGCCTTGGCGAATAACCGGGTTGAGGTGGCTCAAAATTTCCCGGCGCTGCCGAAACAGGGGTTCCAGGATGTGCGGTTGGCTGGTAGCCGCTTTGATCGCTTTGCGGTTGATGGAAAATTTTCGGAACAGGTCCTGGAACGCCTCCACAAAATAGCCCAGCAGAATAGCCGCCAGCACGGCCAGTCCGGCCAGCACATGATCATGGGCGAGCCACCAGCCCAGTTTCCAGGCGCCCCAGAGTGCCAGGGGGAAGGTGAGCAGCCCGGCCAGCATTTTCACCGTGGTGGCATAGCCGATGTAGAGGTTCATTTTTTTGTTTAAAAACCAGGGCAAAAAGCAGGGCAGGAACCAAAACACGTAGCCAAGGGCAAAAAACGGGAGCCCGAGCAACAGGCCAAATCCCTGCCGGATCGTGTTCAGCAACAGGGCGGGTTTTTGTTCCACCGCCAGCTCGGCATCCGTCAGTTTGGCTTGTTCGAGTTTTTCAAAATAAGTCCTTGTTTTCGCGCGGAGTTCGCGATCGTCGAGGGCCGTTTTTACCAGGAGTTGCGAGCGCTCGAAAGCGGCTTTTTGCGACAGCGGTTGTTCGTTTTGAAGGATTTCCTCCAGTTGATTGATCAGTTTTTCGCCGGCCTCGTCGCGGGTGTGGATGCTTAGCGTTTTGAGTTGGGTTTCGAGGTACCCGATCAACTCGGCTACGGCCTGCTGGCGGTTGTTTTGCCAGGCTTCGGCCCAGTCGCGGGCGTACACCGGTGCGCCAAAGTTGACCACCACATCGCTGCGAAACCGGTCGGGCGCCGTGTACGACAGGCCGATCGGGATAATTTTTACGCCCAACGCCCAGTTGTTGCGCGCTTCCGTGCCCAGGGCAATGCGGGCCACACCGGTTTTCAGCGGACGCACGAAGCGGTTCATCCAGCTGGTGCCTTCCACGGCCATGAACAACACGCCGTTTTTTTCCAGGTGCTCAAACGATTTTTCGAAAGCCTGCATGTTGTCGCGTTCTTCGCCCTCGGCCACATCCTCCTTGCGTTTTACCGGAATGCAGAAAAAACGGCGCAGTATCCAACCCGCCACGGGGTTTTTGAACATGCCGTAATTGGCCAGAAAAAACATCTCCTGCCAAATTTCCAGAGCCGGATTCAGTACGTCCATCAGGGTGCTCGGGTGGTTGACGATCACGATGGCCGGCCCGTCAAAATGTGTATTTTCCCTGCCCAACACCAGCCGCCGCCGGTACAATACGCGCAGCCCGAACCAGACCAGCACACGCAGGGCGAAATAGATCAGGCGGAGGATCGGATTGATGTAGGCGTTGCGATGAACCATTCGTTGGCTGTTGGTTGTTGACTGTTGGCTCGCATAGCTTGCCTTCAGCGGGAGCAAAAGTCTGAAAATTAATCAGAATCCTGCTTTTCCCACCGATGAATCGGGTGGGCGGAGAATCGGTGAGCGGAGAAGGGGGTGGGTTGAACGTTGACTTGGCGATCCTACACCTAACGTGAGTTTTGGATAGGTTTTGTTTAAACCAATTCAGATGTCTCCCTCCGGTCGACAAATCACTGAAAATAAAATGGTTAAACAGGTTTCTCGCTACGCTCGAAACTTCACCAAGGCTTGGGGAAATTTCGAGCGTAGCGAGGAATCTGTTGAAAAATTTGCCATGTAGTAAGATGTCATGTCGACCCCGCCCTGCGGGGGAGACATCTGAAAAAGCATTGCTTACAGTATGATAAATTGAATAAATCAACCAAAACCTATCCAAAACTCACGTTACACCTACCGGCAACCAACCAACCAACAGCCAACAGCCAACAGCCAACTGCCAACATTTCCCGTACTTTCGTGTTCAGCAAACTATGGCCGAAAATAACCAGTCGTATTCGTACATCACCTATGGCGCCCGGGTAAGCGCCGAATCGGTAACCAAACTGCTCGACCACGCGCTCGACAGCCTGTCCCTGGGAGCCGAACGCCCTACGCCGGTATGCATTTGGGGCTTGCATGGTATTGGGAAAACAGAGTTGGTCCGCGACCTGGCGCAAACGCGTGGCTGCGCCTTTGTGTACATCGCGCCGGCGCAATTTGAAGAAATGGGCGACTTGCTGGGCATGCCCCAGATCAGCCGCGACCCGGCCAAGGGTGAGGTGACTCGCTTCGTTGCGCCCGAATGGGTGCCCCGCCAAACCGGCCCGGGTATCCTGCTGCTCGACGATGTGAACCGCGCCGACGACCGCATCCTGCGCGGCATCATGCAACTGCTGCAAAACTATGAACTGGTGTCCTGGACCCTGCCCCAGCAGTGGCTCATCGTGTGCACCGCCAACCCCGACGGCGGCGACTATTCGGTGACCACCCTCGACGAGGCCATGCTGACCCGCATGCTGCATGTGACCATGGAATTTGACGTGCAGGCCTGGGCGCGCTGGGCGGAGCGTACCGGCGTGGATTCGCGCGGCATCAACTTCGTGCTGGCCTACCCGGAGCTGGTCAACGGCCGCCGCACCACCCCGCGTTCGCTGGTCCAGTTTTTCAACAGCCTGGAAACGCTCGACGACCTGCGCGACAACATCGGCATGGTGCGCCTGCTCGGCGATGCGGCGCTGGACGCCGAAACCACCCAGGCGTTTCTCGCCTTCGTCAACCTGAAACTCGACCTGCTGCCGACGCCGGAAGAGATGCTGGAAACCCCCGATTTTGATGCCATCGCCGGCCGCCTGCACCGGCTTGTGCACGAAGGCGACACCAAGCGCCTCGACATGCTTTCCGTGATCGTCACCCGCATGAGCAATTACCTGCTGGCGCGGCCTTCTGAACCGTCTGAACTGGAATTTACGAACCTCCAACGCTTTCTCCTGCTTGATTTGCTGCCCAACGACTTGCGGTTGGCGATGGCGCAGGAACTCACCCGGTCGAAACGGCCGGGTTTGATGAAGTTGTACGCGGTGCCGGAGGTGGGGCAGTTGTTGTTGAAAAAAATGTGAGGGCGAGCTTTTCCGATTTTCCTGATCCGCAATCAGACCACGCCCAGTTTCTGCCCGAACCGGATCAGTTCCACCTTGTTCGAGGCGTCGCATTTGCTGTACATGTTTTTGATGTGGGTTTCCACCGTGTGCAGGCTGACGAAGAGGGCTTCGGCAATTTGTTTGTTGGTTTTGCCTTCGGCCATCAGCGCCAACACGTCGAGTTCGCGCCGGGTGAACGGATGGGGTTTGGATGACGCGGTTGGGGAATTGCCGAAGGCGGCGGTTTCCGGCTGGTCGAGAATTTGTTCGATCAGTTCGTCGGCCAGGTGGCGTTTGCCGGAAGCGACTTTCCGGATGGCTTCGACGAGTTCTTCCCGGTCGACATTTTTTGTAAGGTAGCCCCTGGCGCCGCGTCGAATGGCGTCGCGCACCATGTGGAGATCGTCGTCGACGCTGAGCACCAGAACCTGGGTATTGGGATGCAGGGCCAGCAGTTTGCTGGTTGTTTCAAGACCGTCGATGCCCGGCAGTTTGATGTCCATGAGCACCACTTCGGGCGCCGAGCCGGCGAGCATCTGGAGCGCTTCCTCCCCGCTGCGGGCATGGCCATCCACCGCAATGTCGTCGCATCCCTTGAGCAAAGCCAAAATCCCTTCATAGTTGAGGGTGTGATCTTCTACGATAAACAGACGAATGGTAGCGTCGGCCATAGGGCGGTTGGTCTTGTCGTTTTCAATAGCGGGCAAAAAAAAATCCCGTTGTTTAAACCGGTGGAACAAATCCGGCGTAAACAACGGGAAATATAAGGATAAACCGCGGTTCCTTGTGCTCAGGCCTTT
The DNA here is from genome assembly GCA_964484205.1 of uncultured Saprospiraceae bacterium. Classification (GTDB taxonomy): domain Bacteria; phylum Bacteroidota; class Bacteroidia; order Chitinophagales; family Saprospiraceae; genus M3007. Next base: position 40,536 of record CAZAEZ010000024.1, on the reverse strand, counting down.
TTGTGCCGGCGGAAATATTCGCGGAAGGATATCATCCGTTCCTGGTCTTCGTCCCAGAGTTTATTGAACACACATTTCAGACTCTGCCAAAACGTAATTTTGTTGGCTACCTGGTCGAGCACCGGGTTTTCCTTGTGGCAACGCGCCAGTTCATAGTTGGGCACCAGCGGGTTCAGGTGGTGGATATGGTGGTATCCGATGTTGCCGGTCAGCCAGTGAAACAGGCGTGGGAGTTTGTAATACGTGCTGCCCTGAATGGCCGCGCGAATGTATTCCCACTTGTCTTTCCAGGCTTTGTAGGTGGTTTCATGCTGGTGTTGCACATAAAAAAACCAGACGGCGATGATACCGAAAAAGATCAGGATCGGGAGGTGCACATATACGAATGCCTCGTAGCCCAACCACCAGATCAGGCCGGCATACAAGCCCAGGAGCATAAGGTTGTGGCGTGTGAGGGCGCGGCGCGCTTGTTCCCAACCTTTCATTTTTATTTTCGGAATCCGGTTGTGCACAAGAATGTACCAGATCGGCCCGATTACGAATAAAACCGGGGCGCTGCGGTACACCATATATTGCAGTTTCCGGCCAAAGCTCAGCTGTTTGAATTCATTGACCGTGAGCAGGTTGATGTCGCCAATGTCGCGGTGTTCCCACAGAACACCGTTGTGGCCGTGGTGAAAATTGTGGCTTTTGGCCCAGTAACGGTAGGGCATAAAACTGATCAGGCTGCTGATGAGGCCGATGGTGTTATTCGCCTTGCGGCTGGCTGTAAACGACTGGTGGCCGCAGTCGTGCTGGATGATAAAAATGCGGACCAGGAAAAAAGCGTTCACCACTGCCAGCGCCAGCGTGAGGCCCATCGACACGTCCTTGAGGAAGTACATGGCGATCCAGATGGCAATGAATGGAAGAAAGGAATTGAGGATTTGTATGGTCGCTTTGGTTGGGTTTGGGAGTTGGTAGGCTTGAACGATGGTGGGGAGTTGTTGTAAAATTTGGGGGGGAAGCGTTACTTGTTGCCTTGTCATAAACGAAATTGATATACAAAAAATAAATCCCGGGTTGTCATTGAGCCGGGATTTCTGGTGCGGGGGCAAAAGTCGGGCATTTATCGTTTGCTAGGTCGGTTTTTGCATTAATTTTCCTGCACTATTCGGACATTAAAACAGAAACGGTGTTGCTTGGTTCAATTATCCGGACTACCTGGGACTCGACGTGGCGCCCTCGGCCATCCAACGTTGCCGGGACTTATTCGCATCCGACCCGACCAGGTGCTTTCTGGTTTACGATCCCTACCGCTTCGATCCCGCCGGGCTGAAAGCCGAACTCGGGCTTTCACTCGAAGTGCTGTTCCACCTGACGGAAGACGCGCTGTACCAACGCTACCTGCAGCACCTGTTCGGAACGGCTACCCGGTGGGTGGTTATCTTTGCGCCCGACGAACCGGACCAAACCGGCGGACAGTTTCCGCATCTCCGGCCCCGCCAGTTTTCCCGGGATATTCCCGCGGGCTGGACCTTGCAGCGACACGACAGCAATCCGCACCGCGACATCAGCATGTCGGACTTTTTTGTGTTTGAAAAAAATCAATAATCTGTAGAGATTTGGCACTGTCATGACCAACGAGCAGTTCAAAGCATTTTCCCCCACCATCCCCACCGATCCGGGCATCTACAAATTCCTGGACGCCGGGGGCGTCGTGTTGTACGTCGGCAAAGCCAAAAACCTGCGCAACCGGCTCAGCTCCTATTTTGGCGATAAAAAACACAACACGGCCAAAACCAAAACCCTGGTCAAACATGCCGACCGAATTACGTTTACCATCGTCGACACCGAGGCAGACGCGCTTTTGCTCGAAAACACCCTGATCAAACAGCACCAGCCGCGCTACAACGTGATGCTGAAAGATGAGAAGTCGCCGCTGACCTACATCTGCATCAAAAAGGAGCGATTTCCCCGGGTTTTTGTAACCCGGAAGGTGATCCGCGACGGCTCCACATATTTTGGCCCGTACACGGGCAAGGTGCGCATCGACCAGATCGCCGACCTGATCCGCAAGTTGTTTCAACTGCGCAATTGCGCGCTGAACCTGTCGGCCGAAAACATCGAAAACGGCAAGTTCAAACCCTGCCTGGAATACCACATCAAAACCTGCGCGGCGCCCTGCGTGGGCTACGAATCGGAAGCGGCGTACAACAAAAAAATCGAGCAGATCAAAAACATCCTCAAGGGCAATTTTGCGGCGGTGAAAGCCCACCTGAAGGAGGAGATGGACATGTTCAGTGGAAACCTGCAATTCGAACAGGCGCAGCTGGCCAAGGAACGCATGGCGTTGTTCGACGACTACCAGGGCAAAAGCACGGTGGTGAACCCAAGCATTCGCGATGTTGATGTGTTTTCCATTGCCCCCGATGACAAGGAAGCGTTTGTAAACTACCTCAAAGTGGTCAACGGCGCAGTGATCAACACCTACACCCTTACCCTCACCAAAAACCTCGATGAAGACCCCGAAACGCTGCTGGTGTTTGCCATCGAAAAACTGCGTGAAAAGTTCAACAGCATCACCCCGGAGATCATCGTGCCGATGCCGCTGGCTGTGCCGGGCGTGCAAACCGTGACGGTGCCCAAGATCGGCGACCTGAAAAAACTGCTCGACCTGTCGGAAAAAAACGTGCAGTACCACCTCCTGCAACGCCGGCGCGACGCCGCCAGCCGGACCGGCCGGCAAACCCCCGGCGAGCGCATTTTGCGTACCCTGCAAGCCGACCTGCACATGAACGAATTGCCGCTGCATATCGAGTGTTTTGACAACAGTAATATTCACGGCACAAACCCCGTGTCCTCCTGCGTCGTATTTCGGAATGCCAAACCCGCCAAACGCGATTACCGGCACTACAACGTCAAAACCGTGCAGGGCCCAAACGATTTTGCCTCCATGGAAGAAGTGGTGTTTCGCCGCTACAAACGCCTGTTGGCCGAAGGCCAGAGCCTGCCGCAGCTGATCATCATTGATGGCGGAAAAGGCCAGTTGAGCGCAGCCATGAAAAGCCTGCGCGCGTTAAACCTGGATGGAAAAATTACGGTCGTGGGCATTGCCAAAAAACTGGAGGAAATCTACTTCCCGGAAGACCCGGTGCCGCTGCATATCAACAAAAAATCGGAAGGTCTCAAGCTGATCCAGCAGGCGCGCAACGAAGCGCACCGCTTCGCCATCACCTTCCACCGCGACCAGCGCAGCCGCAACTTTTTGAAAACGGAGCTCACGGAAATTCCCGGCATCGGGGCTAAAACGGCTGAAAAATTGCTTCAACACTTCGGCTCCGTCACCCGGCTCCGGGAGGCCCAACGGGAGGATGTGGAAAAGGTGGCCGGCAAGGTGGTGGCGGAAAAACTGGCCAAACACTTTAATTAACTCAAGTTGTCACCTGGTTGATTCCGTTGCGTGTTTTAACAAAATCAGCTCCATTGGAGCCAGTTTTATTTTGTAATTTCAGTCACTCATCACTTTTGGCTCATGTTCCCAGCGGGCTGGTAGTGAGGCGGTGACTATCAGTCACCGCCTCACTTGTCCCCCCCCCTCTCAGCCAAACGGGAACATGAGCCTCACTTTTTAAGTTCGTGTAAATTCAATCCAACGGTGAGGCTTACATAATTGCTCGCCAGGTTGAGGTCGCGGATGCTGTTTTTCCCACGCACCACCGCCGTGCTGTTCAGGCTGATGACCACCGGCCGGATGTGCCAGCCAAAGGTCCAGGCAATTTCTGTAAGTGCCAGCGGCGAGTTTTGTTCCAGCTGGGCAATGCGGTCCGTTTCCGATTGGCCTACCCGGCTGTTGATGTCGCCGTTCAGATAGTCCACCCAAACAAAACGCAGGCCGGTGCCCACCTGAAAACGGCGGTATTTCATGCCCAGAGCGGGCTGAATGAACCAGCGCTGGTAGTTCCAGCCTGAATTGAACGTTTCGGCGCCGGGGGGATCGGACTGGGGCGAATACCGGTTTTCGGTCCGGCCTTTTCCGTATCCGCCAAACAGGCTGATGAGGTATTCTTTTTGCGGCCCGGTTTGGAGGTAGCCGCCCACGGCGCCCTCTGTCAGCCGGGTTTTGCCTTTGTATTCCAACGCATAAAAAGACTGGGAAAAGTCGGAATAGACATTGCCGGAGTAGTGGAGGTCGAAATGGTTGACCATCAGGCCAAGATGCGGCAGAGGACTGTACGCACCCTGGACTTCCCAGCCGCTGTTGTGTTTATTCTTGGTCATGCCCACCTGCACCGTTGCCTGCCCTTTTTCGGAAAGCATGGGAATTTGCATGGTGTTGGGGGTGTAAAACCGGTTGGAAGTACAGGCCGGAAGCAGCAGTGCCGGAATAATAAAGTAGAGCAGCAGGCGCATGGGTCGGTTGGTTAGCTTTTACTCGTCCTACGGCTTTGAGCCGTAGGACGAGTAACCTTTTCAATTTATTTAAACGGATTTGCATACCGCTTATCGGTAAGCAACTGCTGGTCGGTCAGTGTTTTCAAAAAGGCAACCAGGTCGGATTTATCCTGCGCGGAGAAATTCATCTTTCTGGGCTGGTTCCCGTATTTGAGTTCGTGGCTCAGGTTGGGGTGATTTTGGATGCCGGTACTGTAGTGCTCCACCACTTCTTCGAGTGTGGCAAAGCGGCCATCGTGCATGTAGGGCCCCGTCAGTTCGATGTTGCGCAGCGTCGGCACTTTGAACTGTGCCATGTCGTTGGCTTGGTTGGTAACGCCGCCTATGCCCGAATCCACGGTGGTAGCATCCAGGCCGTTGTTGGCTTTCATTTTTTCCGGGCGACCTTGTGTCGGGCTGTGGCAGGACGCGCAATTGTCGAGGTAGATCAGTTTGCCACGATTTTCAGCAGCGGAGAAGCCACTGAAATTGTTCCGTTCGAGGTTGCTGAAAGTGTTGTAGCCAATGGTTTTTTCTGCTTCGCTGTCGAATTTGCTTTTATACGAACCAATCCCGTTTACAAACTCGGCAATGGCTTCTGAAACGCGGGCTTCAGTGATTTGTCCGCTGTTAAACGCCATGCGGAACAGGGGCTCGTAGTACGGCTGCGTCTGTACAGCGTGTACAATATCGGCGTGGCTCATGCCCATCTCATTTGGGTTGGTCATGGAGGCCATGTTCTGGTCGGCGGCGGTGTTGGCGCGGTTGTCCCAGAAAAACGGGATGCCGGATGGGCCGAACAGGTCGGTGCCGTAGTAGGCCGAAAAACTCAGCACGGAACCCAGGGCAATGGAGTTCCGGCTGCCGGTGAGCCCGAAAACGCCGGTACTCACTTTTTTATCGTCTGAAAACGCCAGTTCCTGCTTGTGGCAACTGGCACAGGAAATAGTGCCGTCTTTCGAGAGGTTTTTGTCGTAAAACAAAACGCGCCCAAGGGTGGCTTTGTCGTAATCGACCGGACGTGCTGCCAGGCCCAATGATTGCAGGTGTTTCGGCAATGTGGATTGGTAGTTTTCCGGGCGGTCCGGCAAATCCAGGTATTGTGATAACAAAGCGTAATCGGCCGGTTCGTAGTAGTAGTAGTTAAAATCAGTATCGCGCTTACAGGCAGCTGCGAGGATCAAAATGCCGAGAAACAGACAGACTGGGTGCAGTTTTTTCATGGTTATGCAATTTTAGTGAAATGAAGGAAACGAGGAGAAACGTCCGTAAAAATAGAGCCCGGACAGTAGTTTTTTGTTAAAATCAAAGTGTTAAGGCCATTAATGTTGCGTTAAAACCCTGACAATACCATGACGAAAGACGGCGCGGATTGGCTGCCTGGTTGGGTGGGATTTATTTTTTCCCCGCGATGAATCGCCGGGCTGAGAACAGCGGCTAATCAGTGTTGAATAAATCCATCTTCTTGTTGGCCTCTTTTTTCCGCCAGAAATAATCCAGCTCAAACTGGATCGCAATGCCGGCGGTGGATGTGGCGAAGCCTAACTCATGCCGGTTTTTTTTGGTGTTGATATTCATCCTAAAGTCCACCCAGACCGGCGCAGTGCCGAATCCGGCGACCAAACCGCTTTCCAGGAAATGAATTGGCGTGGCATTTTCGATATTCCGGATCGAATTGAGGTCTGTTGCCGGAATGCCAAGATCCACATCGCCGCCCACATAGTTGAGCCGGTTGAGCCGGGTTGAAATCCCGAAGCGGGCTCTTTTACCCTGGATCATCAATCCCGGTTGAAGAAACAGCCGTTCAAAGCGCAGGTCTGAAACGATGCCATGGCCGTATGCGTTGAACACGTGGCCGCGGCCCCAACCGGCGAACAAACTCAGGCTCATGTTTTTTTTAATTGGATTATAGGCCCCCAGGGCGAATTCGGTCAGCCGGCCATTGCCGTATTCGCGTTCCGGGTTGTCGTCAGGCCGGGCGTGCTGCACCTGAAAATGATTGAACAGCACGGCGCCGTATTGCACCGGGCTGTAACAGGCGCTGGCTTCCCAGCCGCTGAATTCATCACCGCCGATGAAGCCGATGCTGGCGCGGGTGTCGTGTTTTTTCTGTAAAAAGGGCGTTTGCAAACTGTTGGGGGCGTAGTAGTAATGGGTGCAGGCCGTGCTTAGGCACAGGGCGGCGGCGAAAAGGGTGGGTAGCTTTGGGTACATATTTCGTTAATTATAGGTGGGTGTTATGGCTGTGGATGTACTCGTCCTACGACTCCAAGTCGTAGGACGAGTAGGCACCCAAAAAACCTACTCCACAATCTTAAACGTAGTGCGCCTATTCGCCTGGTGCTCCGACTCCGTGCAGCGGTTGCAGGCGCAGCTTGCGGCAGGTTGGGTTTCGCCGTAGCCGATGGCGGCCAGCCGGGTGGCGTCGATGCCTTTGCCGATGAGGTAGTTGACGGCGCTTTGGGCGCGTTTTTGTGAAAGATTCTCGTTGTAGTCGTCTTTGCCGCGGCAGTCGGTGTGACTGCCGAGTTGGATACGGATATCGGGATTTTGGCGCAGCACATCGGCCAGACTGTTGAGCGTGGGCTCGGCGTCGGGGCGGATGTCCCACTTGTCGTAATCGTAGTAGATGTTTTCGAGCACGATCTCGCGGTTGCGGAAAATCTTGTCGAGCACAATCTCCAGTTCAAACGTTTGTTCCGGATTGTTCGGGTCCCTGGCGATGCCCACGGTGCTGAAGCGCGCGCTGTTGGACAGGTAGTTTTCGCGGGAGGCGGCAAAGCTGTAGTCGGTGTTTTCAGCCAGTTCGAGCCGGAAAAAGCCGTCTTCTTTTACCGTTACGCGCTGTTTTTTTCCGGAAAAACTGATCTCCACAGCGGCGCCGTCGAGCGGGCGGCGGCCCAGCACGGTGCTGTTGGGATCGGTGGGGTCGCTTAATATTTTTTCCAAAACATAGCCCTCGAGGATCATCTTGTAAACCAGGGGTCTGGCCGGGGTGGTGTCCACTTTGGGTGGTTTGGGCACGGGCACGCGCTGTTCGAAGCGGTAGATGTCGTCGGCGCCGCGGCTGCCGTCGGCAGGCCGGTTGGAGGTGAAAAAACCTTTGCGCAGCAGGTCGCCGGGCTGGAGTTTGCCGTTGCGGGTGGGTGCGGTCGTGGCGATAAAACCGAAGTCGTCGGCGCCGCTGTTGACCGGCGGCTTGAGGTTGATGGGCGATGCCCAGGCGTTGCGGTCGGTTTTGTAGGTGCGGAAAATATCGAGCCCGCCCATGCCCGGCAGCCCGTCGGAAGCGAAGTACAGCGTATCGTCGCTGAACATGGGAAACACCTCGTTTTTGGGCGTGTTGATGTTGCGGCTGAGCAGGCGGGGCTCGCCCCAGCCGCTTTCGCTTTGGTCGTCGCGTTCCACCGACCACAAGTCGTAGCCGCCCCAGCCCTCCGGATCGTTGCAGGAGAAGTAGAGCGTGGCGCCGTCGGGGGAGAGGGCCGGGTGGAAATAGTTGATCTTGTCGCGCTGGAAGGGCAGGGGGCGCGGGGTCGCCCAGCTGTCGCCGCCGCGACTGGCGGTGTAAATTTTGCAGTACTGGTCGTCGCCCTTGTAAGCGCCGACTGCGCGGGCGAAGAAAATTTCGGTGTAATCGCGGTTGAAGCACATGGTGCCTTCGTTGCCTTCGGAGTTCAGGCCGCCGTCAAAAATCTGGGCGCTGGCATCTTCCGGGTCTACGATGAACAGGTCCATGAATTTGTTGCCGGTCCATTTGTACGCGTCGTCGCCTTTGCCCAGATACCGGTCGCTGCTGAACACCAGCCGGCCGTCGGTGTAGTACACCGGCGAAAAGTCGTTTTGCGTGCTGTTGAACAGCGTGGGTTCCACTTCCCAGCCGCTTTCATCGGCAATTTCCAGCCAACCGATGGCGATATCACAAGCGGCGACTTCCTTCCGGTACTCGTACGGACTGCCGATCTCGATGCCGAGGTCTTTGAACACTGCACGGGCTTCGGCGTAGCGTTCCAGTTTTTTCAGGGCATAGGCTTTTCCTTTCAGCGCCTCGGGGCCGTAGTTGTTTTCGTAAGCCAGGGAAAACCAGTTCAGGGAGGCTTCGTCGCGGCCGTTTTGCCGGTGGGCATCGGCGATCTGGTAGGCCAGTTGCCCCTTTTCGGTGCGCGTTTTGGCGCGGCCAAACTCTTTTTCCAGCATGGGTATGGCCACGGCGTATTGTTTGCGCTCGTAGGCGGTGCGGCCGTCTTTGACACGGATGGTATAGTTGCAGGCGCCGAAGAGGATGACCAGGCTCAGGAAGAAGAATTTGTGTTTGAGTTTGGGCATATTGACTGAGTTTGCAAAATTTTCAAAAAGATCAATGTCGAATGCAGAATCCGGGTTCCACAGCTAAAAAAACGAAAATCCGGCCGAAAGTGTTTTGCAGTAATAACAAACTACTCCCACAGATGACGCAAATTACCACCCGGAAGCTGCCTTTGCATTTTGTTTAGTACGATTTTTGTAAAACCGTCGTTCTAATCCCGGCCCAGTTTTACACAACTACTAGAATTCTGCCTCGCATGAAAAATTTGTCTGTTGCCCGGCAACTACCCTGGGTTGCCTTCCTCGTTTGCTGTGTTTTTTATTTGCCGTTGTCTGCCCAGAATGCAGATGCTTCGGACGATGAAACGCCCAAAGATGTTGATCTGGAGGCTTTCCTGCCACGACCGATCGACCGGAGCCAGGACCTGGAGGTCATCACCTTCGGCTCCTGCAATCGAATGGACAAACCCCAGACGATGTGGCTCGACGTGGCCGCGAACAACCCGAATTTGTGGATATGGCTGGGCGATATTATCTACGCCGACACGACCAACCTGCGCGCCCTGGCCAAGCACTACAAAAGCCTCAAAGTAACGCCGGGCTACAAACAACTGCGCAAAAACACCCAGGTTGTCGGCATCTACGACGACCATGACTACGGCGCAAATGACGCCGGAAAGGGCCTGCCCAACAAAAAAGGCAGTCAGCGCTGCCTGCTCGACTTTCTGGACGTGCCCTACCGCGAACCCGTTCGCCGGCAGGAAGGCGCGTACCAGTCGTACCTGTTCGGCAAGGGCAACCACCAGATCAAGGTGATCGTGATGGATACCCGGTATTTTCGCGACACCCTGATCGCCGACCCGAATCCCAACCGCCGGTATTTTCCCAACACCGAGGGCGATATTTTGGGCGAAGCCCAGTGGCAATGGCTCGAGCGCGAACTGACCAACAGCCCGGCCAAACTGCACATTCTCTGTTCCAGCATCCAGATTCTGGCCGACGAACACGGCCACGAAAAGTGGGGCAATTTTCCCAATGCCCGCAAACGCATGTTGCAAACCATCGTGCGTCTCAAACCCAAAAATCTGCTGATCCTTTCCGGCGACCGGCACATGGCGGAGATCACAAAAATGGACCTGCAAGGGCTGCCGTACCCGCTCTACGATTTTACCTCCAGCGGCCTCACACACATTCGCAGCGGCACCAGCGAACCCAATAAAATGCGGGTGGGCGATATGATCGTCAAGAAAAATTTTGGCTTGCTCCGGATCCAATGGGAGGGCGACGACCCGATCGTGACCATGGAGGTGCGCGGTACCCAAAATGAATTGTATCAGCGTATACAGGTCAAATATTAGAGGTGTCTTAAATCCGGGCCCGCTGCGTCGTGATTTTCCCTACTTTTGCGCCCGCAATGGATTTTCTGAAACAGCACGTAGAAGCACTCATTTTTGTTTCGCCGCAGGCGACCACCCTGGCCGAAATCTGCGCGGTACTCGCCGAAGTACTGGAAGCCGAGGTGCCGGAAGCCGATGTCCTGGCGGCGATCGAACAACTGCGCGAACAGTATGCGCAAGATACCTATGCTTTTGAACTTGTCGAGATTGCCGGCGGATTCCAGTTTCTGACCAAAGGCGCCTACCACAACACCGTCGCTGTTTTTCTGAAACAGACCACCCAGAAGCGGCTATCGCAGGCAACCCTGGAAACGCTGGCCATCGTGGCCTACAAACAGCCGGTGAGCAAATCGGACCTGGAAGCCATCCGCGGCGTAAACTGCGATTATACCCTGCAGAAACTTTTGGAAAAGGAACTTGTTGTAATCACCGGGCGCAGCGAAGGGCCCGGGCGGCCGCTGTTGTACGCCACTTCGGATAAATTTATGGACTACCTGGGCATCAAAGACCTGGTCGAATTGCCCAAACCCAAAGATTTCAAGGAGGTGGAAAACACCATTGGCGAGGCCCCGGAATCCGAAGAACGGCCCATGCCGGATGCCGACGCCGAATCGGCCGGTGATTAAAAAACAGAAAAAATGGAGCAACCCTTGGTAAACAGGGTGGCAAACAGCCGCCTGACGACAATCGACCTGGAGGCATTTTACCCGGAAGGTGAAGTGGTGGCTTTCGACCTGAAGGACTACCTGTTCATGGAACTTATCCTGAAGGAAAAAGACTTCCGGGAGGCGCTGAAAGCACATGACTGGACGCAATACACCGGCAAAAACCTGGCGGTGTTCTGCTCTACCGACGCCATCATTCCCATGTGGGCCTACATGCTGGTGGCTTCCTACGCCGCGGCATACGCCCGCGATGTTTTTCAGGGCCGTCCCGAGCAGTTTGCCGAATTTGCTTTTTTGAAAAAACTGGCTGCGCTCGATCCTGCCGATTATACCGACGCGCGCCTCGTGATCAAGGGCTGCAGCGACAAGCCGGTGCCCGCTTCGGCGTACCTGGAAATTACCCGCCGCCTGGCGCCGGTGGCCCGGAGCATCATGTTCGGCGAGCCCTGTTCGACGGTGCCGGTATACAAAAAAACACGCCCGACCGAATAAGCCAACATGCCTCTACGTTGTAAAAGCGCCCGTAACACCGGCGCTTTTTTTATTTTTGTCGAAACAATCGCTCCCGCTCATGGAATTAACAAGCACAAACCGGTTACTCCTCTTCATCAACCTGTTCCTGGCCGTACTGCTGTCCGGCATATTTTTTTACTCGTTCAAAGGCAGTGAAAAAGGCTCGGAGCAGGTCATCCGTTCGATCAATCTCGACAAGGATTTTGATTTTTGCGGCGAAAAACTGCCCATGGATAATTTTGACGTGCGGCAGCGCCTCGATGCCGAACTGGTCCGGAATGTTTATTTTCATTCGCAAACCATTTTGGCCATCAAACGGGCAAACGCCATGTTCCCGGTCATCGAGCCCATTTTAAAAGCGGAAGGCGTGCCGGACGATCTGAAATACCTGGCCGTTGCCGAAAGCGCCCTGTCGAATGCCGTGTCGCCGGCCGGCGCGCGGGGCATCTGGCAGTTTATGAAAGCGGCGGCAAGCGAATACGACCTGGAGGTGAACGACGACGTGGACGAGCGCTACCACCTGGAAAAAGCCACCCGCGCCGCTTGCACCTACATGCGTCAGCAAAAAGAACGGCTCGGGAGCTGGACCCTCGCCGCGGCGGCGTACAATGGCGGGCCGGGCCGGATCAAGCAGGAAATGGCCAATCAGCGCGCCCAAACGTTTTTTGATTTGAACCTCACCGACGAAACCATGCGCTACCCGTTCCGGATCATTGCGATCAAGGAAGTGATGACCAACCCGGAATTGTACGAATACCAGATCAAGGAAGACCACCTGTACAACCCGGTTCGGGATTTCAAAACGGTAACCGTCGATGGTCCGGTGGCCAGCTGGGGCGATTTTGCCGTCGAACACGGTACAACCTACCGCATGCTCAAGGTGCTCAACCCCTGGCTGATTTCCGGCAAACTGGCCAACAAGGCCGGCAAAACCTACCAAATCCGTCTGCCGAAGTGAGTCGAAATCTCCTGGTATTTTCCGGTTCGCGGAGTACGATTGCCCGCATGTTTGCACACGCAGCATTGGCCTGGTTGTTTGTTGCGGCTGTGATGGGCGTGTATTTGCGCTGGCAGGCCTGGGGTAAACCGCCCATCGAGTTTGCCTACCGGTTTCTTACACACGGCCATTCGCATGTTATGTTTTTGGGCTGGGCTTTCAATGCCCTGCTGGCTGCCCTCATCCGGGCCTTCCTGCCGCGGGTGATCTCCATGATTTACTACCAGATCATGCTGATCCTGCAGGTGGCTGTGGCCGGCATGGCGGTCAGTTTTCCTTTGCAGGGCTATAAAATAATTTCCATTGCCTTAAGCACCTTGCACCTGTTGTTCGCGACCTGGCTGGTACTCCGCCTGTGGGCCGATTGCCGGGCGCGCGGTCCGGCCCTGGTTGCCTTTCGCTGGGCGGTGGTGTTTTTATTCCTTTCGGCACTTGGACCTTTTGCCCTGGCTTATGTGGCGGCACAGGGTTGGGAGGGCACGGTCTGGTACCAGTTGTCGGTCTATTTTTATTTGCATTTTCAATACAATGGCTGGATGCTTATGGCTTTGCTGGCTTTATTGCTGGGAAAAATGCCGTTGAAAGGCGAAGCCAATACCCAGGCTGTTCACTTTGTCGCCACCGGCGCCCTGCTGGGTTATGCCCTGAGTACCTTGTGGACCGAACCGCCCTTAATTGTATATGCCCTGGCGGTAATTGCCGGAGTTTTACAGGCATTTGGTATGCTTCGGCTGGCCGGAGCCTGGAGTCGTGCGTACAATTGGCGCAGCGTGTGGAAACGGCGCTGGGCATACCGCTTTGCCGGGATGGCTGCGGTGGCTTTCGGGATAAAATTACTGTTGCAGCTGAGCGCGATAATTCCAAGTGTAGGCGAATTCATCTTTGTGCACCGCAACCTGCTGATCGCCTACTTCCACCTGGTTTTTATCGGCGTGGTGACGATGCTGCTGTTTGCCATTTTTCTGGAAAGAATGTGGATTCCGCAGGATAAAACCCTGCCGGTGGCCTGGTGGCTGTTTTCCGGAGGGTTTGTTTTGACGGAGATATTGCTCGTTTTGCCCGGCAGTTTTTTACTGCCCCTGCTCCTTTGCGCGATTGCGATGGCTGCCGCGCTGTTCTGGATAGCCCGGCAGACCATTTACGTCGAAGACAACCAGACGGTTTATTAACGCCACAGCAGGCGCCCGGTAAACAGTTGGCCGTTTTCAGTATTTCGGAGCAGCGTTTTGCCATTCGGCCGGCTGCAAATACCGGGAAATAGCGTTCAGGGTTAACGGTCCGTTTCCAGAAAAGTAATATTCCGTTTCAGCCCGGCGTATTTCACGCGCTTCACCGCCGATTTCCGGAAAATTTTTCCAAACACGTCTTCCGTAAGCTCCTGCCAGTCGCGCCGTTGCATACCAAGCAGGTCGGGGTGCGGCTCAAACGCGGGCTCCGCGTGGCGTTCGGCGAAGCGGTTCCAGGGGCAAACGTCCTGGCAGACATCGCAGCCGAACATCCAGTTGTCCATTTGACTTTTGAACCCGGCGGGGATTTCGTCGCGCAGTTCGATGGTCAGGTAGGAAATGCATTTGGATGCGTCCAGAAAATAGCCTTCCGGGCTGATGGCCTCCGTCGGGCAGGCATCGATGCAGCGCCGGCAGGTACCGCAGTGGTCGCGGATGGGATCGTCGTACACGAGCTCCAGATCGCAGATGATTTCTGCCAGAAAAAAATAGGAACCGCGGCGGGGGTGGATGGTCAGGGTGTGGCGGCCGTTCCAGCCGATGCCGGCACGGCGGGCCCATTCGCGTTCGAGCACGGGCGCGCTGTCGACAAAACAGCGGCCGTTGATGGCGCCGATTTCCGCTTGCATGCAGGCGAGCAGGGTTTTCAGGCGGTCTTTCACGATAAAATGGTAGTCTTCACCGTAGGCATACCGGCTGATTTTGGGGGCTTCGGGGTCTTCCTGTTTCTCCGGGTTGTGGTAATTGAAGGTCAGGCAAATCACCGATTTGGCGCCGGGCACCAGTTGGGTAGGATCGATGCGCAGGTCAAAATGATTTTCCATGTAGGCCATTTTGCCGTGTGCGCCCTGCTGCAACCAGACTTCCAGACGGCGTGCCTCCGCGTCGAGCCGTTCGGCCCGGGCAAAGCCGACAAATTCGAAACCCAGGCGATGGGCTTCGGCGCGGATAAGCTCGGTATGTTGCTGTCGTTGCATTTTTGCCATAGTTCACTTCGGCCATTTTCGGATCAACTCCGGCAACTGCTTCACCGCTGCAATTTCACGGTATTTTTCCCGCACTTCCTCTGCCGGCCCGCCAAAATAGGTTTTGCCGCCTTCCAGGGTTTTCGAAACTCCGGCGCCTGCCAGCACCACGGCGCCCGCGCCAATCCGTATGGACTGGATGACGCCCACCTGGCCGTACAGCACGACATTGTCTTCAATGACGGTTTTTCCGCCTATACCCACCTGGGCGGCCATCAGGCAGTTTTTTCCGATCACCACCCCGTGGCCGATGTGGATCTGGCAGTCCAGTTTGCTGCCGGCTCCGATGACGGTGTCGCCGCTCACGCCTTTGTTGATGGTGCAGCCGGCGCCGATATCGACATGATCTTCGATAATCACGCGTCCGCCCGAGCGCCATTTCTTAAAACTGCCATCGGCCAGTTTTTTGTAGTAAAATGCGTCGCTGCCAATGCTGTTGTTTGGCCCGATGCATACGTGCGCGCCGATGGACGTGTACTCCCCGATATACGTGTTCGCCTGGATGTACGAATGCGCCCCGATGGAAACATTGGCGGCAATAACGACGCCAGGCTCGATAATAGCCGTCGGGTGGATGCTGGCCCGGTGGCTGACAGGCGCGGTCGCCGGCTCAAAGGGGCGGTGCTCGCGGATGAGGGTGTCGTACACCTCAAACGGATTTTCGACGACCAGAATAGCCTTGCCGGTCGGGCAGTCCGCCGGTTCATTGAGCAGCACAACCGTTGCGGCGCTTTCCAATGTTTTTTTAAAATATTTTGGCGCATCGGAAAAGGCAATGTCGCCGGGCTCCACTTTGTGGATTTCATTGATGCCGGTAGCAGCCAGTGTGGCATCGCCAAGCAATTGGGCATTAAAGCGTTGGGCCAGGTCGCGGACAGGGATGGGTTGCGGGAATTTCATGGTTGAATGAATGATTTGAAAATTGGACGCCGCGAAATTACGGATACGCAAGACCAACGCGGAATCGCAGACAGAAAAGGAAGGCATTTTCAAAACTTATCTATTTTTACCCCCAAACAAACGACCATGTTCCAACTATTCCGTATAAACCGCACTTCTGCCCTTCTTTTTGCCCTTTTCCTAACCTCAACGCTCGCTGCTCAACGCAATTTACCGGTGGCTGAATTGCGTGGAGCCTGGTTGGCAACCGTCGTCAACATCGACTGGCCTTCCGTGCCGGGCCTTTCCTCCGAACGCCAGCAAATGGAGTTCGACAGCATTCTGGATGTGCTCAAAGCCATGGGCATGAACGCCGTGTTCGTACAAATTCGCCCGGCGGGCGACGCTTTTTATCCATCCGCGGTTGTTCCCTGGAGCAAATACCTGACCGGCAGGCAGGGGCTGGCGCCCGAACCGTTTTACGACCCGCTGGCCTACATGATCAAATCAGCCCACAGCCGCCGGATGGAGTTTCACGCCTGGATGAATCCCTACCGGGCCACCTTCGACCTCGATACGGCCAGCCTGGCGCCCACGCATCCGCTGCGTGCCCTGCCCGACAACCGGAAGGGCGAGTGGTTTTTCCGCTACGGCAACCGCTATTATTTCAATCCGGCCAGTGCCCTGGTGCGGCAGCACCTGCTCAGCGTGGTGCGCGATATTGTGGTGCGATACGATGTGGACGGCATCCATTTCGACGACTATTTCTACCCCTACAAAGAGCCCAATCAGGCGCTGCAGGATTACAACGACTTTGCTTCCGACCCGCGGGGCTTTTCCAAAATTGAAGACTGGCGCCGCGACAATGTGGACCGCATGATCCGGGACGTATCGGAGATGATCAAAGGCATAAAACCCTACGTGCGCTTCGGTGTCAGCCCTTTCGGTGTTTGGCGAAATGCCGATCAGGACCCCATCAACGGCTCCCAAACCCGTGCCGGCATTACCTGCTACGACGACCTCTACGCCGACGTGGTCAAGTGGATGAAAAACGGCTGGATTGACTATGTGGCCCCGCAATTGTACTGGAGTGTCGGATTCCCGCCGGCCGATTTTGAAATTCTGCTCGACTGGTGGAGCAAGCACACCTACGGCAAGCACCTGTACATCGGCCATGCCGCCTACAAGATCAACAACAATGCCGTGGACCCCAACTGGAACAAACCGGATGAGATCAACCGGCAGGTTGGGCTTACCCGGGCAAATGCCCAGGCCCAGGGCAGTATTTATTTTTCTGTAAAACCGCTTTTGCGCAATCCGCTGGGCGTGCAAGACTCGATGATCCAGGTGTTGTATCCCAACCAAAGCCGGGTGCCGGGCATGCTGGCCTTGTCGAAAGTACCGCCGGCCACGCCGCAAATCTGCCGGGTGGGCGGTTCTCCCAGCGCGGTAAAACTAGCCTGGCATGCCTGCGATATCGGTAGCCAGGAGGAAAATCCGTACTATTTCGCGATTTACCGTTTTGACGGCCAGGGTGTCGGCGACTTCCAAAACGAGCGGAATTTGCTGGCGTACACGCCGTTTTACACCGAAAAGTGGATTTTTGAAGACCCCTCCGCTGCTGTCGGCGAAGTGTACACGTACGTGGTGATCGCCTACAACCGCTACAATGTGGAAAGTTATTCCAGCGATCCGGTTGTGGTGAAAAAGACCAAAAATAAAGCCAAACGGAAGAAGAAATTCTGGGGATTCCTGTTTTAGTGCGGAATACGGAGTGCGGAGTGCGGAGTGGTCCACCATTCGGGGCTGTTGTAATTACGTGATCCTGCTGTTGTTATACCCGGCGGAAAGTGATTTGCGATTAGCCCCGAAAAATTTGCAAACCACTTTCCGCAGGGTATAATTGGAAAAATCTACAAATTTCATTTCCACTGTAAGTTGAACCACTCCGCATTCCGCACTCGAAACTCCCAAAAAGAAGCAGGGCACTTGCCATTACTGGAAGCGCCCTGTATAAACCCCAAAAAACCAAATGAAAACAATCTTAAAAAAACGCTGTAAACAGCGAGAATTTGCTTGTAGTGGCTTTCGTTTTTGCTGAAAGCGGCGCAAAGATAGATAAAGTTTATGTTGAATTTACACTAACTTTACATATTTTTAATTCTAAAGTCTGAAATCGCGCCTCTGAGCCGGTAAATCTTGCAATTGTATTGTTTCTGTGTTTGCGAAAATTACTTTTTGCAAAAAAACCAAGACAAAAATAAGGGCCTCAGGTAGATGGCTTTCCTGAAAACTACCGAACCGGGAAAATTGCCACCTGAAACCGGCTTAACCGTACACCGAATAAATCACCTTGCGTACTGCTGCTAAAATATCGACTTGCCTCAGCCTGCTGCTTTTCGCTGCGGCGTTTTCATTTTCCTGCTCCCGCAAAAAAGAACGCCTGGTGCAGGAAACGGTCGCGCAACGCGTAGCCGATTTCCGCAAAAAAGAAACCGCCAAATGCCGCACCGAACTACTTGTGCAAGCCGAACATATCGTGGATTCCCTGTTGCTGCACGAAGCCTTGTCCGATGTGCAGGATTCGTTGAAACAACTCCGCCCGTTCAAACCGGTGCCGCCGGCAACCATTGCGCCGATCGATTCCCTGAAGATTAAGCCTATTTTTGAGCAATAATCCGTTTTCCCTGCCGCAAATCCCGGGTTCCAGGCAACGCCGTAAGCCTGTCCGGCGTCCGTTTCGAGGCATGTTGCGCTTGTTTTTCTTCAAAAAAATAGTCCGGGTGGTTGCGGGGAGCTTGCTCACCGGCAGGCGGCCGTGGAGTCTGCATTTGGAAACTGCGAGCGCTTTTTTCCGCCACCGCACCGCCGCGCTTCGGATTTTCCTTGCCTTGTGTTTTATTGCGCTAAATGCCGGTCCTGTAGCGCAAGCGCAGCAACCCGATACCCTGCCCAAACCCGGCGATTCCGCACCGCGCTTGTCCCGCTCATTTTTCCAAAATTTGCGCACCCGAACGATCGACGCCAGCCTGCCCCTGCAGCGCCTGGATTCGATGACCCTGCTTGCGCCGTTGATTTCTGTCGCCGACTCCGGTTCCGGCCGTGAACTGGACCTTGCTTTTTTTTCTCTGGAAAATAACTGGCTCCGGATCGACACGGCGCGCCTTCGGGCGGCTTTTCCGAATGCTAACTGGTTGGTGGTGCGATACCGCGTGTTGCCCATGGACCTCGCAGCGCCGGTTAGCCGCCTCGACTCAGCCATGATCCGGAAAGCCATGGGCGACGAGGCCATCGAATTCGATTTTACCCCCTATGCGCCAACCTCCAAACCCTGGGAAACCTCAGGCCTGGTTTCGAACGGCACATACACGCGCGGACTGAGTTTCGGCAACAACCAAAACCTGGCGTTCAACTCCAACCTCAACCTCCAGCTCAACGGCCAGTTGGGCAACGATATCGAACTGACGGCAGCCCTGTCCGACAACTCCATTCCCCTGCAACCCGACGGCACCACCCGGCAATTGCAGGAGTTCGACCGCGTTTTTGTGCAATTGCAGCGGAAAAACCTCAGCATCATCGCCGGCGATTTCGATCTGAGCCGCCCGCGCGGAACCGGGTATTTTTCCAATTATTTTAAACGGGTGCAGGGGGCTATGGTGGTTTTTGCCCCCGCTAGCCCACCCCACGGTTGGAGCGGTCGGGGGGGGCTCTCCGTTTCCCGTGGAAAATTCGCCCGCCAAACCATCGCCGGGCAGGAGGGCAACCAGGGTCCCTACCGCCTCCAGGGTACGGAAGGGGAGCGGTTTATTATTGTGCTGGCCGGCACCGAAAAAGTGTTTGTCGACGGGCAATTGCTCAACCGGGGACTCGACGACGATTACACGATCGACTACAACCTGGGCGAACTCACCTTTACCCAACGCCGCCTGATCTCCAAAGACAGCCGCATCATTGTCGAATTCGAATACGCCGTTCAGGCATACCTGCGCTCGACCATGGTGGCCGACCTGGAGTACACGGGCCGCCGAAGCCGGTTTTACCTGAATGCCTATGCGGAACAGGACGGTAAAAATGCCGGCGGCGCGCAGGACATCAGCCCGGAAGACCGGCAACGCCTGGCGCTGGCCGGCGACAACCTGCAAAATGCGTACGCCTCGGGCATCGACACGCTGGATGCCGAGGCCCGGCTTGACCCCGGCAGGGTGCTGTACAAATCGGTGGATACGGTGGTGTGTGGCGTTGCGGCGTCCATTTTGGTGTATACGACCAATCCCGACAGCGCGCGTTTTGCCGCGCGGTTTACGGAGGTGCCGGTGGGGCAGGGGAATTACGTGCAACTGCAAACTGCGGCAAACGGCCGGGTGTTTCGCTGGGTGGCGCCGGATTCGCTGAGCTGCCGGCCGACCGGCAATTTTGAGCCGGTAGTCCGCCTGATAGCCCCGGAGGCCCGCCAGTTGTTTACGGCCGGCACGGCATTGCAACTCTCAAAAAACAGTGAAATACAAGCCGAACTGGCGCTCAGCAACCGCGATTTAAACCGGTTTTCCCCGCTCGACGACGGCGACAACCTGGGCCTCGGCGGTTTTTTCAGCCTGCGGCAAAACCTGCTTCCGGGCGCTGCCGAAAAAGGCTGGGAACTACAGGCCAACGCCCGGTACGAATTTGCCGGGCGGCAGTTCAATGCCCTGAATCCTTACCGGCCTGCCGAATTTTCGCGCGACTGGAACATCGGACTCGCCGATACCGCCGCCACCGAGCACTGGCTGCGCAGCGGCATGATCCTCCAACGGAAAGAGTGGGGGAGCGTGCAATACGATTTCGGCGCGTTTTTGCGGGAAAACCGCTACGACGGCGCCCGGCACACGGCACAGCTGAAGGTGCAGCGCGCCGGTTTCGACGTTTTGGCGGAAGCCAATTTGCTGAACTCCGAGGGCGGCCTGGAACGCACCCGGTTTTCCCGCCCGAAATTTGATGTCGGCAAAACATTTTTCAAGGCCGGGAAAAAGCCGCTGATCAAAATCGGCGTGTACGGCGAGCGCGAACGCAACGAACGCCGGAATGCCGGCACCGACACGCTCAATGCGGTCAGTTTCTGGTATGACCTGGGACGACTGTACCTGAAAACACCGGAAAATCAGGGCGCCTGGAACTGGGGCTTCAGCTGGATGCACCGCAATGATTTTGTGCCCAGAGGTCAATTTTTCAACCAAAATACCGCTGTCGACGAAGCCAACCTCAACGGCGGTTGGGCGCCCGTAAACCCCAAATCTACCTTCCGGCAATCCCTGCAATGGAATTTTTCGTGGCGCCAATTGCGCATCGTCGACAGCGACCTGACCACCCTGGCGCCCCAGGAAACCTACCTGGGCCGAATGGATTATTCGCTGTCGGCCTGGAAAAATGCCCTCCACCTGACCACCGGCTATGAGTTGGGCTCGGGGCAGAGCCCGCAACTGGAATTCAGCTACGTACGGGTCAATCCCGGCGAAGGGCAGTACGCCTGGGTCGATCGCAACCGCGACAGTATTTTGCAGGTAGATGAAATGGAAATCGCGATTTTTCAGGATCAGGCCGGCTATGTGCGCGTGGCGGTCACGACGCCCAATTACGTACGCACCAACAATGTGGTGCTCAACCAAAGCCTGCGCATAGACCCCCGCCTCGTGTGGGCGCAGTCGAAAAAACGCTGGCAACAGCTGCTGGCGCGCTTGTCCACCCAGAGCAACGTGCAGATCAATCGCCGGGTGCTGGCTTCGGCGCGCGATGAACCGGCCTGGAACCCGTTTGACCTGGCTGTTGCCGACACGGCTCTGGTGGCGGTATCGTCGGTGTCGCGGCATGTGCTCTACCTCAACCGCGCCGATCCGGCCTGGGATGCTTCCCTGGCGTATACCGACAACCGGAGCCGTACGGCGCTGACCACCGGTTTTGAGAGTCGGCTGCTGCTGGACCAAACGCTGCACGGGCGCCTGAATTTTAACCGGAACTGGAGCGCCGAACTGGACCTGAGTCTGGGCCGGCGGGAAAACGACAGCGAACAATTCAATGCCCGGGATTATACCATCCGCTATTGGAAGGCCCTGCCTAAACTCAGCTGGTTGCCCAACCGAACCTTCCGGGTGGTGGGGGCCTACAGCTGGCAGGACAGCCGCAACACCCTGTCTTCGGCCGAAACGGCCCGGCAAAACGACTGGAGCGCCGAACTCAGCTGGAATCCGACGGCCAAACCGAACGGCGACGGCTTTCGGGCGGTGACCTCCATTCGGGTCAAAGCCAACTTCGTAAATGTCCAATTCAACGGGCAGGCTAATTCCGCGGTGGCTTATGCCATGCTCGATGGCTTGCAGGACGGCCGGAATTTTTTGTGGAGCCTGAACCTGGACCGGCAATTGTCGCGGGCGGTGCAGCTCAGCCTGAACTACGAAGGGCGCAAGACCGGCGACAACCGGGTGGTGCATGTCGGGCGGGCGCAGGTGCGGGCGGTGTTTTGAGATATTGGGATATTGGGATATTGGGATATTTTTTCTGGAGGGTAGTAGAGAGTGTTTGATAAATGCTGATTTTGTGGGATGTTTCACCTTAAAATCTGCTTAGTAACGCTTAAAAAATAAGTTCACGCTATATGGCTTGTTTCAAAATACCAGTTTCCTCCCCCGCAGGGCGGGGTCGGAATGACAAATACCTAAAAAAATAAAATGGGGGGCGGTAGATTGGTGAAAAGGCTACATTCCAACGCCCCCCATTTTGCCCTTGGGTTTCCTACAACAGTTAGGCAGTAAAGGCGGGGGCAACAAAATGCCCCTTTGCGCAATTTCCCGCCCCCGCCCATTTTTTCTCGCGGTTCTTGTCATTCCGACCCCGCCCTGCGGGGGAGGAAACTGAAATAGTACTCATCGTGAATTAATTTTTTAATCGTTACTTATTATGAAAAATCATGTTCTACTTGGTGATTTATCAGATGTCCATGGAAATTGAATTAATATCCCAATATCCCAATATCCCAATATCCCAACAAAATGCGCGAAACAAAATTCATAGAACAAAACCGGGAAAAGTGGGCGGACTTTGAAGAAATGCTCCGCCAAAACCACCGCGACCCGGATAAGTTGAACGATTTGTTCATTCAGATCACCGACGATTTGTCGTATGCCCGTACGTTTTACCCGAACCGCTCGGTGCGGATGTACCTCAACAGTTTGGCGCAGCGCATTTTTCACAACATTTATCGCGGGAAGCGCTTTCCGGCCCGGCGTTTCCGCTTGTTCTGGACCGACGAATTGCCCCACCTGATGTGGGAATCGAGGCAGGCCTTGTTGTTGTCATTCAGTCTGTTTGCCCTGGCCTGCGCAATCGGCGTGGTGTCGAGCATTATCAACCCCGATTTTGCGCGGGTGATCCTGGGCGACAGTTATGTGGAAATGACCCTGCAAAATATCGAGAACGGCGACCCCATGGCGGTGTACAAAGAAAGCCGGCCCCTGGGCATGTCGGTAGGCATTGCCGCCAACAACCTGTTTGTTGCCCTGCGCACCGCCATTTTTGGCGTGCTGGCTTCCATCGGCACGGTGTTTATGCTGCTGTACAACGGCGTCATGCTCGGCGCATTTCAGTATTTTTTTGTGGAAAAAGGCCTGTTTTGGGAGTCCTTCCTGACCATCTGGATCCATGGAACCCTGGAGATCAGCGCAATCATCATTGCCGGTGCGGCAGGACTGGTGGCCGGTTCGGGCTTGCTGTTTCCGGGGACGTACACCCGGGGGCAGGCCTTTCAACAGTCGATGCGGCGCGGGCTGAAAATTTTTATCGGGCTTATTCCGATGTTCGTGCTGGCCGCTCTTTTTGAAGGTTTTCTCACGCGGTACACCGGCACCCCGGCAGTCTTGCGCCTGCTGTTTATTTTAAGTTCGCTGGCGTTTGTGTTGTGGTATTTTGTTTGGTTGCCCTGGCACAAGTCGCGCACCGGCTTCCGGCAGGCGCTGAAAGAAAAAGACCTTCCGCCCACCCGCGAGCAGGTAGTTTCATTCATTGCGATTAAAAATGCCGGCGAAATTTTTTCCGATGTGTTCACCTTGTTGCGCCGGCACGCGCGGGTTGGCTGGCTTGGTATTTTGTCGGCATCGGTGTTGTTTGTCGGGCTGGTGGTTGGGGCGGGTTTTGCCGGGCAGTCGGTCACTTTTGTTTTTCCGGATTATCCGGGCGGCGCGTTTCAGGGTTGGTGGAATGTGATCGGGCGCAACCGCGCACCGGTAATTTTTTGGGGGCAGGTGGCATTGCTTTGGGGCCTGTTTTGGGTAGCCTTGCGGATGGTGAAACGGGAAATGTCGCCCGACTTCCGGGCTGCCTGGAGCGGTTCGTTCGGCGGCGTTTACCTGGTGGTGACCGGTTTGTTGCCGTTTGCGGTAGTTTGGTTTTTGGAGGTGGTGGAAGCCGGTGCGCTGCTTTGGCTGGCGGGTATGTTGCTGTTGCCTTTCTTTGCCCTCTGGTTGGCTGTGGCGTATTTTGAAAAAGCCGGTTGGCGTTCATTTTTGCGCAGCATGCAGCTGATGCAATGGGGGCAGGGGTTTGTGCTCGGCGTGCTGATCATCAATTTTGCATTTTTGCTGTTTTTATTTCTCGACTCAAGCGTTTGGAACATTGTTGTGCAGTTTTTCAGTTGGCTGATCCCGCCGGATGAATCGAGCATGCAGCAGTTTTTTGCGTACACGACGGCGTTTGCCATCAGCCTGATCGTGCATTTTGTATGGTTGTTGCTCTTATTGGGCGGGATGTTGCACTATTTTTCGAGCCGGGAGCGCATGGATGCCACGCACCTGTACGAAGGGATCGACCGGGTGGGCGCCACGCGGCAAATCCGCGGTTTGGCAAAAGAATGATTTTTGAAAAATTGACCATGAAAAAAATACTGATCCTGTGTTTGTTGAGTTTGCCGGGCGTGTTGGGCGCGCAGGATGCCGGCGCACCTGTGGAAAAACGCCCGGTTTCGGGCAGCCAGTGGGAACGGGCTGCTCAGGAGCTGGATTACAGCCGGGATGTGCCGAAAGCCCAAAAAGAAAAAAAGAAAAAAAACAGTGGCGCCTCTTCTGGTTTGTCCAATCCATTTGACTCCATAAATACCCAGTTTTTGGGCAGCCTTTTCCAGTTTCTGGCCATTTTGATTGCCGTTGCAGCCATCGGCTACGGCGTTTACCGCATGATGCAGGAGCCGCGCAACAAGCGCATTGCCCGCGATGGCGCCGAAATTACGGTGGACAACCTGGAGGCTTACCTGCACGAAACCGACCTCGACCAGTTCCTGCGCGAAGCCCTGGCGCGGGGTGATTTTTCCCAGGCGGTGCGCATTTATTTTTTACAAATCATCAAACAACTTTCCGAGTCGGGCGCCATTCGCTGGTCTAAGGAAAAAACCAACCGCGACTACCTGCGCGAAATGCGCGCGCATCCGCAGTTTGAAACATTCCGGGGACTTACCCGCAGCTACGAGCGCATCTGGTACGGCAATATGCCGCTGGATGAAAAAATGTTTGCGGAACTGGAGCCCGGGTTCAAAGCCATGGCAGCCAAGCCAGTGCCATAAAAGTCACCGAAAAATTACCGGGAACAAACTATGTCGGCGCTCTACCTCCATATTCCGTTTTGCAAGCAGGCCTGCCACTATTGCAACTTTCATTTTTCCACCACGTTGCGGTCCAAACCCGCCATGGTGCAGGCTATTTTGCGCGAGATGGAGTTGCAGCGGGATTACCTCGGCGGCGCGGCGCTGCAATCGATTTATTTTGGCGGCGGCACCCCGTCGTTGCTGGACCTGGCGGAACTGGAGCAAATTTTTGAAAAAATTTATACCCTGCACCCCGTAACTGCCGATGCCGAAATCACGCTGGAGGCGAACCCCGACGATCTGACGCCGGCAAAACTGCACGACCTGCGCCGGCACACGCCGGTCAACCGCCTGAGCATTGGCATCCAGTCGTTTCACGATGCCGACCTGCAGTGGATGAACCGGGCGCATACGGCCAAACACGCCCGTGCTTGTCTGCGGGATGCGGCGGCGGCCGGTTTTCAGGATTTGACGATTGATCTGATCTACGGCGCGCCGAGTACGCCGGATGCGCAGTGGGCTGAAAATGTGCGGATTGCCCTGGATGCGGGTGTTCCGCATTTGTCCTGCTATTGCCTGACGGTGGAAGACGGCACCGCACTGGCGCATTTTGTGCGGCAGGGGCGTTCGGAACCGGTGGATGAGGAAATGGCGGTGCGGCAATTCGAATACCTGCAGGATGCTACCGCCGCGCAAGGCTACGAACACTACGAAATTTCCAATTTTGCCCTTCCGGGGCGGTATGCGCGGCACAACAGCGCCTATTGGCAGGGGGCGCATTACCTGGGCGTGGGACCTTCGGCACATGCCTTCGACGGGCAATCCCGGCAGTGGAATGTGGCCAACAATGCGCGCTACCTGAAAGCCCTGGAGGCGGGGGTGTTGCCTTTCGAACGGGAGGTGCTCACGCCGGCCCAGCGGTACAACGAATATGTCATGACCAGCCTGCGCACGATGTGGGGTTGTGCCGAAAGCCGTGTCGGCGCCTTTGGCGCGCCGTTCGCCGGGTATTTCCAGCGGGAGATCCGGCGGTTTTTGCATAACGGCACCGTCGAGAAAGGGGAAGATGCGACGTACCGGCTTACCCGGTCGGGAAAAGTGCTGGCCGACCGGATCGCCAGTGAACTGTTTTGGATAGATGATGCAGCATGATCGGGCTGATAGCGAGGGGGTGACTGCCGGTCACCCCCTCGCTTAGCCCCGGCATTCAAAAATAAGTGATGTTCTTACTGCTTGTAGGTCAATGAATTGGCTTACATTCGCCATCGGGCAAACAAATACTGCCTGTATTTTTTCATCAAAACAAACCGGTATGTTACAAGAACTCAAAGCATTTCTGATGCGGGGCGATGTGTTGGCCCTTGCAGTGGCGGTTATCATCGGCGGCGCTTTTCAGAAAATTGTCGATTCCATGGTAAACGACATCATTTCTCCGATTTTGGGGATGATCACCGGCAACCCGGACTTTTCGAGTGTGACCATTGGCAATGTGCTGATCGGCAACTTTCTCAATGCCGTGATCAACTTTATTTTTGTGGGCGTTGTGTTGTTTTTCCTGGTTAAGGCGGCATCCGGTAAGAAATCGGAAGAAGCGGATAAATAAATCAGATTTACACTCGGATTTGAGTTTTCAGAAGCCATCCTGGTTTGCAGGGTGGCTTCTGCTTTTGGTGCCCGGAATTGGCGTTTGTATGCCGGGTTTTGAAATTACAGGCATGGTTGTCGCTTGTTTCCGGAATTAAATTTTGAAAAATTGCATTGCCTTTCCCAGCGCGCTTAGAATCTTGTCAATTTTCCGGTTTTGACCGGTTATGGAAAAATTTTTACCATTTATTAATAAAATATAAACTCTTAAACAGATTATAATTTTGTTTGCACACTTTTTTGTACCTTTGCGGCGTTAGCATAGTTCACTTAAACCTGCTTTTCACAATTATGAAATTACAACATCTCGTAGAGGCGCTCGACGCCCAGATCGTAAGCGGCGACATCATCGGCGCATTCGACAAATTTGCTGCTGACAACTGTGTGACCCGTAGTGGTGCAGACAATATGACCCAGACCAAAGCCCAAAAACTTGAAATCCTGAACTGGTTTTTCCAAAACATCGCCCATGCCAACCGCATCGAATGCACGGCTTGCAACGTGGGTGATTCGGTTACGGAATCGCAATTTGTTTTTGACTTTGTCAACAAACAAGGCCAACCAATGGTGTATCAGGAGGTTATCCGCCGCGCCTGGAAAGACGGCAAAGTGGTTGAAGAACAATACCTGATTGGTGAAACGCTGGACGTACCGGCAAAAACTGCGGCTAAGAAGCCTTCCAAGAACACGGCAGCCAAAACAACCAAACCGGCTGCAACGGCTACCAAAACAACCACTCCGGCCAAAGCTACCAAAGCAACCAAAAAAGCAGAACCGAAAGCCGACCAAAAGCCGGCTTCCAAATCTGCCAAACCGGCTAACGCAAAAGCCAAAACCGGTGGAAAATAAGCCCGAAAGCAAAGTAGTTCAAGCATAACACAGAGCAGTAATTTGAAGCCCGTCTTGCAGGAATGCAGGACGGGTTTTCTATTTTTGCCCTCCTTGCCAGTAACCCGACAAAGCAAATACGCTTTCCGGCGCAGTCCAAAACCAACCCGATCTATGCTCGCACACTCCCGCGCTTTTCTGATCATCCTCGACGGCTGGGGCCTGGGGCCCAAACCGGAGGTCGACGCGATTAAACAAGCCAATACGCCCTTTGTGGATAGTTTGTTGACGGACTATCCCAACACCACGCTCATCACCCACAGCGAAGATGTGGGCTTGCCGGAGGGCCAGATGGGCAACTCCGAAGTGGGGCACCTCAACATCGGCGCGGGGCGCGTCGTTTGGCAGGAGCTGGCCCGGATCAACAAGGCGATCCGTGAAGGCGCTCTGGCCAAACTGCGCACCCTCACCTCTGCCTACGAATATGCCTCGGCTACCCGCGCCAAAATCCATTTGATGGGCCTGGTGTCCGACGGTGGTGTGCACTCGCACATCGACCACCTGAAAGCCCTGTGCGACCTGGCAACCGAGATGAACTGCAAGCAAGTGTACATCCACGCGTTCACGGATGGCCGCGACTGCGACCCGAAAAGTGGCGCCGGTTTTGTCGAAGACCTGCTCGAGCACATCAAAGACCAGCCGATCGAGCTCGCTTCCGTCATCGGGCGGTACTATGCCATGGATCGCGACAAACGCTGGGAGCGCATCAAACTGGCCTACGACCTGCTGGTGCACGGTACCGGCGAAGTGGTCGAAGATTTTCCCGCCGCCATCCGGCAATCGTACGCGGCAGGCGTGACCGACGAATTTCTGAAACCCATGGTGCGCCGGCGCCCAAACGGGCAACCCCTGGCGACCATCGAAACCGGCGATGTGGTCATCTGTTTCAATTTCCGGACCGACCGCCTGCGCGAGCTGACTACCGTGCTGACCCAGCAAAACATGCCGGACCTAGACATGCATACCCTGCCCTTGCACTACGTGACTATGACCAACTATGACGAGTCGTTCCGCGATATTTTTGTGCTTTTTGAAAAAGATAATGTGGAACTGACCCTCGGCGAACTGGTTTCGGATGCCGGCCTGAGCCAGGTGCGCATTGCGGAAACGGAGAAGTACCCGCATGTGACATTTTTCTTCTCCGGAGGGCGTGAAGCGCCGTTTGAAGGAGAACGCCGCATCATGATCCCCTCACCGAAAGTAGCCACCTACGACCTGCAGCCCGAGATGAGTGCGCCCGAAGTGTGTGCGGCGATAATGCAGGATATCCGGGAAAACAAGCCCGATTTTATTTGCCTCAATTTCGCCAATACCGACATGGTGGGCCATACCGGCGTGTTTGCGGCAGCAATGAAAGCGGCCGAAACGGTAGACGATTGCATGAGCCGGATCATTCCCCTGGCGGAAGAAAACGGCTATGCCTGCCTGATCATCGCCGACCATGGCAATTCGGATTACATGGTCAATGAAGACGGCACACCCAATACGGCGCATACCAAAAATCCCGTGCCCTGTATTTTGGTGAGCAAATATTTGAAAAACACCGTCCGGTTGCGCCCGGGCCGTCTGGCCGATGTGGCGCCGACCTTGCTTCAGCTGATGGGGATTAAACAACCGGAAATGATGACCGGAAAGAGCCTGCTCGTGACAGACGCCTGATCATGCACAAAAAATACCACCTGTATCCCTGGGAAATTTGGTTTTTAAGGCAGCTCCGGCGCTGGCGGAACACCTTCATTGGCCGGATTGTGCAAAAGAAAATCATCGACAATCCGGATATGCGCATTCCGTTTCAGGCAATTCCGCTTTGGGTTGCCTCGGCGCTTACCGGCCTGGTAGCGGTAGCGTATGAAGATTTGTTTGTGTTGTTCGAACAAACCGGTAAAGCGCTGCTTGCGCCGGCGCCCTGGATCGTATTTTTTACCACCCCGCTTTTTTTTGCGTTAGCCTGGTACATGACGGCGCGGATGGCGCCCAACGCCCGCGGTAGCGGTATTCCGCAGTTGCTCGCGGCTGTCGAGCTGGCCGGTACGAGCCGGCAGGCTTTGGTACGGCGGTTGCTCAACCTGCGTGTGGCGCTGGTGAAGATCGGCGCCAGCCTGATCCTGCTCATGGGCGGCGGCGCAATCGGCCGTGAAGGGCCGACGCTGCAAATTGCCGGTTCGGTATTCGACATGGTGTACCGCTGGGTGCCCGACGGCTGGCCCAGGGTATCGCACCGGATCATGCTCATCACAGGGGGCGCTTCCGGGCTTGCTGCTGCGTTTAACACGCCGCTCGGAGGAATCGTGTACGCGCTCGAAGAACTGACGAAAAGCCACATTGCCCGCTTCCGTACGGCTGTGTTCAGTGCCGTGATCATTGCCGGTATGACGGCGCAGTCTTTCCTGGGCTCTTACCTCTACCTGGGCTACCCGAAACTGGCAACACTCCCTGTTGGCCTGATCTGGCTGGTGCTGGTTTTGGGCTTTGTGTCGGGCTATCTCGGGGCGCAGTTTACGCAGGTATTGCGCTGGCTTGGGCAGTTGCGCAGCCGGTTCCGGGGGCGCAAGCAGCAGCTGGGGGTTGTGTTGGGCCTGGGCCTGCTTTTTGCCACGCTGCTTTTTTTTACCGGCACGATCGGTATGGGTACGGGCAAGTCGCTGATCAACCAGGTGCTGTTTGAGGGGGCAGGCTCGGCGCCCTGGTATGCCTTTCCGGTGCGGGTGCTGGCTGCGGCCTTGTCGTTCAGCGTGGGCGCACCGGGTGGTATTTTTGCCACGTCGCTGTCGTCGGGCGCATCGCTGGGGGCTTTTCTGGTGCACTGGGGCGGGCTGCCGGCCGAGCACCACAACCTGATGATCCTCGTGTGTATGATCGGTTTTCTGACCGGGGTTACCCGCACCCCGTTCACGGCAGCCATCCTGGTGCTTGAAATGACCGACCGGCATTCCGCCATTTTTTACTTCCTGTTGGCCAGCATGGTCGCACAGGTCGGCGCAGGGTGGGTGTCCAAGCGGTCGTTTTATGAATATCAGAAGGAAGTTTATTTGGATCAGCTGTCGGCTCAAAAGCCAAGTTGAGGCAGGCGCTAGAGATCCTTGCCGATATCCCGCCGGAAGTATTTTCCCTCAAATTCAACGGTTCCAGCAGCGGCGAGGGACTTCCCGACGGCCTCCTGGATCGTTTTTCCGAAGGAAGTGATGGCCAGCACCCGGCCGCCGTTGGTGACCAGTTGGTCGCCGGCCGTTTTGGTGCCGGCGTGTAAAAACAGGCTTCCGGGTGGCGTTGGCGGTAGTGCAATGCGATCGCCTTTCCGATACTGCCCCGGGTAGCCTCCGGCCGTGAGCATGACCGTGGCCGCGATATCCGGGACAGTTTCAATTTCCACTTCAGCCAACCGGCCGTCGAGCGTTTGCCGGAACAACTCCACCAGCTGATTTTTCAGCCGCGGGAAAACCACTTCCGTTTCCGGATCGCCCATGCGGCAATTGTACTCGATGACGTACGGGTCGCCGTTCACATTGATCAGGCCGAAAAAGATAAAGCCCAGGTAGTCGATTTTTTCAGCAGCCAACCCGGCCACGGTGGGTTTGATAATGCGCGTTTCGGTTTTTTTCCACAATTCCGGCGTCACAAAAGGCACCGGTGAAACAGCGCCCATGCCGCCGGTATTCAGGCCGGTATCGCCCTCCCCAATCCGCTTGTAATCTTTTGCCTCCGGCAAAATTTTGTAGTGTTGGCCGTCGGTCAGCACAAAGGCCGAATACTCGATGCCGCTCAGGAACTCCTCAATGACTACCCGGCGGCTGGCCTCGCCAAACTGGCCGGCCAGCATGGTCTTGAGCGCTGCCGTGGCTTCCTCCAGGGTATCGGGAATCAGCACGCCCTTCCCGGCGGCCAGTCCGTCGGCCTTGAGCACATAGGGCGGCTGCATGGTGTTCAGAAAGGCAATGCCGTCTTCCAGGGTGCTCACTTCGCGATACCGGGCGGTGGGAATGCTGTGGCGCTCCATGAATTTTTTGGCGAAAGCCTTTGAGCCCTCCAGTTGGGCGCCCGCAGCGGAGGGACCTATGACAGCGACTCCGTTCAACGCCGGATCATTTTTGAAAAAATCAACAATGCCGCGCACCAGCGGTTCTTCCGGGCCGACCACGAGCATGCGGATGTCGTTTTTTAAACAAAAATCTTTGATTGCCGGAAAATCGTTAGTGCCCAGGTCGACGTTTACGCCGCATTCGGCTGTGCCGGCATTACCCGGCGCGATAAACAAGCGGGTACAACCCGGATCGTTCGAAAATTTCCAGGCAAAGCTGTGTTCGCGGCCGCCGCCGCCGAGCAGGAGAATGTTCATTTTTATTTTTTTATTGAATTGGGCGAAGATAGCCGTTGCAGGGAAAACAGCTAACCTGTCAGGTCGAATTTGCCACAAAAAAGGGATTGCCTCAGCAAGCCCTTTTTTGTGGCAAATTCGACCTGACAGGTTTTAAAACACAGGTTTTAAAACTCAATCTCAAAACAGCCCGCATCCGGCATCACCGGGTCGCGCATTTTGCCATCCAGGTCGAGTGAAATGCCCTGCAGCGGCACGGCATACCGGTTTGCTTTGGAAGCCAGCGTATCGAGCCGGTAATTCCGCTCGGGGATATTCAAAAACACCGTATCCTGATTTTGCAGATTCAGGCAGGGATTGCAGAAGTCGAAAAACTCGGGGAAGGCATTGTCTTTCAACAAATCCTTCACCCGCACGAGGCAGTTTTTGAAGTCATAGTCCATGTCGGCGGCCACACCCGTCCGGTTGAACAGCGTGATCTGGTCGGCGCGGCTGCCGCTGATGATACAGTTTTGAAAGCGGGCACGGAGTGGGTTTGCGGCGTAGGTATCGCAAAAATCGTCGAGGCAAAGGGCATTGCCCATGCGCAGGGCCTCGCCGTCGACGCCGTAATTTGCTGCCGTGCAATAGGAAAATGTATAGTTGCCGCCGTATTCCAGTTGAATGGAATAGCCCGTATTGGAGTGGAAAAGGCAGTTTTCGGCTGTGATTTTGGCATGCACACCAATGAGCCCACTGCTGGCGGTGTTGTAAATCTGCGTGTTGCGCAGCGTCAGGTCAACAGCCGAGTCGGCCCGCACACCGATGATTGAATTGCGTACAATGCAGTGGTTCAAAACATGGCCGCTGGTACCGGATTGCAGCCAGATGCCCGTCCACTGCCCGGGCTCATCGGCAAACTCGGGTTCCAGGCGGTCGCCCTCGAAGATCACCGGATTGTCGAGGGTGCCTTCCACGATGAGCCGGCCACTGCCCTGAAAGGCCAGGAAGCCGTCGTTGTAGCGCACGATGGCCGAATCGACAACCTCCCGCCCCAAACCGCCGTGCACGTACACGCGGGTACCGGCAGGTATGCGCACCGTACATTCATCGATCACCAGAATGCCGTAGATCACGTAGGGGCGCGGGTCGTCCCACAGCCATTCGCCGCCATCGCAGGTGTAGAGCACCGCATCGCCGGCGCCGAAGCGGGAGGGCAGGTACACGGCGTTTTGGCCCCAGGCTTCCAGTACGACCGTTTGCAGGTTGCCGTTGGTTTCAAAATGCAGGTTTTCGGCCAGCACGAACGGGCTGGCGCTGGGCGGCGCGTCGGGGTTGATGGTTACTTCGGCGAAGATGTACAGGCTGTCGTTGGGTGCAATTTCGAGATCCGTGTGGCTGTCGCCGGGCAGGCCGTCTACGTTGAGGTTGAAGCGCGACTGGTCGCCCAGTTCCAGGTAAATTTTGCTGATGCGGATGCTTTTGTCGTGCCGGTTGTACACCTTCAGGATGCGCGTGGCCGAGCCGAGTTGGGTAAACACCGTATCGAAGCGCAGGGTATCGGTGCTGAATTCAAGTTTGTCGGCCGGATTGTCGGTGAAGCGTTCTTTTTGGCAAAAACTGAACAGGGCGATAAGCAGGGAGAGGAAAAGGGTAAGCCGGAGCAGTTGCATCGGGAATTGTTGTCGTGTGGAAAAAGGAAGGGCGAAGCTGAAGATGTACCAAACTTAGAGCAGCTGGTCAACGGCAATTTGGAAACCAATCGAGGAAGTAAATATTTCGCCTTTGGCAAAAACCAGATTCGTTTCATAACCTCCGGAAACCGGTTTTTGAAAAACTTCCACGGTGTGGTTTTCCAAATTGACCAGCCAAACCTCAGGAATGGCCGCAGCGCCGTACATCGGGATTTTTACATTCCGGTCTTTAAAAACCGATGAATCGGCTACTTCCACGATCAATAAAATATCAGCCGGTTTGGGGTGGGCTTCTGCGTAAAAATCAGCGCGGTATTGCAATACGGCAATATCCGGTTGCGGCTCGGAATAGCCGGAAAGGGCAATGGGGTCTTGGACACTCAGTAACACGGCATCGCCCAGAAGGCGGCTGAGCAGGCGGTTCAGGCGTTTGACCGCTGCGGCATGAAGGCTGTTGATTGGGCTCATATCATAAATTTCACCGTCCAGCAGCTCGGTGCGCTGCTCACCCGCAAGCAGTCCGGTTTTGCCCATCCGATGGTAGTCTTCGATGGAGAAACGGTGGCGGGGTAGCTTTGACGGTGCAGTTTGGGTGGTCATATGCGTGTGTTTAGCTGATGCGAAGATACGCCTTAATGCTCAAAGCAGGCAAGCGAACAGCTGTGTTCAAGGTGAATTTCAGGTGCTCGCCGGCTTCGAAACGATCCCCTTTCGGATCGCAGTCAACGGAGATACGCTGATTTTGGATAGCGTGAAACGGCGCGATTGACTGGTGAACGCCGCTGTGGCACAACAGCCGCATGTGTTAAAAAATTAACAACTCAAATGCTGCTTAAGCCTAATGTCTCGGTTCAGCCGGGCATATCAGGGTTTTCCAAATTTTTCTCTGTGAAAAAGTTAAACCCGTGTCATTTTTTTGATGAATCGCCCGCCAATTTCACCAGTTCTAAAATTATATTTTATGAAATAAGTGACTTCAAATGCCTGATTTCGTCTTTTACAAAACTTTAACACCGCATTTGTTAAATGTTTTTAACGTTTTCTTAACTCCTGTCTTATTTTTGCAAAGCCTTACAGCCAGTACCCCTTGCAAGCAACGCCGTACGCAGGAAACATGACAGAAAAAACGACGCCGGAGCGGATTGATGTGTTGATCCCGGCATTTAACGAAGAAGCGGCGCTGCCCCTGGTACTGGCGGCCATCCCAAAAGCGTGGGTGCGTCAGGTGATCGTTTGCAACAATGGATCGACAGACCGGACGGCGGAAGTCGCCCGGCAGGCAGGCGCCCAGGTGGTGAACGCCCGGCAACGCGGTTACGGAACGGCCTGCCTGGCAGGGATGCGCTACCTGCAAAACCTGCCGGAAAAAGAACAGCCGGAAATTGTCGTCTTTCTCGACGGCGATTATGCCGACTACCCGGAAGAGCTGCCAAACGTGGTGGCTCCGATTTTGAACGACGAAAAAGATCTGGTGATCGGATCGCGGTTGCTCGGCAACATGGAGCCCGGCGCCATGAGCCTGCCCCAGCGCTTCGGCAACTGGCTGGCACCCTTGCTCATCCGCCGCCTGTACGGCTACCGGTTCACCGATCTGGGGCCATTCCGGGCCATTCGCTGGAAGCGCCTGCTGGACCTGGAAATGCAGGACCCCAACTACGGCTGGACGGTGGAGATGCAAGTTAAGGCCGCGCAACAACGGCTGCGGTGTGCAGAAGTGCCCGTCCGCTACCGCAAACGGGGCGGCGGGAAGAGTAAAGTTTCCGGCACGGTGAAAGGTGTGGTGCTGGCCGGATGGAAGATTATCAGCCTCATTTTTCTTTTATTTTTTAAAGCAAAAAAATACAAACCCTGAATTACCAAATCTCAGACTCCAAACAGTCCGCCGAAGCCTTGGCGCAGGCGGACAAGCAAAAAAATTAACTCGCAACTCAATTTTAACTATGTTCGGTCTTCAATCATTTTTCGAAGCACTTCAGTACCAGGCTTTTGTCGATTTCGGCTACCTGATGCTCCTTTTTTATTTCGTTGCCATGAGCGGTGTAACCATCTACGCGCTCATTCAGGTTCACCTGCTTTTTTTGTATAAAAAACACCACAAAGACAACCCGAACATCCAGTACAAAAAATTCGAAGTTGCGGACTCCAATATTCCTTTTGTGACCGTGCAACTGCCGATGTACAACGAGATGTACGTCGCTGAACGCATTATCGATTACGTGACTGCACAGGAATATCCGAAAGACAAATTTGAAATTCATGTGCTGGACGATTCCACCGACGACACCGTGGGCATCGTTGCAGCCAAAGTAGCCGAGCTCAAGGCTCAGGGATTTAATATCGAGCATATCCACCGTGTAAACCGCCAGGGCTACAAGGCCGGCGCGTTGCAGGAGGCCATGCCAAAAGCCAAAGGCGATTTTATCGCCATTTTCGACGCCGACTTTACGCCGCGTCCCGATTTCCTGCGCACGACCATGGCCTACTTCGAAGATCCGAAAATCGCCATCGTACAAACGCGTTGGGAGCACATCAATGCCGACTACAGCATGCTGACCCGGCTCCAGGCACTCCAGCTCAACGTACACTTCACCGTCGAGCAGGCCGGTCGCTCCTACGGCAACCTGCTGCTCCAGTTCAACGGCACAGCCGGCGTATGGCGTAAAAAAGTAATCGACGAAGCCGGCGGCTGGCAGAGCGACACCCTTACGGAGGACCTCGACCTGAGCTTCCGCGCCCAGATCATGGGATACAAAATCCAGTACCTGGAAAAACTGGGCAGCCCGGCTGAATTGCCGGTAGACATGAATGCGCTGAAAGGCCAGCAGTTCCGCTGGAACAAAGGCGGCGCGCAAAATGCCCGCAAATTGCTGAAACTTGTGTGGTCGACCGACAAACTCAACCGCGTCCAGAAAATGCACGCCATCAGCCAGTTGATGGCATACGGGGTGTTCCTGTGGGTGTTTATCGCGGCGGTGAGCAGCATTCCGCTCTCGTTTGCCTTCCAGGAGTTGGGCATTTCCACGCACTTCCTGTCGTTCTCGGTAGTGGGTCTGTTTGCCGTAGCGGCAATCTCCTACACCGCGAATATCACCGCCGCCCTGAACCGCAGCCATGCGCCGTCGTTCTGGGAAAAAGTGCGCTTTTTCGGACTGTTCCTGTCCTTCCTGCCGATGTCGATGGGCCTGTCGTTGTACAACGCCATCGCTGTTGTGGAAGGACTGCGCGGCAAGGTTTCGGCCTTTGTGCGCACGCCGAAATACGGCATCACCGAGCGGAAAAAAAGCTCGCTGCTGAATGCCGGCTACATGGCCCGCAAAATTTCATGGGTAACGTATGGCGAAGGTTTCATGGCGCTGATCTTTCTGGCTGCCGTTATTATCGGCCTGAAAACCGGCAACTATGCCTTCGTGCTGTTCCACTCGATGCTGGCCTTTGGCTTTGCGACGATTTGTTACTACTCGATTAAGCATTTGCGGTTTCAATGATTTGTGTTGAGTTTATAACTGTAAATGCCCCGTATTGAGTCATCGATACGGGGCATTTGCTTTTCTAATGGGCCTATTCACAAAATGGACGAATTGTTTGGAACTTACCTTCTTAATTTTGGTATAAACCAGGATAAGTATGCGACAGATTTATATCATTTTGGTCAGCTTGTTTTTTTCCCAAAACTTAATGCAGGCACAGGTTTTTAATCACGTCATTGCCACAGGTTTCAACACCATCGGATACGAGCTTAAGCCGCTCGGGAACGGACGCTGGCTTGCAGTGGGTATCGGGAACGAAATTCCGGGTAGGCTCTTTACCGATTCTATTGTTGCTGTTGTTTTTAACAATGAAGGAACAAAGCCTTACAGGCATACGCTGCAACTGCCTCCATCTGAGGCCTATGGTATTCGGGCAGCCACTGGGATCGCTAATGGGGGGTATGCAATTGCCATTGTAAATTTTTCATGCGATGCCGTCACAGATTTTGGCACCCTGCAAGTTTTTGACTATGCCGGTACACTCATCTGGTCAAAATCAAGTGCCGGTACGCAATGGCGCGTTCCAGATCGATTACTCAGCACTCCGGACGGTCATCTATTCGCCAT
Source organism: uncultured Saprospiraceae bacterium (assembly GCA_964484205.1). Classification (GTDB taxonomy): domain Bacteria; phylum Bacteroidota; class Bacteroidia; order Chitinophagales; family Saprospiraceae; genus M3007. The sequence continues at coordinate 2,910 of CAZAEZ010000024.1, read as the reverse complement.
TTTTTCAGAAAAAATTATAAAATATGATTTGCAAACAGGCGATATGCTTTTTGAGGCCGATCTGAAGTTTGCTCCAAACCCATATGTAAATATTCGGGATATCGCATTTTACCCTGGTACGGAAAACCTGGTAGGTATTGGTTATCCCAGTTTACAATTTTGGGAAAAAACAGGCACTCCTGATGCGCCAGTTTATCAATTGACGGGTTTGAATATTCAACCATATGTAAGCTTGTCCAACTTGGTTCAGGGCCCACCTGGGCAATTCTTTACTATGGAGAGTAATACTGGACGCGTCTTTGAATTTTCTGTACCGAACCTAACATATACCGAGATTATCGACCTTCCTTCTAAAGTTTATGGCCTGGCCGCTAACGGTCAAAGATTGATCCTGTGTAGTCAAATAGATGGCATATCTCACTTAATAACAACCGATTTTTCCGGAAAGATAACTGACTCAATCCCTGTATCTGATCACTGGCAATTGGCCTACCGGATGGCCTTACAAGACAGCACACTGGCGCTACTTGGGTATGGCGGCTCCGGGCCTTCAACCCTGCCCCAAGGATGGTATCCGTACAATTCTGTCCAACTTTGGTTTCAAACGCGCTCACTCCCGCCGTTTGATCAGACTGAAATGCTGCCTGACGCTGCTTTGACGGCCATTATTCAAGCATCAGCGCTCAAAATTGTTCTTCTCAGCGGGCAATGGCGCACATTCAATGGCGGACAATTCAGTGTCCAGGTAACCAATTCAGGCAACACAACCCTGCACAGTGTCGATGTGTTGATTGGATTTGACAAAGTCAATGGGATTTGTGAATACCGGTCCGTCGAGCGCAGGCATTTTACCGGGCTTTCCCTTGAACCTGGTGAATCGGCCTGGTTGGACTTTGGCGACATCAGCGGAACGGTACAAAACGCGGCTCCTTGGCAATTTTGCTTTTGGACAACCCAGCCAAATGAAAAACCCGATGCCAATCACGATAATGACGTGTATTGCCACGATGTTTCAGTAAACACAACAGAATCGCATCAAAATCCTGTACAGATTTACCCCAACCCGGCCGAATCGGGCTTTTGGGTACAGACGCCTTCGGATGCTCCCTGCAACCTTTTCGACGTATCCGGACGTCTAATTCAAGCCGTCCATGTTCCGGCTGTTGATCAGCCGGTTTTCATTCCGGTCGGCAATTTGCCCAATGGCTTATACTTCCTCCGACAGGGGACTTTCGTAGAAAAAATCATGGTTCAACATGACCGCTAACGTTTTTTTGCCATGCTTTTCGCCCTAATTTTGAGTCTTCTTTTGAACGGGAAATTAGCACAGCTGTTTACTAAAAACAGGCCGCCAAAAACCGCGTCTCTAAAGCCAATCAGCCGTTGATAAACTCACATGTCTGCCATGAAACAACTCACCCTCAGCCTCCTCGCCATACTCCTGCTCGGCGCCTGCGCCACCCACTACTACTACAAACCCGCCGCCACCCAGCCCGGCCAAACGGAAGCAGTGTACACCCGCGGCCTGCCGGGCCTGCGCTCCCAGCAGTACGGCGCCGACCTCACCGCCGGCCTGAGTGCAAAGGGTGAAAACGACCTCAGCCTGCAGGTGTACATTTACAACGACAGCGATTCGGCATACACGTTCTACCCTGAAGACGTGCGCGTGAGCGGCTACGACGCCTTCGGCCAGATGCAGCCCCTGCGCGTGTTCGAAGCATCGGAGTACAAAAAGTGGAAACGCAACCGCGATATCCTGATCGGTACGGCCATTGTGGTCGGCACCGTCGCGTTGATCCTGATCATCAATGAGGCCACCAAGGACAACAACAAATCCAAGGGCAATAACAATTCGGGCGACGTACCCTACTGGGCCGATAATTATTACTACAACCCGGTGGGCTGGATCGACTTTTCGTTCAACATGGCCTACGTGATCGGTGCGGCATCCGCCACGCCGCCGCCGCAATCCGAACCGGCCATGCCTGAAGACGGCCTGCTCCGCACCCATACCATTTACCCAGGCGAAGCCGTTCAGGGAATCGTCAAAGTGCGCGGGAAGTCGCCGTTTTTGAACAAGGTCCTGGTAGAAGTACCGGTAAACGGGGCCTACCACAAATTTTCGTTTGAAAACAAACGGCGGGCCCGGTAGGGCAGGATTGACGGCATTTTTCAGCATTCACGGGTTTTAATGGCGTTCAATTTGCATTTTTCGACGTAAGATTGAGCCATGCACACGGCCATTTCCGCTTTTTCCAGTTTATCCATTCGACTGTCGAGCACCGGTGCATTTATTGCGCTGACAATTTACCTGGGCTACTTCGTGGAGCGGTCAAACTTCCCGGCCTTCATTTCCACATACGGCCTGTTTTTCGCACTGTACGCCTGGCTGATCACCTGGCCGGATTGGTCCCAATTTGACCGGCGCTGGTGGATTGGCCTGGGGGTTTTGCTCCGGGTTATCCTGTTGTTCAGCATTCCCAATCTTTCCGACGATTTTTACCGGTTTTTGTGGGACGGCAGGCTGGCCGCCCAGGGCATTCATCCGTTTGCGCATCCGCCGGTGCATTTCATGGAAAATCAATTTGCGCTTACCGGGATAACTCCGGAGTTATTCGCCAAGCTAAACTCCCCGGAATATTACACCGTGTACCCGCCGGTTTGCCAGGCGGTGTTTTGGCTGGCGGCGAAGTTGTTTCCGGAGAGCGTTTCGGGTGGGGTATTTGTGCTGAAATTGTTTTTGTTTGGTTGTGAATTGGGGGTGCTTTGGGTGTTGTCGGCCCCACCCCCAACCCCCATAGCCCTCAACTTAAGGGATTTGGGGCAGGTAATTGTCGACTTTTGGTATCCCCGTATCAACCCCACCCCCGCCCCTCCCCAAGGGGGAGGGGAGACGCGACAAATTAGTTT
>CAZAEZ010000023.1:0-97918 GCA_964484205.1 uncultured Saprospiraceae bacterium | reverse complement strand
ATCATGTAATCAATTGAATTTCAAACCTGGTCGCCTTAAGTTGATGGCTATGGGGTGTGGGGGTGCTGCCTCACCGTTTTGGAATGCTCACGGCCTTATGGAAGTTTTCAACATTGGTGGGATCGCCCAGCACGAACGCCAGGTCGTTTTGCAATAGTTTTTCTTCAGCGTCCAGGTTGGTAAGCAGTTTGCCATGCCTGGAAATGGCGATAACATTGACGCCGAATTCGGCGTCAATGTTCAACTCCTCCAGGCGCTTGCCGACCAGGCTGCCGCTGTCGGTGCTTACACGGATGCAGGTCACTTTAAAATCGGCCGGTTTTACGGGTTTCAAGGTTTTAGGCAGTTTTTTCTGGGTTTGGAAAAGTTTGTAATTGTCGGCCCGGATACGTTCGATGAATTGCTCGATGTCTTCCGTCGGGATCAGGAAGTTGTGCAATACCCGCGAAAAAATTTCCACGGAGGTTTCAAATTCTTCCGGGATGACCTCGTCGGCGCCAAGGGCAAACAATTCGTTGATCTCGCGCACATAGCGGGTGCGTACCAGCACGTAAACCGATTGGGAGACAGCGCGGATATTACTGATGATGGCTTTGGTGGCAAAAGGGTCGGAAATAGCGATAACCACCGCCCGCGCCTGGTTTATCTGCACCGCCTCCAGAATGTGCGGATGCGAGGCGTCGCCAAACAGGATGGGGGTATTCCGCTTTCGTTCCGATTGTACGATCTGGGCGTTCATTTCGAGCACGATGTAGGGGATATTGCTGAACCGGGCCGCTTTGGCCAGGTTGGAGCCGTTGATGCCGTAGCCTATGATCACCAGGTGGTTTTTCAGCTCGCTGGTATCAACGGCTGCGCCCATTTCGCTCTTTGTCAGTTTGTTACTTAATGCGCCGCCAATTTTAGATTTCAGGATGGAGTTGGTGATGTCTTCGGCGAAAATGATCACAAAAGGAGTGAGCAACATGGAGACAATGGACACCGCCAGAAAATACTGGTTGGTGGCTTCCGTCAGCAAGCCGTACTGGATGCCCACTTTGGACAGGATGAAGGCAAACTCACCAACCTGAAACAGCGACAAACCAGTGAGAAAAACTATACGGGCCGGGTATTTAAGCACCGCAACGGCGAAGGATGCAATCATTGATTTTACAAAATAAACACCCGCCACCAGAAGCATTATCGTGGTAAAATGATCCAGGAAAAAACGCAGATCAAGCAACATACCAATCGAAATAAAAAAGAAACTGGTAAATAACTCCCGGAATGGCAAAATGATGCTGGTAGCCTGGTGGCTGTATTCCGATTCGGAAATAATAAGCCCCGCAAGAAATGCGCCCAACGCAAGCGAAAGCCCCGCCTCAGAAGTCAAAAAAGCAACGGCAAAACACAGGGTTATGGTAGTGAGCAGGAACAATTCCTTGCTTTTCGTTTTCGCAATCATGTGCATGAACCGTGGCACGATGTACCGCGCACTAACAATGGTGATGACCACAACAACCAGTGTTTTGAACAAAAGCAACAAAACGCTCTGGGTGATATCGGTGGATTTACCGGCCATTATTGGGGTTACCAGCATCATCGGCACCACAATAATGTCCTGAAAAATCAAAATAGCAAGTGCATTCCGGCCATGTGGCGAGGAAATCTCATTTCTGTCCTGAAATACTTTCAATACAATCGCCGTGCTGGAAAGCGAAAAGAGAAAACCGACAAATACGGCCTCGTTTACCGGATAGCCCAGCAGGTAATAAGCGCCCCCGGTCACCAGAACGGTTATCCCCACTTGTAAAAAACCGCCGACGAAAACGGTCTTTTTTATGGCGGAAAGTTGTTTTATCGACAACTCCATCCCGATCACAAACAACAAAAGTATTACCCCGATTTCGGAAATGATTTCCACCTGCTCCACGGCATCTATTAAACTGAATCCATATGGACCAATCACCATGCCCGTTACCAAAAAACCCAGGATGGAGGGCAGCTTCAGGCGTTGTAAAATAAAAACTATGACAACGGAAAAACTGAGCAGTATGAGGAGATCTTCGAGTAGCGGTAAGTGCATGTGGAAATTGAAATCGTGGATTTTATTTTGATAAATTTGGGCTAAAATAAACAGGCGGGCCCCTACACAAACGTTTTTTACTCAATTATTTAATTCGCACACCATGCAACAACCGACCTATTACGATCTGGTGTACGCTGTGACCCGCCAGGTGCCGCCTGGCCGGGTGACGACCTATGGCGCTATCGCCGATTTTCTGGCCCTGGGCTCGGCGCGTATGGTCGGTTGGGCGCTCAACAACAGCTTCGCCGGCGATGGCGTACCGGCGCACCGGGTGATCAACCGCAAAGGTGAACTCAGCGGGCGGCATCACTTCCCAACGCCAACGATGATGCGTGAACTTTTGGAAGCCGAGGGCGTTCAAGTTGAAAACGACCGGGTAACCAATTTCGACCGGCATTTCTGGCATCCGGCGGAAGGTTTGGGGGAAGATTGGGAACCATTTGAGTGATGAGTGATGAACGATGAGTGGTTCACCTTACCGGAATATTGTACCCACTCATCACTCATCACTAAATATTGCAACCATGCATTACCGCACCGTAGCCATCGGCGTTTCGCTTGCAGCCTTACTGATCGTGCTGTTGGCCGGCGCCATGCCCGGCAGCTGGTTTGCAGCAGTGAGCCAGTTATTGGTACTGGTATTGATCGTTGCAATGGCGCTGGGCATTCTCCTGGCGTCCGGGTATGAGCAGGACCCGCCGCCCCGGAACAAGTGGTATCATTTTTAGGGTTTAATTACCACGGAGGCACGGAGTAGACGGAGAAGCCTTACTCGTCCTACGGCTTCTAGAGTTTCACTGCTATACGGGATAATTCAGATGTCTCCCCCGCAGGGCGGGGTCGACATGACAACCTGCAGAGAAAGAACACAATTCATCGGATTTCTCACTACGCTCGAAATTTTACCTGCGCCCTGCCGCAATTTCGAGCGTAGCGAGAAATCTGATAAAATTTAGTTTTTAGAGTAGGCGACTGTCATGTCGACCGTAGGGAGACATCTGAACAGAAAACGTATATCAGTCATTTATGTGAAACCGCACAAGCCGTAGGACGAATAAATTCTCTTATGACCTCTTATTCCCCTGTATTCTTCTTTCCCCGTTTCCGGAAATACTTCGGCGCCACAACCAGCAGCCCGAACGATTCGCAGTCTTCTTTCGAAGTTTTGGCGTGGTGGGCGCCATGTGCCCGCAGGATAGCCCGGGAGTACTTGCTGTCCAACTGCCGGAACCAGCTGAACCGCTGGTGGATGTACACATCGTGGATCAGAAAATACGTGAGGCCGTACAGGGAAATTCCAACCCCGATGAACAGCACCCAGAAGTGTACGGTGAGCCCGCCGATCATGTAGCAAAGCATACTTGGAATGGCAAAAACCAGAAAAAAGCGGTCGTTTTTTTCAAAAAAACCTGCTTTCTCGTGTTTGGGTTTGTGGTGGTCTTCATGCCAGTTCCACAGCCAGCCGTGCATCAAATATTTATGGGTAAACCAGGCCATAAATTCCATGCCGACATAAGCGGCCAGTGTGATGAAGGTGTACAGTAACCAGGTCATTTTTCTCTTTTTGAATTGACGAATAAACACCGGTAACTCAATATGGTTTACAGGCCCTGCTTCATTCGCCCATCGGCAAAAACGAGGTATCCGGCGCTTCCGGCATGGTTGGCGCTTTGGCATGCAGCGCTTTCCCGTTGAGCACTTTTTCGTAGAGCAGCAGGTAGTCCTGCGCCATGCGTTGGGCAGAAAAACAGTCGAGCGCATACTCCTGGCAACGTTCCGGTTTGAATTGGCTGGTGTTTTGGACGGCTTCCAGCAAGTCGGTGTGTTTGGCAGAGAGCAGGCCCACGTCGGAAGTACAGGCCGTTCCCGGCTTGCGGGCCGGTTGTTTTTTCGTTTTTCCGTAGTCGCAGATCAGTTCCGGCAAAGCGCCGTAGGGTGTCCCGATCACCGGGCAGCCGAAATAAAGGCTTTCGGGTATGGCCAGGCCGAAGGGCTCATGGGTGAGGATCGGGAAAAGCAGGCCCCGGGAGCCGTTGAGCATCATGTTGCGGCCGTCGCTGTTCAGCACCCCGTGGAAGCGGGCACTCGGGCTCAGGGTGATGCGCAGGCCCTTGCGGAAATTGACCCGTGAGCCGCCGATAATATGCACCCGCACCCCGGCTTTGGACGCCAGGTCGATGGCGCCCCGCACATTTTTGCCGCGCCAGGCGGCATCGCCCAGAAAATGGAAATAGTTGCGCGGAAAATCGAGCAGTACGCCGCCGTATTCCTGAAAATGAAGCCCCGGGTAAACAAACACCTTGCCGCCGTGCCGCGCCGCATGGTTTGCCGACAGAAATACCGTGTTGCGGTCAAAAGTTTCCGCCTCCAGGCTGTTTTCAAAGTTGGTGATCAGATAGGGCTTTTCAACGTCAAATTTTTCAACCGGCGGCCGGTAAAAAAAATGGACCAGGTCAACGTTTTCCGGAATTTGCGCCGAAAACATTTTCTTTTCATCAAGAACAAACACAGGCCCAAAGTGGCACACCGAATCTTTTTTTACTAAAAACATCGGCTCGTGACCCATGCCGTGCAACTGGAGCCCCAGCCACCACATGACACGTTCGGCGTCGTCGTAACTTTTGGTCGGGATTCGGCTGTTGAGCACAAAAAGGATTTTCATGTAAGCAGGCAATTGGATTAAGCGCCGATTTTATTTTGCCGGAGGCAAACAGCGTAAAACGCACGCGCCAGGTTTTAAATGAAGGGTATAGCAGCAGCGGTGCAAACATACGGAGTTTCGAGTGCGGAATGCGGAGTTTCGAGTGCGGAATGCGGAGTTTCGAGTGCGGAGTAGTTCAACATTCCGGAAAAAAGTAAGTAACGGAAGCTCCCGACTTCGGATGGTGAACCACTCCGCACTCGAAACTCCGCACTCGAAACTCCGCACTCCGCACTCCGTACTCCGTACTCCGTACTCCGCACTCGAAACTCCGCACGCCGTATTCCGTATGTTTGCGGCATAATTCCCGGAATGTTGAACCACTCCGTATTCCGCACTCCGCACTCCGTACTCGAAACTCCGCAATCAAAATGCTTTACCGCGACGCACTCAACTACCTCTACGCCCAATTGCCTATGTTTCAACGGGTAGGGCCCGCGGCGTACAAAAAAGACCTGGGCAATACCCTGGCCCTGTGTGCCTATCTGGGCGATCCGCACACGAAATTTAAAAGTGTGCACATCGCCGGCACCAACGGCAAGGGCTCCGTCAGCCACATGCTGGCCGCGGCCTGCCAGGCTGCCGGACTGAAAACGGGCCTCTACGTGAGCCCGCATTACAAGGATTTTCGCGAGCGCATCAAGGTGGATGGGCAGTATATTTCCCGGTGTCGGGTGGTGGACTTTGTGGAAAAACACCGCACGAAAATCGAAGAAATCCAGCCCTCTTTTTTCGAACTCTGCGTGGCGATGGCCTTTGACCATTTTGCGCAGGAGCAAGTGGATATTGCCATCGTGGAAGTGGGCCTGGGCGGGCGCCTCGACAGCACCAACATTATCACCCCGCTGCTCAGCGTGATCACCAACATCAGCTACGACCACCAAAACATGCTCGGCGACACCTTGCCGTTGATTGCCGGGGAAAAAGCCGGCATTATCAAACCGGGTGTGCCGGTGGTTATCGGAGAGACGCACCCCGAGTCGGCGCCGGTTTTTTTGAAAAAAGCCGCTGAAACGGGCTCGGAGATCGTGTTTGCCGATCAACAATTTGAATTGCGGGAGTCCAGTCCGCCCAACTGGAAAACCGCGCATTTTTCCGTTTTCAAACAAGGCCGACTTTTTTTGGAAAAACTGGATGTGGATGCTGCCGGTCCTTTTCTGCGCAAAAATGTAACCACGGCCTTGCAGGCTTGGGAGTTGCTCGATTTGCCGGCGCGCGGCGAGAACATCGAGGACAAGGGCGATCAGGGTTCGGAAACCGCCCGCCTACGCCAAGGCTTCGGCGGGCAAGCAAAACTTGAACTATTCAAAACGGGATTGAAAAATCTTAAACGGCTCACCCGCTTCATCGGCCGCTGGCAGCTCATCGGCCAAAAACCCGCCGTGCTGTGCGACAGCGCCCACAACGAAGCCGGCCTGCGCACCACCCTGGAGGCTATAAAATCGGCGCCGTTCCGGCAGCTGCATTTTGTGATCGGTTTTGTCAACGACAAGTCGGTGGAGCCGGTGCTGGCTTTATTTCCACCTTCGGCGCGCTATTATTTTGCCAAAGCCGACATTCCGCGCGGCCTCGAAGCAACTACGCTGCACGAAAAAGCGGCATCTTTGGGTCTTTCCGGCAGGGCTTATGTTTCGGTAAAAAATGCCCTTCGCGCCGCTCAACGCGCCGCCTCCCCGGAGGACCTGATCGTGGTGACCGGGAGCATTTTTGTGGTGGCGGAGGTGCTGCCTGTGCGGGAATGATAACACTAAATAAACGTGAAGCATATTCTCAGATTTATAATGAAAAATTTTGCCCTGCCGGTTCGACCCCACCCCCATCCCCTCCCCCCGGGGGGAGGGGGGCTTGATTCCGCTCTACTTTTTGCTCTCGATATTTGGATGGACAATTATCTTGAGGGGAGGCCCCCCTCCCACCGGGGGCTCTCGATTACCCAAAAGTTGGTTGAAATGTTTGCAATAGGATTGAAATCGATGAGCAGATGTAGGCAAATTTGGCTCCGCCGTGTCAACCCCACCCCCAACCCCTCCCCAAGGGGGCGGGGAGCCGTAGCGTCGACCGCATTTTATTACCCCAAGTTCAATGGTGATCGTGTAATCTACGGTGTACGTCGCGCCTCCCCTCCCCCTTGGGGAGGGGCCGGGGGTGGGGTTACCAAGGGCGGAGCGAATTGTTCCGTCAAAAACCATAATTCAAGTTTAATACATCACCAAAAAATCGTTCAATATTTGGGTAATCGGGAGCCCCGGGGGGAGGGGATGGGGGTGGGGTCGACAAGGCGGATTCAATTCCTGCTGTTCTTCCTGTCCCTACTGACTACCACCGCCACCGCCCAACAAACCGCCACCGTTTTCGGCCGCATCACCGATGCCGCCACGGAACAGCCGGTGGAGTTTGTGACAGTGTTTGTGAAAGATGCCAACACCGCCGTCAGCACCGACGAGCAGGGCAACTACGCCATCCAGGTGCCGGCTGGCCAGCGGGTCATTTTGGGCTTTCGTCGCGTGGCCTACAAGGACAGCAATACCGATGTGCTGCCGCTCCAACCCGGCGCCCGATTTGCCCTCGATGTGGCCATGGCGCCGGCGGAGTCGAACCTGGAGGTTATCATTCGCGACCGGCGGCTCGACGACGCGGGCATGGTGCGCGAACGCAATATCGAAGACCTGAAACTGCTGCCCAGCTCTACCGGCAACCTCGAAAGCGTGCTTCCGCACATCGCCCTGGGCACCAATACCGGCGCCGGCGGCGAACTAACGTCGCAGTACCAGGTGCGGGGCGGCAATTACGACGAAAACCTGGTGTACGTCAACGATTTTGAAATTTACCGGCCGCAGCTCATCCGCGCCGGCCAGCAGGAAGGCCTCACCTTTCCGAACATCGACCTGGTGCGCGACCTGTCGTTTTCCTCGGGTGGCTTTCAGGCGAAATACGGCGACAAAATGTCGTCGGTGCTCGATGTAAAATACAAGCGCCCCGATAGTTTGCGCGCCAGCGCGAGCGCCAGCCTGCTCGGCGCTACGGCGCATGTGGAGGGGAGTTTGAAAAACCGGAACGACCCGTACAAGGCTTTTCGCTACCTCGTCGGCGCGCGGTATAAAACCACCCGTACCCTGCTTGGCAGCCTCGACGTGAAAGGCGAGTACCTGCCCGATTTTTACGATATCCAGACCTACCTGACCTACGACCTGAGCCGCGACTGGCAGGTTGGCCTCATCGGCAATTACAATCGCTCGGTGTACCGTTTCGAACCCGAAAGCCTGGTGCGCGCCTTCGGCCTGATCGACTTTGCATTGCAACTGCGCACGGCTTTTGAAGGCCAGGAGGTCGACGATTTTACCCAGGCTATGGGCGGGGTGTCGCTGACCTACCTGCCTGACAGGGAGCGCAACCCGCTGTTCCACAAATTTCTGGCCTCTACCTGGCGTAGCCAGGAAAATGAGCGTTTTGACATTCTGGGCTACTACATCCTCGGCGAGATTGAGGAAAACCTGGGCTCCGATGAATTCGGTGAGATCGTCAACATCCTGGGCACCGGCACCCAGCACACCTGGATCCGGAACTACCTGACCTTCGATGTGCGCAACGCCGAGTACCGCGGCGGCATCGAACTGCAAAATGACCTGCAGGATGCCGGCCTCACACGCAGCCATTTTTTGCAATGGTCGGTCAAGTGGCAAAACGAAGCCGTAGTGGATGAGATCAACGAGTGGGAACGCCTCGACTCGGCGCTGTACTCCCTGCCCTACGACACGAATTTCCTGCTGGTCCGCCGTGTGCTCAAAACGAAAAACGACCTGAGCAGCAACCGCATCACCGCCTTTTTTCAGGACACCTGGACCTGGCGGCAAGACGGCGTGCGCGAGTTTCAGGTGACCGCCGGGGTGCGCGGACAGTACTGGGATTTGAACCAGGGCTGGCTGGTCACGCCACGGGTGCAAATGCTGTACAAACCGCTGAATATCCGGCAGGACGTGTCGTACCGCTTGGCCGGAGGTCTGTATTTCCAGCCGCCGTTTTACCGCGAGTTGCGGCAATTGAATGGCGTAGTGAACAAAAATGTGCAGGCGCAAAAATCGGCGCATGTGGTGGCGGGCTTTACCTACGATTTTCTTTGGGGAAAACGGCGTCCGGTGAAAATGCGCCTGATCACGGAAGCGTATTACAAACAAATGTGGGACCTGGTGTCGTACGACCTCGACAACGTGCGCATCCGCTACGCCGGGGCCAACGACTCGCGGGGATACGCCACCGGCATCGACATTCGTTTGAACGGCGAGTTTGTGCCCGGCGCTGAAAGCTGGGTGAACCTCTCGCTGCTGCGCACCCGGGAAGCTATCGACGGTGTGCAGCACCAAATCCGGGAGTTGGGCGACACCGAAGGCCGCAATGTGAAAGACGTGCCCCGCCCGACGGACCGTTTCCTCACCCTGTCCACCTTTTTTCAGGATTACCTGCGCCGCAACAAAAACATCCGCATGCACCTGAATTTTACCGTGGGTACGGGCCTGCCGTTTGGTGTGGTGGACAACAACGTGATTTACCGCAACCCGTACCGCTTCACGCCGTACCACCGCGTGGACATCGGCTTTGGATTTCAACTCTGGAAACAGGAATGGCGCAACCGGCGCCCCAAACACTTCCTGCGCTTCACGCGCAACACCTGGGCCAGCCTCGAAGTGTTCAACCTGCTCAAAGTCGCCAACGAGGCTTCCAATACCTGGATCAAGGCGATCACAAATGTGCAATATGCTATCCCGAATTATTTGACCGGGCGGCGGGTGAATGTTCGGGTGCGGATGGATTTTTGAATCACTAACCTGTCAGGTCGAATTTGAGCCAAAACAGGCTTTGCCTGGCAAAGCCTGTTTTGGCTCAAATTCGACCTGACAGGTTTTAAAAACTTGCTCCAACCAATGCAAAGCCGTGCCCTTTATTTTCTGCTGCTAAGCTTGACACAAGCCGTACATGCCCAAAAACACGACTACATCTGGGTGTCCGGCGACAGCAATACCCCCGCGACTACTACGCATGGCGGCATTTTGATTGACTTTAATCAAAAGCCGGTGACCGCTACCTACCGGTACCGGGATCTGAACATGTTTGTTTGTAACGCTAGCATTTGTGATCCAGCAGGCCAATTAATTGCTTATTCTAATGGATGCAAAATTGCGCGAGCTAATGATGAAATTTTTGAGAATGGAGATAATATAAATCCTGGCAATGTTCATCACATATCCTGTATTCAAAATAAAGATGGATATGCGTCAGGTATTCAAAGTGCCTTGTTTTTGCCGTTGCCCAATTCTGACAGCATATACTATCTTTTTCACAAGCAGATGAAACTTATAAATAATCCAACTGATGTATTTACAGAGAACCTGCTCTACAGTGTCGTTGATATGCGCTTGAATAATGGTGTTGGGAAAGTTTCACAAAAAAATATTCCTGTATTGAACGATACATTGTCGTATGGCAAACTGGCTGCCGTTAAAACTTCAACTGGGGAGGATTGGTGAATAGTCACTCCCCGGCGAAAGAATAATGCGTTTTATATTCTCAAGTTTACAGAAAATGGAATTGTGGATACACTGACCCAAAAAATCGGCATCACGCCTGACTACAAAACTGAATCGGATGGCCAAATCGTCTTTTCCCCGGACGGCTCTAAAATATACCGCACCAACCCCCGCCACCCCGTCATGGTTTATTCCTTTGACCGGGAGGCCGGTGTAATTACCCAATTCGATACAATTGCCTTTGATTACGGTATTCAGCCGGTTATTGGAGAAATAGGCTGCGCGGTATCTCCCAACGGGCGTTTTATTTATCTGGGCTGCCGCCAGTTTCTATACCAGTTGGATTTATGGGCCTCAGATATCAGTGCTTCTCAGACTGTAGTGGCAGAGTGGGATGGCTATGCCTCCCCAATTCCGACACTATTTTATCAGTTGCAATTAGGCCCCGATTGTAAGATATATGGATTAGGGGGTGGTGATACTCGCTTTTTCCACGTCATCCACAATCCCGATGAACCCGGCATGGCCTGCAATGTGGAGCAGCGCGGCCTGCCGCTGCCTACACCCAGCGGCGCCTCCATGCCTTCCTTCCCAAATTTTCGCCTCGGCCCGATTGACAACCCCGGCCAGCCCTGCTCCCCGGTCGTCAACACCACGGCGCCGCCCACGCCCTTGCCGGCCTTTTCGGTTTTTCCGAATCCGGTGCAGACGGTATTGAAAATCATTCCAAACCGGCAGTTCAGCGGCCAAGGGCGGTTCCGGCTGTTCGACGGCACCGGGCGTTTGCAGCGCGATTTGGCGTTTGATCCAACGCAGGCTGTGACGGCGTTGGATATGCAAACCTTGCCTGCGGGCATGTATTTTTTTGAAATTTGGTGCGAGGGGAAACGGCAGCGGGTTGGGAAATTGCTACGAGTGGATTGAGGAAGGGAATAGTATGTCAGTACGTTTAAACAGAACTATTTTTGTACGTAAACTTGTTTGAACGGTACTATGGAATTACAACATCCGAAATATTCACGTATAACGATGAACCCGGAAGTCTGTGGGGGTAAACCCTGTATCAGCGGGATGCGTTTCCCGGTAACTACCCTTTTAGCATACCTGGCCGGAGGAATGAGCCAGGAAGAATTGCTGGCCGATTTTCCATTTTTGGAAAAAGCAGATATCCTGGAGGCACTGGCTTTTGCGGCCACTATTATGGATGAGCAATACTTGCCTTTGCAAGAAGTCCAGGCATGAAGTTTCTGTTTGATGGTGGCATTACCCCTGCACTTGATCTAAAACCTGTCAGGTGGAAATAAAAAACGGGTTTGCCGCGGCAAACCCGTTTTTTATTTCCACCTGACAGGTTAGCCCCCATACCACCGCCGCAACACCACTTCCCCAACCTTCCCTTGCGGCGTATAATCGCGCTCCGGGTAGCCTTCGTGGCCGCGGCCGTTGGGGAACCATTTCCAGAGAAATCCGCCGGCCCACCACGGTTCGGCTTGCAGGGTGGAGAGCAAGGCTTCCAGGCAGTTGGCTTGTGCCTGCTCGTTGATTGCGCGGTTGCGCACGCCGTTTTCCAGTTCCCAGTTGCGCCAGCCGGCGCCGTCTACGCTGAGGTAGCCGTACTCGGTGAAGAGCACAGGGCGTTGATGCTGACGACTGAATTCCCCAAGCCGTTGACAAACCGGTTTCCAGGCAGATTTCAGTGCCGCCACTTCCGGCGTGGCCCCTTCCACCAGGGGAAAATAGCCGCTCAGGCCGATAAAATCGAGTTGTTGCCAAAAAGGCACCTGCTCCCAGTCGTCCCAGTTGGCGGAGTATACCAGTTTGCCGGAATAGGCGCCGCGCACTTTTTTTATCAGGCTGCGCCAAAATTCCGGGCGTTGCGCCACCGATTTTCGGAGCTCCGTGCCGATGCAAAACAAATCCACCTGACAGGAATCGGCCAGGGCAGCCATGCCCAGGATGTACTGCTCGTAATCCGTTTCCCACAACGCCCAGTCCGCCGTCGTTTCAAATTCCAGCGCCCCCGTCCAGGAACGCGGGACATACACCTGCGGCTTGAGCATCACCCGGATGCCGGCTTCATGGGCCAGGCGAATAGTTTCGCGTACCCCGTCCGGGCGTTCGCCCCACCAGTGGTTTTTGCCGGAATAGCGTACGGCGGGAGTCCCGGAACGGGTAAAGGCGTACGGTACCACGGCGATCCAGTTGGCGCCGGCGGCTTTGGCGGCCGGCATGGGATTTTCGGGAAAGGGCTCAGGTGGCGCCACCAGGGTCAGGCCGTTCATTTTTCCGGTGTTGGGCAGGGCAGCGGCCTGAAGCGATATCTGGCCCGATTGGGCGCAGCGGCAGGCCTGGAAGGCGAGCAGGATGAGGAGGAAGTGACGGGTGGTTTTCATCCTGCAAAAGTCTGAATATTTTACCTGGAGGCAATCCGGGATCAAACCTGTCAGGTGGAAATTTTAAAATCGGGCTTGCCGCGGCAAGCCCGATTTTAAAATTTCCACCTGACAGGTTCAGGGTTTCGCCCCCTCCAAAATCCGGATATAATTCGCCCGCTCAAACGCTTCCGGATCGGCCACGTTTTCCTGGTTGAGCACACCTTTGAAGGCGTCGACCGACCTGAACTGCATTTCCCGCATCCAGTTTTTTACCTGTTGATTCATCGTTTTGATGTACGGGATACCGTGTTTGTACAGCGCCGAAGCCGTCATGGTCACATCGGCGCCGGCGAGCAGGTATTTGATCACCTCGTTGGCGCCCTGCACACCGGTAGTGGCCGCCAGCGAACAATTGACCCGGCCCGACAACACGGAAATCCACAGCAGCGGCAGGCGTATCTCATTCGACTCGCTGTACTGGAGGTTGTGCAATACGCGCAGGCTGTTGATGTCGAAATCGGGCTGGTAAAAGCGGTTGAACAGTACCAATCCATTGGCGCCGCCAAGCACCAACTGGCGGGCCATGTGACCCATGGCGCTGAAGTACGGATTCAGTTTAACCGCAATCGGGATCGACACCGTGGCGCGCACCGTTTCCACGATATCCAGGTAGCGCGACTCGACCATCTGCCCGTTCTGGTGCAGGTCGGCGGCGATGTAAAACACGTTGATCTCCAGTCCGTCGGCGCCGGCCTGCTCGATCTGCCGGGCATAATCGATCCAGCCCTCGGGGGTGATACCGTTCAGGCTGGCGATAATGGGAATGTCCACGCGCTCCTTGGCCTGCCGGATGAGGTTGAAATATTCCTCCACCCCCACGCTGTAGTCCTCGGCTGCCGGGAAATAGTCGAGGCCTTCGGCAAACACATTCGTGGTGGCCATTTGGATGTTGGCCAGCCGCTCCTGTTCGCGGCGGATTTGCTCCTCAAACAGCGAAAACAAAACCACAGCGCCGGCGCCGGCATCTTCCATCTGAACGATGTTGCCGAGTTCTTCCGACAAGGGGCAGGCCGAAACGACAATTGGAGAGTCGAGTTTCAGGCCCATGTATGTTGTGCTAAGATCGAATGCCATTTTTTATTGATTTTATTTACTTACTATTCCTAGCCCGGTTGAAAAGCCTTCGCTTCCCAGCCGGCCATGTCTTCATAGGTTTTCCAGCGCAAATCGGCGATTTCCTGGGCAAGTTGCATCAGCTGGCCGGCCTCTTCCGGGTTCGTGCGGGCCAGGATGCTGTACCGCAATTCGTTGTACGCATAATCTTTCAGTGCCATGGTCGGCCGCGGCGAATCCAGCACGAAAGGGTTGCGGCTGGCGCGGCGCAGCTCGGGGTTGTACCGGATGAGGGGCCAGTAGCCGCTGGCCACCGCGCGGTCTTGCTGGTCGAGGCCTTTGCGCATGTCGATCCCGTGGGCGATGCAGTGGCTGTACGCCAACACCAGTGAGGGGCCGTCGTAGGCTTCCGCTTCGCGCAGGGCCAGCAGCGTTTGCTGTGGGTTGGCGCCCATGGCCACCTGCGCTACGTACACATTGCCGTAAGAAATGGCCTGCATGGCCAGGTCTTTTTTGCCTACTCGTTTGCCGGCAGCGGCAAATTTTGCCGTGGCAGCCGTCGGCGTCGCTTTCGACATTTGGCCGCCGGTGTTGGAGTACACTTCCGTGTCGAGCACCAGCACATTGACGTTGCGGCCGCTGGCCAGCACGTGATCGAGCCCGCCCGAGCCGATATCGTAAGCCCAGCCGTCGCCGCCCACGAGCCACACACTGCGGCGCACCAGGTTGTTGACCACCGAGAGCAGGTTTTCCGCGACCGGGTTTTTCATTTTCAACAACATGGTTTTCAGCACGGCCAGGCGCTCGCGTTGGGCCCGGATTTCGGACTCTGTGCTTTGCGGGGCATCCAGAATTTTACCAACCCAATCGGCGCCGATCTCGGTGCGCAGTTGCTGGAGTAAATCCCGCGCCAGGCCGGTTTGTTTGTCCACACTGATGCGCATGCCCAACCCGAATTCGGCATTGTCTTCAAACAGCGAGTTCGACCAGGCGGGGCCGCGGCCTTCGCTGTTGGTCGTCCAGGGGGTAGTGGGCAGGTTGCCGCCGTAAATGGAAGAGCAACCCGTGGCGTTGGCCACGATCAGGCGGTCGCCGAACAGTCGGGAGAGCAGACTGAGGTAGGGCGTTTCGCCGCAGCCGGCGCAAGCGCCTGAAAACTCAAACAAGGGTTCCAGGAATTGCGTACCGCGCACCGAACCGAAATCCACCTTTCCGCGCTCGTTCAGCGGCAATTGTTCGAAAAATCCGATGTTGTTTTTTTGCTGTTCAAGCACCGTTTCCTTGGGTTCCAGGTGGATGGCTTTGGTGGTACGGTCGGTCAGGCTGATGGCGGGGCACACTTCTTCGCAGAGGTAGCAACCGGTGCAATCTTCGCCGTACACCTGCAGGGTGTAGCGTGTTTCGGGGAAACCCCGGGCGCTGATGGGCGCCGACTGGAAGCCTTCGGGCGCGCCCTGGAGTTCCGCCTCATGGTAAAACTTGGAACGGATCACACTGTGCGGACACACAAAACTGCAATTGCCGCACTGGATGCAAATGTCGGGCTCCCATACCGGCACAAAGTCGGCGATGTTCCGCTTTTCCCATTTGGTCGTGCCGCTGGGGTAGGTGCCGTCGGCGGGCAGTTTACTCACCGGCAGCTCGTCACCGTGCCCGCGCATCATAACCGCCGTAACTTCCTGCACAAACACCGGCGCCGATTCCGGAACTGTTGGTGGCAGGGGGCGTTTGCTGTTGGCTTTTTTGGGCACAATGACTTCCTCCAGGTGGTCCAGCGCTGCGTCCACGGCGGCAAAGTTTTTCCTGATCACTGCCTGCCCGCGCTTCTGGTAGGTTTTTTCAATGTATTTTTTGATCTGCGCAATGGCCTCGTCTTTCGGCAACACCCCGGAAAGTGCAAAAAAGCAGGTTTGCATGATGGTGTTGATGTACCCGCCCATGCCGACACTGCGGGCCACTTCCGAGGCATCGATGACGAAGAATTTCAGATCCTTGGCAATGATCTCCTCCTGCACCGGCCGTGGCAGTTGATCCCAGATTTCGGATTTGTTGAATGGGCTGTTCAGCAAAAACGTGGCGCCTTTGCGCGCCAGCGGCAGCATTTCTACTTTTTCCAAAAAATTGAACTGGTGGCAGGCCAAAAAATCGGCCTTTCGGATCAGGTACGGCGCGCGGATGGGTTGCCGGCCAAAACGCAGGTGCGACACCGTGCGCGCGCCTGATTTTTTCGAATCGTACACAAAATAACCCTGGGCGTACAGCGGGGTGTTTTCGCCAATGATCTTGATGCTGTTTTTGTTGGCGCCCACGGTACCATCGGCGCCGAGGCCGAAAAAGATGGCCTGCGTGGTGTCTTTTTCGTTCAGGCTGAAATCCGCATTGAAGTCCAGGCTGGTGTGCGAAACGTCGTCGTGAATCCCAATAGTGAAATTGTTCTTCATCTTGGTTTTTCCCAACTCGTCAAAAACGGCTTTGACCATGCCCGGGGTAAATTCTTTGGACGAGAGCCCGTACCGCCCGCCGATCATTCGCGGCATGGTGAGTTTGTGCCCGCAGCAAAAGGCCTCGGCCAGCGTGGTGGCCACATCCGTGTAGAGCGGCTCGCCGCTGGCGCCGGGTTCTTTCGTGCGGTCTAAAACGCCGATTGCAATGGCGGTTTTCGGCAATGCACTCAAAAAGGCTTCCTTGGCCCAGGGCCGGTAGAGCCGCACCTGGATGACACCGACTTTTTCCCCTGCGGCAGCCAGCGCTTTGGCCGTTTCGACGGCCGTTTCAACGCCGGAACCCATGATGACCAGCACGCGTTCGGCATCGGGAGCGCCGTGGTAGTCGAAGAGTTGGTATTGGCGGCCGGTAAGTTTGGCAAACTGGTTGAGGGCATCCTGCACGATGCCGGGCGTTTTTTCATAAAAGGGATTCACCGTTTCGCGGCCCTGGAAATACACGTCGGGATTTTGGGCGGTACCGCGCACGACGGGATTGTCGGGGTTGAGGCCGCGTTGGCGGTGTGCGTACAGGAGTTTGTCGTCAAGCATCAGGCGCATCTGATCTTCCGAAATCAGGCTGATCTTGCTCACCTCGTGCGAGGTGCGGAAGCCGTCGAAAAAGTGGATGAAGGGGATGCGCGCCTTCAGGGTGGCGGCCTGGCAAACCAGGGCCATGTCGTGGGCTTCCTGCACCGAAGCCGAAGCCAGCAAGGCAAAACCGGTGGGGCGGGCGGCCATCACATCGCTGTGGTCGCCGAAGATGGACAGTGCCTGGGCAGCCAGCGAGCGGGCGGCTACATGCAGCACCGCGCTGGTGAGTTCGCCGGCAATCTTGTACAGGTTGGGCAACATGAGCATGAGCCCCTGCGAAGCAGTGAACGTCGTGGTGAGCGCGCCGGTCTGGAGGGCGCCATGCACGGCGCCCGCTGCGCCGCCTTCGCTTTGCATTTCGATGATCTCCGGCACATTGCCCCAGATGTTGGGCACTTGTTTCGCCGACCACTCGTCGGCGAGTTCGGCCATCGTCGAGGAGGGCGTGATGGGGTAGATGGCACACACTTCGTTGACCCGGTAGGCTACGTAGGCAGTGGCTTCATTGCCGTCTATGGTAACTTGTTTTGCTTTTTTTGACATGGCGTTTTTTACGCTAGTTTGTTGTGGATTGGCGCGCATCAACCCCACCCCCATCCCCTCCCCCAAAGGAGAGGGGGGCCCGATTTCGTTTTACTTTTTGATTTCGTAAACGCAATCAGGCATTAGTTAGAGGGCAAGCCCCCCTCCCCGCTGGGGGAGGGGATGGGGGTGGGGTTGATGCGCAGAAAACTTCAATCAACTTCAGGTTAGGAGTTCGACATAAAATTCTAAGTGCCTTCCGGCACCATCTCAATCGCATGGCAGGGGCATTGCTCAAAACAAACGGCGCAGCCCGTGCAGCGATCGTAGTCGAAATGGTAGCGTTTTCCGGGACCCAGTTTGATAATGGCATCTTCGGGGCAGGCGCCGTAGCAGCCGTCGCATTCGAAACAGTTGCCGCACGACAGGCAGCGCTGGGCTTCGTACTGTGCTTCGCGAGCGCTCAAGCCGGCCATGATTTCCGTAAAATCCTGCACGGCTACTTCCGGGATCAGGTGGGGTTCCGCCTGTTGCGGAGCATCCGTTTGATACCACATGTGCAGCCGTTCGTAACCGACGATGGGGTTTTTTGGCGCCGGCGTGTACGCGGTGTCGCGTAAATACGCGTCGATGTAACGTGCCGCTTTTTTGCCGTGCCCGACCGCCACCGTCACCGTGCGTTCGCTGGGCACCATGTCGCCACCGGCAAAAATGCCGGCATGGCCCGTCATCATATCGGGACCGACGACAACCGTGCCGTCGTCTTTGAATTCAATGCCGGGCACCTGGCGCAGGAAGCCGGTATCGGTGTCCTGGCCGAGGGCCATGATGAGGGCATCGGCTTCGAGCGTTTCGAATTCGCCGGTTGGCACGGGCCGGCCGTTTTCGATGCGCATGACCTCCACGGTGAAGCTGGTTTGATCAATTTCTTTGATGGTGCGCAGCCAGTGAATTTTCACGCCTTCGGCCAGGGCTGCGCCGGCTTCGAAATCGTGGGCAGGCATGTGCTCCCGGTCGCGGCGGTAGATGATGAGCGCTTCGTCGGCGCCCAGGCGTTTGGCGGTACGGGCGGCGTCCATGGCGGTGTTGCCGCCGCCGTAGATGGCTACGCGCCGGCCGAGTTTGGGCGCCCGGCCGAGTTCCACGTCGCGCAGGTAGCTCACGGCATCGAGCACCTGCCCGGCATCGCGGGCCGGAATGCCCGTTTTTTTACCGATGTGGGCGCCCACGGCGATAAACACGGCGTCGAACTTGCCGGCAGTTTTTTCAGCCAGCACATCTTCCACCTTGTGGTTGAGTACGATGTTGACGCCCATTTTTTCGATGCGTTCCACTTCCTGGTGCAGGATGTTGCGCGGCAGCCGGTACGCAGGTATCCCGAAGTGCATCATGCCGCCGGCGAGGGGGCCGGCTTCGCGAATTTCCACGGTGTGGCCTAGCCGGGTGAGGTGGTAGGCCGCTGAGAGGCCGCTGGGCCCGGCGCCGATGACGAGTACCCGTTTACCGCCGGGCCGGGCTTCGAAACGGGGCGCCCAGTTTTTTTCAAGCGCCAGGTCGCCGAGAAAGCGCTCGATGGCGTGAATGCTTATCGGATTGTCAATGTGGGTGCGGTTGCAACCGTCTTCGCAGGGGTGGTAACACACCCGGCCGTGGATGGCGGGCATGGGGTTGTTGACCATGATCTCTTGCCAGGCTTCCTCGTAGCGGCCCGCCTGGGCATGTGCCAGCCAGGCCTGGATATTTTCGCCGGCCGGGCAGGCGTGGTTGCAGGGAGGAAGCATGTCGAGGTAAATCGGGTGGCGCCGGCGGACGGGGCCGGTGCCTTCGGCGTGCTGGCGTAAATCAGCAGGAGCCGTGCTATCGAATGGTGTGGGCATGGCGCGGAATTTCACAAACCTGGAGAAAGTTCAAAGGTAGGTTTGTGCCAAAACGGGGAGGTTGAGCGCGCTCAGCGAGGGAGGTGATGGTGGTCAGTTTTTGCCCTTGCCCGGAGTCGTGTCAAACATGAGTCATGCGAATCAGGGGGTTAAAGTGCCATTATAATGTCGCACCTACGGTGCTATCATTTTTCCTGTCCTGATTTCTACAAGAGTGACAGCCCTATGGGCTTTAACAGCGAATTTGTACCCCTGATTCGGATGAGTCGTCCTTACCGGATTGTGCAGACCGGAATTCACCTGCATACTACCTCGTCACCTCCGCAGCCTGGCAGCCTGGTAAAACGATTCCACGAGATATTGCAGGTACACGTTGATGTCGTGGCGCACCAGGTTAGGCGGCATGGTGCCGGGTTCCAGTTTGGAAAAATCCAGCAACTGGTAGATGAGCCGCAGGAGGTTTTCGCTGTTGCGTGTGTATGGCTTGTCTTGAAAATTCGCTTCTGCGGGCAAGCACGCTAAACCCATAAGAAAAGACTGGCAACGCGGTCTGCGTTTGAGTACACGGGCCGAAGTGCACGGACTCATTTTATCCGGCATTTTACGCAATTTCCCGGCGGCTGAATCAAGTGCGCTGGGAAATGCGCGGGTATAGCGGCTATACTTGTGCCCGATAAGTTCAGGTCAATACATCCATAAAAATTCAAATGATCATGCTGCGCGACAAATTGAAAAGACATGGCAAGACTGCCCTCATCATTTACCTTTGTTGGTGTACGATCAAAGGCCTCGCCTTTCTTGCTTTAGGCTCTTACCTGTTAAAATGATGGCATTAACGCATAGTAAAAGTAAAATTTATGACATCTGTAAAGCAAAAGCCTGCCGTTCGGCTCGATAAAATCAATTTGTCCGCCGACACATTTCGGGAACTTGGTCATGCCCTGGTCGAACGAATTGCACAACAACTCGAAGGCTTGCCCCATGCAGCAGTAACCACAACGGAAAGCGATGAATCGATCCGAAGCATGTTGCAAGCTTTGGCTCCCGATTCCGAAAGTGGCCAGGATGCCGTCGCCTTGTTGGAAAAAACCACCCGTTTGCTGTTCGACCATTCGTTGTTTAACGGTCATCCGAAATTCTGGGGTTATATCACCTCCTCGCCGGCGCCGATGGGCGTTTTAGCCGATATGCTTGCCGCGGCGGTCAATCCCAATGTGGGCGCCTATGTTTTGTCGCCGGTTGCCACGGAAATTGAAAAGCAGACGGTCGACTGGATTGGCCGGTTTATGGGCTACCCTGCCGGTGGCGGTTTGCTGGTGAGTGGCGGCAATATGGCCAATTACGTAGGCTTCCTGGCTGCTTTGCGTGCTGCTACCGGAACGGATGCCCGGAAAAGCGGCCTGCGCCATATTGGCCCTAATCTCGTGCTGTATTGCTCGGCCGAAACTCACACCTGGGTACAAAAGGCTGCCGATTTGTACGGGCTGGGTACCGACAGTATTCGCTGGATCGGCACCGATGCTCAGAAACGGATGGATCCGGCCTTGCTGGAAGAAAAAATACAGGCGGACAAAGCGGCAGGTAATCAGCCATTTCTCGTAGTCGGTACATCGGGCACGGTGAGCACCGGGGCCGTGGACCCACTCGATGCACTGGCGGTAATTTGCGAAAAATACGGGCTGTGGTTCCACGTTGATGGTGCATACGGTGGTTTTGCCAGTGCCTTGCCGGAGCTGAAGGCGCAGTTTTCGGGCCTGGAAAAAGCCGACTCGCTGGCCGTCGATCCGCATAAGTGGCTGTATGCCCCGCTGGAAGCCGGCTGTACATTGGTTAAAAACCCACGGCACCTGACCGATGCTTTTTCCTACCACCCACCCTATTACAATTTTGAACAAACCCGGTTGAATTTTGTGGACTACGGCCCTCAAAACTCGCGCGGATTCAGGGCCCTGAAAGTTTGGCTTTCCGCCCAACACCTCGGCATGGAAGGTCACCGCCAACTCATCCGGGAAGATATTGCGCTTGTCCGGTACGCTTTCGATGTACTCCGGGCCGAGGTCGATTTTGAGGTTTTTTCAACCGAACTCAGCATCACCACTTTTCGGTATGTACCACCGTCGCTGAAAGGTCAAACCGGCGTCTCGGAAACCGAGGCCTACCTCAATCAGCTGAATCAGGCTATTCTGAACCACATGGAGGCAGGCGGTTCTTTTTTTATGTCTAATGCCGTGCTGAATGGGGTCTTCGTGCTGCGCATGTGTATTGTGAATTTCCGGACGGGTGCTGCGGATATTGATGCACTACCGGCTTATGTTCGGGAAGTAGGGCAGGCAATTCATCAGCAGCAGGGTGCATAGGACGCATAGGATTTTGATATTCAAAAAGCTATTATGTCCGGTGTGCCGGTGCGTTTAATTTGTTTTCATAATTAGGTTTGTGGCGTTGCGGGCTGCGATATGTGCCCATTTCCAAAACGATGTACCGGAAAGCGCTAACGCCGCGCATCGCTGTATTTTACCAGTTGGGTTGTCACGGGTTTATACCCCTTGATCTTAAAAATGAGGTAATAATTACCATCCGGTAAATATTCAAAATCAAGCTTATCCAGGGTGCCTTCCTTACCTGCAAGCGTACCTTCCCATACGGCGCGTTCCTTGCCGGAAATATCCAGTAATACCACGTTGCAAGTGGCATCCTGTAGATTTTTTTCGGAGCGGAAATGCACGGTGCGAACGCCGGTACCCGGGTTGGGGAAAAGATGGAAGGCTATGCCATCGGCGGTCATTTTTTTGAAGGTCAGTTTGCCGGGAGGTGCAGCGCCGGATTCTGTCTTGTCGTCGCTGGGTGCCAGGGTGCTGCAATGATCGTAGGTGCCCGATGCCAGGGTAATATTTTTAACGACGTTGCCCGCCTCGTCCAATTCAATCACTTTTACTTCCCAATATTCATCGCACTCGTTCAATCGTTGGGTTAGCAATACGATTTCGGAAAAAGCCATTGGCAGGTGCAAAAGCATCAGGCAGGGCAAAAGCAGTGATTTTTTCATAAGTCGATATTTTTTAAACGTGAATTCTGAAAACAAAAATACTGGTGTAAACTGGTGACAACACAGACACACATATTGCATTTCAAAGGGTAGGTTTAACAAAAATAATCGTAAAAAATTCTGAAAATCAGGGAGTAAAAAAAGAAACGGTAGTCGCCGGGGGAATCACTTTTTTAGGTGTTATGCAAAATACCTTGCCGGAATTGAAACGATCCTTACTTGCGTTTGTATTTCTTGCCGGCAATTCACGTGTTTCGCCGGCAGTTTTATTAAAATTTTACTTCGAACGGAGTGCGCGGGGAGCGCGGAATACCCGTTTTACTTTTTTATTGCGTGTGGGATAAGCAGGCCGTCGAACTCGCCAACAGAACAATCCCGTATTCTAAACCAACCTTCCTACCTTCGCGCTGTTTTACAACAAAATTTTATGGCTTGACCCGGCCAGGAACCATCAAAACTGAAACCACAGGCACGCATGCGCCTCGACACCATCAAACAGCCGATAGCCGCCGAGTTGGACGTTTTCGAACAACGGTTTCGCGAAGCCATGCGCAGCCAGGTCCCGCTGCTCGATAAGGTCACCTGGTATATCGTCCAGCGCAAAGGCAAACAAGTTCGGCCGATGCTGGTACTGCTGAGTGCGCGGCTTTTCGGCCCGATCACCGAAGCCTCGTACACTGCGGCATCCCTGGTTGAGCTCTTGCATACGGCAACCCTTGTCCACGACGATGTGGTGGACGATGCCTACGAACGCCGCGGCTTTTTTTCGATCAATGCGCTTTGGAAAAACAAGATTGCCGTTTTGGTCGGCGACTTTTTGCTTTCCCAGGGGCTGTTGCTCAGTGTGCGCCAGGAGCAATTCCGATTGTTGGCCATTGTGAGCCAGGCAGTTAAGGAAATGGCCGAGGGCGAACTGTTGCAAATGGAAAAAGCGCGCCGGCTCGACATCAAGGAGGACATTTACTACGAAATCATCCGCCAGAAAACCGCCTCGCTGATTGCTGCCGCTTGCAGTGCGGGTGCTGCAAGTACGGCTACGAACGAAGCAGATATCGAACGTATTCGGCTGTTCGGGGAGAAAACCGGAATGGCATTTCAGATACGGGATGATTTGTTCGACTTCGGCGACGACGATGTTGGCAAACCGCTCGGGATCGATATTAAAGAAAAAAAAATGACCTTGCCGCTTATTTACGCCCTTTCCAAAGCAAGCAGGCCGATGCGCAGGCACATTATAAATTTGGTGAAAAATGAAAGTGACAAGACTGAAAAAGTCGATGAGGTCATTCAGTTTGTCCGGGAAAGCGGTGGATTGGAATACGCCAGGGAGGCCATGTACCGATTCCGGCAGGAAGCATTTGATCTGCTCGATGGGGTGCCCGACAGCCCGGCACGGCAGTCGTTGCGGGATTTGCTGGTTTTTGTGACGGAACGCAGGAAGTGATCTTACGTTGGATTTTCAAGCTGTTTTTTGGAAGGGGAAACTACTCCGCTAGCCGGCTTACCAGCACTTTATCGATCTTACTTTTATCCATGTCCACAATTTCAAAGCGGTAGCCTTCGGCTTCAAAATAGTCGCCGGCACGCGGTATTTCACTGAGTTTGTATAAAATATAGCCTGCCAGGGTGGCATAGTCCGCGTCTTCCTGTTCAAATTCGTGCAGTTCGACTGTTTCCCGCAACTCATCAATTGGTATGCCGCCTTCAACAAGCAAACTACCGTCTTCCCGGGTGATAATCGCCGGAGTTTCAATGTCATCCATGTCTGGCAGTGCGCCAAAAATATTCTCTGTCAGGTCGTGCAACGTGATGATGCCCTGGATAGAGCCATACTCGTCCACGACAATGGCAAAATAGTTGCGCTCTTTCCGGAAGCGTTCAAGGATTTTCAGGGCGTTCATCGTTTCCGGAACGTAGAGTGGTGGCGTGATGATGTCGCGCAGGTCAAACCCCGGTTTTTTACTGGCATCAATGTAATCGCGCAGTTTGAGCACGCCCAGAATATTTTCCACATCACCATCGCAAACCAGAAATTTGGTATAGCCGCTCTCGCGGATAATCCGGTTTGTTTGCTCCGCAGGGGAATTGATGTCCACCCATTCCAGGTCGTTCCGGTGCGTCATGATGGTATACGCATCGCGATCGGAAAAGCGCAGGATATTTTGAATGAATTCGCTCTCTTTTTGCTCGAGTACGCCCTGCTGGTTGGCCATTTTGACCATCAGTTTGATCTCTTCCTCGGAGATGTTTTGCTCCACATTGGGTTTAATAAACAACATGCGCATAAACAACTTGGTAGACCAACTCAGAAAGGAGGAAATTGGACCGGTTACGCGTGTGATGAGGTCCATAACCGGGGCAAAAGTCAGCGCCAGTGATTCCGCATGCTGAATCGCAATATATTTTGGGGCCAATTCACCCACGACCAGGGAGAGGTAGGTAATGATAGTTACGACCAGCGAGATGGATATTTGGTCGGCATATGGCTCCAGGATGGGGATTTGGGCAACAAGTGGGGAAAGTTGTTCTCCAATTTTTACACCACCATAGGCACCTTCAATAATGCTGATCAGGGTAATCCCGATCTGCATGGCCGACAAATAGTTATTAATGTTATCCAGCAAGCTTACCGCTATGGCGGCATTGCGGCTTCCCTTGGCTTTTTCACTTTCGAGTTTGGCGCGCTTGGCCGTGATCAGGGCAATTTCGCCCAACACTAAAAAGCCGTGCAGGACGATAAGAATGAGAATTATGGTGATTTCCATGTGTTATTGCTGCAAAAGTATCGCAAAGTGCTGTATTCTCGCCGGCTTTTTGATCTATTGCCGTTTCCGCTGTTAAAAAATGTTAAAACAGCTAAATAATTTTTGTGCAAGTACAATAACTGCATACTTTTGGCAGCACGAAACAGTTCATCACCACTTTTTTATTCTTTCCAAATTTTCTTTGCTTATCGGCTAAAACTTGTACACCACTTAAATGCTCTTTTTTATTTAACTGGTAAAACAGCAAATAAATCTTTTGCTCATGCAAGTTATGCCGATGGTCAATGATCATGAACTGATCGCTCGTTATGTAGATGGTGATGAAAAAGCCTTCGAGGCACTTCTCCTTCGCTACAAATCCAAAATTTACACCTCTATTTACCTGTTTGTCAAAGATCAGGCACTCGCTGAAGATATCTTTCAGGAGGTCTTTATCAAGATCATTGACACCCTGCGCAAGGGCAAGTACAACCACGAAGGCAAATTCGTCCAGTGGGCCATGCGCATAGCCTACAACATGTGTGTGGACTACCACCGGCGCAACAAACGGCGGTCGCACATTAATCCCACGGAGGATTTCGACATTTTTGAAGTACTGCGGCTCAGCGATGAAGGCCCGGATACGGAAATTATGCGCAGTGAAATGCATACCCGGATTCGCCGTCTGGTAGACGACCTGCCCGCCGAACAACGCGAAGTGGTCATCTTACGCCACTATGCCGATATGAGTTTCAAAGAAATTGCGGCGCTCACGCGCGTCAGTATCAACACCGCTTTGGGCCGTATGCGTTACGCGCTCATCAATATCCGCAAAATGATGGCGGAACGCGACGTGGTGTTGCAGTAACACCGTCTGCCGGACGACCTGCAATCAGGCGCCTCGTGTAACCCAGGGTTGCACGGGGCGTTTGGTGTTTCTACCGCCTGTTTTTTACGAATATATTTCCTGGAGCAATTGCAGCGCTGAACCCCGATACCGACCAGTTTGTCCAATTGACTTTGGTAAACACTTTGGCGCTTCGACAAAGGTCCGTATCCACTGTACCTCCCGGTAAGCAGCGAACTGATCATCAGCTGTGGGTTTGGGCTCAGACTGAATTACCCCTAAGCCTACTAATTGTTTGGGCCTGTTTGTTACAGCCAACACTAAATCGCCTATTTGCATGCGTCGTGTCAGGGTGCGGAGTATGCGACCAACGGCAGGCTTAACGTGCGTTTTATTTTCCAGCCACCAGTCATCAAACAACTCCGGATCCCAGCGGCGCCAAATTGTCCAATAGGTTCGCAGCACACCAGAAGCATCGAATGGCATGCGGTGGGTATGGAAGTGTTCCTCCCAGTTACGGTCGAGTCTTACCCACCATACTGCCGTGCCGCTACTGATGCGCTTTCGCAGGTAGCTTAGTTGGAAATGCGTATGCTGAAAAAGGGGATAGCTGGCAAACGCTTTTACAGAAGCCGGATTAATTTTCCATACGGATACGCACTGCGCTTTAAGGCGGTTGAATTCATCCCGGAAAGCGGCCAGCAACTCTGGTGTCTCAATTGCAATTATATTTTCGGCGTTGCTGTTGTAGGTCCAATTAAAGGAGCCCGTAAGTAGCAAATGTTCATCAATCAGGGCAAATTTATGGTGCATAAGTGCGCTGTCGCGGTAAGCGTACAGCCGGCCGCCGAGTTTGATGAATTTGGAAAAATTCAAACCATGCGCGGAAATATTCTGCGAGTCGTATTCCAGAATAAGTTCGACGGCAACTTCGTCGCGCAGTTTTTGCAGAAGTAATTCAAATATTTTCCGATGTGAAAACCAACAAACTGCTATTTGAATGCGGCGGTGCGCCTGGGCGAGGTACTGACAAACAATGTCCGGAAGATTCTGAAAGTGGGCGGTTGGGGGCATTTCATACAGGATTTGCAGGATTGAACGAATTTTTTGTATTCAAATATCCTGTTTATCGGGAAAATCCTGTTCATTTTTTAACGCATCTGTTTCGGGAGGATCATTGTTTTTCTCCTTCTGAAAAACTTTCCGCAAGTGGCTGGGCAACAAACTGATCCGTTCGCCCAACCAACGTTCCAAGGTAATGGCAAGCAAGGCATAACCTTCGGTAACACCCGGAGCCGGCACGACAATGATCACAAAAAACGGCAGGAAACGCGGAATGTCGCGCAGTTGCTGACGGGCCTGTTGTAATTCCTCCTTGGTTGGCCGCTGGCTTTTGGAAATCAGCAGCAGCCTGCCGGCATGGTGCCGGGCGTAGGTATGCACCATTTGTTTGGTTTCGACGCCTTCCATAAACAAAGCCCACAGGAGCATGCGTGGAAAACGGATGATTCGTTTAAACTGGGTGCGGAAATACATAATGCTTGCAAAATTAAGCAGGAATCGAGCCAGAATGTCGATCCTAGGCACATGCGCTGAATTTTATTGGCGGACCAACATGATTATCAAAAAACACACAAAAAGATAAAAAATCAATGCGCCTCCAGCCAGTTGTTTCCTACACCCATTTCCACCAGGATTGGCACCTTTAAACTGGGGATTGCCGTCGCCATTTTTTCGTGAATAATCGGTTTTAACGCTTCCAGTTCATCTTTATGCACATCGAATACCAATTCGTCGTGCACCTGCAGGATCATGCTCGACCGGAATTTACTCTCCCGCATGGCTTTCCAGATGTTGACCATAGCCACTTTTATCATATCGGCGGCAGTGCCCTGAATGGGTGTGTTTATCGCCATGCGTTCAGCCATGCTCCGTTGCATGCCGTTGCGGCTGACGATGTCGCGCAGGGTGCGGCGGCGACCGAGCAAGGTTTCAACATAGCCGTGTTTCCGGGCAAATTCGACGGTAGTTTCCATGTAATGCTTGAGGCCCTGATATTGCCTGAAGTAGTTCTCGATCAATTCTTTGGCCTCTGGCCGTTTGATGCCCAACTGGTTACTCAGGTTCGTAGCCCCGGCGCCATAAATGATACTGAAATTTACTGTTTTGGCCGCCCTGCGCTGGTCAGGGGTTACTTCCTCGAGTGGTACGCCGAACACCCGGGCTGCAGTAGCCTGGTGGATATCCTGATTGAGGCGGAAGGCCTCAAGCATGGCTTCTTCGTTGCTAATGTCGGCGATTAAGCGGAGCTCGATTTGGGAATAGTCGGCCGATAGCAGCACGTGGTTCTCGTCGCGGGGAATGAATGCCTCGCGCACTTTACGGCCCTCCGGCGTCCGGATCGGGATGTTTTGCAAGTTTGGATTCTGGCTGCTCAGGCGCCCGGTGGCGGCCAGTGCCTGGTTGAACGAAGAGTGCACGCGCCCGGTGCGCGGGTTGATCAGCGCCGGCAGGGCATCCACGTACGTGCTGCGCAGTTTCATCAGCGCCCGGTGCTCTAGAATGTCGGCACAAACAGGATATTCGGCAGCCAGTTGGGTCAGCACACTTTCATCGGTGGAGTACTGGCCGCTTTTCATTTTTCGGCCGGGGTAGGGGATTTTTAGTTTATCAAACAAAATCTCGCCAACCTGTTTAGGGCTTGCCACGTTGAAATCATGCCCGGTTTCTTTGAGCACTTTTTTCTCCAGGGCATCGATGCTTATGCTGAGTTCGCCGGAGTATTCTTTTAAAAAATCGGGGTCAATGCGTACGCCGGCAAATTCCAGATCGGCCAGCACTTTCACCAGCGGAATTTCCACCAGTTCAAAGAGTTTTTGCAGGTTTTTGCCGCTTTCTTCCAACTTAGGCTCCAAATATTGTCTGAGTTGCAGCGTGATGTCGGCATCCTCGCCGGCATATTCCCTGACCTGCTCGACAGGCACATCGCGCATGGTGCCCTGGCCGGCGCCCTTTTTTCCAATCAATTCCTCAATTTTCACCGGGGAATAATCGAGATACGTCTCGGCCAGGTAATTCATATTGTGCCGCAGTTCAGGCTCCAACAGGTAGTGGGCAATCATGGTGTCCCAATACGGCCCGCGAAGCTCTACGCCGTAATTTTTCAGGACAATAGCGTCGTATTTGAGATTCTGGCCGACTTTCTCAATTTTTTCATGTTCAAAGACCGGACGGAACGCCTCGACGATCGCCTGAGCTGCCTTGCGGTCTTCCGGAATGGGCACATACCAGGCTTCATGGGGTTTGTATGCAAAGGAAAAACCCACCAAATCGGCCTGGGTAGCTTCGATGGCTGTGGTTTCGGAATCGTAACAAATGGCTGTGCGGCTGAGCAAAAGTTTGACCAGGTCAGCGCGTTGCTCCGGCGTATCGGCCAGATGGTATTCGTGCGGGGTATTTTGAATATTTTTGGAGGTGTGGCGAAAGCCCCCCTCTGCCCCCACAACTGGGGTGGAGGACGTCGTTTGGGCGCTTTCCGGATCATTATCCCCAAACAGGCTTCCTTGGGTGCCGGCATTCGACCCCAAATTTGCCTTTTGTTTCCCTTCGGACGCACCCGCTTCCCCATCTCCCCCCTTTTTGGAGGGCTGGGGTGGGCTCGCCAGCGGGTGGGCAAGCATCTCCGTAGCCAGGCTCCGGAATTCCAGTTCTTTAAAAATTTCGACCAGTTCTTCCCGGTTAAACGGCTCGATCTCAAAAAAATGCTCATCGAATTGTACCGGAGCATTGATTTCAATAGTGGCCAGCCATTTTGACAGTGTGGCTTTTTCACCCTGGGTTTTGACGGTTTCCTGCTGCTTGCCTTTCAGCTGATCGGCATTAGCGAGCAGGTTTTCCACATTGTCGAATTGCTCCAGCAGTTTGGCCGCTGTTTTTTCGCCAATGCCCGGAAGCCCGGGGATGTTATCAACCGCATCGCCCATCAGGGCCAGCATGTCGATCACCTGATCGACGCGCTTGATCCCCCAGCGTTCGCAAACTTCTTGGGGGCCCCATATTTCCACGTCGTTGCCCTGGCGCCCGGGTTTATAGAGAAAAATATGGTCGTCGACCAACTGGCCAAAGTCCTTGTCAGGCGTTACCATGAAAACATCAAACCCCTGTTGGCCTGCCTGTTTTGCCAGGGTGCCGATCACATCATCTGCTTCATAATTTTGGATGATCAGAACAGGAATATTCATCGCCTGCACAATCTTTTCAACCCAGGGAATTGCCAGGGTGATATCCTCCGGTTGGGCATCCCGGTTCGCTTTGTACAACTCAAATTCGGTATGCCGGAACGTTCCGCCAGGCGGATCAAAAACGACGGCCAGATGAGACGGTTGTTCGCGCTTTATCATGTCCCAAAGTGTACGCATAAATCCCTGAATTGCAGAAACATTCCAGCCTTTTGAGTTGATCAACGGGCGGGAAATGAAGGCATAATGCGCCCGGTAAATCAATGCGTGACCGTCGAGCAGAAAGAGTTTTTTCATGTTGTGCTGTGGCTGCTTGGTTATTTCATGGAACGGGCGGCCAACTTTTTTGGCCCCGTATTTGTGCGTAAAAGTAAAGGAATGCACCCGATTTGACCTACCTTCGCCGCCTTTTACAAAAAATTGGCTGCTTTAATTCTACACCCCCTAATATTCGCCCGGATACCCGCTTTTTTCCATCAACTGATCCTGACCTGTGCAATACTTACAGCTGGCGACTGTACCTGTCGACCAAAACGATGACAACCTGATCCTGCTCGTTGAAACTACAACGCTGGATCAACTGGATGCCGTGTTGCAGCCTACAGAAATGATTTTTTTACGCCAGGCGGTGGCAAAAGGCGTTCGCGCTTTTTTCTTCCCCCAGGCTGACAGCGCCGTTTTTGTCCGTGTGCTGGAACCTGCCTCTGATTTGGCGCCCGGCCTGGAAGAAGCCCGGCTCGATGCCAATCAACTGCTCTGCGAACTGAAAAATTACCATGTCGAGTCGGCAATTGTGCGGACTTTTTGCCCGGAAATACGCGCCCTCGCGTTTCTGGAGGGGCTGATGCTGGGCAGCTATCAGTTTGTAAACTACTTTTCCGACCCCTCTAAAAAATCCAATCAACTTAAATCCCTCCGCTGGGCAGTGGCGAAGGCGCCGCAAACGGCTGTCGCTGAACTGAATGCGCTCGTGCAGGCGGTGTTTATGACCCGGGACATGGTCAATGAACCGCACTCACACTTCGACGCCGTGAAACTGGCAGATGTGACCCGGGAAGCAGGGAAGACCTATGGTTTTTCCGTGGAAGTTTTGGGGAAGGAAAAAATTGAGGCACTCAAAATGGGTGGCCTCCTGGCCGTCAACCAGGCCAGCTCGGTGCCGCCCCAGTTTTGTATTCTGGAATGGCGCCCGGAAAACCCCCGCAACAAAAAACCCGTGGTGCTGATTGGCAAAGGCGTCGTGTACGATACCGGCGGCCTGAGCATGAAATCGCCCGACGGCATGGAAAATATGAAGTGCGATATGGCCGGTGCGGCAGCCGTAATCGGCACGATGTCGGCTATTGCGCAATCCGATATGCCAATCCATGTGATCGGGCTAATCCCCGCTACCGACAACAAAGTGGGCGACCGCGCCCTGTCGCCCGGCGATGTGATCCGCATGTACTCCGGCACCACGGTGGAAGTAGTCAATACCGACGCCGAAGGCCGGCTGATCCTGGCCGATGCCCTGCACTATGCCAAGCAATTTGAGCCGGACCTCGTGCTCGACCTCGCCACCCTGACCGGCGCTGCTGTGCGCGCCTTGGGCAGCCAGGCCATTTGCTACATGGGTACCGCCGACGCCAACGTAAAACGCGCACTTGAGACAAGCGGCTGGAATACCTACGAACGCCTGGTGGAACTGCCCCTCTGGAAAGAATACGGCGACGAACTCAAAAGCAGTATCGCCGACCTGAAAAACATGGGCTCCGGCCCGGCCGGTATGATCACCGCCGGAAAATTCCTCGAACATTTTGCAGATTATCCCTGGTTACACCTCGACATCGCCGGGTCTGCGTATCTTCGCGCTGCAAACGGCTACCGCCCAAAAGAGGGCACCGGCGTCGGCGTACGCCTGCTGTTTGACTTTTTGAAAAAATGGGGCGCTGAGGAGTAGTTTGCCAGGTAAATAAATTTTGGGTGAAATCCGTAATAACTGAAAGTCAGGCTTGTCTTCGCCTTGCTTTCCTTACCCGTCTTCCTGTGCGCCTGCTTCGCATTTTGCCTGTTCGCAGATTCTAATTTTTATGGAAAACATAACCATCGGTATTACCTGTGGCGATATCAACGGTATCGGCCTCGAAATTATCCTCAAAGCCCTGGCGATCAAAAAAGCCAACCGCACCTTCAAAACCGTTATTTACGGGAGTACCAAAGTGGTGGCGTACCACAAAAATATCATCACCCAGGACACTATCCTTTTCAACTCCATTCAGACGGCCGAAGAAGCCCAGGCCGACCGGATCAATGTCATCAACTGCTGGCAGGACAACGTGAACATCACCCTGGGTAAACCCACCGATGTCGGCGGAAAATGTGCCTTCCTG
Organism: uncultured Saprospiraceae bacterium; assembly: GCA_964484205.1. Taxonomy (GTDB): domain Bacteria; phylum Bacteroidota; class Bacteroidia; order Chitinophagales; family Saprospiraceae; genus M3007. The sequence goes on along the minus strand of CAZAEZ010000023.1, from coordinate 65,422 downwards.
GCACTCGAACGCGCGGTGGCCGATCTGAAAAGCGGCGTCATCGATGCGCTTGTTACCGCTCCGATCCATAAAAAAGCCATGCAAATGGCCGACTTCCCTTTCGTAGGGCACACCGAATACATTACCAACGCCTTTGGCGACAAAGATTCGCTGATGCTTATGGTTTCCGACAACCTCCGCATCGGCGTGGCGACCAACCACCTGCCGCTTCGCGAAGTGCCCCAGGCAATTACCACGGAACTCGTGCTGCGCAAAATTGAGATCCTCGCCGAAACCATCCGCATCGATTTTAACCAGGGCAAACCAACAATCGCCGTTTTGGGGCTCAACCCGCATGCGGGCGATGAAGGCGCCATTGGAACGGAAGACGATAAAATTGTGCGCCCCGCCGTGGAAAAAGCCAAGGAAAAAGGCATCCTGGCGTTTGGCCCATATCCAGCCGACGGTTTTTTTGGCTCCGGCCAGTTTACAAAATTTGACGGCGTGCTGGCCATGTACCACGACCAGGGTTTAGTGCCTTTCAAAACACTTTCCTTTGGCGAAGGCACCAATTATACTGCGGGCCTTGCGTCGGTACGCACCTCGCCGGACCACGGCACCGCCTACGATATCGCCGGCAAAGGAGAGGCCGATGAGGCATCGTTTGTCCGCGCCCTCTACCTGGCTGCCGATATCGTGCACAACCGGAGCGAATACCTCGAAATGCACGCCAACTCACTGGTGCTTCAAAAACGCAAAGCACTTGAAAGCGAAACCGGCGAAGATGAAGAAGTGGAAGATATCATTCCGGAGGAGTAGGGGAATTGATGTTTCGCCCCCAAAACCCCTCGATAAAGATTATGAATCCAATTTTAGGAATAGACGTCGGCGGCTCCGGCGTCAAAGGCTCGTTGGTTGATCTGGACCAGGGCACACTGCTCCAGGAGCGGTACCGGATACCAACGCCCCAGCCGGCCACACCGGCGGCAGTGGCGGATGCTGTTGCGCAAATTGTCACTTTTTTCAACTACAAAGGCCCTGTAGGCTGTGGTTTCCCGGCCATAGTAAAAAACGGCACGGCACAAACGGCAGCAAATATCGACAAGTCCTGGATCGGGACCAGCATCGAAAAAGTGTTTGGAAAAGCCTGTGGAAATCCGGTTTTTGCCACCAATGATGCGGATGCCGCAGGCATGGCCGAAATGCATTTTGGCGCCGGAAAGGATGCGGAAGGTTTGGTAATCCTGATCACCATCGGTACCGGCCTGGGCACGGCTATCTTTTACAAGGGCACGCTGATCCCCAATACGGAATTGGGACACTTGATCTGGAAAAACAACAAAATCGCGGAGGCCTACTGCTCGTCTGCCGCCCGCGAACGGCTGAAGATCAGCCGGGAGGAATGGGCAGGGCGTTTTAACCAATACCTGCTCCACCTCGAACTGCTTTTTTCACCCGACCTGTTCATTCTCGGCGGCGGGGAAAGCAAATATTTTGATACGTTCAAAGACACCCTGACGACGAATGCACGCGTGCTGCCTGCCCAACTCCTGAACAATGCCGGTATTATCGGCGCAGCCGTTTATGCCGAAGAACACCGCCGGGTGGCCCTGCACGGGCTGCATGGACGTCACGGCGGTCATGGGTAGAAGCGGGTTAGAAGGTTACTGGTTGGAAGGTTATTAGTTTTTACAACCGTGCCAAGGCCTGTTCTTGTTTAAGTTGAACCCGCCGGGATACCATGATACTGATTTCATACAGGATGTACAGCGGGATGCCGACAATGGTTTGGGAAACCACATCCGGCGGCGTAATGATGGCTGCCACAATCAGGATGGCTACCACGGCGTGCCGGCGGTACATTCGCAGCGACTTGTACCCGATGATCCCGATTTTGGTCAGAAAATACGCCACTACCGGCATTTCAAAGATCAGGCCTGTCGGGATGGTGAACATGGTCATGTATGTCACGTAAGAGTCCAGCGTGGGCGACACCTGCGCGCCTTCAATCGTGTAGCCTGCGAGGAAGTTGATCGAAAAGGCGGCAATGATAAAGTAGCCGAAGGCAACCCCCAGGAGAAACAAAAAGGAGCAAATGCCAACAATGCCCCGGATCGTTTTTTTCTCGTCATCCAACAAGCCCGGCTGAATAAACTTCCAGAATTCCCACAGAATAAACGGAAAGGCCCCGATAAATCCCAGCCAAAACGAAATGTACAGGTGCTGCATCAGCACCTCGCCCAATTGCCGGGTGATGATGGTGAACTCCACCGGCTTGAAACATAAATTGTCGCCAAGACCAACGCTGTGCGAAAGGCTGCACAATACCCGGTAGGTCAGAAAATCCGGGTTGCGCGGCCCGAACATCAGGGTGTTGAAAATGAATTCCTTGTTGATAAAACAAACCGTACCGAGTACGGCAATCGCCAACGCCGAACGCAGGATGTGCTTGCGCAACTCGGCAATATGCTCAAAAAAGGACATCTCCCCTTTTTCCTTGCGTTGTTCTTCTATTTCATGTAACTGATCAATGGGCATAATTCTGGTGCATGGCTGCTCTTAGACCGGGCAAAGGTAAAAGGTTTAGGGCATGTTGAGGATTTCTCTTGTGTCACTCTGTTCGCCAGGCCACCCCCCCAAACAACCACGCCCTGCTCCCCGGCTCGTAAAATCGGCCGCCGCCGGCGTTCAGCCGCACATTGTTGAAATAACCGGCGCCAAAAACATTGTCGGCGCCCAGGAAAATTTCCAGTTGCCGCCGGGAATAGCCCAGCCGAAAATTCACCAACGCATACGCATCCACGGGAACAGCATTGGCGTCGTCGGCAAAAAAACGACCCGAATACCGCCATTGCACCCGGCTGAAAATACCGCTGGCAGCGTGCTGGTATTGCACCTCCGCCATCCCCCAATGCTGCGGCAGGCCGGGGAGCTGCTTGCCTGAAAAATTACCCGCCGGCGTTTCGTATTGTCGGTAAATGAACGCCGCCCGGGTATAATTCAGCCCCAACTCCAGCCCGCGCACCGGCAGCCAGCGCAGCGCCAGTTCCAATCCCGCACGCCGCGTTTTTCCGGCATTCCGGTAAAACGTGCGGCCGGGAAAATCAACCAACTCGTACGGACTGAGTTCATCCTGCGTTACCGCCCGGAAGCCGGCGATCTCCCAGACAAGTCCAAGCGGCCATTGCCCGCGAAGACCAATTTCTGCCGACAGCGTCCGCTGCGGCCGCAGGGCATCGTTGAAACCGCCGCTGTTGTCGGGCCGGGCGCTGAGCTCGGCCAGGGTGGGGGTTTCAAAATTGGTGCGCACATTGGCGTAGGCCTGCAACCGGCGGTTCAGCCGAAGCAAAAGTCCGCCCCAGGGACTCGCCCGCCGGTAGTCCGACCGGCCCGATTGCAGCCCGTCGGACTCGAAAAAATCGTCGACGGCCAACCGAACCAGGTCGGCGCGGCAGCCCCCGCTGAACGTCCACCGCGATGCCGGCGTCCAGCTTGCCAGGATGTACAACCCGGCACTGGAAAACGTTTCCTGTTGGTCGAGCGACTGGACGCCGCGTGCACCGTCGAGGTTGTCGTAGCGTTGGCGTTGGTCTGCCTGCCGGTCGAGGTCGACGCCGGTGCTGAACTGCCAGGTTTTTTGCTCGATATCGTATTGCACGCCGCCGCCGGCAAACCAGCGCTGGAAGGCCGCCTGTCCGCCGTTTTGGAACGGCAGGCGGTTTTCAAAATCGCGCCAGGTGGAGTAGCCGCGCAGGCGAAGCCGCTGGTTGTTGCGCCATTTTTTTTCATAGGCCAGGCCGATGCGCCCCTGCTGCACCGATTCGCCGGCATCGTAGCGCAGGTTGGTTGCCGCCGCCGCGCGCCGGTCGTCGCCTGCTTGCGCCAGGGTCAATGCGCCGGGGTCGTCGGCGCGCGGACTGTTGACGTAGTTGAGTAAAATTTTGAACTGGCGGCTCGAATCCGGCGCCCAGGACCATTGGCCATTGGCAAGTGTGCTGCGCATAGCGGCATGTGCGCGGTACCCGTCGAGGCCGAGATGGCTCACCGAAAGCCGGAACCCGTTTTTTTTAAATGAGCCTCCACCCGCTGCGTGCAACTGCCGGAAGCCGAAACGCCCCCCGGCCAACCGCACGTAGCCGGATTGTTGCTCCGGCGCCGGCATGCTGGAAATGCTGATCACCCCGCCCGAAGCATTGCCGTACAAGCCGCTCGAAGCGCCGCGCAATACCTCGATTCGGCCCACGGTGGCCAGATCGAGGTTGTCCAATTGTGCCTGTCCGTCGGGCGCCGACTCCGGGATGCCGTCGAGCAGCAATTTGATCCCGCGTATCCCAAACGCCGCCCGCGCACCAAAACCCCGGATGGCGATGCGGAGGTCTTGTGCGAAATTGGCGTCGTTGAGCATGAATACCCCGGGCACGGCGGCCAGACTTTCCTGCAGGGTGAGTTGGGGCTGCGCCTCCCGGATATACCGGCCTTCCAGCACACCAACCGCCATTGGGCTGGTGTTGGTGTTGGTAGGGAGCCGCGTTGCGGAAATAGTGATTGCGCGCAGGGTGTCCAGGCGGGTGGAGTCGGACTGCGCCTGGAGCAGGGCGGGAAACAGGAGCAGCAGGAGAAGATTGTTTTTCATGGTGATGTGGATTTTACCTTGGTAAATGTACCCATCGGAAGGAGCTTCGAGCCCAATGTCGTCAACTTGGTACTGCTTTGCAACGAAAGTTATTTGTGCCGAATATTGTATTCAGATGGCTCCCCCGCAGAGCGGGGTCGCCATGACAACATTTTTTGTGGAAACGACCTATCAGATTTCTCGCCCCGCTCGAAATTCCCACGGTGCCTGGTGAAATTTCGAGCGGGGCGAGAAATCTGATGAAAAAGTTACGTCAGATCAATTGGAGCCGTCTGACAAGTAGGGGGCCAAGCGAGGGGGTGACTGCCAGTCACCCCCTCGCTATCAGTCCGAAAGCTGCTTCGAACCCATCCGTCCGGAATAAATTGGCATTTTTGCAAAAAACACCGTTTTACTGATGCGTTATTTGCTCCCCCTTTGCCTGTTTTTATTTGCCCAACTGCTCCCCGCCGCCAATCTCCCTCCCGGCTTTGTTGAAATTCCGGTTGCTACCGGGCTCGACCCCACTGCGATGGCGCAAGCCCCAGACGGCCGCATTTTTATTACCGAAAAATATGGCGCCGTGCGTATTGTGGAAAATGGTGTGCTATTGCCCGATCCATTCATCCAACTGGATGTGGACAACCACAATGAACGCGGCCTGAGCGGTATTGCGTTTCATCCGGATTTTGCCCAAAACGGCTACGTGTATTTGTACTACACCGTGCAATCGGCGGGGCACAACCGCCTCAGCCGCGTGCAGGCCGTGGGCAATTATGCCATTCCGGGCAGCGAGGAGGTCCTGCTGGAACTCGACCCCCTGGCAGCCACCGTGCACAATGCCGGCGCCATGGTCTTCGGCGCCGACGGCAAGTTGTACGTGGCTACGGGCGAAGGCGCCGACGGTGCCAAATCACCCCTGCTCACGTCGCTGCTCGGGAAGGTACTTCGGTTAAACCCGGACGGGACGATCCCAGACGACAACCCGTTTTACAATGAGGCCACCGGCCCGTACCGAGCAATTTTCGCCACGGGTTTTCGCAACCCCTTTTCGCTCGCCGTGCAAACCGGCAGCGGGCGAATTTTGGCAGGCGATGTGGGCGGCTCGTATTTTGAAGAAATAAACGACGTCCGGGCCGGGCAGTTTTACGGCTGGGATATTTTGGAAGGCAAACGCACCACCCAGCAGGTGCCGCCCAACTACCGGGACCCGCTCTACAGCTATGCGCACAATATCGGCTGCGCCGTAACGGGGGTTGCTTTTTACGAACCGGCAACGTTACAGTTTCCCGCCACCTACCACGGCAAAGTGTTTTTCAGCGACTACTGCAATAAAAAAATTACGGTGCTCAACCCGGCAACCGGGCTGGTGGAAGGCACTTTTGCCGGCGCCATCAACCGCCCGCTGGGTATCCTGGCCGGGCACGACGGCGCGCTGTATTACCTGGCGCGCGGGGGTATTGGGGGTGGTTCGGAGCTGGACAATACCAGCTCGGGCAACGGCATCCTGTGGCGGGTCAGTTACGTGGGCAACGGCGCGCCGGTTTTCAGTGTTCAACCGGTAAACACCCTGGTGCCGGCAGGCGAAGACGCCATGTTTTCTGTGCAGGCCAACGGCTCGCCGCTTATTACTTACCAATGGCAGCGTGACGGGGTGGATATCCCGGGCGCCACGGCTGCGGAGCTGGTGCTGACTCAGACAGTCCTGGCCGACAGTGGCGCCGTTATCCGTTGCCGGGCTGTAAACCCGTTCGGCCAGGTGCTGAGCCAGGAGGCTGTTTTGCGCGTAACCGCCGATCAGCGGCCAATACCCGAAATTTTAACGCCGGCAAACGGCTACCAATATGCTGCCGGCGATACGATCTGGTTTTCCGGCCGGGTTGTTGATCCCGAAACCGGCCTGCTGCCTGCCGACGAGATGGTCTGGTGGCTCGATTTTCACCACGACCAGCATACGCACCCCGGGCTGGCGCCGCTGAGTGGGACGAGCTCGGGTTTTTATGTGGTACCCCGCGTGGGTGAAACTGCCGACAATGTTTGGCTGCGCCTGTACCTGCGCGCCAGCGATCCGGCGGGCTTGTCGCAAACCGTGTACCGCGAGTTTTTTCCTAAAAAAACCAAGCTGCGCCTGGAAAGCAGTCCCAGCGGCTTGCCCATGCGCATTGACGGGAACACGTTCGTCACGCCATTTGAAATAACCAGCGTGCAGGGCCTGCTGCACCAGATACAGGCGCAACCGGCTTTTCCGGATCAAAATAAACTGACCGTGTTGGCCAACTGGTCGGACGGTGAAACCAGCGCCAGCCGCCTGCAGTACGCCGACGACCCGGTGACCACGCTCCGGGCGGTTTATGAAACGATCGAATTTAAAGGAACCGGCATGTACGGCCAATACCATACGCTGACCGCCGATCTGACTTTTGACCAACTGGTGTTCAACCGGGTGGACACCATGATCAATTTCAACTGGGGACAGGGCGCTCCCGATGCCGGCCTGCCCGTCGATTTTTTTGCGGTGCGCTGGCTGGGCTACATCGAACCGGCTTTTTCCGAAGCGCATTTTTTTCATGCCAAAACAGACGATGGTTTCCGGCTTTGGGTGGACGGGCAATTGATCATGGACGAGTGGTACCCGAAAGGGGCCAGCGAATTCAGCAAGGCCGTTTTTTTGGAAAAAGGCAAACGTTATCCGATTGAACTGGAGTATTTCGAAGTGTGGGGCGAGGCTGTGGCGATACTTTCGTGGAGCAGTGCATCCATGCCCAGGGAGGTGATCCCGAAGTGGCGGCTGTACCCGCGGTTACCGGAAAATCCGGGTTTGGAAAACCGGAAATTTGAGGTGCGCCTGTTTCCGAACCCCGTACGCAACCGGCTCAGCCTGCTCATTGAGGCGGATTTTCGGGAAACGTTTGATCTCCGCCTGTTTGATGCCACAGGGCGCATGGTGCGGGAGTGGCGCAACCAGGTGGTGGAAATTTACCAGGAACAATTGAGCTGGCCGGCGGGCGATTTGCAGGCGGGATCGTATTGGCTGGAGCTGACACAGGCAAACCGGCCGCCTGTGGTATTTCCGTTTATAAAAATTTAAAGGAACGCAAACCGCTTCCCGGTTGCTCCCGGTTGCGAGGGATTATTTTGCATAAATCTTCCCTGCCCGCATCACAAACCCCACCCGTTCCATGGCGCGTATATCCTGCAAGGGATTTCCGTCCACCGCAATAATATCCGCCTGTTTGCCGGGTTCCAGCGTACCGATTTGCTGCTGCAAACCGAGCAGTTCGGCGGCATTGACGGTGGCGGCCCGCAGGATATCCCAGGGTTTCATGCCGGCCCGGGCCATGAAGTTGAATTCCAGGTTGTTTTTCCCATGCGGATATACGCCGGCGTCGGTGCCGAAAGCGATCCGGATGCCGCGTTGGTAGGCGCGCGTCAGGGTGGCTGAAATTTGCGGTCCGATCCCCAGCGCTTTTTCACGCACCACTTCCGGGAAAAAACCCTTGACTTGCGCACTGTCGGTCACCGCCCAGCCGGCGGTAAGCGTAGGCACATACCAGGTACCGCGTTGGAGCATCAGGTCCATGGTGCTGTCGCTCATAAACGTGCCGTGCTCCACACTTTTCACCCCGGCGAGGATGGCGCGGCGCATGCCTTCGTCGCCGTGTGCATGCGCTGCCACCGGTACGCCAAGGTCGGTTGCGGTTTGCACGATGGCTTCGAGTTCGTCTTCGGCGTAGTGTGGCAAAAGCCCGTCGCGGGCCAGGCTGAGCACGCCGCCGGTAGCGGTTACCTTGATCAGGTCGGCGCCGAGTTTGATCTGGCTGCGCACCGCTTGGCGGCAAGCGTCGGGGCCGTCGGCAATGCCCATTTCGGCGCCGGGGGGCGGCTCCAGCAGGTCCCAGCGCGAGCCGGTGGAGGCGTCGCCGTGGCCGCCGGTGATGCTGATGATCCGGCCGGAAGTCAGAATCCGGGGCCCGTCGATCCAGCCTTTGTTCACGGCATTGCGCAGGGCGATGTTGGCGCCACGGCCACCCAGGTCGCGCACGGTGGTGAAGCCGATGCTGAGCGTGCGTTTCAGGTATTCCGTTGCCCGAAGGGCATAGTCGGCGTCGTTCAGGGTGTAGCGCTCCAGGTACGTATTCCGGTTGATCTCCCATTCGACGTGCACATGGCAGTCGATCAGGCCCGGAAGTACGGTTTTGTTTTTCAGATCAACCACGGTGGCGCCGGCCGGGGCCCGCAGGTAACCATTTTCGACGCGGGTAATTTTGCCGCCGTGGACTACCAGGGTCATTTCCGTTTGAACCTGTTCGTTGGTCATGCCGATCAGGCGCCCGCAGTGCAGGTATGTTTGCAGTAACGCCGTCTGGCAGACGGCGAAAAAAAGTACCAAAAATGTGATCCCTTGTTTCATAAAAAATCCAGGTCGGTGAACGAAATGCCGGTCAGACGCAAAGCCTGGCCGGCAATATAAGCAGGATGGCCAAGTCGCACCCTGTTTTCGACATCCTGCGGCAAAATGGTATTTTCGGTGGTCAAAACGGAATCATTGTTTCATAAAAAAACGCCCTGATGTTATTTCCAGGTTTTGCCCTGTTACTCACCCTGCTCCTCGTACTGCTGCTGACCGGCCTGTCCAGAGCCGGCGTGCCGGCTACCCAACGCAGAAAATACGTGCGCAACACGGCCGCCATCGCCGCGTTGTGGTTGATGTACGTCGCCACCCTGGCGGGTACCGGTTTTTTGCGGGACTTTTCGCCGCCGCCGCGCATCGCGCTTTTCCTGATCCTGCCGGCGTTTGCTTTCATCGCGTATTTCTTTTTCAGCAAAAAATTTGACGATCTCATCCGGGGCATCCCGCCGGCCTGGCCGGTATACCTGCAAACATTCCGCATTGGTGTGGAACTGCTCATTCTGGGTATTTACCTCCAGGGGCTTGCCCCGGTGGAGCCGACCCTGGAAGGCTATAATTTTGATATTCTGGCCGGGTTGACGGCGCCGGTGGTCGGGTATTTTGGTTTTCAACGAAAATTGGCGCCACGGTGGATGCTGAAACTTTGGAATTACCTGGGCTTGATTTTACTGGCTAATGTGGTGGGCATTTTCATGTCGCTTATCCTCAAACCCGCACTTTGGGGGTATGCTGAAATTCCGGTCCGGCCGGAATTCGGCGCGATGCCGTACATGCTGATCCCGGCGGTGTTTATGCCGCTGGCGTTTTTTTTACATTGCTTTTCGCTGGCGCAATTGCGGCTGGGTTTGGAACGCGGATGAGGCGGATTTGCCTTCGGCAAAACGCGGATTTGCGCAGATTTTTACCGGTTCAAAGGGTGTATTTCGGAAAACCAGAAACCATTTTTTTTCGACTCGATACCAGTGCTTCCCAGCAAAAAAATCAAATCCGCGTAAATCCGCGTTCCCGCCGAAGGCGGGATCCGCGTCATCCGCGTTCCAAAATCGCGTCATCGCGTTCCAAAAACAAATGCAGGTCAGGATTTCCTGCGAAATTCCGACACCAGGATTCCATCCTTCAGTTGTGTTTCCAGCACATCGCCGGCGCGCACATCATCAGCGCTGGTTATGACCTTCCCGGCTTTTCGTGTGACGCTGAATCCCCGGCGAAGTACGGCGTCGGGGTGCAGGGCGGCGCACAGGGATTCCGCCTGATCGAGTTGTGCATTTGCCCGAAGCAGCCGTTGCCGGAGCAGGTTAGGCAGGGCGGTTGCCAGCGTTGTCAGGTGCTGCGTTTCCCGGCGCAGTAGCCCTTGCGCTGCCCAGCGGGTGGTGGTTTCCAGTTGCGCCAGTTCGAGGGCATTTCGTTGCAGGCGTCCCAGGGCGTTATCGCGGGTTTGTCCGGCCAGCCGGAGGATTTCATTTTCAAAAAAAAGATTGTGTTGCACCAAAAAATCGGCCACGGCGGTTGGCGTTTTCAGGGCCGACCAGGCCACCAGGTCCAGCACGGTTTCGTCCATGTCGTGCCCGATGCCGGTGAACAGCGGGACGGGCAAGGCTACTGCCCGTTGGCAAAGCGCCAGGCTGTCGAATCCCGCCAGATCAAGCCGGGCGCCGCCACCGCGCAGGATAACAACGGCGTCGAACCGGCCGGCCTGCACTGCCACGGCATCCAGGGCCGCCAACATCTCCGACTCCAGGCGGTCGCCCTGCACGGCCGCCGAAAAAAAGCGGCACTGGAAGGCATACCCGAAGGCGTTTTGGGTGAGTTGTTCGCGAAAATCCTGAAAGCCGGCGGCGCCCTCCGAGCTGATCACCGCGATCCGTTGCAGTACCCGGGGCAAGGGCAGTGCCCGGTTTTTTTCCAGAAATCCCTGTTCGCGCAGGGTTTCGATCGTTTGGCGGCGCTGCAGTTCGAGCCGGCCGAAGGTGTACGCAGGGTCGGCATCGGTGATCACCAGTTTGAGGCCGTAGCGTTCGTGGTAGTCGATGCGCACTTCCAGGCGTACTTCCCGGCCGTCTGCCAGCAGTTCATCCAGCACCTTGCCCAGTGCGAGGCGCAGGCGCTGGTAATCGCGCTGCCAAAGCACGGCAGAGACCTGCGCGACGAGCGGGCTGTCGGCCTCGGGGCCTTTTTGCACCAGTTCGACGAACAGGTGCCCGCGTGCCGGACTCATTTGGGCGATCTCGGCAGTCACCCAGATCGGTTCACCGAAATTGAGCGCCAGCACGCGGCGGATGTATTCCTGGAGGTCGAAGAGGGAGTAGGTGGGCATGCGGTTGGAAATTATGATTTGCCGGCAGGCAGTTGTTTTGCACAATATTAGCGAATTATCCCGCTTTCATTTCCTATCCCTATCTTTGCGCGCCCAAATTCCAAATCGGGTAATTCATTCATTTTAAACATTTTTTAGGGCTGTATCAAAAGTGGAAAACCTATAATGCTCGTCGTAGATTATTTTTTTCACCACGGAGACACGGAGGACACAGAGTTTAATTTTCTGTGTCCTCCGTGTCTCCGTGGTGAAAATTTTGAATCACTGCATGCATGAGGACATATGGTGCAGCCTCTTGAAACGATCAATACATGTTTATTTCCGGAATACAACAAATCGGCATTGGCGTTTCCAATGTCAACGAAGCCTTTCGCTGGTACCGCAACCACTTCGGCATGGATGTCCCGATTTTTGAAGAGGCCGCCACGGCCGGGCTCATGTTGCCGTACACCGGGGGGCAGCCCCAGGAACGCCACGCCATTCTGGCGCTCAACCTGCAGGGTGGCGGCGGCATGGAAATCTGGCAGTATACCCAGCGCACCCCGGAGCCGCCGACATTCACCCCGCAACTGGGCGACCTGGGTATTTTTGCCGCCAAGGTGAAATGCAAGGACGTAGAGGCTTGCCACCAGGATTTACAACAACGCGGCGTGACCATGCTCAGCCCGCTCAGCGAGCGCCCCGACGGCCGAAAACATTTTTTTGTAAAAGACCCCTGGGGAAACACCTTCGAAGTGGTGGACAGCCAGGCCTGGTTTGCCAAAAACCGGCCGGCGCAAACCGGCGGCATGTACGGCGCCATCATCGGCGTGTCGGATATGGACCGCTCGCTCGAATTTTACGCCGAAATTCTGAGGTACGACCAGGTGCTGTACGACCACACCGGGGAATTTACCGACTGGCAGGGCATCGACGGCAGCCTGGGGCGCTACCGGCGCGTATTGCTCGGGCACAGCGAAAAAAGGCAGGGGCCGTTCAGCCGCCTGCTGGGTGAAACGGAAATCGAACTGGTGCAAATACTGGATGAAGGACGGACTCCCCGCCATATTTACGAAGGGCGGTATTGGGGCGACCTGGGTTTTATCCACCTGTGTTTCGACATTACCGGCATGGATAAACTGCGTGAAAACTGCGCTGCGTTCGGCCACCCGTTTACGGTGGACTCCAGCGGCAGTTTCGACATGGGCGAGGCTGCCGGCTATTTCGCCTATATCGAAGATCCCGACGGTACGCTGATCGAATTTGTGGAAACACACAAAATTCCGATCCTTAAAAAAGCAAACTGGTATGTGCACCTCAGCCGCCGGCCAAACCCGGAAAAACCATTGCCCGACTGGATGTTGAAGGCGCTTGGGTTTTCGCGGGTGAAAGACTAGACGAGTGCGGATTGCGGAGTGCGGAGTGCGGATTGGTTCACCATTGCGTTGAGTGCAAATTGGTTGGCTCTTCTGAAATATCTGGAAGAAACGCAAAACAGCCATATGTCGAAATGGTAAATCACTCCGCAATCGAAAATCGAGCAAAACGTAAGGGTTCCGCCTGGGAGGCGCCACCAGGCAGCCTATGCCTGAATCTACCGCCCCCCACGTTCTTTCCAAAGACCTTGTCATTCCGACCCCGCCCTGCGGGGGAGGAATCCGGGTTTAACAAATCGGGAAGTTATTTTTTAAGCTTTACTCATCAAAAAAAGTCTTTCAAATTCGTGCCGATCCCGAAATGGATCACGCCGCCGGCCAGGTGGTAGGAAGCGTAGCCGACATCGATACGGAAGCGGCTGACCCGGATGCCGACCCCTCCGGAAAAGCCTGCCAGGCTGCGGTAGTTTTGCACACTGAGTTCTTTTTTCCGGAGGTGGTTGTAGCCCAGCCGGATGCGGAAGGCTTCGTTGCGCCCGAGTAAAAATTCCCCGCTGAATGTAAAGTGCCGGAAAAAGTTATCCAGCCCGGCATTGCTCGAGGAGGACTGCTGATCGCCGCCGAACAGCAGGGTTTGGTTGTTTTGCAGTTTGGGGTCGTCGTAGCGGATTTGCCACTGGTGCAGGTGGTGGGCAATAATCGTGACCCGGAAGGGCAGGTAGCGCAGGCGTTTGCTGATGCCAAATTGGAGGTCGAACGGCAGGTCTTCCCGCCGTTCGTCAAAGCTGGACAACTGGGTCCCGGCATTGCGCAGCACCAGTGCTGCCGTAAACTTCCGGGCAGTGTCGGCGTACAAAATTCCGGCGTCGGCAGCCAGTGCGGTCGACTGGTACACATCGAGGGTCGAAACGGCAAAGCGCAGGTTGAGGCCCAGCGAAAAACGCGGGCTGAGTTGGCGGGCGCCGCCGATGGTGAACGCCGTTTCGGAGGCTTTCACTTTACCCAGGATATTGCCGAACTCATCGGCTTGCGGGATGTCGCCGTAGTTCATGTATTGCAAGCCGCCATGCACGGTGAAGTTTACCTTGGGCAAATGCATCGCAAAGGCAGCGTAACCATGCTGAATGTCGGACAGAAAAAAATTGTGGTTGAATACCAGGCGGCCATCCATCGACGGGTTGAGGGCTGCGGGATTGGTGGCTGCAAAGGCCACATCGTCGTCCTGCACCGTAATTTGCATACCGCCCAATCCGGTAATCCGTGCCGAAGGCGGGAGCGTCAAAAATTTGAACACCTGCTGCCCGCCGGTAATTTGGGCCTGGCTGTCGGCAGCCAAAAAGCAAAAAGCAAAAACCGCAAAAAGACTATACCGTAAAACTGGTTTCATATTCAAAAGCATAAAACTGGTTCATGATGATTCGGCAGGCGCCAGGCACATTCCGTATTCCGCACTCCGTATTCCGCACTCGATTCACTCCCGTTCCCAGGTGGTACGGCATGCCCCTCTTTGGCACTCTAAAACGCGTTCGAGTTGCCCGAGGGTGTCGTATAATTTTAGCGTACCGTGCTCATTGTCGCCATCGAGGTAGTTTCCGGTTGCCTTTACGTTGCCGTTTTCGTACCATTCTTCGAAGGGGCCGTTTTCTTCGTTGTTTTTGAAGGTGACTTTTTCTTTCATCCGGCCGTTGGGATACCAGGCCGTGCCGATGCCTTCCAGGACACCGTTATTGAATTCCTGTTCCAATTGGATCTGGCCGGTTTCATAAAACTGCTGGTATTTGCCGTGAAAAACACCTTTGCGGTGGTGTTCAATGCGCTCTGTTTTGCCATTTTGGAAAAAAAACTTGCGTTCGCCGTGGAGGCTGTCGTTGGCATAATGTGCTTCCTCCAGCAGGTGGCCGTCTTTGTGAAAGCGTTGGTACAGGCCTTCTTTGGCAAAATCTTTTTTCCGGCGTTCAAAACGTTCCAATTGCCCAAACTCATTGGGCGCTTCTACCGTTTCGACATCCGACCGGCAACCTGCTCCCGGCAGGATGTACAAGAACAAGAGCAAATACAGTGTTCGTTTTTGCATTTTAATCGTGGTTTTGCTTTTTATGCAAACGTAAAATTAGCAGCCGTCTTATAAAAACAAACAGGGCCGCGCGAGCAATCGCGCGGCCCTGCAATTTTCAAGGCAGTAAAATCTGCCCGAATCAGTTCACGATAATTTGCTCCGTGAATACTTTTCCGTTCTGAGCAATATGGATAACGATGGTGCCCTTGGCATACTCTGAAAGGTCAAACTGCTGGAAATAATCGCCGCTGAATGCGTTGAGTTCTTCCCGGAACAGTTGGCGCCCCGACATATCGAGCAGCGAAACGACCGTTGGCAAGGGCTCGCTGTGAAATTCGACGGTAACCTGGCCCTGCGACGGGTTCGGATAAGCGCGGAAGCCTTCGAGTTGGAGGTTCCGGTCGGTGCGGTCGGTAGCGGCCGGAGTTTCCGGTTCCAGATCAACTTTGGCGGCATCGCCTTCGGCGCCGCGGCGAATGGTAATGATCCGGGTTTGGCGCAGGTTGTCGCGGTCGTTTTCATCCCAGTTCCAGAGGAAGAATTCCCGGTGCAGTTCGTTTTCCGATTGATCCAGTTCGAGTACCCGTACGCGGCTGGAGTTGTCGCGGCAGGCTTTCAGTGTGGCCTGAATTTGGCGCGGTTGATTTTCACGCAGGAAATCCACATTTACCGGCTCCCCGACGGGGTATTTTGC
Source organism: uncultured Saprospiraceae bacterium (assembly GCA_964484205.1). GTDB lineage: Bacteria > Bacteroidota > Bacteroidia > Chitinophagales > Saprospiraceae > M3007. The sequence goes on along the minus strand of CAZAEZ010000023.1, from coordinate 50,001 downwards.
AATTTCATCCCACAATTGGCTGTGCCCTTTTACCGCAACGCCGTTGATCGCTGTGATCACATCGCCAACCTGCATGTCGGCTTCGCGGGCCGCCGATTCTTTGGTGAATTCGGTGATGCCGGCGCCTTCGGCAGTGCCTTCGGTAAATGCGGCGCTGTACACGCCCAGGCAGGCATCTTTCTGCCGGATTTTGACTTCAACATCTTTCGGTGCAAGGTTCTCTTCTTTACTCCGGCAGGCTTTCAGCGTTGCCTGTATCTGACGCGGTTGGTTTTCCCGTAAAAATTCCACACTGACCTGATCGCCCACTTTATACTTGGCAATTTCGTCCCAGAGCTGATCATGGCCTTTTACCCGCATGCCATTGACGGCGGTAATCACATCGCCGGTCGCCATTTGGGCTTCTACGGCAGCCGATTCGTCGGTGAAGTTGGAAATCCTGGCGCCCTGGTTATCGCCTTCGCCCGAAGCGGAAGTGTACACGCCCAGGCAGGCGTCTTTTTGCCGTTCGTCCCAATCGGTATCGACATTGACGTCCAGATCGTAGTCAAAATTAAAGTTGTCGGGATCAATGTTCAGATCAAAATTTGCCATTTTTTGCTTGCCTAAAACCGCGTCAACGGTACTTTCCTGCCCGTTGCGGGCGTAGGTCACCCGGACCTTGTCCTCCGGCGCCGTGTTTTTCATGAAGGCGGTAATATCGGCCCACTTGTTGATCGGCGTGTCGTTGAGTTTCAACAGCACATCGCCATCCTGCAAGCCGGCAGCGGCGGCGCCGGATTCCGCAACGATATCAACTTCCACGCCGGGCGCCGAGGCATCGTCTTTGCCTTCCGGGCGCACTCCGAGAAAGCCGCGTTTTTGGCCGTCCCAAAACACGAGTTCGTCGGCAACCTCATTGAGGTTGTTTTCCAGCTCATGCACCCAGTCGGCGTTTTTATGGGTGCGGCGTTTGACGATTACTTTTCTGTTCTCGTCGTCGGCGTCTTGTACCCGGACATCGAGTTCGACGTTATCGGCGCGGTTTTCTTCGACGTATTGTTCTACGTCAAAATCTTCTGCAGCCTTGCCTTTTTTAACAATGGTTTCAGTGGTTTCGGTGCCGTCCGGATCCAGGGTGCGTTTGGTGATCACGATTTTCTTTTCAGATACCGGCTCGTTTTCCTGCGCCAGTGCAGTGTTAAGGCACCAGGGCAACAGCATAAGTATGCTTGTGGAAAGAAGGAAGGTTCCGATTGTTTTCATAACTGTAAGAAGTTTTAGCGTTTCCCGTGCAGGCAAAATGGCAGGCACAGCGCTTGGTTAACAAGAAAAATTTGTTTGGCGAATTTACTACGAAAAAATTCGTACTTAAAAATGCGTTTGTGTCTTTATCCTGAAATTAACACGAGTTTAACGGCTGGGGGCAAAGACAAGCTGCCGGGAATCAAGTTGCGTATGCTGAATGTGCCGTTCTAAAAAAATTCGACCTAGGCGGGGAGTTCCCAGGTAAAAGTGTTGTTTTAACGGCGCTTTAACGCTGCATGCGCTGCCTGCAAAAAATGCCGAAAATTTACAATTTTAACAAAATTAGCGCCCTCGCAGCCTGTGGTATACTGTGCCAGTTTAAAATTCGTTATATCCACCATAATGCTGTTATGGACCTCTTAATTTCCCGAAAAACTCGCGTGTAAAGCGTTTTAATCCGCGCATTTACCCTCACTCTCACTACACAAACTACGACAACGAACCGGTTTTTTATGGCAAATGCGAATTACAAAATCCTGCTTGTAGAGGATGATCAGAACTTTGGCGATGTGCTCCGCTCTTATCTTGAAATGCACGACTATGCAGTAACGCTGGCTACCGACGGGATGCTCGGTCTGGAAGCTTTCCGAAAGGACCAGTTTGACTTGTGCATTCTCGACGTTATGATGCCGCGTAAAGACGGCTTCACCCTGGCAAAAGAAATCCGCGAACGCGATCAGGAAGTACCCCTGATTTTTCTGACTGCCAAAACCATGAAGGATGATATCCTGCAAGGTTTTAAAATTGGCGCCGATGACTATATCGCCAAACCCTTCAATTCGGAAGAACTGTTGCTGCGTATCCAGGCCGTCCTGAAACGCGTGAATAAAACCTCCGATCCGCGCGACGAACAGCGCGAATATGTAATCGGCAAATACCACTTTAACTATCCGCTTCGTATTCTGACGCTCAATGACCCGCCTGCCGATGCGGAACCGCAACGCAAACTCAGCCCGAAAGAAGCGGAACTCCTCCGGATGTTTTGCAAGTACCTCAACGACGTCACACCGCGCTCCGAAGCGCTGACCAAGATTTGGCACGAAGACAATTACTTCACCGCACGTTCGATGGACGTATTTGTGACCAAACTGCGGAAATACCTCGCTTACGATCCCAGCATCGAAATTGTCAATATTCACGGCAACGGTTTCCAGTTGCTGGTCAAAGACATGGTTTGAGCAATGTAAAAGTCAAAATGTAAAATTAAAAGTCAAAAGGTAGATCGATCAGGCCATCGGCCGGCTCCATCTACCTTTTGACTTTTGACTTTTGACTTTTGACTTTTGACTTTTACCTTTTGCATTTTGACCTTCCCGGATCATGCCACTGCTCCCATCCTCATCCTATCCCGGCCCGCCCTTTTGGCAATCAAACGGGCATTTGCAAACGATCATACCCGGCATTTTGCGCCGGGTGGAAGGGGTGCAATACACCCGGGAGCGCATCCGGACCCCCGATGGGGATTTTCTGGATATCGATTGGATTCGAAAACAAAACAAGCGCCTGGCGGTGTTGACCCACGGGCTTGAGGGGAGCTCCGACCGGCAGTATATTCTTGGAACCGCCAAAATTTTTTCCCGGGAAGGTTGGGACGTACTGGCCTGGAATTGTCGGTCCTGCTCCGGCGAAATGAACCGGGCCTTCCGGATGTACCATCATGGCGACACCGACGACATCCATACCGTTGTGCAACACGCCCTGGCCAGCAAGCGATACCAGCAAATTGTCCTGGTCGGCTACAGCATGGGCGCCAACATCACCATGAAATACCTGGGCGTACACGGCGCGCAGGCGCCCGAACAAATCCGGGCGGCAGCGGTGTTTTCTGCGCCTTGCGACCTTGAATCGGGCGCCGAAGTGCTCGACCGCTGGGACAACCGGCTTTACCGGCGGCGTTTCCTCCGCGCGCTGAGGCACAAGGTGCAGCACAAAAACCGCCAGTTTCCCGGCAGGCTTCAACCCGAACGGCTCGCCGAGGTACGGCGTTGGCGCGATTTTGACGAGTGGTTCAGCGCGCCGATTTGCGGTTATCGCGATGCCGCGGAGTTTTACAAACAGGCTTCCGCCAAAAATTTCATTGCCGGTATCCGTGTGCCCACACTGCTGGTAAATGCCTGGAATGATCCCATTCTGACCCCGGCCTGTATGCCCGAGGCAATTGCCCGCGATCACGCCTACTTTCACCTGGAACTTCCCGCAACGGGCGGGCACTGCGGCTTTATGACCGCCAACGATGCGTTTACCTGGGCCGAACGGCGGGCACTAGAATTTTGCTCCGGCTATTCGGAATAATCGCCGAAAATCAGAAGCGCGTCTGACCGCCGTCAGGCATATCAACGGAACATTCGCCTTATCTTGCCGTTGTGTAAATAAATAGTTTGCACAAATACATGCCACGAATAGGGCTATGACCGAAGTAAAAACAAAGGCCGGCCAAATGGCCGAAGCAGCACGCCTGCTGGACACCGTGTGCGACCCGGAAATTCCGGTCCTGACGATTGCCGACTTGGGTATTCTCCGCGACCTGCGCTGGGACGAATTCGACCCGGATACGCTGGAGGTAGTAATCACGCCGACGTATAGCGGATGCCCTGCCATGAATACCATTGAGGTGAATATTCGCGCAACGCTTCAGGAAGGCGGATTTGAAAAAGTAAAAATTACCACGATACTCAGTCCGGCCTGGACCACCGACTGGATGTCTGAAGCGGGCCGGCAAAAACTCGAACAGTTTGGCATTGCACCGCCCGCCGAAGCCAGTTTGGACAAACAAGCGCTTTTTGGCGAACGCCGAATCCTCCGGTGCCCGCACTGTGGCTCCACCAACACCGAAATGATCGCTCAGTTTGGCTCCACTGCCTGCAAAGCATTGTTTAAATGTTTGGATTGCCTCGAGCCGTTCGACTATTTCAAATGCCATTCCTAACCTTATAAAAAACATATAACATGAACGCACTTGGGTTGAGCCGGCAAGGCTTTAAAATCGGGTACGGTATGCTCGGTACACACGGCGACCACGTCGGTTCTGTACGGCAAATTGTGCACGACGGCGATACGGTGAACATTCGCCTGACCGAAGACCTGGGGGTACGCTTTCTGGGTATTGATACCGCAGAGGTCAGCTATCCGCTCCCGGGGGCTTCGTTTGTTTCGCTGAAAAATGCACGTTGGGCCGATTTTTTTACAAGTGGCGACTGGCGTGTGAACCTGAATTTGTACGAAGGGCTCATGCTCCACCTGGAAGTCCGCATTGGCGACGGCATTGATCTTGCCGCCAACCATGCCCGCCAGGCCGAACGGGGCCAACGTACACTTGAGGCGACTATTCAGGAAGACCTGGAAAAGTCGGGAAAACCGAAGGAAGAATTCGGTTTTTTCATGGCCTTCGGGCACGAATTTCTCGACGGTACCGGCCGCCTGTTGTGCTACCTCCACCCCGGAAGGGACAACTTCGAAGACGCCCAACTCCGAAAAACACTGCCGGCCATCAGTTACAACGAGCGGCAGCTGGCCTCGGGCGCGGCACTGCCTTATTTTATCTGGCCCAACATTCAACCCTTCCTCATCGGCCAGCCGTTTTTGCCGGAAAATCTGGCGCCCGACGCCTTTTGGAAAACCGTACAACGGTCCTCCAAATTGACCAAAGCGCGCCGCAATGTTCAGGATGCCCGGCGTGCCGGCCTGGGTGTTTTTGACCCACAGGATTCGCTGCGCCTCGAACCTTTTGAACTGCGTTATATCAGCCGCGGGAAAGCGCCCAGCCGGTATGTGATCGACCTGTCGCAGCCCGGGCGCAACCGCCTGCTTGCCCCCGAACTGTACTACACGATCCCCAACCCGGAAGACCGCCTGTACATTCCGGAAGAATACCGGTTGCTTTTTGAAGCCGTCGGATGGAATGCGGAAATTGCTGCAACGGCATTGGCAGTTGGTTGAATCGTGTGAATCCGGGCTAAACCTCCCACCCCGTGCTGATGTAGGGGCGACCCTTGCGGTCGCCCGTCCTTGTTTTGCGGTCGCCCGTCCTTGTTTTGCGGTCGCCCGTCCTTGCGGTCGCCCGGGATGATTGGGCGACCATTGTTTTGCGGGCGACCGTAAGGGTCGCCCCTACGGAAGATCGTGGTTTTATTGCATGTTTCGACAGTCCGGAATGCAGGCCGGCTATGTTAAAGCACCGGCAACGGTAAACATGCGGGCAACTGCAAATTTGGGTAATCGTATATTTGGGCGACCGCAATTCCGGGCGACCGCGATTCCGGGCGACCGCGATTCCGGGCGACCGCGAGGGTGGGCGACCGCGAGGGTCGCCCCTACAACATCAAATTATGCGTAACCTCTACCTTACCAATCGTTTTTTCTGGCTTTTTGGCGGCCTGATCGCGTTGTTTGCGCTGGCATTTCCGGTGCCCGCGTTGTTTCCTGTTGCGAAGGCCGCGTTTGCAGTTGGTGTGGCATTGGTTTTGGCTGACGGGTTCCTGCTTTTTGGCCGCAGGCCAAATGTGCTGTGCGTGCGGGAACTCAATCTGGTATTTTCGTTGAGCGACCCGAATCCGGTGACTTTGCGTTTGCACAATGCCGGCGCGCTCCGGCTGCGGCTTAGCGTGGTGGATGAATTGCCGGTACAGTTTCAGCGCCGCGATTTTGCGGAGCGCCTGGTTATGGCGCCTGCGGAGCAATCGTCTATCCGGTACGAGTTGCGGCCCCTGACCCGCGGGGCGTATCATTTTGGCAATATCAACGTGTTTGTGGCCACCCGGCTTGGGCTGGTGGAGCGACGGGTAATTTTTGTACAGCCCCAGGAGGTGGCCGTTTACCCTTCCATCATTCAAATGAAGCGCTACGAACTGCGCGCCATGCAGCACATTGCGCATGAGACGGGCATCAAGAAAATTCGCCGGATCGGGCACAGTTACGAGTTTGAACAGATTAAAAACTACGTGCAGGGCGACGACTACCGGAGCATCAACTGGAAAGCCTCCAGCCGTCGTGCGGCGCTCATGGTGAACCAGTACGAAGACGAGCGCAGCCAGCAGGTGTACTGCATCGTCGATAAAAGCCGGGTGATGCGTATGCCGTTCGATGGTCTTAGCCTGATGGATTATGCGATCAATACCACGCTGGCCATCAGCAATATTATTTTGAAAAAACAGGACAAGGCAGGTTTGCTGACCTTTTCCGACGTGATCGGCGCCACCTTGAAAGCCGAGCGAAGTGCCGGGCAGTTGAGCCGGATACTGGAGTCGCTGTACCGGGAAAAGGAGCGCACCGGCGAGTCGAACTACGAACTACTCTACGAGGCTGTGCGGCGGATGATCAGCATGCGGGCGTTGTTGTTGTTGTTCACCAATTTTGAAAGCATGTATGCCCTGGAGCGTGCTTTGCCGACTTTGCGCCGCCTCAACCGCTTCCACCTGCTGGTGGTGGTCTTTTTTGAAAACACGGAAATCCGGGCGCTGGCCCAGGAAGATGTGCACCGCACTGCCGATATTTACCGGCAAACCGTGGCGCGGCAGTTTTTGCAGGAGAAAAAAGAAATGGTGTACAAACTGCGGCAATACGGCATTCAGGCTATTCTGACCAAGCCGGAAGATTTGACCTTGGACACGATCAACAAGTATCTTGAATTGAAGTCGCGGGGCCTGATTTGAAAAAACTCTGCGTCCTCCGTTCCTCTGTGAGTCTCTGTGTCAGTAGTTTCACAGAGGGGCACAGAGGAACGGAGGAGCACAGAGTCTTAACTGTTTAAAATCTATTCAAATGGAAGCCTACGAAGAAAAACAATTCATGGAAAAGTGGGAAAAACAACGGGCCAAAGGCAAGTGGCTGGTCGTTTTGCAATCGGCTGGCGGGTTTGCATTGTTGTTCGGGACGCTTTTGGTGCTGCTGGATTTGTTTGAAGTTGATTTGGCCACGGCGGTCAACCGGAATTTGCTCTCCGTCCGAAAACTTGTGGTTATCGCCGCTATGGGTATACTTTCGGGTATGTTAAACTGGTGGTTGATGGAGCGCATGTACCGGCGCATTAAATCAGGAGGGTAAATTCTGCACACGTACTTAAAAACAACGCTCATGTTTTACAAAGGCGAGAAGGAGAAATTCATTGCTGCCTGGGAAAAACGGCGCGCCAAAGGCAAGTGGCATTTTATTCTGCGCAATGCCTTTTGGTCGGCCCTGCTTTTTATTGCTGTGATGGTCCTGGTCGAATTGGTTTGGGAAGGCTGGGAGACGATCCTGAATGGGGAGGTTTTTTATTCGAGCCTCTGGTTTACCGCCATTTTCTTCGGATTGTTCATGGCCTGGGCTCAATGGAGCGGCAGTGAAAGCCAATACCAAAAACTAAAATCCGGCACATGAACGCACAAGAAAAACAGCAGTTCCTGGAGCACTGGAAAGCCACGCGCCAAAAAGGCGCCTTTCGCTATGTTTTGGCCACGGCGATCAGTTGGGGTACGCTGACGGCTTTTCTGGTGCGCTTTTTTATGACGGTGATCGACCAGGGATTTTCCTGGCCGGCCCTTCGCGGCGCGTATAATTCGCGGGAATTTCTGCTGTACTGGGGCGTTTTTCTGATAGGCGGCTTGTTCTATGCCGTGACCATGTGGTTTTATTTTAGCTGGCAATATCGGAAATTGGAGGCAGAGGTTGATGATTAGGGGCAATTAAGGTCATTTGTGGGTCATTAGGGTCATTTGTGGGTCATTAGAGTCATTAAGGTCATTAGGGCGTTTTCACCATTTAAGTAGGGTTTGGTTTCCAACGTATCAATTTAATGACCTTATTAATGACCCTATTAATGACCCACAAAATGACAAAAACTCAAACAACCCCTGCCAACCCCGGCATAGGCACGTACAGATCACCTTTCAGCACATTTCGGGAGATGACGATCCGCTGTACTTCGGAGGTGCCCTCGTAGATCTGGGTGATTTTGGCATCGCGCATGAGGCGCTCCACGTGGTATTCTTTTACATACCCGTAACCACCGTGAATTTGCACAGCCTCCACGGTGTGCCGCATAGCCACCTCGGAAGCGAAAAGTTTAGCCATGGAGGAGGCCTGGTCGAAATCGAGCCCCTGGTCTTTCAGCACGGCAGAGCGGTACACCAGCAGGCGGGCTGCTTCAATTTCGGTGGCCATATCGGCCAGTTTGAAGGCGATTGCCTGGTGCTTGCTGATGGGTTTGCCGAAGGTTTCGCGCTCCAGGGCGTAGGCGACCGACAGTTCGTAGGCGCCGGCCGCGATGCCCAGGGCTTGCGCGGCAATACCAATGCGCCCGCCGGAGAGCGTTTTCATGGCAAACTTGAATCCGAAACCATCTTTCCCGATCCGGTTTTCCTTGGGCACTTTCACGTCGTTGTACATGATGGTGTGCGTGTCGGAGGCACGGATGCCGAGTTTGTCCTCCTTGGCGCCGATGGTAACGCCGGGCCAGGCGGTTTCGACCAGCAGTGCGTTTATCCCGTGGTGCCCTTTTTCCGGGTCTGTTTGCGCGATAACGATGTGCAGACTGGATTTTCCACCGCTGGTGATCCAGTTTTTAGTGCCGTTGAGCAGGTAGTGATCGCCCATGTCGACAGCGGTGGTCCGCTGGCTGGTAGCGTCGGAGCCGGCCTCGGGTTCGGAAAGACAGAAGGAGCCGATCCACTCGCCGCTGGCCAGTCTGGGCAGGTATTTTTGCTTTTGTTCTTCGGTGCCGTATTTTTCAATGCCCCAGCAAACCAGGGAGTTGTTGACCGACATAATGACGGAGCAAGAGCTGTCGACCTTGCTGATCTCCTCCATGGCGATCACGTAGGACAAAGTGTCCATGCCGCCGCCGCCAAATTCCGGGGGGACCATCATACCCAGGAAGCCTAATTCGGCCATTTGACGCACCTGGTCGTGCGGGTATTCCATTTTACTATCGCGTTCGATGACGCCGGGTTTTAATTCATTCTGGGCAAATTGCCGGGCTGCTTCTCTGACGGCCAGATGCTCTTCGGTTAGGTGAAACATGGCATGTTCAATTTAATACGGTTGGCAGATGGTTTAGGACAAACAGGGTAGGCGGGTAAAACGGCTGCTTTGGTCCAGAAAAAACCTAACAACCGAGTCTGGCAAGGCTTCTGGAAATTTCGGCGGCGAATTTACGCCAAATTAACAAATGGCCAACGGTTGACAAGCAACAAGTTATTTTAGCACATGTGCTTCAGCTGCCTGCAAAACTTCCTTGTCGGGCGCCGTACCATGGTGCACAAACGCCACGATGTCGCAGTGTTTCTCGTCCCAGTCTACCGGCAACGCCATCGTGAATTTTTTGATAATCACGGCATTTGCAGTGAGTGGTTCTGTGATGACATCGCCGGTTGGTTGCGTCAGAATATCGCGCAGTACATGGCGGTGGTAATAGTCGGGCACTTTATCCAGGTTTACCTTCTGGTAATCCTGGATGCTGTCTTGCGTGAGCAATACCGTGAGGCGGTGTTCACCGGTCAGGGTTGACTCCGGCGCCAGGGTTACTTCCACCTCCAGTTGGCGGTTCACCGGGTTGAACGTACTTTCGAGAAAAACACCGAGGGCGGGGTCTTCACCCAGATCTTCGTTGATGATGCCGGCCCAAATCTGACGAGGCAGGTAAGGTTCGGTTTCGGGCGGTACCAGGCGGCGATTGATCGAGGCGGCCGGAAAGAACGAGGCGTCGCCAATGAAATTGGCCAGTTCGGAGCCTTTGGCGGTCCGGAAGTCGTATTTGCTCTCTGCGTACGGCTTGTCGTATCCGGGTGCTGCGTGGATGGACACGACGATGAGGTTTTCGCCAATCTGGTTGCCCAGGTTGACCAGGGCAGCAGTACCGTCGGGGCAGTTGGGGCATTGGACGCCGGTGAGTTCTTCCACGAGCACTTTGCGGCTTCCAACGTTCAATTCCGGTATCGGAATCGACTTTTCCGCGCAGCCCCAGAACAGAGCAGCAGCGGCTAACAGGCTGAAAAATAAACTTTTCTTCATAGCGGGAATGTTCAATTGATGCATGTCACTGGAATTGTTTGTGCAGGTTTTGAAGGGCTTTAAAACGAGGAACTGAGCTGCAGCCGTACTCCGTGAAAGGTCGGTTCGTAGCGGCAAATACCCCCGGCGCAGTTGATCCCTTCGACTTGCTTGACGTAAGCAAGGGAAAAGCGGTTGGCCCGGAAGGTGTAGACGATGCCGAAGGTGGGGTAGTGCAGCCCGTCAAATTTCGTTTTTTCTACGGGAAAAGTCTCCTTGTTTGCATGTTGAATTTTGTACATGTCGGACACATAGATCAACCAATGGGGGGCCATGCCGAGTTCGACGAGCACCATGGCCCAGGAACCGAATTCATCGTCCGTATCGAGGTATTGCGCCTCCACCCGGAGCGATTTGCGTGGGGTGAACTTGTACAACCACTCGGCGTAGGGGGTCACGGCATGCACGTAATCATCCTTGCCCTGGTATACGGCAATGTTGTATTTCAACACCTGCAAACCGGCCAGCAGTTGCCATTTGCGTTTGTACTTGAAGGTTATTTCCGGCGCGATTTCGCGGTACAGGCTTACGTTGTCGAGCAGATAAATATCCGAGACATTCAGGCCGATCGACAGTTTTTTGTTGATCGCATACCGGGCATCCAGTTGGAAGCCTTTTTCGCCGAGTTCCTGGGTGTTGGGTGAAAACCGGGCCGGCAGGCGGAAGGTGTTCTGGCGGGCCATGGGCGGAAGAAAATTGATCTGGCCCTGCACGCCGATCTGAAAGGGATCGGTCCGGAAACGAAAATTTTTAGTGTATTTGCCTTCCAGCGTAATACCCAGGCCGCTGCCGCCATAGGTAAAGCTGGTGTAGGCGGTGTACCCGTCGGTGTTGATGAGTTTGCCCAACCCGCCGGTTACTTTTTCCTCGAATTCATTGAAAATGACATCCTTGGTTTTGTAAGCCCCCTCCACATACCAGGAAAAGTTGCCGATGTGCAGGGTGTTGTACAGGGTCATGGCGTAGGTGTTGTACTGCGCGCCGGTACTGTCTTGCGGGGCATAGGTGGCAATTTCGTTGACCACCCGGTTCACCGATTCCTCGTCGAGGGTGCGCGCCACAGCGCCAAAGCCGGGCGCAATGGAAATGTTTTTGACAGTGTCTAGTTTGACAAAACCCTCCAGCGACCCGCCCCGTATGACGGAGCCGTAGGTGTTGAATTGCCGTTTTTGCCGCCCGGTGAACGCCTTGATTTTCCAGTTGTCGTTGAATGTATAGCCTACTTTGACACCCAACAGCGCGTTGTCGATCATCAGCGCGCGCTCCTCGTAGGCGCGAAAGATGATGCCGGAACCAATCTGGTCGTACAGGTAGCCGCCCGACAGGTCAAACTTGTGGATTTCTTTGTGAATATACCAACGGCCAATGCCTTCGTCGGTAAAGGAACCGGTGGGGTTGAGCAGGTTGGAGTTGTTGAACAAATCGAACCGGATGCCCATGTCGAAGCCCCAGTTGGAGTAGTTGAGCGCCAGCCAGCTCTCCGCGCCAAATTTCTGGTTGTCGTATTGCGGCGTACCGGTGGCGCCGATTTTCTCATCCGTGATAAAAAAATTGCCGTTACTCTGCAGGTTGCCGGAAATCCGGCCGCTATTATCCTGTGCAGTTAAATAACCAAGGCAAATAAGCGAGAGGGCAAAGGTGTGTAGTAGATGTTTCTTCATGTAAAACGGGCATTTTTTCGGACCGGTCAATGACCCAGGCCAAACAGGCAGTGAACTATTCGTCTGCCTGCCCGCAAATGTAGGCAATTCAGGTACATAGCCCGGCTGAAAATGTTGTATTGAAGGCGAACGGACAATTCCCGACAGGCCCTGTAAGCCGGGGGTATCCTTTCCTTTAGGGCTAATATTTTTTTAATATGTTTTAGAGGTAAAAAATATGTAATACCTTTAGCTTTTAATAATCCGCTTTCTGGGTGTATGCTGTTCCGCCAAATGCATTTTTTTCGTATGCAGGGCACATTTTGGAACGCGCTGCCTTCGGTTTCCGTCCCTTCCGATTTTGTTCATTTTTTGACCAGGTATCCAATTTGCTTTTGACGTCCGTTTGAAAAACGCAGTTAAAAGCATGGTCCCGGCGTTGATCAACTGCGCTATGCTGTGTACGGTACAGCGCATTGCCAGCATCTTTTTTCTGTAATCTATATTGTCTAATCTTTCTCGAATAATTAGGGTTCCGCCTATGAAAAGTCTACATCTACCACACCTCATTGCTGGTTTTAAAAACCATGCCCTTCATTTAAATTTCATTTATAAAAGGTTGATTGAGTCCAAACCGGACTCGTGAATACAAGCGCATTTCAGGTCTCTTTTCAACATGCAGCACCTACGCACATTCCGGCGTGAAAAACCGGTGTGCGGCGTGCCGTTTGTAGGCGGAGCCTGTAAGCAACCTATTTGTTTGTATTTAAAAATCAACCAATTATGCGTGAAATAACTGAACTGGTTTGCGCGCTTCCATGGGATAAACTTAAATCAAGTGGGTTCTGGGACGTCGTGCTGAAGCCCGACTCTAAAATGGCGCAGTTGTTCGATATTATTTATCGGGGACTGGCGCCAACACAAGAAGCAGCAGCACAACTGCTTTACAACTCAAACGCTGCGCCGGCACTGGCCAAACTCCAGCGCCTCAAAAACAAGCTGAAAGAACGCCTCCTGGAAGTGATCAGCCTCCTGGATTTTCAGGAACCCGGATTCACCGACCGGCAAAAAGCGCACTTCGAGTGCAACAAACGGTGGTCAACCGCCATGACCCTGTTGTCCAAAAAAATCAATGCTGTCGGTATCGAGCAGTTGGAGCATATGCTCCGGCACACGCAGCATTTCGAATTTACGGAACTAAGTCTCAATGCCCTGTACCACCTTCGGCTGCATTACGGCACCTTGCTCGGCGACCCGAAAAAGTATGAACATTACCGTACGCTCTACAAAGAATACCAGGCCATCTGGGCCATGGAAAATGAAGCCGAGGAACTGTACACCCAATTGATCAGCCGGTATGTGGGCAGCCGGGCGCCCCAGGCGGATGTGGCGGATAAAGCGGAGGAGTATTTCCGGCAAATTGAACCGTACATGGCCCGGTCGGCGTCTTTTCGCCTGCAATTGTGCGGCCGCTTGCTCCAAATGATGGTTTTCAGCAGCCGCAACGATTACAAATCCGTGGCCGACCTCTGCGAACAAGCCATCGGTTTTTTCCGGCAAAAACCCTATTCCAGTGATTTGCCGATGCAGGTTTTTTATTACCAGCTGGTGGTCGCCTGCGTGCAACTGCGCGACTTCGGCCGCGGGCAGGCAATTATTCGCCAAAACACAGACATCTACAAGCCCGGCTCTTTCAATTGGTTCAAGGTCCGGGAACTGTACTTCCTCCTCGCACTGCATACGCAACACTACGATGATGCATTTGATGTTTGTGCCGACGTCTTGCAACAGGATGCGCTGGCCGATCAGCCGGTCCAGATACGGGAAATGTGGAAACTCTACGAGGCATACATGTACCTGCTGGTCCGTATCCGGCGGGTGGACCGCCTGCCGGAAAAGGAATTCCGGCTGGCTAAATTCCTCAATGAAATTCCGGTCTTTGCCCGGGACAAACGCGGCATGAACATCCCCGTTCTCGTCCTGCAATTGCTGTATGATATCGTAGACAAACGCTACGACGCCGGTATCGACCGGGTAGAAGCAGTGGAAAAATATACCTCCCGGTACATCAAGAAAGACGAAAATTTCCGCAGCAATTGTTTCCTGAAAATGCTGGTCCAGATTCCGGAGGCGGCCTTTCACCGGGAAGCAGCGTCCCGAAAAGCGGCGCGCTTTGAAAAGCAGCTGAAATCAATGCCGCTCGATCTGGCCAATCAGGCGCACGAAATTGAGATTATCCCTTACGAAGATTTATGGGGAATGATCCTGGAAATACTCCCGAAACAGCGGGTCAGTCGCCTGGCGTAGACGTCGAAACAAGTTAATCCGGGTGAAAAAAAGTGTCAAATATTGAATGTTGAATTTGTTGTGAAAGTTGTTTTTTGATTTTTCTAAATGTTTGATAAACAAGTATTTAATTTTTTTGAAATAAAAAAAGTGTAAAAAATGTAAGGCGAACGAGCGTGTATTTCTGTCCATGATTCCGGAGGGGTAAGCCCGGACTTTTGACTTCGTAAACAATTAAAACGAAGTCATCATGAACAGTCAATTTAACACTCCGGGTTTCAACACATTTTTCACTGCCGCTGCACAATCAAACAACCGCCTTTCCGACGTGATCATCATCGACATCTCCGGCGTATAGGTCCCCCTTGAGTTCAAACGGCGCTTGTTTGAAATACAATTGATACAATTCTCCCCCTGATTTCCTTTTTCGGACCTGGTTACGCATTTGTTGGCAAGCTGTTTGCGCACATTTTACCTATTGCGTATATACATCAACGAACAATATCGTCGGAAACAACGTAGGTTTGTTCGCCCTAATCAATTGCCAGCACCCGCCAGATAACTTGCGTCCGGTATGGATGAATTGCGAGAATTAGTTTCTATTGTAACCAAGCAAAAACTTCGGGCAGCTTCGCTGCTTACCGTCAAGGCCCTCCAACCCGGCCCATTGTCGATGCGCCTGTACGATCTGGTGGCCGAAGGAAAAGTCGAAACCGACGAACAGGCCATGGCTGCCCTGTACGGCAACAAGGCCAAAATGGTTTCGTACCAGCGGATCAAAAAATCGTTGCGCCAGTATTTGGTGCAGATGCTGCTGATCATCGACCTGAACCTGCCAACCTACAACCCGCGGCAAAAAGCGTACTTCGATGCGTATAAAAAATGGGGCGCCGTCAAAATCTTGCTGGGCAAAAATGCGCACCGCTCCGTCCTGACGCTTTCCGCGGAATTGCTCCGCACCGCCCTGCGCTACGATTTTATCGACCTGGCACTCGACATGGTGCGCGCGCTCCGGCTCTACTACGGCTCCATCGAAGGCAACCTCAAAAAATACGAACGCTACGGCAAACAGGTCAAAACCCTGGAGGAAATCCTGTATTTTGAAAACCTCGCCGAAGACTTGTACACCGATCTCGTCATCCGTTTCGTGAACGACAAGTCGACCAAACGCGATGTGCCCGCCGTGGCCCGCAAGTATTTCGAAAAACTGGAAAAAGCCCTCAACAAGTACGGCTCCTACCGCCTCCACCTCACCGGCCGGCTCATCGAAATCATTATCTACACCAGCGTAAACGACTACAAAAAGACCATCGCCATTTGCGACAAGGCCATTCGCTTTTTCGATGCCAAAAACTACGTGGCCAATGTGCCGCTGCAAGCCTTCCTGTACCAGGAAATGGTCTGCTACGTCCAACTACGAGACTATGCGCGGGGACGCAAAGCCGCCGATCGCGGCTTCAAACTCCTCGAAATGGGCTCGTTCAACTGGTTCAAATACCAGGAACTGCTGTTGCTGCTTTCCCTGCATTCCCGGGAATACCAGGAAGCCTACGCCATTTACAAAAAGACCGTCAAACACCGGCGTTTCAACGGCCTCCCCGACGGCATCAAACAAATCTGGAAAATTTTTGAAGCCTATTTGTACTACCTCATCCAGGTAGGCCGCGTCGTGCCCGACGACCCGGAAACGGTCATCAGCCGCATCCGGATCATGCGTTTCCTCAACGACTTGCCGATCTTTGCCAAAGACCGGCGCGGCATGAACATTCCCATCCTTATTTTTCACATTCTTTTTCTGGTACTCACCAAACGCCACGACGAGGTGATCGACCGCATGGAAGCGATCCAGAAATACAGCACCCGTTACCTGAAAAAGGAAGACAATTACCGCAGCAACTGTTTTATCAAAATGCTGCTCACGCTTCCCGACCAGGGTTTTCACCAGGCTGCCGTGATTCGCCATGCCGAAAAAAATGTGAAACGGCTCGCGGAAGTGACGCTCGACTTTGCCAACCAGTCTCACGACATCGAGATCATTCCCTACGAAGATCTCTGGCAAATGGCGCTCGATTCGCTGGACAACACCATTTACAAACCGCGCTTGCGAAAAGGGAAAGGGTAGGGGGGGGCATGGTCATCGGTTTGAGGCCTGGTTTTCGTTTTTTTTAAAGTCAAAAGTTTAAAGTCAAAAGTTTAAAGTCAAAAGTTTAAAGTCAAAAGTTTAAAGTCTAAAGTCTAAAGTCTAAAGTCTAAAGTCTAAAGTCTAAAGGATGTTCCCGAAGCTGGCATGCCGGGAGCCTTTGTCGCCCCGATACCTCCTTTTTGGACGCTGCTTCCCTTTTACATTTTGACTTTAAACTTTTGACTTTAGACTTTAAACTTTAGACTTTAATAACACAACACTTCCCTTAAGCTGATGGCTACAAAGGGCGTCCCCTGCGGAAAATGCACTGTGACCAGGCGGGGAAATGTAAACGCTTCGACTACTTCCCCTTTCAATTTCCAGCCGTGCCGATCGTCAGTTCGTTTTAGTGAGGGGGTGACTGCCAGTCACCCCCTCACTCCACCCGCTCAGGTTCCAGGTTCGTGCATTTTCAGTTCGTTTTAGTGAGGGGGTGACTGCCAGTCACCCCCTCACTCCACCCCCGCACTCCACCCCCGCACTCCACTCCTTTTTCAAACCCGCATTTCCAGCCGAGCCGACCGCCGCAGCATATCGCGCAAGCTTTTTTTTCTCTTTTTTTTAGAAAAAACAAGGCGCATTTATCGCGCTTGAACAGGCAGGCTTGTTGGATTTTGTGTTTAGTTTATTTTATTGAAAAACAGGTTTTTATAAAATTTGAAAGCGTTTTTTTTGTCGTTTTTTTCATTTTAAAATTTCAAAAAAATGGCATGACAACGCTCATCGCTGCCGGTACTTTTGTAACATCAAAACGAAACAACAACACTAACACGCAATCACGATGCTAATCAAAACTGAAAATATGAGGACGTTTCAAAACACGACGGCTGCTCAACGCCAAAACGTGTATTCCGGCCAGAAGGTCCGCGCCGATGTCGTACTGGGCTCGCCCAGCGCCAACTGTAGCGGAGTCGGAATATGCCGGGTGATGGCGCGCGGCGCAGGACCTGAAATCACCTGCCCGAAAGTACCCACCCTGGTGAGCATTACCAAAGCAGGAAAGATCCGCTTTGAATTTGACAAACAATCCATGGAAGGCCGCTTCATGCGGCGGCATTTCCGGTGGGCGTTGTTCCAGGTATTCGAACCCTATGTCGTGCCGCACAGCATTCTGGGGTCCGTCAGGCTGGAAAACCGAACGATTAATCCGGGTATCTATTCCGTAATGGAAGTCGGAGACCGGCTGATTGTGGATTTTTAATCGCGTAAAATGCACCCCAATAAATGCCTTTTCCTAACAGTACAAATGCGTACTCCGAACAAACCTGCATGTATTGAAAAAAACGAGCGGCTATTGAAAAAATAGCGCCTGTGGCCCCCAACTAAACCCAATCGATTCCTCAAGCCAGTTCCGTTGGTATTTGCCGGTGGTGCAATTGCACCGCGCCGGACAGTACCCGGTATGGCCGGCCACGCAGGGCGCGGCGGGCCGCTCCGTAACGGACGGACGCATGGCAAGGATCAGTGCGGCAGGCGCTCTTCCGGCAACGGCCGGAAAAAAGTGGCGCCGGTTACATGATCCGCGCAAACCGGCCCGGCAAAAACGATTGCCGGAAAAGGGCGCGCACAGGAACACCATCGGGGTGCTGTCATTCCGGCTATTCCAAACCGGGGTCGGAATGGCAGTTGCCAGATGGGGCTTCCCGGAAGCCGCCGGCTCGCCGGGCAACAGTTGAAATCAGGGCCGAAGGCCAAAAAAATATCAACGTGTTTTCACCGAAAGAGGTGCAAACCAATTTACCCGAGTGTTCGCGATGAGGGGTGGGGCAGCAGAAGCCCGCGAAGCATTTGCTTCCCCTATCCCCTCACGAGCGAGAGCCCGCGGAAATATCAGCCCGATATCAGGTATCCGATAACTGCCAAGTGCTGCGCAGTGATTTCGGCATACCGGTTTTGGTGCAGCTGAATTAATACATCCATCCCCCCTGCGCGCACCGGGTACTCCGGTATCCGGTGCGCGATTCTAATCGATTTGTGTTCAAGCGCTTGCCTCCGACAGTTTGGCAAGCGCAACATTCCGGCTTTCAATGTCTTGAAATTCAGAATGTTAAACGCTGTTCTTTAATGACATTATTCACTACTAATCTTAATCCATAACATCTAAATTTTATTTTTCATGCGAACTCTCAAATCATTTTCGTTGAAAGGAATGCGCCGCTTCGGCTGGTTTGCGCTGCCCTTGTGCCTGCTGGTTTTTGTGCAGGCTTTTTCCGGACCAATCCCGGATGTTTTCAAACCAACAACCACTGAAACGGCTGCGGCCACACCGCTGGCTGTGTCGGTCAATGCAGGCTCCAACAGTCCGCTTTGTGCCGGCACCACCTTGTTTTTATCTACCCTGATCACCAGTGGTACGGCGCCGTATACCTTTAGCTGGGACGGCCCGGACAGTTTTACATCGACAAGCCAGAACCCCTCCCGGCCGGGCATTACCCAGGCGCAGGCGGGCACTTACAGTGTCACAGTGACCGACGGCACCGGCATGACCGGTTCGGCCAGTGTGGTGGTGGTGGTTTTTGAACCGGCTACCGCAAACGCCGGACCCGATAAAATACTTTGTAAAAACGCCACCTATCCCCTCAACGGCGCCATTGGCGGCTCGGCAACCAGCAGTACCTGGACAGCCTCGGTGGGCGGCGGTAATTTTACGCCCAATCCCTTTGTTTTAAATCCCACCTTTCATCCGCCATTGAATTTTGTCGGAAACATCACGCTTACCCTCACCACCAACAACCCGAACGGCCCGTGCAACGCCGCCAGCGACCAACTGGTGCTCACCTACGGCGATCCGGATGCCATGGTGTGTAACGACCTGGTGGAAATTTCCATGGACGACGATTGTTCCGTCACCGTGACACCCGACATGGCGCTGGAAGGCGACGTGCTGGACTCCCTGTTTACCGTCAGTATTTTTACGCTGCAAGGCGTGAATATCGGCAATACCATTACTTCGCAATACATCGGAATACCCCTGAAAATACGCGTAACCAACATTTGCTCCGGCAACTTCTGCATGACCGACGCCATCGCCTACGATGTGCTGCCACCGGTTTTCCTGACTTGTGCGGACATCACCGTGGCTTGCGTGGTCAATGACTATTCGCCGCAATACCTGCAAGACAGCCTGGGTATTGCCGAGGCATACCCGACGGTGACCGACAACTGTTCGCCGGTGACGCTCAGCAAAAACGATACCTGGGTGGACGTACCCTGCGGGGGCACGTTCAACGGCAACGACAACCTGAGCGGTTACGTGAAGCGCGTTTGGACGGCCACCGACGCCAGCGCCAATAAATCCACCTGTACCCAGTATATTTATTTTGAGCGGGTGAGCATTTACAGCCTGCAATTGCCGGGCGACGTGACGGTTGCCTGCAACATGAGCATGACCGACCCGGCTGTGACGGGCGCGCCGTACTATGAATTTAACGGACAAATATTTTACCTGAGCGGAACCAACTCCTTCTGCGAAATAAATGCCACCCCAACCGACCAACTCGCTCCGTTTTGCGACGGCACCTACTCGATCATCCGCACCTGGACGATCTTCAACCTCTGCGGCACCTCTTCCACCGACCCGCCCAACCCGCTGACGCATATCCAGGTGATCAACGTGGTGGACAACCAGGGCCCGGCTTTCACCTGCCCGGCCAATCTTACGGTGAGCACCGATCCGCTGGCCTGTTGTGCAACGGTCGATTTGCCCGATGTGGTCATGGAAGACGCCTGCGGACGTGTGCAGGATGCCAGTGCGCTGATCCTGGTGATTGATCCGTTTACCGGCGATACCGTCGATCAATTGACCGTGAATGCCATTCTGACCGGCTTCCCCGGCAACCCGCCCAACAACAGCGATACCCTGGCCGTATTTGGCCTTACGCCTTGCCTGCCCATCGGCGAGCACATTGTGTACTATTTTTCGGAAGATGCCTGCGGGGCTTCCTCCTCCTGTTCCTTTAAAATAAAAGTTGAAGACCAGGTGCCTCCGGTGGCAGCCTGCGACGAAATCACCCAGGTTTCCCTGGGCATCGACGGGATGGTGTTTGTGAATGCCAGCACGTTCGACGACGGCTCGTATGACAATTGCGGCCCGGTAAATTTCAAAGTGCGCCGGCTCGAATTCTCCACCTGCCAGCCCGATACGTTTTTTTACGACCAGGTGAAATTTTGCTGCGAAGATGTGGGCGACACCGTCGTCGTGATCCTGCGGGTGTATGACGTGCCCATGCCCCTCGGGCCGGTGGCCCTCGATTTTGAAGAAGCGAATTCCAACGATTGCCAGGTGGAAGTGTACATCGACGACAAACTGAAACCGGTGTGTATCTCGCCGGGCAACGTGACCGTAAGCTGCGAAAACTTTGACCCCAGCCTTTGGGCCTACGGCACACCCACCGCAGCCGACAACTGTTGCGTCGATACACTCACCGTATCGGACAATTACAGCCAGTTCGACACGGTTTGCAGCAAGGGTACCATCATCCGGACGTTCCGGGTGTTCGACTGCCACGGCCTGTCCAACCAATGCACCCAGCGCATTACCGTGGAATACGAACAGGATTATTACATCCATTTCCCCGACGACGTGATCGTGACCTCTTGCAATGGCGCAGGCACCTACGGCGAACCCACGTTTTACGGGGAAGATTGCGAATTGCTCGGCGCGTCGTTTGAAGATCAGGTGTTCACCGTTGTTCCGGATGCTTGTTTCAAAATAGAACGCACCTGGACGATCATCAACTGGTGCACCTACGATCCCAACCAGGGCTGTACCGTAGTGCCCAACCCGAACCCGAATGCAACGGCCAACCACGCGTCCAACCTGGCAGGTCCGATCGTATCGCCGTTCGGCACGCCGGCACCCTGGGCGCCGACCGTTACGAAAATCAACCCGAATGACGCAGCGGTCAATTACAGCGAGTACTGGTCGGCCAACGCCAATTGTTATAAGTACAAACAAATCATCAAGATCGTCGATTCGGAAAAACCCACGATCGATTGCCCGGCCAGTCCGGTGGAAGTTTGCGACCTGACCGACAACGATGCGCAACTGTGGAACGAAACATACTGGTACGACAGCAAACTGCAACAACACGACCTGTGCGAAGCGCCCACCGATTTGTGCATCTCGGCTTCGGATGCCTGCTCGGGATCGAATGTGACCATCCGCTACCTGTTGTTCCTCGACCTGGACAACAACGGCACCATGGAAACGGTGATCAACAGCCAGAACCTGCCCGCTGCCAATACGGTGTTTTTCAACAATGCCAACAGCCCGAACTACAGCGGCGGCACTGCCCGCGCCTTTGATGAGCGCCCGGTGCCCCTGGACCAGAAATACCGCTTTGCCATCCAGACCAATGTTACCGGCAACCAGAAAACGGCCTGCGTGCGCTGGAACACCACACAAAGTCCGGACAACTATGTGCTGCCGCAGTTGCCTTACGGCAAACACAAGATCAAATGGCTGGTGCAGGACGGTTGTGGCAATGAACAAACCTGCGAATACTTCTTTGAAGTAAAAGACTGCAAAGCCCCGACGGTGGTCTGCCTCAACGGCCTTTCCACAGCGCTGATGCAGTCGGCCATGGTAACCCTCGACCTGCAGTATTTCCTCCAGGACGCTTACGACAATTGCACACCCGATCCGCTGCTGGTGTACGGCATTCGCAAAAGCGGCACCGGCACCGGGTTCCCGCTCAACCCCGATGGCACGCCGCAGACGACCGTCAGTTTCGATTGTACCGAACTCAGTTTTCAACTGGTGGAGGTATGGGCGATGGACATGCATGGCAACGCCGGTTTTTGTGAAACATACGTCCACGTGCAGGATAACATCGGGGTCTGCGCCAGCACCAATGCCACGGTGGCTGGCTGGCTGGAAACAGACAGCGGCACCGGCCTGGAAGAAGCGCATGTGGAAGTGATCTGTACGGCGCCAACTGGCCAGCCTCCGGTCGATCTGTTCGACATGACCGACGAAGACGGGCACTACCAGTTCAACAATGCCATCCCGATCCAGTGCAACTACACCGTGACCCCCATCAAAGACAACGACCCGCTCAACGGCGTGAGCACCTTCGACCTGGTATTGATCAACAAGCATATCCTGGGCATTCAGAAACTGGATTCGCCCCTCAAGATGATCGCAGCCGATGCCAACAACAGCCGGAGTATCTCGACCTTCGACCTCGTTGAAATCCGGAAACTGATCCTCGGGATTTACACCGAATTGCCCAACAATACCAGCTGGCGCTTTGTCGACAAGTCTTACACCTTCCCCGATCCGGCCGATCCGTTCAAGGAGGCTTTTCCGGAAACCCGGTCGGTGTGGAACATCCTGGGGCATCAAATGGAAGACGACTTTGTGGCCATCAAAATCGGCGACGTGAACAACAACGCCGTGCCCAACAGCCTGATGGCCGTTGATGATCGCAGCGCCGGAACCCTGCTCTTTGATGTGGAAGACCGCTACGTGAAACCGGGTGAATATTTCACCGTCGACTTTACGGCAGACGGGCAACCTACGGCCTATCAGTTTACGCTGAACTTCCCGGACCTGGAGGTAGACGCCATTTACCCGGGAGCCGGCCTGGCCGACGAAAACTTCGCGGTGTTTGCCGACCAGCACGCCCTGACTACTTCGGTGGGCCTGCCGGAACTGGCGCCTCGGGCCACCTTCCAGGTGCGCTTCCGGGCCCGGAAAGCCGGCCGGTTGAGTTCGATGCTTTCGGTTTCCAGCCGCATCACCAAAGCGGAGGCGTACCAGAGCGAGGACGGCCGGGTGGCGACTACCCTCGACGTTGCCCTGCGCTTCAACAATGCCGGTGTGCAAACGATCAGCGGGGTCGGTTTCGAACTGTATCAGAACAGCCCAAATCCCTGGGTGAACAAAACGCAGATCGGATTCCACCTGCCGCAGGCTGCCGATGCTACCCTGACCATATATGATGATTTGGGCCGCACGCTCTTCACCGAGTCGGCCAACTATACCAAAGGCTACAACACCATTTTCATCGAACACGCTTTAATTGATGCTCCGGGAGTACTGTACTATACGCTGGAAACGGCATTTGGCAAGGCTACCCGGAAAATGGTTCAGTCGCAATAATAATCTCTTGAACGCGGGATGGAGCGGCCCGTACGGACCGCTCCGCCCTCTCAGGAGCCTGAAACAGAGAGTTACGCAATAAAATATAGATCGCCTGAAAGATTTTTTTAGTAAAATCAGTCTTTGAGGTGGCCCCTCCCAAACGCGGGAGGGGCTTTTTTTGTGTTTTGTCGGGAGGATGGATAAATATTTTCAGGATTAATATTTTTCTTTGTAGCCACAAGTTTGATCTCTTTTTAATCCTTTTTGCGGGGTTTTCCCGTTTTCGCCTTTTTGACTGAGTCGCAATTGAATCCGGCCCTCTGATTACTTCACGGTTAACCTTCCTGTCCGTTTCGGATTTGCGCATTTACTTTAAAATCTGAATTTCTGATCCTGCCTGGCAAACGGCCTATGCCCGTTTCCAGCCAAAAGTCGTTGTATGCCGGTTCAAGCGCAAACAGCCGGAGTGCAATTATTATTTGTCTGGTAACCTATATTTTTGCAATGCAAGACATCAAAGAATTGATCTTATTGTTCCGACAGCATAATATTCACCCGTTAAGGCACCTGGTCGGATCGGCGGATTCGAAATTGCTGGCGCTTTACGAAGGCATTGCCGGCGGAAAATTCAATACCGACGCGGAGGCCGCTGCGGCTATTTACCCGGATAAAAACGGCAATTCCGGCTATCGAAAACTAAAATCCGATCTCCGGGAACGTCTGCTGGGAGCCGTGTTCGACATAAATACGAACCTGGATCATTATTCGGATTATCAGAAAGCCTATTACGACTGCCACAAACAATGGGTAATGGTACGTTTTCTTACCGGGCAGAATGCCAATACTGTTGCTTTGAGCCTGGCCGTTAAATTGCTCCGCCAATCGGAGAAGTTCGATTTTACCCTCTTGTGCATGGATATTACCTCGTACCTGCGGATACAGTACGGCTTGCGGGAGAGCAACGACAAACGCTTCCAGGAGGCAAACCGGCAATTTGAGTATTACCGCAACGTGTATACCGCCGAAAACCTGGCGGAAGAACTGTACACCTCGCTCCTGGTCCGCACCGTGAACAACCGCTCGGCGCAGGAGGAGGTGTCCGAACTTGCCGGGGAAGCATTTGCCCAAATTGAACCCGCCCTGGAGCAATACCAGACCTACAAATTGCACATGTACGGCTACATGATCGGACTGATGTGTTTTACCACGAAAAATGATCACGAAGGGGCACTTTTGTATTGCAACCGGGCGATCGAGTTTTTTAATAACCGGCCCTACGAGGCACGGGTGCCGCTACAGATTTTTTACTACCAGCACCTGATCTGCAACATCCAGTTGCGCCGTTTTGAAGCGGGCAAGGAGTCGGCCCGGCAATGCATCAATCTGATGCAACCCGGTACCTTCAATTGGTTTAAATACAAAGAGTTGTATCTGCACCTGCTGTTGCACACCCATCAGTACGATGAAGCGCCGGCAGTGTTGGAAAGTGCGTTGGAGCATGTGCGCTTCGAATTTTTGCCCGACAATGCCAAAGAAATTTGGCGCATCTACGAATCGTATGTGTACTACCTCGGCCTGAGCGGGCGCCTGGAACAGCCCGGCGCCGCGTTCAAACTGGCAAAATTTATCAACGACACCCCGATTTTTTCAAAGGACAAAGGCGGCATGAATATCGCCATCATCGTGATCAAGTTGCTGATCCTGATCCAAACCAAGCGGTACAGCAAATTGCTCGACGAGGTGGAAGCTACCGAGCAATATTGCTACCGGCATTTGCGCGGCGAGCATACCCGGCGCAGTTATTATTTTATAAAAATGCTGTTGCAAATTCCGCTTGGCCAATTTGATCCGGCAGTCATCGAACCCAAAGCGGCGCGCTATCTGGAAAAACTGAAATCCATCCCCTTGCAGGTTGCCAACCAAACCACTGAAATCGAGATTATTCCGTACGAAGACCTCTGGGGGTTTGCCTTGAAATCGCTCGAAAAGGAAGTGGCTATGCGGAGTGTTTGACACTGGAAGGCGGCCGGTCGAAGGTTTTGGAAAACATGCGTGTGAAATGCGCGGGGTCTTTAAAGCCTACCAGAAAGCAAATCTCCTTTATGTTTTTTTCCGGGTACTGCTCCAGCAGCGCGTAGGCCTTTTGGAGCCTGAAGCGACGCAACAGTGTCATCGCCGAATGGTCGCTCAGTGCCGCCAGCTTGCGTTGCAATTGTGAACGGCTGACCTGGAAATCGCGGCACAACTGGTTCAGATCGTACTTTTCATTGGCATAGTTTTTTTCAAAAAGACGGTACAAATTCAGCATAAATTCATCCGCTTCCGGTATTTCCGGTTGCGGCGCCGCTGTAAGCTGCCCAATGGGGTCGGCGCTTTCGGAAAGTTTGCTGTAGCGCTGCCGCCATTGCAGTTGCAAGGCGTACAGGTTTTGCAGGATCAGGAGCAATTCCGCTTCATCAAAGGGCTTGCCCAGGTAGGCATTGGCGCCCTTGCCATGGCCCGCCAGCCGGTCGGCAATTTCCGATTTGGCGCTCAGCACTACCACGGGAATATGACTGGTCAGGGCGCTGGATTTCAAGCGTTCCGTTAGTTCCAGCCCGTCCATTTCGGGCATCATCACATCGGTGAGCACCAGGTCGGGGATGCTTGCCAGCGCGCGTTCGAACCCGGCACGGCCATCGGTGGCAAAATCCAGATGAAAATGATCAGCCAGGCAAAGGCGCAGGTGTTCACTGATAAACACGTTGTCTTCCACAACCAACAATACCGGCCGGCCGTCCGTCCCTTTTGATTGGCCAGCGGCGCTTTTTCCGGCTGGTTTCAGCACGGCTTCATTTGCCGGCAACGGGCCTGCAGGTGGCGCAGTGTGCCGGATCGGCAGGCTTACCCGGAAAACTGTGCCGCCCCTGTCCGGCGCGCTTTCCACCGAAATAGCGCCGCCGAACAGGTCTACGAGATCTTTCACATAAGCCAGGCCCAGCCCCTCGTGGTGTGCATCCCGCCGGTTGGCCTGCCCCTGGTAATACCGGTTAAAAATATGGGGCAACTCTTCCGGCGGAATGCCCGGGCCGTTGTCTGTGACCCGAATGTGTATCTGGTCCGGCATATCCTGTTCGACAGACACCCGGACAGTTCCGCCTTCCGGGGTATGGCGAATGGCATTGGTGAGCAGGTTGTTTAGCACGTATTTCAGGCGGCCATGGTCGAAGTCCAGTTCCAGTTCGGGCACAGTTGTTTCAAATTGAAGCCGGATGTTTTTAAACGTTGCAAGCGGGCGCATGGCCTCCACCCGGGCTTGCAGGTAAGCACTGATGTTGCCCTGCTGCCAGTTGAGTTGGATCGTTCCTTCGTCCAGTTTACCGATATCCAGTACCTGGTTGACCAGTTCGAGCATGTTGCGGCCCTGCATACGGATTTTTTCGGCGTACCCGGCTTGTTGGGGAGGGAGGTTTTCACGGCTGAGACGATCGGCCATTCCGAGAATAAGCGTTAGCGGTGTTTTAAACTCGTGGGCGATATAGCTGAAAAAGCGTTTTTTAAAATCGTCCAGTTGTTTGAACCGCTGCAATTCTTTTTCCTGAAGCGTTTTTTCATGCCGGGCAAGCATACGGCGCCGGTCGAAATGGAGGTAGAGCCGTATCAGGGCAATGCCCAGCAGCACGTAGGCCAGGATAGCCGGCACGCTGCGGTACCAGGGCGGTTGTACGCGCAGGTTGATGTGGGTGGTTTCCACATCCTCCCAGCCAAGGCCGGGTACGGTGCATTGCAGTTCCAGCGTGTATCGCCCGGAAGGGATGGCGGCGAGATTGATGTTGCGCTGGCGACCGGTCTCGACCCATTTATCGGTCAGGCCGGCCATCCGGTAGCGGTATTTAACGGAGGCCGGATTGGAATTGCGCAGTGCGGAAAATTCGATGCTGAGGTTGTTTTGGTCGTAGGGGAGGCTAAGGGAAAAAATGTTTTCGGCATTTAGGCTCAGCCTGGGGTCGGTAGCAGAAAGGTCGATCGGCAGGCCGTTTATACTAAACTTTGAAATGGTAACAATGCCCGTTATGGCCATCTGCCGCAACGATTCCGGTTTCAGGACAAACAAACCCTGGATACTCCCGAATGCCAGTTCCCCGGTTGGTAAGGTCCGGTATGCGCAGGTGTTGAATTCGGTGAACAAAGCCATGCCGGGTTCGGCCAGGTTCGCAAATTGCCCGGTTTTCGTGTTGAACAAAGACAACCCGCGGTTGGTACTCAGCCACAACCTGCCGGAGCTGTCGGGCAGTATGCCGTACACCACATTGTCGGGCAGGCCATCCGCAACCGTAAAAAATTGAGTCGGGCCGCCCTGCATGTCGAAGCGGTTCAGCCCGCCGCCGCGCGTGCCCAGCCAGAGGGTATTCGGGTTATCGGGATCGGGGTAAATACTCAGAATGTACTCGTTATTAAACCATGCGCTTGTTTTTTTATTGAAAAAAGACTTCAGAACAGGGTTTCCGTCGGTTTGGTCGATCCGGACGAGCCCCCGGTTGGTGGCAAGCCAGAGCTGGTTGCCGCCGGATTCCGCCAGGCAATTGCTGCGCATCCCGACAGACCAGCCGTCGGGGAAACAGGCCGCTATATTCCAGCGTTCAAACTGCCCGGAGCCCGGATCGATCCGAAGGAGTTCGCCATCATTCCCGGCAACCCAAATTTTCCCGCGCCGGTCTTCAACGAGTTGAACAGGCAGGTCGTTTCGCGCGGTCAATTCGATCGGCAGGCGTTCCCAGTTGCTGCTTTCATGTTTTTTTCGGAATATGAACAAGCGGATATCCTGTTCAAAACCAGCCATCCAGATACTTGAATCGCGGGCGACCAACATGCCGAAGGGCTTTAACCATGGATGAGACCGGTACCAGGGGGCGAACTCCAATTTCCCGGTTTTCAGGTCTAATGTGTATTGCGAACTGTATAATCCGGGCCAGATTTTTTCATCCGGCAAGGGCACGAAGTTATAAACGCTCTTTTCCGGCAGGATTTGCCGGTACTTTACTATCGGCAGGCTGATTTTTCGAACACCGTAGCCGGTGGTGCCGACCCAAAGGTTGCCGGCATGATCCACTATGGCGGCGTACGAACAGGACTTGTCCAGGGTAACCAGTTTTTTCTGCGATTCGTAAAATGCGCTGCTGTTCAGGCCGAGCGTATGCTGGTCGCTCACGCTGTTCCCCAGGATATACAATTGATTATCAGTCGCCCGGATCAGTACCCGGGTGCTGTCGGGCAGTTGCAAAAAATAGGGCCACGAATTGGAAGGTGTTATTCTGCGCTTGCCGTCGGCGGTGCGCTGCAGGAATAATGCGCCGCCCTTGGTTCTGGGGTTATAAAACCATCCCAGGTTATTTGTTACGCGGTAACCCGATGTCTCCGGGTCGATCCGTTGCACCCGGTACTCGTCCGGGTCAATGCGGCAAAACTGGTTTAAGGCATCAATTGCCAGCAGGCCCGGCCCTTCGAACTGATGTGCCTGGATCAAAGGGGTCTTTATTTCAGGAGAAAAACTGGGGGACAGTACCTGGAACAGGCCCGCTTGCACCCGGTCTTCCCGGATTCGCATGCGCAGGTCAATGGGAGGGCGCAGCACATGCAGGGTGCAGGCCGGCACGTGCCCGTGCAAGAGCACGATGTCGCCATTGGGCATCTCTATAATTTTGGAAACCAATTCCTCCGGCAGGCTTTCTACAAATTCTGCCAGCTGCACAAAGCGTTCCGTGTAAGGGTCGAAAACGACTATGCCTTTTTCTGTGCCGATCCAAAGCAGGCCTTTGCGGTCTTCCACAATACAGTAGATAAAACTGGCCTTGAGCGTCCATTTTTTTGACAGATCGGGATTGTAGCGTTTGATCTGGTAGCCGTCGTAGCGGTTCAGCCCTTGCAGGGTGCCGATCCAAATGTAGCCACGGCTGTCTTCAAACAAACTGGAAACATAACCCTGCGAGAGTCCATCGGCAATGGAGATGGATTGCACCTGTACGTCCTGGGCATACGGCCTGAACCAAAAGCAGAGCAATAAGAAACAAGTACCGACCGGTTTTAATACCATTGGGAATTTTGTAGGTCGTCCGGAAACGGGGGATTTCAGATCAAATCGTACTCAAAACCAAATTATTGGGTAAAAATAACAAACTTTTGGGTCGAATATCCAAAGGTGACCAAGCCTGCATGGGCAACTTTGCTGTTGTCTGGCTACTCCAAGCCTTTTTGTTAATCCTACGCAACAGCTTGTTGCTAATCTTATGAAGAGTTAATTCCATGCAGGAAATCAAAGAACTAATCCTGTTGTTGCATCAACATACCCACCCCGTACTGCAACAACCTCCCCGGGATTTTAACCCGCAACGCGAACTTGCCCCCTTGTTTGATGGCATCTCCCGGGGCAGGTTTGCCTCCGATGCCCAAGCGGTGGCCCAACTGTTTCCGGGTGCAACGCCCGACCATCCGGAGTACACCGCTTTAAAAAAAGCCCTTTGGGCGGCATTGCTGGACTGGATCGACTGGATCACGGACTTCAATACCCGCCTGCTGGATTCCAACGACCTGCAATACGCTTACCAGGAATGCAACAAGCAATGGCTGGTCGTATGTTGTTTCTCCGGTGAAAATGCACACAAACTGGTGCTGCCACTGACCCTCCAATTATTGGAAGTTGCCGAAAAATTTGAGTTTACCCGCCTGTGTATCGACATGTATGCCTTGCTCTGCATCCAATACTGTCTGGGGAATCATCACGACATTGTCCAGTGCAATGTTGCGGCTCGAAAACATACCTACTACCAACAACTTCAGGAAGCCGAATATGCCGCGGAAGTGCAATACATCAAGCTCAATACATTGGCGGCCAACTATAAAATTTCCAGAAAAAAAATTAACCTGCTGGCAAAGACGGTCCACGCCCGCTTGAAGGGAGATATGCGCAAATACAAATCGTATAAACTGGCTTTGTACGGCAATTTACTTGGATTACTGCAACATATGAGTGCCGGGGATTCGCAAAAGGTTTTGCGGCTTTGCGGCGGCGCTATCCGTTTTTTTGAGCAAAAGCCGTACAACGCAGGCATGCCACTCCAGGTATTTTATTACATGCAGTTGGTTGCCAACATTGAATTGGGCCGATTGAATGCCGGTCTGAAAGCGCTGGAAAGTTGCCTGCATTACGTCGAACCGGGTTCCTTCAACTGGTTTAAGTTTCAGGAACTGGCGTTTACCCTCATGTTGCATACCCGGTGTTTTACCCGGGCGTTCGATTTGCTTCAGGAGGTTGAACGGCACCCGCAATTGGCGGCACTCCCGGATTATGCCCGGCAGAGCTGGCGCCTTTATCGGCTGTACTTGCAGGCTTTGCAGCGCCTGGGTGTGCTGTTGGCCGGTGCGGACTTTTCCGGATCGATCCTGGAACAATCAACCCAGACTGTGCCTGGAAATCATACCGGATTGCGTTGCGCACAACTTGTCCTCGACTGGCTGACACACCTCCGGCGCGGCAATTTTTATGCGTTGCAGTTGGTATCCGGGCAAATGGCAGCGATTGCCGCCAACCACTTGAAGTATCCGGTCGCTACACGCACGTACTATTTCCTGAAACTCCTGGAGACGGTCTCCGACCAGCCCGGTGGCCGAGCTGTTCCCAATGCCAGGGCTAAAAAGTACCTGGCCAAATTGTCGAAAATTCCGGTTCAGGTGGCCAATCAAACCGTGGAAATGGAGGTGATCCGGTATGAGCATTTATGGAGTATAATCCAAAAAATATTGCAAACTCCGGGTCTTGCAACCCAAAATAAGGCTTCCGGAGCGTAACATATCGGGAGCAATCTGTTCAACGGGAATGTTGACTTTCAGTGAGTTGCCACTGCTTTCAGGCGAATATCCGAAAATCCGGCAGGTAACAATTATTGCATTTTCGTTATACGTAAGATTCAGGTAATCCGGTAAGTTTGAGCTTGATTGTTTTTTTAATTTAATAGCGTGTTGCTCATGAAATGTTTTTACTCGCCATACTGCTTCCGGACGAACTCCGGGGCGGTATACAACACAGTGATTGTGGATACCACTGTTGTTTAATCGGTTCCGTTTTATTCGCACTTTGCCGGCCATCCAATTTGGTAAAAGTGTAAGACATCTGAAAATTGTACTGGAAGAGCCACGCTGGTTTCGGCGTGGCTCTTTTGTTTTTGTGTTGTAGCGTATTTCCCTGCGTAGCGTATTTCCCTGCGTAGAGTATTTCTCGCCGTAGAGTATTTCTCGCAGCGTACACAGAGTTTTCCGCAGAGTTGCGCAGTGTTAGCATTCGCGCAAAGGAAAAAACTCTGTGTACGCTGCGGAAAACTCCGCGCAACTCTGCGCGAAATACTCTACGCAGGGAAATACGCTACGCAGGGAAATGCTCTAAGCAGGGAAACACGCACCTCACAAAACACCCAAACCCAAAAAGTTAAGTAACAATCCGTTAAAAAAAGAAGGCTGGTAAACTGCTGAAAATCAGCAATCTGGAAAAACGCCTCGGCAGCGCTCCAGCCGGGTTTCCGCGTAACAAACCCCGGTTAACCGTTTGCAGTACCCACCTCAATGCGGCGGACATTTGGAATACAATTCAATTCGTATTTCCATTTTTTAATCTGCAAATCCGCCAGTATATCATGAAAAGTTCAGTCAAATCCCGCCTGCTGTCAGGCACCGGAGCCCTGTTTCAATTGGCTACCATCATTGTCGATACCACAATGGTTTAACCCGCTCCGGAACTACATCAGCATGCTACGTAAAGATTCTAATCCAGAGCAAGCCATCCTGCTTGCAAACACGCCCGTTCGGGAAGTGGAAATGGAAGTGGTGTTCGGCACCCCCAGCAAAAATTGTGCGGGCGCCGGTATTTGCCTCATTGCCGGCCGCTTTCCCGACACGTATAAAATTCCTTGCCCGCACGCCCCGGCGATCATTCATTTTTTGCCGGACGGCGAACTGGTCTTTCGGTTCCGAAAAAACAGGCTTACCGATCCCGGCCTGCGCGCCTATTTCCAAACCAACAATTTTCGGGTGGAAGAAGCCTTCGACCTGCCCAAACGGCTGATCCAACGATGGCAACTGCCTGTAACACAGGTGCCCGCCGGCAACTACCTCCTGGAGGAGTATTCCCGGGAATGGCGGCTCTATTTCCCGCTGTTAAAACCACTATAAACCAAATTGTTATGAAATCTAATTTTAGTGTTCCAGAACAAACCGCCCAACCTGTCCGGGGCCCTGTATTCCAGGAATCCCTGACATCCATTTTGAGCCTGACCGGTACATTTCCGGGCTGGCTTTTCCTGTTTTGGCGCTGCTTCCCCAACCTGCCTGAACGGCAACGCACCCGCCCTATGGCCCAAGGCCAAAGGGCAGGTGCCTCGCAAAATCGAACCACCCAGACGGGAATCAACGGGTGGTTCATTGCCTATTCCCAGGGCAATATCCGGGAAGGGCCCGACTGAGGAGAGGATACCTGTCATGAGATTGACACATCATCACACGCTTCATTTTTTTCAATCTGCATTCATCAATACTTCAAGGACTTTATCCATATCAATCCTTTCCTCATGAAAAGTTATTACACGTCAACGCATACCTTGTGCCGGCCAAACACAACAGATTGTGGCCGTACACGAAGGTTCTCTTCTAAACTGTTCCAACAAATTCTTTTTGTTTCGGCACTGTTGTTTGCCGGGGCAACCTCCCTTCAGGCGCAATGCGCTTTATCTATCGACAAAGTTGACATCAGCGGATGTTATTATTCCGGCGGACAAAGCCTGACCACGATCCAGGTCGAGGTAGGCTGGCAAAATCCACCTTCGGGAAATATCACGGTTGAACTGCAATCCCCTTCGGCAGGCACCCTGAACCGGACGATCTCCCCCGGCGGGAAAATTGTCACCCCGCAGGTGGTGGCCTTCGAAATCCCGGCCGACGCCGTGGGCGGCACGATCACCGCCTGGTTTAACAACGATGTCTTTTGCCAGGATGCCACCAACTATGCACCGCCTGCCGCCTGTGCACCCAACCCCTGTCCGGGTGGCGCGGGTACCATCGGCGGCCGCGCGTTTATCGACTATAACCAGGACGGTACGCGCCAAGCCGGCGAAACCAACGGACAAGCTGATGTGCTGGTACGTTTGTACGAATGCAATGCTTCCGGAACCAGCGTGTTTGTTTCCAGCACGACGACCGACATCAACGGCGATTATTTTTTTACAGGTCTCACCGACGGCAAAAAATATCGCCTGGAGTTTGAATTGTCCGCAGCCAATATCGCTGCCGGCCTGCGTATGGGCAACAACGGCGCCGACAGCCGCACTTCCGTGCAGTTTTACACGGCGCCCACCTGCGATGTGGAATTCGGCGTTTTTCCGCCGTCTGATTTTTGCGATGAAAATCCCCTTGTGATCGTGCCTTGTTACTCGCGCGGTAACCCGCTGGTGGCAGGCTCGGCTGCCGGCGACCCGGCGCTTGTCGGCTTTTTATACAATGCGACCGGTAATGGCGCAAAAACAGTTTATGCCGTCCAAAGCCAGGTGGGCTCCCTCTGGGGCGAAGCCTACGACAAAGACCGTAAGCGCATGTACACCAGTTCCTTCCTGCGCCGCCATGCTGGTCTCGGGCCGCATGGCCTGTACGGGCTTTATGTAACCGACCTTACTCAGCCCCCGGCAACTTCTACAAATCTCTTTCTCGATTTGAGTACCGTGGGTGTTAATTTGGGAACCATACCCAATAACCCCGGTCGCGGATTGGTTGGGGATAAAACGACCCCGAACGTAGACCCCGAAGCGTTTACCAAACTGGGCAAAGTCGGTATCGGCGACATCGATATTTCCGACGACGGCAGCACCTTGTATTTTGTAAACCTGTTTTCCGGGAAATTGCAAAGCCTGAATATCGACAACGACGGCAATCCGGCAACCCCGTATGTGCATACGGCCGCCGACGTTCAGGAGTTCGATATCGCAGCAGGCATTAGCTGTGTTGGTGGGAATTTCCGCCCATTTGCTTTGAAATTTTACAAAGGAAAAGTGTACATCGGCGCTGTTTGTGACGCCCAGACTTCACAAAACAAGTCGGACCTCCGCGCCTATGTGCTCGAATTTACGCCGGGCGCAAATACCACGACGATCTTGTTTGATTTCCCACTTACCTATCCGAAGGGCTCGCCTTTTGGAAACGTCAACGACAGGCCGGGTTGGTACCCCTGGACCGATACCTGGAGCGATATCACCGCCCTGAACGGCGGAACGACCAGCATTGCTTACCCGACACCCATGTTCTGCGATATCGAATTCGATATCGACGGTTCCATGGTGCTCGGTTTTGGCGACCGCACCGCTTACCAGCTCGGTTTTGACGACTATGCGCCGACCGGTCCCGGTTCGCTGTACCGTGGATTTGCCGGCGGCGACGTGCTGCGTGTTTTCACTAAAAACGGCACCTACGTTTTGGAAAATAACGGTCAGGCCGGCACCACAGCGGGTTTTGGCGCGAACAATAACCAGGGCCCGGGTTTCGGCGAATTTTACAATGACATCTGGAACAACGGCGGCCACAGCGAGATCATGCTGGGCGGTTTGGCCCTGCGCCCGGGTTCGGGCCAGGTGATGGCGGTCATGATGGACCCCATGCTGCTTAATCCGCCTATCTGGTCGAACGGCGTACGCACCCTGAGCAACCTGACCGGTGGCTATGTGAACGGCTTCGTTGTTTTCCAGTATTCTACCGACCCCGGTACGGGTACCTTTGGTAAAGCGGCCGGCCTTGGCGACATCGAGCTGATCTGCGCCATCCCGACCAATATCCAGATTGGTAACCGCGTCTGGAAAGACGACAACCAAAACGGCATCCAGGAACCCTGCGAAGACCCGATCGCCGGCGTAAAAGTCGAACTGTACGACGCCGACGGCGATCTGGTCGGGGTAACTACCACCAATGCCAACGGCGAGTACTATTTTGACCAAACCAATGTCGATACCATCGCTCCGTATGGAACCGGTGGTTTTACCGGCATGTCGGCAACAACGAAATATTTTGTTGTCGTTGGTAAAAACATGACCCAATTCAATACAACTTCCAATGAATTAAAAATTGGAAGCACCTATTATAAACTGTCCTTGCCGCCAAATGTCGGCCAGGCGCCCGATTTCGATATCAACGACTCGGACGGCAACTACCTCTCCGGTCTCACCGGCAGTCTTGCTTCGTTCAACGGCTATCCGGGCGTGATGATCACCTCGCCGGGCTTTGGAGATGTCAACCACACCTTCGATTTCGCTTTCTTCCAAATGGTCGATTGCGGTGACTTGCCCGACGACGACCAGGCCGGCGCCTACCCGACCAACAATACCAACGGCGCGGGCGAAGGCATCGGTGCTTGCCACGTGATCACCAGCGCACTTAAAATCGGCGCGCTGGTTGATGCTGAACCTCAGGGTATCCCCTCGACCAATGCCGACGGTGACGATACCGGCGCATCCGACGACGAAGACGGCGTCAGCCTGCCGGCATTCCTGCCCGGTCAGGTGGCTAATATCACGGTTTCGGTGATGAACACGACCGGCAGCACCGCCAAGCTGACTGGCTTTTTCGACTGGAACAAGGACGGTGACTTTGCCGATACCGGCGAAATGGCCTCCGTCAATGTGCCCGACGGCACCAACGGCAATGTGACCCTTTCTGCTACGGTTCCGGCCAATGCGGTGGTTAATCAACTGCTCGGCATGCGCTTTCGCCTGAGCACCGGCGCAGCAGCATCTATGATTCCTGTCGGTCTGGCGCCCAACGGCGAGGTGGAAGACTACCTGGCAAAAGTCGTTTCGTTCGACTGGGGCGACCTGCCCGACACCGGCCCCGGAACAGGCATGGGTAACTACCAGGTAACGGCTGCCGACAACGGCCCGAACCACCAGGTAGTGGGCAACCTTAAAATCGGCGCCAGTGTGGATAACGAGGCCGACGGCCAGCCCAATGGCACCGCCACCGGCGACGGCGCCGACGAAAACGGCATCGCTGCCTTCCCGCAGTTTAGCACCGGCCAGTTTGCCGTTGTGGACGTGACGGTAATGAACATGACCGGCCAGGCCGCCATTCTGTACGGCTTTTTTGATTGGAACAAAGACGGCGACTTCGACGACGCCAACGAACAAACCAGCGTTGCCGTGCCCAATGGCTACAACGGCATCCTGCAACTCAATCCATACGTGCCCATGGGCGCTGTGGTGAATATGCCGCTCGGCGCGCGTTTCCGCCTGAGCACCGACATCGCCGCCGCCGCCGCGCCGGTTGGCCCGGCCCCCGACGGCGAGGTGGAAGATTACCTGATCACGGTGATTGCCCTTGATTATGGCGATCTGCCCGATTCCGACTCCCCCGGCTCCTATCCCACCAATACCACCGACGGCGGTGAAGGCTCCGGCCCTTGCCACGTGATTGTGGATGGTTTGAAAATCGGCGACAGCGTAGACGGCGACCCCGACGGTCAGCCGAATGCCACAGCCGCCGGTGACGATATGAACGGCATCGACGACGATAACGGCATTGCCGCTTTCCCGATGTTCATTGCCGGCCAAAATGCTACGGTTGGTGTGAATGTCATGAACACCATCGGCAGCACCGCCATTTTATACGGTTTTATCGACTGGAATAAAGACGGCGATTTTCTGGATGCCAATGAAACCGTAACCACACCGGTGCTCAACAACACCATGGGCGTGGTTAACCTGAATTTTTCCGTACCGGCCAATGCCGTGTTGAATATGGGCCTCGGCGCCCGTTTCCGCATTAGCACGGCAACCAACCTGACGGCTGTCGGGCCCAGCTGCGCGCCCAACGGCGAAGTGGAAGATTACCTGATCCAGGTGATGGCTTTCGACTACGGAGACCTGCCCGACACAGGCCCCGGAACAAGTACAGGCAACTACCAGACACTCGTGTCCGACAATGGCCCGAGCCATAAA
Organism: uncultured Saprospiraceae bacterium; assembly: GCA_964484205.1. Lineage (GTDB taxonomy): Bacteria > Bacteroidota > Bacteroidia > Chitinophagales > Saprospiraceae > M3007. The sequence continues at coordinate 12,501 of CAZAEZ010000023.1, read as the reverse complement.
ATTGTTGCCGGCCTGAAAATGGGCGCTTCGGTCGACGATGAAACTAACGGCCAACCCAATCCAACCGCCAGCGGCGACGGCGCCGACGAAAACGGCGTGGCTGCTTTCCCGCAGTTTGCCGCAGGCCAACCCGCCGTTATCCAGGTCAATGTGATGAACATGACCGGCGACCAGGCGGTACTTTACGGCTTCTTCGACTGGAACAAAGACGGCGATTTTGACGATCCCAACGAAATTACCAGCTTCACCGTGCCCGACGGCACCAACGGCAATGTGCCGCTGAACGTGAACGTCCCCGGTGATGTAGTGGTGAATATGCCGCTCGGCGCCCGCCTGCGCCTGAGCACTGACCCGGTTGCGCCTAGCTCGCCCGAAGGCCCGGCGCCCGATGGTGAAGTAGAGGATTACCTGGTGACCGTGGTTGCCATCGATTACGGCGACCTGGCCGATAACAACACGCCGGGCTCGTACCCGACCGACGCCACCAACGGCGGCGGTGAAGGCGTAGGCCCAAGCCACGTGATCAACCCGAACCTGAAACTCGGCGCCACCGTGGACGGCGAGCCGGCCGGCCAGCCAAGCACCGACGCGAATGGCGACGATAACAATAAAACACCCGACGACGAAGACGGGGTGACCATCCCGATGTTCGTCCTGAATACGCCGGCCGACGTGTCCATCAGCTTTATGAACATGACCGGTGGCCCGGCCAAACTGACCCTGTTCATCGACTGGAACGGCAACGGCAACTTCACCGACGCCGGTGAAATGTATTCCACAACCGTGGCCAATCTGGCCACCAACCACGTGTTCAACGTAACCCCGCCCGCAGGCTCGGTGCTCAATTCCGACATCGGCGTGCGCGTGCGTTTGAGCACGGATGTAGCGGCTTCCATGAGCCCGACCGGCCCTGCGCCCGACGGTGAGGTGGAAGACTACGAAGCCCAGGTGATGGCCTTTGATTTTGGTGACCTCGCCGACAACAACGCACCGGGCTCCTATCCGACAAACCTGGTTGACGGCGGCGAAGGTGTAGGCCCCAGCCACAAAATCATTGCCGGCCTGAAAATGGGCGGCACCATTGATTCGGAAACCGACGGCCAACCGAATGCCAATGCCACAGGCGACGGCGCAGATGAGGACGGTATTGTTTCCTTCCCGCTTTTTGCCGCAGGCCAACCGGCTGTTGTCGACGTGTTCGTCATGAACATGACCGGCGATCAGGCTGTACTTTACGGCTTTTTCGACTGGAACAAAGACGGCGATTTTGACGATCTCAACGAAACAACCAGCTTCACCGTACCCGACGGCACCAACAACTTCGTGCCGCTGAACGTAAACGTTCCGGCCGACGTGGTAGTGAACATGCCGCTCGGCGCGCGTTTCCGCCTGAGCACCGACCCGGTAGCACCCAGCACGGCCGAAGGCCCTGCGCCCGACGGTGAGGTGGAAGACTACCAGATCGTGGTGGTGGCCATCGACTACGGCGACTTGCCCGATAACGACCAGCCGGGTTCTTACCCGACCAACCTGACCGACGGCGGCGAAGGCCCGGGTGCAGGCCACATCGTGGTGCCCGGCATCAAACTTGGCAACCGCGTAGACGGCGAACCAAACGGCCAGCCCAGCGGCACGGCCAACGGTGACGACATCAACGGCACACCCGACGATGAAGACGGCGTGGTATTGCCCATGCTGATTGAAGGCGCTTTGGTAAATATTCCGGTGAGCGTGATGAACATGGGCGATCTGGATGCCAAACTGACGATTTTCATCGACTGGAACGGCAACGGTTCGTTCGAGCCCGGGGAAATGTATTTCACAACGGTATCCAATGGCACCAACGGCATTGTAAACGTGCCGGTACAGGTGCCCGTGGGCCCGCAACTGAACACCGACCTTGGCATCCGCGTGCGCCTGAGCACCGGTGCCCAGGCTTCGATGTCGCCGACCGGCCTCGCACCCGACGGCGAAGTGGAAGACTACTTCGGCCAGGTGATGGCTTTCGACTGGGGTGATCTGCCCGACCTCAACAACGGTATCGGCTATGCCACCAACTCGAATAACAACGGCGAAGGCTTCGGCCCAAGCCACAAGATTGTTGCCGGTTTGAAACTCGGCGCCAGCGTGGACGGCGAACTCGACGGCCAGGCCAGCGCCAATGCCAACGGCGACGATACCAATGGCGACGACGAAAACGGCATCGCGGCGTTCCCGACCTTCCTGGCCGGCGAAGCAACGACGATCAATGTCAACGTCATGAACATGACCGGCGACCAGGCTGTGCTCTTCGGCTTTATCGACTGGAACAAAGACGGGGATTTTGAAGACCCGAATGAAAAAGTAAGCGTAAACGTACCCGACGGTACCAACGGCATCATGCCGCTGAACGTTACCGTACCGGAAAATGCCGTGCGCAACATGCCGCTCGGCGCGCGTTTCCGCCTGAGCACCGACGACGTAGCCGCCGGTACGCCGGAAGGCCCTGCGCCCGACGGTGAAGTGGAAGACTACCTCGTGGAAGTGATCGCTTACGACTACGGTGACTTGCCCGACAGCGGCCCGGGAACGGGTCCGGGCAACTACGAAACCACCCCCGGCGACAACGGCCCCAGCCACAAAGTGGTAGACGGCATCAAACTCGGCAACAATGTCGATTTTGAAACGGCCGGCCAGCCTGCGGCAAATGCCGACGGCGACGACCTCGCCGGCGCCGACGACGAAAACGGCGTTTCGCTGCCTATGTTTGAAGTGAATGTTCCGGCCGATATTTCGGTGACGTACATGAACATGACCGGCGGCGATGCCAAACTGACGATTTTCATCGACTGGAATGGCGACGGCGATTTCAACGATGCCGGTGAAATGTATGCCACGACGGTTGGCAACAACACAACCAATACGACCATCAGTGTCACCCCGCCTGCAGGTGCTGTTTTGAACCAAAACATCGGCATCCGCACCCGCCTGAGCACAGACGCGCAGGCCTCCATGAGCCCGACCGGCCCCGCGCCCGACGGTGAAGTGGAAGACCAGCTCGCACAGGTGATGGCCTTCGACTACGGCGACCTTGCCGACGACGATGCCGGCGGCGCGTATCCGACCAATGACACGGACGGCGGCGAAGGTGTCGGCGCCAGCCACAAAATTGTGGCCGGACTGAAACTCGGCGCTTCCGTTGATCCGGAAACCGACGGCCAGCCCAGCGGCACGGCCAACGGCGACGATTCGAATGGCGGCGACGACGAAGACGGCGTGACCTTCCCGACCCTGTTTGCCGGCCAGCCGGCCAACCTGACGGTGACGGTGATGAACATGACCGGCGCGCCCGCCGAACTGTTTACCCATATCGACTGGAATAAAGACGGCGACCTGGATGATCCGGGCGAAGTAACCCAGACCTCCATCCTGAACGGTACGAATGGCCCGGTCCAGGTGACGGTGAACGTGCCCTCCACGGCGGTGATCAACATGCCGCTGGGCGCGCGTTTCCGCCTGACCAACGACCCGGCCTTCGACGGCGAACCTACGGGTCCGGCCGGTCCGGGTGAAGTGGAAGACTACTACGTGCCGGTGGTTGGCGTCGATTACGGCGACCTTGCCGACAATGACGCTCCGGGATCATACCCGACCAATACCACCGACGGCGGCGAAGGCGTGGGCCCGAGCCATATCATCGTGGACGGCCTGAAAATTGGCCCGGGCGTGGATGCTGAAGGTAACGGCCAGTCCAGCACCGGCGCCAATGGCGACGACTTGGGCGACAGCGACGATGAAAACGGCATTGCGGCTTTCCCGCAATTTACCGCCGGTGAAAATGCTACCGTGACGGTGAACGTGATGAATATGACCGGAGGCCCGGCCAAACTGACCGGCTTTATCGACTGGAACGGCGACGGCGATTTTGACGATGCCGGTGAAATGGCATCCGTGCCGGTGCCCGACGGCACCAACGGCAATGTGAACCTGACGTTTGCAGTGCCGGTCAATTCCGAACTGAACGAAGACCTCGGCGCGCGTTTCCGCCTGAGCACCGATGCACAGGCTTCCATGAGCCCGACCGGCCCTGCGCCCGACGGTGAAGTGGAAGACTACAACGTGCAGGTGACCTGCCCGGCGATCGTAAGCGTGAGCGCTTCCACACCGGAAGTTTGCCCGGATTACGCGTTTGACGTGACGGTTACCCACACGCCAAGCCTTGGCAACATCGGTATTTACTACAGCACCAACGGCGCGCTCACGGCCGCCGAGTTGTACGACTTTGCCAACCACGGCGCCAACGGCATTTTGCCGCTCGAAGAATTTATCGTGACGGGCGACAACCCGACCGAGATTTACAACCAGACAATTCCGGCCTTCGGCAACTTTACGATTTACGCCATTCTGGCAAACGGAAATCCGTTTATCAGCGATCCGAATTGTTTGCCTATGGCTACAACGCCGATAACTGTCGTGGACGACAACCCGCCGGCGATTACCTGCCCGACTGATGCCACCGTCGAACTCGACGGCACCATCACGGGTGGTTTGCTGAACGGTCAGCCCGACCTGGCAATTGTTTCCAGCGGCCCCTGCGGCGTAACGCTGGATTACACCCAGCCGGTAGGCACCGACGACTGCCCGAATCCGTTGACCCAACTGGTTGCCGGTTTTGGCGCAGCACCGAATTATTACGAATACAACGGAACTTATGTTTCCGTATGGCAAGTAACGGATAACGCAGGGCATACTGCATCTTGTTCGTTTTCGATAAAAATTGAAGACCCGATCCCGCCGGTGATCACTTGTCCGGACGACCTGACGATCAACACCGATCCGGGTGAATGCGACGCAGCAGTGACCTATGCCCATCCGCTGGGCGGCGACAACTGCCCGGGCTTCACGTTCAACCTCGTGCAGGGCCCGCAGTCGGGCGACGAGTTCCCGCTTGGTGAAACCACGGTGCAATACCAGATCACCGACGATATGGGGAACACCACAACCTGCTCCTTTACGGTGACGGTGGAAGACAAGGAAAAACCCGAGATCAGCTGTCCGGACGATGTGACGGTTTACACCAGCTCAGACGGTTTAGGCGACTGCGCCGGCAAGGTGCCCAACTTTATTCCGGCGACGATTTCTTCGGATAACTGCACCAGTCCGTTGACCAATTTTGTGCAAAGCCCGGCTGCCGGCACCTCGGTGAACGGCGCGCACGGTCAGCAATTTGACATTGTGGTCACAGTGACTGATGCTGCCGGCAATGCCAATTCCTGCGAATTGGAAATTACCCTGGTTGACGACGAGGCGCCGACACTTTCGCCGCCATCTACTCCGATTAACGTTTCCTGTGCACAGAATGTACCGGCTATTCCGGTGCTGACGCCGGCAGATAATTGCGGCATAGGTCCGGACAACCTGGATATTGATTTTTCAGAAACAATTACCCCGGGTACCTGCCATGACCAGTTCACCCTGACGCGCACCTGGATCGTGACCGACAAGGCTGGAAACACGACTTCGCGCGTACAGGTGATCCATGTAAACGATTATTTGGCGCCAAACTGGAACCAACCTGCGCCGGCCTCGCCGTTAACATTCCAATGCGCAGAAGATGTTCCGGCAGTTTCCTTGCAAACGGCAAATGACAATTGTGCCAAACCTATTTTTGTAGACTTCAACGAAGTGCTCAGCCCGGGTACTTGCCACGACCAGTTTACGATTACCCGTACCTGGACGGCAATGGACGCTTGCGGCAATGCCACAACGCGTACCCAGGTGATCAACGTGAACGATACACAGGCGCCGGTTTGGACTACGCCGGCTCCTCAGGAAGAAGTGGAAGTGGAATGCTCCGACGATGTGCCGCCGCCTCCGGTGCAGCTGGCCCGCGACAACTGTGCGAAACCGGTGGATTTGGAATACACCGAAATCCTGAACCCGGGCGACTGCCAGGATCAGTTTTCAATCTTGCGCATATGGACCGCTGAAGACGCCTGTGGCAACCGCAGCACCCGCACCCAATTGGTTATCGTGACGGACATCAAGCCGCCTGTTTGGGTCACACCTGAACCTACCGAGTGGATCATGCTGGAATGTGCAGAGGATGTACCGCAGGTTGCCTGGCAGGAAGCCCGCGACAACTGCGGTGTGCCGCTGGATGTGGAATATGTTGAAATTCACGAGCCGGGTACTTGTCCGAATGATTTCAATATCATCCGTTACTGGACGGCTGAAGACGACTGCGGCAATACCACCCAGCGCCAGCAGATAATTATGGTGAAAGACGATAAAGCGCCGACCTGGCTGGAAGACGCTCCGGCTTCGCCCGTGCATGTTTCCTGCGCCGAAGATGTTCCGGCCGTGCCTGTACAAACGGCTACCGACAACTGCGAACCTGTAATTTTTGTGAATTTTTCCGAAACACTTACCCAGGGCCCTTGCACGAACAGCTATTCCCTGATGCGCACCTGGATTGCAACAGATGATTGTGGAAATTCAACCTTGCGCCGGCAGGTGATCAATGTCAGCGATACGGAAAGTCCGGTGCTGACGGGTATTCCGGAGCAGGCCTCCGTGAATGTGGAATGTTCGGAAAATGTTCCCGCCGTACCCGCCGTAGGAGCCACGGATAATTGCGATGCTCCGGTAGATGTAGAATTTACGGAAGTTGAAATACCGGGTACCTGCCCGAATCAGTACCAGATTGTACGTACCTGGACGGCGGAAGATGCTTGTGGAAACACCGACATTTTTGTGCAAACCATTACAATTTCCGATACGAAAGCGCCAACCTGGAACGAGGCCGCGCCGGAACCGCTGGTGCGTGTTTCCTGCTCGGAAGATGTGCCGCCAATCCCGGCGCAAACGGCATCGGACAATTGCGATGCACCGGTTGACCTTGAGTTTAACGAAAGCATCACCCCCGGTACTTGTGCCAATCAGTTCTCCCTCACGCGCACCTGGACCGCCGAAGATGATTGTGGGAACATTACCACTCGTGTGCAAGTGATTCAGGTAAATGACGGAGAAAAACCAGTCTTGCACGGTTTGCCCGCAGAAGTCCTGGTGCAGGTGGAATGTGCCGACGCCGTGCCGGATGTACCGGCGGTAACGGCAACGGATAACTGTGCCGAACCAATTGCCCCCGACTTCACGGAAGTGGAAGAACCGGGCGCCTGCCCGAACCAGTACACGATTATCCGTACCTGGACGGCAGAGGATGACTGTGGTAATTCCACCTATTTTGTTCAAACAATTATTGTAAACGATACCGAAGCGCCGGTTTTGGGCGTAACGCCGCTGGATTTGAACCTGGATTGCATTGAAGACGTACCGGCTGCGCCGGCCCAGTGGGCGACCGACAATTGCGGGGTGGTCTTTATTGATTTCTCCGAGTCGGCCGATCCCGGTCCGGTAAGTTGCCCGAACAGCACGGTGATTACCCGGATGTGGATCGCTTCCGACCTCTGTGGCAATACATCATCCTGGTGGCAAACCATTACCGTGCAGGACAATGAGCCGCCGGTGTTGGCCGTCACCCCGATTGATTTCACCGTTGAATGTTCGAACGATGTGCCCCTTGCGCCGAGTCAATCGGCTTCGGACAACTGTGGTGTGGTAAATGTTGACTTTGCCGAGTTTGTTCAGCCTGGTGGCTGCGAAAACCAGTATGTCATCGCCCGCCGCTGGATTGCCACCGACCTTTGCGGCAATGCCGACGAGCACTGGCAATTTATTACGGTGCATGACGACGAGGCGCCGGTCTTGCAGACCACGCCGATTGATCTACAGGTAAATTGTTCCGAAGACGTGCCGCCGGCGCCTGTTCAGGTTGCTACGGATAATTGCGGTATCGTTTTCGTTGATTTTGCCGAGGAAATTCAACCCGGCGGCTGCGAGAATCAATACGTGGTAGTGCGCCGCTGGATTGCCACCGATTTGTGTGGCAACAGCACCGAGCATTGGCAACACATTACCGTAAACGATGTCCAGGCCCCCGCCTTGGTGGGCTTGCCTGCCGACGTAGTTGTTGATGTGGAATGTTCGGAAGATGTGCCGTCTGTGCCGGCAGTATTCGCTTTCGACAACTGCGATTCACCGGTCGACCTTGAATTTACGGAGGTTGAAGTGCCGGGTACCTGCCCGAACCAGTACAGCATCGTGCGTACCTGGAGCGCAGAAGATGCCTGCGGCAATTCGAAAGTATTTACGCAAACGATCAACGTGAGCGACACGGAAGCGCCGGTGCTGAGTGGTTTGCCGACCGACGCCGTGGTGAACGTTGAATGTTCCGAAGACGTGCCGGCAGTTCCTGCTGTTTCGGCGACGGACAACTGTAATGTACCCATCGTTGTCGACTTCTCGGAAGTGGAAATACCGGGTACCTGCCCGAACCAGTACACGATCACGCGTACCTGGACAGCACAGGACGATTGCGGCAACGCCACCAGTTTTGTGCAAACGATCAACGTCAGCGACACGGAAGCCCCCGCCCTGGCGGGCCTGCCGACCGACGCGGTAGTCAATGTGGAATGTTCGGAAGATGTACCTGCGGTTCCGGTGGTAAGTGCCACGGACAACTGCCAGGCGCCGATCGTGGTCGACTTCAGCGAGTTGGAAATACCGGGCACTTGCCCGAACCAGTACTCGATCACACGTACCTGGAGTGCGCAGGACGACTGCGGCAACGCCACCAGTTTTGTGCAAACGATCAACGTAAGCGACACGGGAGCCCCTGTTTTGTCGGGGCTGCCACCTGCTGTGGTTGATGTGGCTTGTTCGGAAGACGTGCCGGCAATGGCCATCGTAACCGCAACAGATAATTGCGATGCACCGGTTGATATAGAATTTTCTGAAAAAGAAATCCCTGGCACCTGCCCGAACCAGTACAGCATCACGCGTACCTGGACGGCTGAGGATGACTGTGGCAATGCCACCAGTTTTGTGCAAACGATCAACGTCAGCGACACAGAAGCCCCTGTCATGGCGGGTCTGCCGACTGAAGCGGTAGTCAATGTGGAATGTTCGGAAGATGTGCCTGCCGTTCCGGCAGTGACGGTTACCGACAACTGCAACCAACTGATTATTCTGGATTTCAATGAAGTGGAAACACCCGGCACCTGCCCGAACCAGTACAGCATTACGCGTACCTGGACGGCGCAGGATGACTGCGGCAACGCGACGAGTTTTGTGCAAACGATCAACGTGAGCGACACGGAAGCGCCTGTGATGAGCGGTCTGCCCGCCGATGCCGTGGTCAATGTGGAATGTTCGGAAGACGTGCCCGCCGTTCCGGCGGTGACGGCGACAGACAATTGCCAGGCGCCGATCGTGGTGGATTTCAGCGAAGTAGAAATTCCCGGCACTTGCCCGAACCAGTACACGATCACGCGGACCTGGAGTGCGCAGGACGACTGCGGCAACGCGACGAGTTTTGTGCAAACGATCAACGTGAGCGATACGGAAGCCCCCGCCCTGGCGGGGCTGCCGACCGAAGCAGTGGTGAACGTGGAATGCTCGGAAGACGTGCCGGCCGTTCCGGTGGTTACGGCCACGGACAACTGCCAGGCGCCGATCGTGGTGGATTTCAACGAAGTGGAGATACCGGGCAGCTGCCCGAACCAGTACAGCATTACGCGTACCTGGACGGCGCAGGACGACTGCGGCAACGCGACCAGTTTTGTGCAAACGATCAACGTCAGCGATACGGAAGCCCCCGTTTTGGCCGGTTTGCCGACCGAGGCTGTGGTGAACATCGAATGCTCCGAAGACGTGCCTGCCGTTTCGGCGGTTACGGCGACGGACAACTGCCAGGCGCCCATCGTGGTAGACTTCAGTGAAGTTGAGATACCGGGTACCTGCCCGAACCAGTACAGCATTACGCGGACGTGGACAGCGCAGGATGACTGCGGCAACGCCACGTCGTTTGTTCAAACAATCAACGTGAGCGATACGGAGGCCCCCGTCATGGCGGGTCTGCCGACCGAAGCGGTGGTGAACGTGGAATGTTCGGAAGACGTGCCTGCAATTCCGGTAGTTACAGCAACGGACAACTGCCAGGCGCCGATCGTGGTCGACTTCAACGAAGTGGAAATTCCGGGCACCTGCCCGAACCAGTACAGCATCACGCGTACCTGGACGGCGCAGGATGACTGCGGCAATGCCACCAGTTTTGTGCAGACGATCGTTGTAAACGACGACATCGCACCGCTGATGAGCTGTCCGGCTCCGGCTACTGCCCAGTGCAGTGTTGATGAGGTGCCGGTGTATGACAATCTTGCCGAGTTCAACACGGCAGGCGGCACGGCAAGCGACAATTGCGGCCTTGATGCCGGTACCTTCGGGCTGTTTAGCCAAACGCAGACAGGCAATGTATATACCAGAACGTATACGATCTCGGATGCTTGTGGCAACAACACTACCTGCACCCAAACGATCACCGTGCTGGATACGGAAGCGCCGACCTTCGTGAACTGCCCGGCAGACATCACCGTTGGAAACGATGTAGATAAATGCGGCGCCAATGTGGTCTTCTCCACACCAATCGCCGAAGACAACTGCGATATCGTGACGGTTACGCAAACGGCCGGTTTGCCGAGCGGTAGCCTGTTCCCGGTTGGTCAAACGGCGGTGCTCTTTACTGCAACCGATCTTGCGGGCAACACGGCAACTTGCGCCTTTGTAATCGAAGTGATGGATATGCAGACACCGACGGCGGTTTGTACGGATTTGACTGTCGACCTCGATAATGCCGGTCTGGCCGCTATTTCGGCCAGCCAGATTGGTGGAAACAGTTCAGATAATTGTCCGGGTACCCTGAGTCTTGCACTGAGCGCTTCGAATTTCAATTGTGCAAATGTCGGTGCAAACAGTGTAACCCTTACCGCAACAGACGGCGCCGGAAACAGTGCAATCTGTGTGGCAACGGTAACGGTGCGCGACCTGATTCCGCCCACCTTCACCTGCCCTGCTGCGCAAACAGTGAACTCTTGCGATGGTTTGGTCCCTGACCTGGTAGCCCTGATCACCGACGCAGCGGACAACTGCGGTGTAGCGACGATCAGTCAAAACCCGGTAGCGGGAACAGACTTCGGCAATGCCAACGGCCAATCGGTCGACGTGACGATCACGGTTACGGATGTAAACGGCAATGTGGCCACTTGTGTAGTTCCGGTGTCGATCGTGGACAACGTGCCGCCGGAATTTGTAAACTGCCCGACGACGATGGTGATGGTGGCCAACGATGTGGACAAGTGCAGCGGCAAACTGAACTGGTCGATCCCGGTAGCTACGGACAACTGCGTGCTGACTTCGGTGGTCCAAATCGGCGGCCCGGCTTCGGGCACGGCGGTACCGGTCGGCCAGCCGCAAACGGTGACCTATCGCGCCTTTGACGCAGCAGGCAACTCCTCGACTTGTGCCTTCCAGGTCCAGGTAGTGGATACGCAAATACCGAACATCGACGACGACATCGTGATGCCGGCCAACGTGACGGTGGAATGCAACAACGTTCCGGCCCCCTACGTGCTGACCAACGACGATGTAAACGATAACTGCACGGCTGCTGCCGATCTGGTGATTGTGTTCACCGAGGTGCGCACCGACGGCAACTGTCCGTTCAACTACGTGCTCACGCGCACCTGGACGATCACCGACGAAGCGGGCAACCAGCGCGTGCATACGCAACGCATCACGGTACGCGACACCACGGCGCCGACGGCAGTGTGCCAAAACGCGACGGTGACGCTGGATAAAACCGGCAATGCGACGATCACAGCCGCGCAGATCAACAACGGCTCTTCGGACAACTGCTCACTGGCGGCCAACCTGACGCTGAGTGTGAGCCCGAGCGCCTTCACTTGCGCGAATTTGGGTCCGAACGTGGTCACGCTGACGGTCACCGACGAATGCGGAAATTCAGCCACCTGCACGGCCATCGTGACGGTGGAAGAAGGCATCGCGCCTTGCACGCCGGAGTTCAGCGCCGTGACAACGTGCATGAACAATGCGACCAACCAGGACAACGGCCAGTTTATGGATGTGCTCACGGTGAAAGCCCTGTCGGGCCAAACCTGGACACTGACGGCCAACACCGGTTTGTTCTCGACCTCAAGTGCCGCACCGCCTGCCGCGCCGAGCGGTTTGCCGGCAGGCACCAGCCTGACGATGGGCAATGCCGACGGCATTGACAACGACAACGACGGCCAGACGGACGAAGCCGACGAGATGGTGTACTACACGCTCCAAGGCTTGCATGTGGACGGCGTAGGCTACCAGGTCACGCTGTCCAACAACCTGGGCCAAAGCGGTACGATCGCCAACAAGGCGTACTACCCGAGCCCGTACTTCACCAACCTGAACGATCCGTTCTGCATTGAAACACCGCCCTTCACCATCGAGGTTGGCGAGTACAACAATGCACAGGGCGTGGTCACACAGATCACGGTGAACGGCGTAACGACGAACATCTTCGACGCCGCTGCCCTGGGTATCGGTTTCCATACGGTGACGGCTACCTTC
>CAZAEZ010000022.1:0-99783 GCA_964484205.1 uncultured Saprospiraceae bacterium | reverse complement strand
TCATCGGTACACAAATTTAAGAGAGTTTTGTGTCCGGCAAAACCGCACCACCTCATTTTGCTTCTTGCAAAAACGTGAATGGCTCGAAGAATTTCTACCTGAATTTCTGGCTCACATCGATCAATATCATCAACGATAAGCAAAACACGCCATTGGGGAGGTAGAGAAGAAAATAGACCTTGAAGAGCTGTCCTGTTCGCTGTGAAAAACCCATATGCTGGCTGTGGGTCCTTAAGTGAGAGGTTATTTAGAATGTCTTCGACAGCCTTTCCTCCTTTATCAAATCCGGGAATTATCCTAGTTGCTGACCCGAGGTATTGAATTCCTCGCAATATCTGTGCTTTCAATGATGTATCAATAAAATTGGATAGCTCCTTCTTGCCCCATTCACTGCTGCCTTTCCCCTTTTTTTCATCATTTTCATTTTTTAACTGTGCTCTTAGTTCTTCAATAATAGAGAACCAAACATCTTCAAAACTTTCAAGCTTAAAGGCCCAAGGATTGTATCTTAGTATCTTCACATGATCCCAATTATCAGGGATAGCGTTCTGGCATAAAATATATTCTACTGTTTTAATTATTGTTGTCTTACCCCTTCCCCACTCAGCAAACACACAGACTGTTTGTGGTGTTTTTGAGGTACTAATGAATCTGGATAGAGCAATTGAACGTGGGAAATAGTCATACTTGTCAATTTCAATATGATGCTGTTCCTTGGGTGAAAGGCATCTCCAGACACTTTCAGGAAGAACAGGTTTGAGTTCATTCCCGTGTTTTGTTTCTTCATCAGGCTTTTTACTATTTGGCTTCATCTTCAAAAAGGCCTTATTTAGCGCAAAATATATTTTAACATATCAGATTGGTTTCAGGATTTTCTGCTACTCTCTCGATTTGGGAGACTCCCTTGGTAATCAACAATTGGTAAAGATATAGTAACTATTTAGGTACCCTCAGTATGATAACTCGGCGTTAAGCCACTGAAGATATTGACAAGTTCATTGAAAGCATTGTATTGATGTTTGCGCACCGTAGAGATAAAACTGTGGATACGAGCATAAGCCTGTGCCCCGGTGAGCGTACGGAAGCAGCCGGCGACTTTCAATTTTGATTTAGCCGGACGAATATCCCGTTCAGCCAGATTGTTGGTGAAGGGAATATGTTTGTGGTGAGCGAATGCCAGAACTGCTTTCCAGTGCATATCAAGGCGTTCCAGGAGATTGCGTCCCTTAGATTTTTTGGGTCGCCCGCGGGCGCTTTTTTGTGGCTGGGGTTCTTCTCTGTATCCGGCCTCCAGTAGTCGGCTGTATTTTCGAATTATTGTAGGGCGTTGATGTTGTGGCAATTGTCCTCGCCCCTGATCTGTTTTTTTATGCAAATCCAGTAAGAAGGCGTGGAAGTTGGCCGCCCATTTTCGTTTTCGTTCCTGCAAGGCGTTTAATTCTCGTAACAAATGGGCATTGCACAAAGCGTGTTGGCATTCATCGAGATTGAAATAGGGCGCCCAGCAGTCGTGTAGGAGCCAACCTTTAAAATTTAGCAGCAGGCTCTGCTCCTCTTGATGAGCTTCTATGCCGCGCCGCATGTGAACAAACTGGTAGGTAAAGCGCTCGTTGCCCAGTTCATGCAGCCAAAACAAGTCTCCAGCACAACGTACGCCGGTTTCATCGGCGTGAATACACTCGGATTGTTGCAACTGCTGCTGAATATAGGCTTCTTCTATCTCCAGACGCTCATAGGCAGTTCGCTGGCATTCCTGAATGGTCGCTTCATTAAGCGGTGCCTCAAACAAATCCTCAAACAGGCTTTGTATTTTGGATACCGACAAACAACCGTTTTGATGCAGCAAAGTCACCAAGGCTTTAACCCGAGGTCCATACTGCACCGGAGCGGCAACACCTGGTGGGAAAATCCCTTTATTCAGATGCCCGCAATGTCCGCAGGTGCAACTATAGCGCTGGTACTCCAACACATGCAGACGGGTAGGCGGCAATTCAAACACCTGGCGCTTACTCTCTGGCAAAAAATTCACATCAGACCCCAGTCGCCGCTGGCAGGCTGTACAAACCTCCGGTTTTAACTCAATTGTGCTATCCACATGATCTACCATCTTTAAGGTCTTGCCTTTGTGGCCTGCCTGGCCGCCGCGCTTGCCGCCCTTCTTTGCTGGCAACGCAGGCTTGCGCAGACCATCTGTTGACGGTGGGCGATGGCTGTTGCGGCTGTTCTTGTTCAGGCGATCTTTCAATTCCTGAACTTCACGTTGCAGACCATCGACAACTACCAGTAACTGCTTTATCAGTTCGTGGCAACCTTCTATGGTATCCGGTAACTTCAATGCAATGCTTTTGTCGAAAGTTATAATTTTTTTGAGAATCAACGAGTACCTAAATAGTTACAAGATATAAACCAATTGGAGGAAATCAGAGCTTCGTATGGTTTAGCGTTTTCAGGGAGATTTGGGTAATTGAAAATTTCATATTAGCGAGCAGTACATCATGGTAGGTTACACAATTACATTTTCCGACTACCGTGCTAACGATCCTGGCCCGCAAATCAGCCCGAGTGATTCCAACTCGGGTGTTAGCTACCAAATACAAAATGGGGTGGGGAACAATCTCGGCGCCGGCAGCCCCAACACCAGTACCGATCGGCGCCCCGTTAAACTACATCGGCGGCAACATGTACACCCTCGATGCCCTGCGCCTGACCACCAAAGGCTACTGGGTTCAAGTAACCAACGGCGCCACAGACTTCGACATAATGATTGGAAACGCCTCCTGGTGAACCGGATAAATATATCCCCAAAATCACCTACATTTGATCCAGGCACTCTGTACTCAATTCTGTACCCACACCCTCGAAAAACAAGCCTAAAACTCTGAAAGCCAATATTTTAAACCATTTCACCTTTTTAAAGAAAGTTTAACCAATTGGGTCACCATGCACGTCCTTGCGCAAATTTTACCGCTTGTTGACCCAAAATCGCCGTTTACCTTGAACTAGCGCATACATTGCTGGCCAGCAAGCCCTAACAAACTCTAAAAAAATCACGCTATTGACCCACGGCGCGCCCTACCGCGGCAACACCCGAAACTCCGTACGGCGGTTTTGCGCATGTTGCTCTTCGCTGCATTCAATGCCGTTGCCGCAATGGTTGACCAACTGCGTTTCGCCATAGCCGTTGTACTCCAGCCGTGAGCGTTTGACGCCCCTGGACACGAGGTAGTCCACCACAGCCTGGGCGCGCCGTTTGGACAAGTCCAGGTTAAAGGCATCCGATGCGCGTGAATCGGTGTGCGAGTTGATCTCCACCCGAAGTTCGGGGCGTTTGAGCATCAACTTGAGCAGTTTTTCATCGATCACCGATTTGGACTGGGCCGTCAGCGCAGCGCTATTCAGCGGGTAAAAAATGGGCAGGATGTTAAAGTCCAGCAAGGCGCATTCAATTTTTTTCCATTCATAGCCTTCGGTCGACGGGTCGGCACTGCGGTCGCGCACCAAAAAGACCTCTTCGCGCAGTTCAGGCTTTACTTCTACCGAATCGACGGTGGCGTCCCGAACCAGCACCCGTTTCTGGATAGTGGTGTATTCCGCAGGGATCTCGATCTCACGTACGGTAGCCGGCGTTTCAATCACTTGCCGCTTGACCGTGCGGTACCGCTCGTTTGGCGGATGTTGCTGGGTAAAAGTTGGTTTGGTAACGATTTTCCGCACCGGGATGGTTTTTGTAACGGCCGGATAATGGACGTAACAGATCACGTCGCACTCGCCCGGAATCGGTGATGTGCAACCATCGATGGCCGGTCGCGACTCAAACCGGGAATAGGCCGGCTGGATCTCGAAAATCTCGAATGTATCTAGCGTTTCTACCGGCAGCAATGTGTACGTGCTGTACGGTTCATCCACCATAACGGTGTCGATCACCTCGCGGTATACCGCCGGGACGTACTCGAATCGCTTCGATGCTTCCTTCACCAGGATGCGCTCTTCCACGGTTTTGTATTCCGCAGGCACGACCTTGTATTCCATGTAAGAAGGCGTCACAACGACTTTGGCAACTTCGGTGATTTCTTCAATCGGGCAGCGAATGTAACAATCGCCGGGTTCGGGGTTGGGAGGGTAATTTTGGGCGGCCAGATTGGCGCCGGTTATAAGGGAGAGGAGTAAAAGGAAGGTGAAAATGCGCATGATTATTAATGTGATGTCTAAAGCTGCTTGATCAGGCGTAATGTTAAGTTGTAAAATCCGGTTGAATGGTTTGCCGGGATTAAGTACCGGAAAAAAGGGCGCGTAAAACTAAATACATTGACCAAACCGGAAATTGTTTTTCCGGAAATTCGCTGAAATTTTCCAAGACTTTGCGCATTCGGCAAAAACAGTAGGGGTAAACCTGGTGTCCACAGGTCCGAAAAGTACCGGGACGAACCGGTCATTCTGCCGCGAGGGATCTTCGTTAAGAAATTTGTAACATTTTTAAAATACCGGCGTCTCCGAACTGTCACCACACCACATAATAATTTACGCTATGAAACGAATCTACCTTTTACTTGCCGCTATGCACCTCCTGGCAAGCCTTGCCTCAGCCCAGCAAGAACCGCTCAACAATTTTATTGAAAAATACAAACGCGACCAGGGTTTCACCTTCGTGTATCTCAGCAAAGACCTGCTTGAGGTAGTTGCCGAATCCAAAGTGGAAATGAAAGACTGGCAGAAACTGCATAACGTCGTAAAAAACATCGGCAGCCTGCGCATATTGGCATCCAGCGACAACACGGAAGCACCGGCCCTGTACAGGGAAGCCCTGAATTTGGTGCCAACCGACGAAATGGATGTTTTGCTCACCGTCCGGGACGGGCAAGACCGGGTGTATGTCTGGTCGAAAGACGACGGCGAAGCCGTAACCGACCTGATCCTGCTGGTCGGTACAACCGACGATTTTGTGCTGGTTTGTTTTGCCGGCCAACTCGAACTGGGCAATGTTTCCGAACTGGCGCGCATGTTCAATTCCGAAGCCGTGGAACAACTGGCCCAGGCCACCGAAGCCGTCTCGATCGAGTTTGGAATCAGTCCCAACCCGAGTCGCGGAACCATCACACTTAACTATGCCGATGCCAACGACCTTCCGGCCCATTTAACGGTCGTCGACCAAAATGGCCGGCTCGTGGCTTCGCAAAAACTGGCTCCCAAGACAACCCAACAGCTGCAATTTCCGGCATTGCCGGCCGGACTTTATTGGGTGCAACTGCGTACCGAGAAAGGAAGAATTGGCGTGAAACAAATTCAAATGGTGCCTTAACTACAATCAGAGTAGTGTTTATTCACCACGGAGACGCGGAGGAACCCTACTCGTCCTACGACTCGAAGACGTAGGACGAGTGCCCACACGGAGGCCACGGAGCATCAAACTCCGTGGCCTCCGTGTCTCCGTGGTAAATAAAAAAATCTACGGCGTGCGTTTCAAATTTTCTTATGACACAGCCCAAAAGTTTGCTCCATTTTTCCAATTCAATCCGAAGCCCGACCTTTGTCCCCATCAATCAATTGACACATGAAACGCAACCTCCCGCTTACCGTTCCTTCTCCGCCTGCCTGGGTCGATGCCGTTATGGCTGATTTTGATGCCTTTTTGCAGGATCACGCCGACTGCGAACGCAAAGCCAGCGGGTTTGCCATGAGCATGGTAGCCAAATATCCCGACCGCACGGCCATCATTCCCGAACTAATCGAAACGGCCCTGGAAGAAATGGAACACTTCAAACTCGTGTACGAACTGATGGCTGCGCGGGGTGTCCAACTGGCGCATGTTATCCCCAAAGATCATTACATGGAACGGCTGATCGGCCTCCGACGCACGGGCCGCGAGCAACATTTTCTCGATCGCCTGTGCATCGGTTCCGTGGTGGAGTCGCGCGGCGCCGAGCGCTTTCGGCTGATCGAAGAAGCGCTGACCGAGCCCGAACTCAAGCGTTTTTACAAAATGCTGTGGACCTCGGAAGCCAAACACGGTAACCTGTACGTCGACATGGCGCTCCGGTATTTTCCCGAAGATGAGGTGTACGAACGCCTGCACTGGTTCAACGACCAGGAAGGGGAAATCATGCAAGGGCTGGAAATCCGGGCTGCCTTGCATTGAGGATTGAAAATTATTGGGCCTCTTGTTTGTCGGCTTGTCGGAACAGCAAAAGCCATTCTTTGGCGCCGGCAGGCAGTTGAATGTTTTCAGACTGCAATGCCCAACCCGCATTCCGCAATCCGTACTCCGCAATCAAAATAACCGCTTCTTCAACCGGCATATTCGGATAAAAATGATCCCGCGCATGGTGCACATATTTCATTGCCAAAAAGGGATCAAACCAGCGGAAAAATCGTTTCCGGAAAGCCTCCGGGCTGGCAGTGTTGGCGCAGATTTCCCGGAGTTTTTCCGGAAAATCCTCGTTTTTCAAAAATGTGGAAATACTTGCCGGGAGCGCTGCGATAGTGTCGGCCTGACTTTGAGTCAGGCCGACACTCAACGTCGGGCCAACACTCAACGTCAGGCCAACTCTACGCCAATCTTCCAATTTTTCTAAAAACACCTTCAGATCATTGAATGTCTGCGGCGCGTAGGTCAAAAACACATTGCCCGCCAACATATCGCCCACCGCTTTTCCGGTGCCGAACGGTACCCGGTGCGACGTGCGCGGCGAGGGAATTACGGTAGTGGTGTTGATTGCTGCAAAACCTGCCAATGGCGTGAATTTGTGCAAAAAGTAAAAATCTTCACCGGCCTGCCGGCGGTTCATGCCGCCCTGGGCTTGGTACGCATCTGCGCGGACGGCCATAGCAGAACCGACCGTTTGCGTAGCCGTCGGCAACCCGGCCCAACGCAGTGCCTGCACGTAGTACCGCA
Source organism: uncultured Saprospiraceae bacterium (assembly GCA_964484205.1). GTDB lineage: Bacteria > Bacteroidota > Bacteroidia > Chitinophagales > Saprospiraceae > M3007. Next base: position 92,894 of record CAZAEZ010000022.1, on the reverse strand, counting down.
AGTGCAATTCGTAGCGGGCAATCGCTGCATAAACCTCCGGCTCAAACGCCTCGCCTTCCAATGAGTGCTCGTAATAGATGCCGGCCGCCGGGCAATTGGAATGTTGCTCAAAAAACGCCAAAAGCGCCTGCAGGTAATTTGGCGCCACCCGGCTGTCGGCATCGAGGCAGGCGATTACGCCCCGCGGATTGCCGGCGCGCACGAGCCGGCGGGCAGCCTCGTCCATGGCAATTTTCCGGGCCAGGCCAACGCCGGCGTGTTTGGGTGGAAGATCCGGGAAATGCAAAAAGTAGAACTGCAAGTTGCGGGAGGGATGCGCTTTTGCCCAGGTTTCCGCTTGCTGCAACGTATCCGCATTGCGTTTTTTTACGGCATCGCCGGCGTTTTCAGCGCTGTTGATCAGGACAAGCACCTCCACGGGGTGGGGCGGTGGTGCACAGGCTGCCAGCGAAGCCAGTGTGCCGGTGAGGTCCGGCTCGTCATGGCAGGGAATAGTCACCACAAGCGCCAAACCCGGCTCCGGAGCAACGTTGATCAGAGGTGGATAGAGGGCGTGTTTTTCAAAATATGTCATTGGAAAATACCTGGGGCTGCAAGGTCGGTAAATCGCGTAGGGATTCCAATTCACCCAACCAATTGAACCCGGCAGGGTGCCAAATAATGCCAGCCTGTGTGATGTCAATCACTGATTTTTTAATTTTTCAAATGGAAACTTGAACCTCGAAAGTAATCCTTTCAAATTTTCACAAAAATGTTCAATTATGAAAAATTTCATTGTAAAGCCGCTCTTTTTGTTGGCGCTGCTTGCCGGCGCGGGCCTGGCAATTGCGGCGTGTGAAAAGGATAACAATTTCACACGCCGGAATATGCTGCAGGTGGATGAAACCTATGGTTATTCCAATATCAACCTGCAAGACTGTCAATACAATCTCGATAACCTGCCGGTTGAATCGCTAAGTCCAGGAGAGAAAACCAGCATCCTTTTCATGCGTGAAGAGGAAAAACTGGCGCGCGACATTTATCTGAAATTTCAGGAAAAATATAACTTGAATGCCTTCAGCAATATCGCTGCCAGCGAACAAACCCACATGGACGCCATGCTGAAACTGCTTAACAAGTACAACCTGACCGACCCGGTAGGGGCAAACGGCGTTGGCGTTTTTGGAAATAGTGATTTGCAGGCACTCTACGATGCACTTTTGCCGCAAGGCGAAACCAACCTGATCGAAGCGCTTAAAGTAGCTGCCCTGGTGGAAGAGGTGGATATCGTTGATCTGCAAACGGCGCTCAACACAGTTGTGGACAACCAGGATGTTGAAATGGTGTATGAAAATCTGCTTGCTGCATCGCGGAACCACCTCCGGGCTTTTGTAAAAAACCTGCAAAATCAAGGTGTGACTTATGTACCGCAGCGCCTGACCCAGGCCGAATTCGATGCCATTATCAATACCGGCTGGGAACACGGGCAACATGGCGGATAAAACCCCTGCCTCCTGAACGCAAACCAACCTTTTGGCCGATACGCAGTGAGGGGGTGACTTGTTTAGTCACCCCCTCACTGCGTATCAGACTGCCTCTTCGAGGATGGGTTGACGCAGTGGTGCAGTATTTGTTCGGCAAATTTTTTTATAAAAAAAGCCGACCTTGCTATTTTATTACTACAATAGATAGTGTAAATTACTGTAAACAAACAAGTTAGTAACTTCAAAATAGAAAATAGCGATACAATCAAAAAAAAATGTCTTTGCAGGGCCAAATCACACGCTGCACCTTTGTTGCATCTGCATAACGTGAAAAGTCCTACGTATGAAAAAATACTTTTTTACCCTGATTGTACTATTCGCCGGTTTTCGCACTGCGTACAGCCAATGCACGGCTGATGCCGGCCCTGAAAAAATACTTAACTGCATCGTTACCGCAGTAATTCTGGAAGGCTCGTCGAATGTGCCGGCAGCAACGTATGCCTGGAGCGGGCCGGGGGGCTTCAGTTCAAGCGAACAAAACCCAACCGTTGTTGAAGCCGGCGAATACTCCCTGACCATCACCGATCCTTCGAACAATTGCACGGCCACCGCGCTTACGAGCGTGTATTTGGATACCAGTCCGCCCCTGGTCGGCCTGACCGGAGGTACACTCAACTGCAATACCCCCACGGTAACAATTATCACAACCGTACAACCGCCCAATAGTGGTTTTTCCTGGACAGGTCCGAACGGCTACACTTCCTTTACCCAAAACCCGATTGTGATCAATCCGGGCCTGTACACCGTCGTGGTAACGAATCCGGCAAACGGCTGTACATCGACGGCTTCCATCGTTATCGACCAGGATATTGTGCAGCCCGATGTCAACGTCAACAACGCAACGCTCAGCTGCAGCAACCCGGTGGCAATGCTGACGGCATCGTCGTCGGTGCAGGGTGTGGCATACCTGTGGAGCACGGGACAAACCAGCCCAAATCTTCAGATTCAAATACCCGGAACCTACACCGTTACCGTTGTGGCGGCGAACGGCTGCACCGCTGTCTCAACGGCTGAGGTTGGGACGGATGGTAGTATACCTCAGATTACCGGTACTTCAACACCGGTGAGTTGTTTCGGCGGTTCCGATGGAAGTATTGAGGTTCAGGTAAGCGGGGGTGTACCGCAGTACGCTTATTTATGGAGCAATGGCGCCACGATTGCATCCGCGACCAACTTAGTAGCCGGACTTATTTCGCTCACCGTAACCGATGCGGTTGGCTGTACCGCTATGGCCTTTTTTCAAATTAGCCAGCCGGCGGATATCTCCATAAACCCGAGCCTTGTAGCGATATCGCCCGTAACCTGTTTCGGGCTGACAAATGGTAGCATTGCCTTACCCAATCCGGTTGGCGGCATACCGCCATACAATTACAGCTGGAGTGGATCTAATGGGTATACAGCGTCCACGAAAAGCATTACCGGCCTCACAGGTGGCTTATATGCAGTAACGATTACTGATGGAAACTCCTGCACGAAGACATTTCAATTCATTGTCACGGCGCCAGCCGCGCCACTTGCGATTTCTCAACCATTTATCTGTGATAATTCTGCTTCCCTCAGTATCTCGGGCGGCATACAGCCCTTTACTGCAGTTTGGAGGTTGGGGAGCCCCACCGGGCAGGTTATTGCCACTGGATTGGACCCCGGTAATCTTCCGCCTGGGAATTATTTTTTAGTTGTTTCCGACAACAATGGTTGTACTGCCACGGCCCAATTCAATAACAGTCCAAGCAGTACCCCATGTACTCGCATCTCGGGCCAGATCATTTTAGATGAAAACCTAAACTGCCAAAACGACCCGACCGAACCCGGGCTCGGCAACTGGTTTTTGCAAGCCGACGGCCCCAACGGCACATTTTACGGTTTAAGCGGGCAGGACGGCCGCTACACCGTAACGCTGGAACCCGGCGACTACACCCTCTCCCTGATCCCGCAAGACCCTCAAGCCACGATCTGTCAGAACGATATCCCAATTACGCTTGCCCAAACGGGCGACTCCACGCAGGTCGATTTCCTGGTGCAACTGCCCAATCCCGACTGCCCGGCCTTGTCGGTCGATCTGAGCACCCCGCAACTGCGGCGTTGTTTCAGCAACAATTATTACCACGTACAATACTGCAATAACAGCCCGGCAGAAGCTTCGGATGCGTACATTATTCTCCAACTAGACCCTTTCCTGGACGTTGTGCTCGCTCAGATTCCATATACCGACCTGGGAAGCAACCTGTACCGCTTCGACCTGGGCACTGTGGCGCCCAATTTCTGCGATAACTTTTGGATGCAGGTCCGTGTCTCCTGCACAGCTATAATCGGTCAAACGCACTGCTCCGAAGCGCATATTTACCCCGACACGGCTTGCACTCCGGTGAACCCGCTATGGTCGGGCGCACAACTGGAAGTCCGGTCGGAGTGCATCGGCGATTCGCTGCGGTTTATCCTCAAAAATGTTGGCATAGGCAATATGACGCAACTGCTGAATTACATCGTGATTGAAGATGGAATCATGAGCCGGCAGGGATCAGCAGCCCCGCTTCCCTCAGGCGGTGAAATGACAGTCACGGTGCCGGCCAACGGCGCTACCTGGCGTATCGAAGTTGAACAGGAACTGTTCTCCCCACTTCCCGGCCAGGCCCGGCTGTCGGTGGAAGGTTGCAGCAATACAGGTTCTTTCTCCACGGGCTTTGTCAACCAGTTTCCGGTGGCCAATGCCGGCCCCTGGGTTGATGTGGACTGCACGCCGAACATTGGTTCCTGGGACCCCAACGACAAACAGGGCTTCCCCCTCGGCTATGGCGCCGACCGCTACATCCGCCCCGGCACGGAACTGGAATACCTGATCCGGTTCCAGAACACCGGCACCGACACGGCCTTCAACGTGGTGATCCGCGACACGCTGTCGCAGTGGCTCGATCCGCTCACCATACGGGCCGGCGCAAGCAGCCACAACTACCGCTTCGAACTGGCCGGCGAGGGTGTCCTGATCTTTGATTTTCAAAACATCCTGCTGCCCGACAGCAATGTGAACGAGCCGCTCTCGCACGGATTTGTAAAATTCAGCATCAGCCCGCGCACCGACGTGCCGCTGGAAACAGGTATCCCGAATAGCGCCGCAATCTACTTCGACTTCAACGACCCGGTGATCACCAACACCACGTTGCACCGCATCGGCGAAAATTTCGTCAGCGTAGGCCTGTGGCAACCTGTGCAGCCGTTGCTTCAGGTGCGGGTAACGCCGCACCCGCTGCGGGATGCCAGCTGGATCTCCGTAACGCCGACTGTTAGTCGGCGGGAAAAAAACTACCAACTCCGGATTTTCGATCTTCCGGGAAAATCCATCCACCACCAGGAATCCGCCGAGCCAAAATTCCTGCTGCGCAAAAACGAGTTGCCAGCCGGCATCTACCTGTTCCAAATTAAACAGGACGGCGTTTTGCTGGGTACCGGGAAATTGGTGGTACAGTAACCCCGTCTGGCAGACGGGGTAGAATTCCAAACCGGGGTTTCAAAACCTGTCAGGTGGAAATTGAAAAAAACCGGTTGCGCCGCGCAACCGGTTTTTTTCAATTTCCACCTGACAGGTTATACATTTGCAAACATCAAAAAACGGCAGCCATGATCCGACTTACCCTATTGTTTGCACTCGCCACCCTTACATTTTGCAAAACCGGCCAAAAAGCCCTGCGCAACCGCAGCCCGATGGTTGAACTCCAAACCGGGGGGTGTTTTGGCTTTTGCCCGGTCATCCGGCTGACGGTACGCAACAACGGCCTGGTGGAATACGAGGGCAAACAATTTGCAGAACGCCAGGGGCTCGACTCTTTCCAACTCGCCCCGGAGGAACTGCGCCAGTTGCGGGAAAAAGTTACCGCAGTCAACCTCTGGCAATACCCCGACAGGATCAAATCGGAAGTGGTGGACGCGCCCTTCGCCACGCTCACCGTTTTTCAGGAAGGTCAAAAGAAAAGCGTGCTGGGCTCCATCGACCGGCCTGCGCCGCTGCTTGAATTGGAAAGCATGATCAAAAATTTGGCGGAATCCCACGATTTTCAGGTGACCCAGGGGGTCAACCCGAACGTGCCGGCTAAAGCCAGCCGGCAGGAAGTGATCGTCAAACTCAAGCCCGAGATCAATGCGGGCAACTGGATCGGGCAGTTTTCTGAATTCAAACTGCTGCTGGTTCGCCGGGTTTCAGCGGAAAACATGTGGATCGTGGCATACGATTCGAAACAACTGGACGAGAAAGCGGCCATTCGCCTTTTTAAAGATTCGGAGGGGGTGCTGGAGGTGCAGGCAAATCAGGTAGTGGAAGATCGGGAGTAGTTCGAGTGCGGAGTTTCGAGTGCGGAGTGCGGAGTGGGTTCACCATTTCGTTAAAGAATAACAAACAGACCTGTCGGTTAAAATTTAATGCCATATAAATCACAGTCCGGTATTTCAATCCAAGTTTAACGGTGAACTACTCCGCATTCCGCATTCCGCATTCCGCACTCTATTTCGCCTACCTGCTGGCCGCCCTGGTGGTGAGCCTGCAGTGGTTGTCGTTGGGCGCGAACGAATACGGGTATACGATTTACGAGAACTACATCATTTTCAAAAATTCCTTTACCCACCTCGTGCAGGGTCAGAATCCCTACGGCATCTACGTGGTGGAGCAGTGGGATTTGTATAAATACAGTCCGGCATTTGCCCTGGCGATGGCGCCTTTTGCGGCGCTTCCCGACTGGCTGGGCTTGCAGTTGTGGAATTTGCTGAATACCATGCCGCTGTTGTGGGGCATTTTGAGCATTCCGGTGCTGACGGCCAAACAGCGCCGTTTTCTCGCCTGGTTTATCCTGCCCGAGTTGGTCATTTCCATTCAAAATAGTCAAAGCAACGGCCTGACGGCGGCACTGTTGATCTGGAGTTGGATAGCTCTGGAAAACAGCAAACCCGTGTGGAGTGCCTGGTGGACGGCAGCGGGTGGTTTTCTTAAAATCTTTGGCGTTTTTGCTGCCGTGCCGGCCATGGTGTACCCGCAACGGCGGGCTTTTGTGCCGGCTTTGGCGCTCTGGTCGGTGTTGCTGGTGCTGGTCCCCTTGGTGGTGGTATCGCCGGCCCAGTTGTGGCAGGTGTACCGGTGGTGGTTTGAACTTTTGCAGGAAGACCACAGTGCGTCGGTAGGTTTGTCGGTGTTGGGGTGGTTGGAAACCTGGTTTGGCTGGGTAGCGCCGAAGTTGGGCGTCACGCTGTTCGGACTGCTGGTTCTGGGGATTTCCACGCTTGCCGTGTACCGGCAGCGGGATGCCGATGGGATGCCGCCGGTGCTCAGCCGGCAATTGCTCTGGGCGTCGCTGTTGATCTGGGTGGTGATTTTTAACCACAAAGCCGAGTCGCCAACATTCGTAATTGCCCTGATCGGGGTGGCATTGTGGTATTTGAGTTTTGAAAAACCGGCGGTGTGGGTCAACGTACTGCTTTGGACTGCTTTTGCGCTGGCCTCCCTGTCGCCAACGGATATTTTTCCGCGGGAAATTCGCCAGCAGTTTGTTCAGCCTTACGTTTTGAAAGCCGTGCCTTGTATTTTAATTTGGTCCTTAATTAGCATCCGGCTTTTGCGCCATTCAAAGCAACAGCTACCTTTGCCTTCTCATGAATAACGACCTGCTCTGGAAATTCCTGAAATTTGGCGTCGTCGGGTTCTCCGGCGTATTTGTTGACTTTGGAATCACCTGGATTTGCCGGGAAAAACTGCGGCTGAACCAATACCTGGCGAACAGCACCGGTTTTATGTGCGCCGTGGTCAGCAACTATGTATTCAACCGCATCTGGACCTTCGAAAGTCACGACCCCTCCGTCATGATGCAGTTTTCCAAATTCCTGATCGCCTCGCTGATCGGCCTGGGACTGAACAACGGCATCATTTACCTGCTCAACGAGCGGTACCGCCTTAATTTTTACCTGGCAAAAATTGTAGCCACCGCCGGAGTGACGGTGTGGAACTTTTGGGCGAATTACACCTTCACCTTCACCGGTTGAGGCGCTTGTGCGGCCCTGTTTACTGCCGCTTCACATTTACAGCAGTGGTGCCGCGGGTGTCGCGCTTGGTTTCAAAGGTGACGGTGTCGCCATCGCGGATATTGTCGAGCAAGCCGGTGACGTGCACAAAAAATTCCTGATTGGTAGACTCGTCTACGATGAAACCGTAGCCTTTGCTCTTGTTGAAAAACTTGACCGTTCCTTTGTTCATATTTAGGAAGTTTTGTGATTTACGATGTACGAATTACGATTTACGATTGGTTCACCTTTTCGGGTTGGTATGTTTGGTACTTCATTCGGATGTTTTCAAAAGGGCAAAGACACTACCCACACAGAAAGTTGTACTAATCGTAAATCGTACTTCGCAAATCGTAAATTAATGATGGTGTCCGCCTTGGCCGTGCACATGGCCATGCTCCAATTCGGCCGGCTCGGCGTCGCGCACCAGTTCCACGTGGCCGGTAAAAAACAAATCGACACCGGCCATGGGGTGGTTAAAATCAAGTTTGACTTTTTCCAGCCCAACCCAGGCAACTGTGCCCTGAAAGCGGTTGCCTTCCTGATCCGTCAACGGGATGGAACGGCCGACTTCGAGCAGGCCGTCCGGAATTTTGCCATCCATTTCAAACATGGATTTGGGCACTTCAACCAACGCCGTTTCATCGTATTCGCCGTATGCATCGGCTGCTTTAATGCCAAAAGCAAATGTATCGCCGGTTTTCAGGCCTTTTATATTCGATTCAAAATCGGGGATCATCATGCCAACGCCGTAAATAAAACCCAGGGGTTCGCGGCCTTCGGTGGATTCGATTTTTTCGCCCTCGGCATTGCCTTGGGTCAACGTGTAGTGCACCAGCACTACTTTTTTTTCTTCAATAACCATTTTTTGGATTTGCAAGAGTGGTGAGTAAAATGACGGACAAAGGTAGCCCTTTTTCCAAATCTATCGGGTCTCCAGATCTTTTTTATAACGGAAATAGCGCTGGACGAATTGCCAGGCCACCCGGTGTGAAGTCGGCGGTATGCCGCAACTGCGCTGTGCCCGGTGCAGGTCGAAAAGGAGGTTCCAATGCCGGTAAAAATCGCGGTACGCACGCCACATGCCATAGGCCGGGTCGTACACATGTGCCGGTTCAGCCAGGATGCCGTTCAGTTCCATGACCTGGAAATCTCCTTGCCGCAAGGCCTCCACGGAGGCGCATTTCAGATCGAAGCGCCCGTAAAACACCCCGTCGATCTGCCGGCAAATCTGCTCAAACACCGCTTCCAAACCGGGATCGATCAAATGATTTCCATTCAAAAATTTAGTGCCCCGGATATGGTTGCCGATGGGCTCCAGCAAAAGCGTTTCGCCGGGCCCGGGAATGCGTTCCAGCAACCCGGGATTTTCCTGTTCAAACCGCTCCAATTGAAGGGCGGCACGTGGCCGGACCGCCATGAGCTGCCGAACGCTGGACCGGCCATCGCCCGTAACGCTCAAAAATTCCTTGATGCAAATGGAACTGACTCCAAAACGGCCGTTGTCCGGAAAGCGGTGAAACAGTACGCTCAGTTCCAGCGGGTGGGTTAAAAACTCCTGGATCAGAAACGGCACGGGGTAGCGTTCCAGGTGCTGCTGCAGCGGCCCTTCCGCCGTGAATTTTTGAACCAGAAAACCCCGTTCGCCCACATCCGGCTTGGCAACTACCGGAAAATTCAGGCCGGCTGTTTGCATGGCGTTCGCTACGGCATCGAACGGCATCTCCGGCGAAACAAACACTGTTTTGGGCTTGACCGACTCCGGCACTAGTTGCAGGATATCATGCTTGGACTCGCCCACGGCACCGCCCAGCGGAATAGCCGGGTTGACATTGCTGAAAAAAAACAGATGCCGGGCACGCAGGGCAAACCAGCTGTAAAAAGCATACACGGGCACGTTGGCCAGCCACCAGGGGAGATACTCCCAAACCGTCCATTTTTTTAACCAGAGGATCAATGTGAAATTGAGTGATTGAGTGAAAATCAAAAATGCCAGGGTTTGCAGCGGCTTGGGAGGAGTTTGAAGTGTTGTTTGGTTTTAAAATCCGGATTAAAAAACACGAGGCTGAGATCAAAAAAATCTACCGTTAGCGTCACTTGCGGATGTTGTTGAATTGCCTTCCAGGCAGCCGTCATTTCCGGTGACCAGTAAACGTCGTCGAACACCAATACCGTTTGTGCGTGTACATGGGGCAGGCATTGCCCGAAATACTGCAAGGTGGCATCTGCCCGGTGGTGCCCGTCGAAAAAAACGAGATCAACCGTTTGCAAGGCATGGAGGCTTTCCGGCAAACTTTCCTGGAAAGGCCCGGTTTGTACCGTTACTTGTTTGTCCAGCCCCAACAATTCCAGGTTGGCTTTTGCGACATGCGCACAATCCGGGCTGCCTTCCAGCGAAAAAATCGTGGCTGAACGTGCCGCGGAGGCCAGGTACATGGCGCCGACGCCAAGCGAAGTGCCCAATTCAAGTATCCGCTGCGGTTTTTGCCATTGGACCAGACGGAACAGCCATTGGCCTTGCCGGCTGCTGCTTGCGGCACGCCGGGCGATTTGCCGGATTGGAGCCCGCCGCTGCACCGCTTTGCCTCCCGGAGCTGAAGCGCCATAATCCGTCACATCGATCACCAACTTGCTTTCTTGCATTTTTCTCCGGATCGCCTCCACATCGCTGAAGGCATAAAACCAGCGCTGATCTTCCAAAACGGCGTTTGCCAGTTCGAATACAAATGGGGAATGCACCCGAAATTTCGTGTCGGCAGCCCGGTAAAAAGCCAGAAACTGGCGGATTGAATAGCCGTGTTTTTGCAAAGCAGCTTGTTCGTCGTTAAAAATTCAGGGCGGTGAAAATACAACGCTTTCGGTCGTTGGCTGCCAAAATGTTAAGGCGCAGCGCTTTCGTGGTTAAGAAAAATTTAAACCAAAGCAGCCGGAACATAGCCCACACTGCAACCCGTTTTTAGCCAGTCATTTTCAAACAAAACACGACCAATATGACACGCATCTGCTTCTGCTTAGCCGCTCTCAGTCTGTTGCTTTTTTCCAACAACGCCCAGGCTCAATCCTATAAAACCGCTGCCGGAATCCGCGTCGACAAAGGATTCAATATCACCGTCCAACAACATATCGTGAACAACTGGACCGCCGAGGGCATCATCCACACAGCTGTTGGCTCCGACAATCTTGGCCTGACTTTGTTGGCCGAAAAACACCAGAAAATCCTGTTTCGCGGCCTGAATCTGTACTACGGCGCCGGCGGCCACTACTACGCACAAAACGACCCGACACAAACCGAAACCACGGTGAAAAACCACATTTACGGGCTTTCGATGATCGGCGGGGCGGAAGTTTCCCTTGGCCGTATCAACCTGGCCCTCGACTGGAAACCCGAACTGCACTTCAGCGAATCCAGCCAGCCGTTCAACTGGAATGGCGCCTCGCTTTCGGTTCGGTATATTTTTGCCAAGCGGGAGAAAAAACGGATCCGCGACTGGAAGATTTTCGGCGGCGGAAAGAAGAAGAAGTAAGTGTGCTTTGCCAAACCTGTCAGGTCAATTTTAAACAAAAGCGACCACGCACTGGCGTGGTCGCTTTTGTTTAAAATTGACCTGACAGGTTAAAAAATCCCGAACTTGCCGCCATGGAATTTGGCAAACTTCCTTCGGTTGAGCGGGTAGATTTCAGTTTTCAGGCCGATCCGCCCGAAAATATTGCAGTTCTCAATGCTTGCGCGGGTGATGCAAAACCCAGGATTTACCTCGGCGCCACCGGCTACAACATGAAAGCCTGGGTAGGGCAGTGGTATCCGGCAGGCACAAAAACCAACGATTTTCTCGCGGCGTACGGCAGGCAGTTCAACACGATTGAGCACAACACCACCCACTACCGCATTCCCGACACAGCAACCGTAGCGCGCTGGCGGGATGAGGTGCCTGCTGATTTTCGGTACTGCCCGAAAATTCCGCAGACGATCAGTCATGCGCGCAACCTGGGCATGCATGGACCTGAAATTCAATTATTCTGCGACGCCATCGAAGGATTGGATGAAAAAACGGGTTGTTGTTTTATGCAGTTGCCGCCCTATTTCAGCGTGCAGGATGTGCCGGTTTTGGCCCGTTTTCTGGATCGGTATCCGACTGACAAAACGCCACTTGCGGTGGAGGTGCGCCATGAATCTTTTTTCAAAAAAAATACCGCTGCGCAAGATTTTTTCAGCCTCCTGGCCGGCCACGGCGTTGCCACGGTAATTACCGATGTTGCCGGTCGCCGCGATGTGTGCCACATGCGCCTGACCACCGGCAAGGTGCTGATCCGCTTTGTGGGAAACGGCTTGCATCCAACCGATTACCTGCGCGTGGAAGCCTGGGCCGGCAGGTTGCGGGACTGGTTTGCGGCCGGGCTGCGGGAGGTCTATTTTTTTTGCCACGAGCCCGATAATTTGCTGGCGCCGGAACTGGCAGTTTTTGCGCGGGCAACGTTTCAAAAAGCAATTCCGGCTGCCGTACTTCGAGGCCCTGAACCCTGCCCGCAGCCTCCGAAACAGGGCACGTTGTTTTAATTTTCATTAAAAAAATCGCGCTGTTGTCCAATTCTGTATGCATTATTGCACTTTTGCTTTGGAATCAGTTTTTAAGTTAATTTGATCGTGTAATCCCTATGACAAAGGCCCAACATCTCCCAGAATTTACGTCGACAAAAATGAATTCCCTGCCATACATACACCGCGATATATCCTGGCTTTCGTTCAACTACCGGGTGCTGCAGGAGGCTATGGACCCGGCCGTACCCCTGTTGGAGCGGCTTAAATTTTTGGCCATTTACTCGTCCAACCTGGACGAATATTTCCGGATTCGGGTGGCCAATATTCGAAACCTGAAAAAAGTGGGTAAAAAAACTCAGGCAGCACTTGATTTTGTTCCCCGCGATTTATTGAAGGACGTGCACCGGATCGTCAATCAGCAGCAGACCGAGTTTTCGGATATTTTTGAGCAGCAAATTGTCCCCGAATTGCGCAAGCACAATATTTACATGCTTCGGCGGCTGGACCTGAACAACGAGCAGAAGCAGTTTGTCGAGAGTTATTTCAACAATAATTTGCTGCCCTTCGTGATGCCGGTTTTGTTGGTGAAAGGCCGGATACGGCCCTTTCTGGCCAATGCGCATTTGTACCTGGCGGTGCATTTGATCCAGCGAAAAACCCCGGATGCGGGCAGCGAATATGCGCTGGTGAAAATCCCCTCAGACCAGTTGCCGCGTTTTATCACCCTGCCTTCGCAAAACGGCCGGATCAACATGATCATGCTCGACGATATCGTGCGACACTCTGTTTCGCTGTTGTTTCCGGGCTATGAAATTCAGGATACCTACTCGATCAAACTTACCCGTGACGCCGAATTGTACATTGACGATGAGTTTTCGGGCGACCTGGTGCAAAAGATAAAATCGAGCCTGGCCAAACGGCAGGTGGGGCCGGCCAGCCGGTTTGTTTACGACCGGGAGATGCCCGGGCACCTACTGGACTACCTGAAAGACACCTTCGACCTCGGCAAATACGACATGCTGCCGGAAGGCCGCTACCACAATAATTTTGATTTTTTCAAATTCCCGGATTTCGGGATGTACCACCTGAAAAACAAACCCCTGCCGCCGCTTCCCCATCCTGTTTTACACGACACGGACACACCTTTCCGGATGATCCGGGAAAAAGACCAGTTGTTGCACGTGCCGTACCAGTCGTACCAGTCGGTCGTCAATTTTTTTGAACATGCGGCCAGCGATCCGAAAGTGACGCATATCAAAGTCATACAATACCGAGTGGCCAGGAGAAGTAAAATTCTGGAAGCGCTGATGAGTGCGGTGCGGCACGGGAAGCAGGTTTCAGCGTTCGTGGAGATCAAAGCCCGCTTCGACGAGGCCGCCAACCTGGAATGGGGCGAAAAACTCGACCGGGCCGGTGTGCGGGTGCATTACTCCTTCCCGGGTGTGAAGGTGCACTCCAAACTGGCCCTGGTGCGGCGCATCGAAGACGGGAAACCACGGCTGTACGCCTACCTCGGCACAGGCAATTTTCACGAAGAAACCGCACAGGTCTACTCCGACTTTGGCATTTTCACCGCCGATCCGCGCCTGACAATTGAAGTGAGCAACGTGTTTACATTTTTGGAAAACATCAAGCCGCCCAAAAAAGACTTTGAACATTTGCTGGTAGGGAAATTCAACCTCCGGCCTTCGCTGTATGCCCTGATCGACTATGAAATTGCAGCCGCAAAAGCGAAAAAACCGGCCCGGATTCTGCTAAAAACCAACAGCCTTGAGGATAAAGAAATCATCCGGAAACTGTACGAAGCTTCCAGCGCCGGGGTTAAAATCACACTTATCATCCGGGGCATTTGCTGCCTGGTGCCGGGGCTGAAAGGCGTAAGTGAAAATATTGAGGCCTTCAGCATTGTAGACCGATACCTTGAGCATACCCGGATATTCATGTTTCACCATGGCGGCGAGGATCGCATCCTGTTTTCCAGTGCCGACCTGATGCAACGCAATTTGAGTTTCCGGATCGAAACGGCATTCCCGGTGTACGACGAAGATTTGAAAAACGAGATACGGGATTTGGTGAAACTTCAACTCGAAGACAATGTGAAGGCCCGCATCCTCGACGCTGAAAACCGAAATGCCTACCGGCGTAGCAACAGTGATATTCCCGTACGCTCCCAAATTGAAACTTATTTTTACTTCAAACGGAAAATGGAATACCTGCCGGAGCCGGAAAAAGTGTAAAACAGAAAAAAAATTGTGCTAAACGTTTGAAGGTTTATAAAGTGCGCGCTTATCTTTGCACCCGCAAACAGGAACAACGGTCCCTGAAAGTTAAAATGCGGAAATAGCTCAGCTGGTAGAGCGCAACCTTGCCAAGGTTGAGGTCGCGAGTTCGAATCTCGTTTTCCGCTCAAAGAAGCCCACGCAGTGCGTGGGTTTTTTCGTTTTTATGGCCTACTTTTGTCGGCATTCGTATAGCCCGGGTGGTGGAATGGTAGACACGCAGGACTTAATGTGAAATTTGAGTACTCCCGGAGAAATTCGGGATGTAAAACCGCTTAAATTCGGGGAAACCTTCTCAACCAGTTGAATGGCAATCCCGAGCCAAGTCCTTAAAAAAGGAAAGGTGTAGAGACTTGACAGGCGGCGCCTAAGTTCCAACTTTTAATGGTGGAATATGGTGAAGAGAAAGTCCAGACCACAAATCCCGGTAGCAATACCGGGAGCGGTGAAAACTGTAGTGCGTACGAAAATCCTGTGACCGTTGAGGTCGTACGGGTTCGAGTCCCGTCCCGGGCACATTTCCGAAAGCGGTTCATTATGGGCCGCTTTTATTTTTTCATGTTTACTGCTTAAGTATGCGCCTTGTCTTCCTGCTTTCCCTGGCTCTGATCGCCCAAACACTCCACGCCCAATACTCAGATCTTCTGCAAAACAACAAGATCAGCTGGGTGGCCGAATACACGACGGACTATGAGCTGAACCCAGCCTACAACACCAAACTCGAAACCGAAGCCAACCTCCTGGAACTCCAACGGCTGGTCAATACCCAAGGGAAAAACGGCCTGTTTCCGGACTCCGACGTCAATATGCCCTATTATTTCAGTCAAAAAATTTATGTCGGACTTAAAGCCGCCGCTTTCCAATGCTATGCCGATGAAAACCTGGAGGAGCCGCTTACCCAAGAGCAGGTTTTATCCCGTTTTTTATGGAAAGACAGTGTTTCGACAGATGGTTTTGTTGCCGAAAATGAATACGGTACGGAAGCTTTTGTGACCTTCCGGGTGCGGCAGGTAATTTTTTACAGTCAACCCAAACGGCAATTTTGCGTACGTATTTTGGCGCTTGCACCCATTCCCTGGACCACCGATGCCGAGGGCTATTTGATTGAACATCCACCTCTGCTCTGGATAAAACTCCCTGAACTCAGCAAAAAACAACACCGAAAACTGCCAAAAACTGCCAACTATGTGCTGCAAACCCGAACTCAGGAAAACAGCCCCATGGCCGACCAGATGCACACCATCAAAGGCGGGTTGAATATCCGGGAATGGGCAACCGCCGAAGTACAAAAACCCTCCCACAAGGCGCTGACAGTGGATGGTTTTCAACCGCTCGATCATTCGGCCCTGAAGGCACTCGTGTACACGGCGGACACCCTCACCACCCTGAACGATCAGGGGCAAGCGGTGATCGACCGCATCGTTCAAAACAACGTTCTGGAAGAAGTGGAAAAAATCCGTTTTGTACAAAACTGGTACTTTGATGAACAGCGCCTGCACTTCGGGTGCGAAATTGTTGCGGTAGCACCCATGGCTACGATCAACGCCGCCGGCGGGCTTTTTCAGTTTGACAAACCCCTGTTTTATGTAAAATATTAATGCTCCCGGACTAAAAACAAAGCGGCCCGTTGTTGATGCAACGGGCCGCTTTGTTTAAGAGCAACTGTTCTAGAATTTTTTCAAATCTTTCATATGTTCTTCCAGTTCCAGTTCATCGCCGGGGGCATAACCCGTGTGCTCAAAAACGATGTTTCCGGACTGGTCCAACAAAATGGTGTACGGTACTGACGATACATTGGCCGCCTGCTGAAACTCCTTGTTGTAGTCGTGGAGAATACGGTAAGTCCAGCCTTTTTGCGCGACCATAGCCGGAACTTTGGCTGCCGTGCGCGGATCGTCCACACTGATGGCGACCAATTCCATGCCGTATGTGTCTTGCCATTCTTCATAGTAATCCATGATGGCATCCAATTCTTTTTTACAAGGCGAGCACCAGGTAGCCCAGAAGCTGATTACGGTGATTTTTCCAGATTTAGCAAGGTCCTGGGCATTGAGCACCTGACCTTCCAGGGTTTTAAGATTTGCCGAAGGCAATGCTTTTGTTCCATCCTGGGCAAGTAGTCCGAAGGCGGCAAAGCATGCTGCGAAAACGAGCAGTAATTTTTTCATTGCAAAATTTAAGGTTGAAAAATACGATTAGGACGGTGCAAAAATAGGGCATATCCGGTTTGGTGGGGATGGATTAACGTCCGCTTAACGCAATTTGGCTACGGCAAACAAAGCCGCCGCAACGTACTGCTATCCCCGTAAAACACATTAAAATCTACCCGCTCGTTAATTCCGTTTACCGTGCCCCGGTCGCTGTGTTGCCAGAAATGCCACTTGCTGTCGTCGGGCATGGTGAGGTCGGGCACATGGTAGTGGGCAATCCAGAAGACGTAGGGTTTGAAATCCGGCTCGTTGGCAAAGTGGTTTTTATAAAAATCGCGATTGGTATAAATAATCGGCTTGACGCCGAAATACTGTTTCAGCAGGGCAAGAAAGTCCTTCGTGTATTTGCGCACCTGTTCCCGGCTCATGCCCCGGGTTTCTTCAATATCGACCACAGGCGGCAAATCCCCGGAGCGCAGTTTTACCGCTTTGAAAAAATGCCGGGCCTGCGCTTTGGGGCTCAGGTTGGGTAAAAAATAATGATATGCCCCCCGCACGATCCCGGCTTTTCGGACGCCCAACCAGTTCTCTTCGAAACGCGGATCAACCATCCAGGTTCCTTCCGTGGCTTTAATAAAGGCAAATTGTATGCGCAAATCGCCCACCCGCATGCCGGCCACCCGCTCCCAGTCTACCCGCTCCTGGTACCGGCTCACGTCAATGCCGTGCACGGCATACCGCGTCGGGATGCGTATGCCGAAGTGCTTGTATTCCTTATAATGAAACGGGTAGTCGACCAGGCGAAACAGCTGGTACCGGAATTCCGGACTGACCAGCAACACAATAATGAAAAGTACCAATAACGCAGGTACTGCATCTTTCAGGCTGCGTTTTTTCTGCCGACCGTATTTTGGAAATCCAGGCATTCCTACGTGCGCTCAGGGCATTAGGCTCCCTTGAATTGCGGTTTGCGTTTTTCCAAAAAAGCAGCCACCCCTTCCTGGTAATCGTGTGTTTTGCCGGCGGTTGTTTGCAGGGTGTCCTCGACTTCGAGCTGTGCAAAAAAATCATGGCTGAACGCCTGGTTCAGGGCGCGTTTGGTCAACCCCAAACCTTTCGTCGGCATTTGGGCAAGTGTTTCGGCCAGCTTCAGGCTTTCGGCAGCAAATAGTTCATCCGGAAAAACCTTCCAGATCATGCCCATTGCGGCAGCCTCGGCAGCGCTGATTTTGTCGGACAACATCATCAGCGCCGTGGCGCGTTGCAAACCAACCAGGCGGGGCAGGGTCCAGGTGCCGCCACTGTCGGGGATGAGGCCGATTTTGGAAAAAGCCTGGGTAAACGATGCCGATTCGGCAGCCACCGTAATGTCGCAGGCCAGGGCGATATTGGCGCCGGCGCCTGCAGCTACGCCATTCACGGCACAAACGACGGGTTTCTCCAACGTCCGGATCGCCGAAACCATCGGGTTGTACCCCGTGGAAATGATCTGATTGAGCGAGGGGCCGTTGGGGTCGGTTACTTCCTGCAGGTCTTCGCCGGCGCAAAAGGCTTTTCCATTGCCGGTGAGGTACACCGCCCGGATTGCCGGATCGGTCCGGCAGGTTTCCAATGCCTGCAAAATTTCCTGCCGCATGGCATGATGCATGGAGTTGAACACCTGGGGACGGTTGAACACAATTTGTGCAACGCTATTTTCTATGGAAAAAAGAATATGGTCGGGCATGTACGTGAGCGTTTTTTTGTAAACGGTCTGCAAAGATAATCAGCGAAAGGCCGTTCAAACGAGCACAGTCAGGATTTTACCCGATTTACCGTTCCGATGCCAGGGTTTTAATTGCCAATACCAGTTTATCCAGCTCTTCCAGCGTGGTGTACACGTTGGGCGTTACGCGCGTGCCGTCTATTTTTTCCCAGGTAATGTTGGTGGTGTGGATTTTCCACTGGTCAAACAAGGTCTGGGAAATTTTAGAAGAAGATATTCCTTCAAGACCAAAGGTTCCGATGGCGCAGCCCCATTCATACTCCAGCGGCGTGAAAAAACGGATTCCCGGCAGGTCTTTTACCTGCTCCATCCAATAGTTTTTCAGGTAGTGCAGGCGTTTTTGTTTGCGCGCAGAACCAATCAGGTTGTGCAGGTCCAACGAATACCCGGTTGCCATTTCGACCGGGAAGTTCCGGGTGCCCAGGTTTTCAAATTTTCGCATATTGTCGCTGTCAGGCGCATCACTGGACAGCAGGGCCCAAACGTTGGCAATTTTTTCCTTTTTGATCCACAACAAGCCGTTGCCAAACGGCGCGCAAAGCCATTTGTGCAGGCTGGTACCAAAATAGTCGGCGCCCAAATCGGGTATTTTAAAATCAAGCAAGGCAAACGAATGCGCCCCGTCCACCAGTACTTCAATACCCCGGGCATGCGCTGCATCGGCAATAGCACGCACCGGCAGTGTCTGTCCGCACCAATTGATGATGTGCGTAAGGTGTACCACCCGGGTTTTAGCCGTGCACTTGGACAGGTAAGCCTCCATGATAGCCGCTTGGTCGGTGCTGGGCAAGTCCAGATCGACCCAAACCAGCCGAATTCCATCGCGCTTTTCCCGTTGGCGCCAGGCATGGATCATGTTTGGGTAGTCGTATTTGCAAACGACAACTTCGTCGCCGGCTTTCAGATTGAGCCCGAATATGACGGTGTTGAGCGATTCGGTGGCATTTCGGTTCAGGGCGATTTCATCCGGATCGGCGCCGGCCAATTGAGCCAGGTTGTATCGCAGGGGCTCCCGGTCCTGGTCGAGTATCCGCCACATGTAGTAGGACGGCGCCTCGTTGCACATGCGGTTGTAGTAATCGAGCGCGTCCATTGTCGCCCGCGGGGAGGGACTTACACCGCCATTGTTCAGATTGATAATCGAAGGGCTGCAAGCGTAAGCCATCCGAATCTGTCGCCAGAAATCATCTTCTGCCGCGGTGGGATCAATTCGTGTTCCGGTTGGTTTAGGCAGGGTAGGTAAAAAAGCGGCCTGGGCTGTTTGATGCAAGGCAAGGCTGCCGAGTAAGGCGGCTGTTTGGCGGATAAAACTGCGACGGTTTGTCATGGTCAGGTTTTTTTTGCCAAAGAAAACCCGAATCGGGCACTTAACCATTTTTCTCCTTAAAATTCTGTTAAGGCCGATGGGTAAAAGTATCTTTTAAACCAAACAAGCGTATTAAGTACAATTGCTAACAAATCCATCCTATTTATGACAAAGCGTATTGTATTAACCGCCCTCGTAGCCTTCCTGGCAACGGTAGTTGCCCTCGCACAAACCGACCCTGCACCTTCCACACAGCCTTCCCCGGCCAATAAAACAGCCAAAGCAGAAAAAGCGCAAAAGAAAGACAAGGCCGCTAAAGTTGAACACGCAGAAGAACGCTCCAATGGCGCTGCTTTCAGTGGAAAAGGCAAAGGTGGCGAGAAGAATATGACCGGTAAAGCGAAAAAAGATAAGGCAAAAGCCAAGAAGAAAGGCAAAAAGAACAAGCAAAAAAATAAAGATAAAAAGCAAGGCGCCCAAAAAGGTAAAAAGTATGAGGGCACCGACGAAAAAGCCCCTTCAGATAAGGGCGAAGAACAACGCCCGGGAGGCACAAAAAAGGAGACTCCAACGACCACTACTCCTACCCGCAAACAACGCCAACCCGGCGATAAACCGACTCCGGGTACGGAACAAAAAAAGGACGATAAATCGCGCGGCTAATCAATATTCCAAGATAACACCCCCTTTTTCCCTCTGTCCCCGCATCCGATTTTTTCGGGTGTGGGGATTTTTCTTTAGTCCTCCACCAATTCCATTTCAATTTGCCGCTTCGCTAAATCAACGGCCGTCACCCGTACTTGCACCCGGTCGCCCATTTTAATGGTTTTGCCGTACCGGCGCCCGCGGGCCCGCAGGTTGCCTTCTTCCAAAGTGTACGTGTCGTCGAGGTAACGAAACTCCACCAGGCCCTCGGCCAGCGACCCGGGCAATTCTACGAAAAAGCCACGGTCGATCATGCCGCTCACATAGCCTTCAAATTCCTCCCCGAGGTGCCGGCGCAGTAGTTCGGCCTGTTTGTACTTGATGCTTTCCCGTTCGGCATCCGCCGCTTTTTTCTCCTGGGCACTGACATGCTTGCACTGTTCTTCCAGTTTTGCTTTTTCCATGCGAAACACCCGCCCGTCGAGGTTGCGCTCGAGCAGCCGGTGCACCAGCACGTCGGCATAGCGCCGTATGGGTGAGGTGAAATGCGCGTAGTGTGAAAATCCAAGGCCATAATGCCCGATGTTGTTCGTGGTGTACACGGCTTTGGCCATGGTTCGGATGGCCAGTGGTTCCAGGAGTTTGAGGCGCGGGTCTTTTTTGGAAGCCGACATCAGATCGTTGTACGAGCGGGCAATTTGCTTTGGCGTACTCACTTTCATGTGGTGGCCCATTTCGGCGGCAAAGCGCGCAAACTCGGCAACTTTTTCCATATCCGGCAGATCATGCACCCGATACACAAAGGGAATTTCACGTTCGGCTGCAGCCTGCCGGTCAATGTACAGCGCCACTTCTTTGTTGGCCAGCAACATGAAATCTTCAATCAACAGGTGGGCATCTTTGCGCTCTTTCACATAAGCTTCGATCGGCGTGCCGTCTTCGGCCAGTCGAAACCGCACTTCCTCCGATTCAAAACCGATGGCGCCTTGCTGAAACCGTTCATTGCGCATATTTTTTGCCAGGCGGTTCAGCGTTTTAACCGCCCAATCCAACTGCGGGTAAATGCGCAGTTGCTGCGTGCCTTCGCCGGGGTTGCCGTCGAGGATCGACTGGGCTTCTTCATAGGAAAAACGCTTGGCTGAATGAATTACCGTTTTGCCAAACCATCGCGAAACCACTTTTTCCTTTGCATCAAAAACAAACACCGCCGAGAAGGTCAGCCGGTCCTGGTAGGGTACCAGCGAGCAAAGGTTGTTCGACAGCTTTTCCGGTAACATCGGGTTCACGCGATCGACGAGGTACACCGAAGTGCTGCGCCGGTAGGCTTCCTGGTCGAGGGTGGTGTCGGGTTTCAGGTAGTGGGTCACATCGGCGATATGTACACCCACTTCGAGCCGCCCATCGTCCAGTTTGCGGATGCTGAGGGCATCGTCAAAATCCTTGGCATCTTCCGGGTCGATGGTCATCGTCAGGATGTCCCGGAAATCACGGCGGCGGGCGATTTCCTGTTCAGGGATGCGTTCGGGGATTGCGTTGGCCTCATCCAGCGCGGCTTCCGAGTGGATGAGTTCAAAGCCGGCATTGATGAGGATTTTCTTCATCTCAAAATCATTGCCGCCCACAGCGCCGAGGGTTTGCGTTACGTTTCCGATAGGCACCCGGCCTTTGCCCTCCTGCCAGTCGGTAACCCGAACCACTACTTTTTCGCCATCCTTGGCGTCGGCACAACCTTCGAGCGGAATGTAAATATCCACCGGCATGTTGGGGTTGTCAGGCAAGAGCAAGGCATACTTGCGGCTCTTGCGGAGGGTGCCGATAAAAAATTCATTGGAGCGTTTCAGCACTTGCAGTACTTCCCCTTCCGGTTTGCGCTCTTTTTGTTTGCGTCCGCGGTATGCGGTTGGGAAAAGGAGCACCCGGACGATATCGCCATTCAATGCGCTGTTCAGGTAGCGGGGAGCCACGTAAACATCACTTTCCATACTGTCGGTCACGATATACGCGGCGCCACTGCGTGTCATATCGACCCGGCCTTCAATCACTTTTTCAGGTTTGGAAGTAGATTTCTGTTTTGGCGCGGCCTTTTTATCGGCTTTTTTAGCGGACACTTTTGGCATTTTATCTGCGGCGCGCTCGTCGACAGTCAGCCGTTCGAGGGCTACGCCGTAGCGGCCATCCTTGTGCAATTTTACCGAACCGGCAATAACCAGCTGGTTGAGCGCATACTCAACGGAGTCTTTGTTGTTCTCAATATTCAGGAAACCGGTCAGCTGCCGGGGGGCAAATTGTTTTTTGGGCTGGGTGAGCAAAAACTTGAGCAATTCTATTTGCAAACTCTTGGCGGTCAACTTTTTGTCGCCTTTACTTTTCTTTTTGGTCATAAATTATGGGTAACTAATAAGGTATTGGTTTAGTCGTTTTCAGGGTATAAAACACGGATGGCGTCGAAAAAGTTGCCGGGCTGTACATTTGCGATTCCTTAACCATCTGAAAAACAACTGTTCCCGCGTTTTTTCGTTTCCCAGTAAATATTCAATTCGTTATGCTAAAATACACCCTGCTTTTTTCCCTGTTTTTTTCCTTTACATTAAATCTGTACGCCCAAAAAACCACGCCGCCGGAAAAGTCCGACCCGGAGGCTAAAAAAGTGCTCGACCGGATTCGGAAAAAGTACGAAGGGTACAAATCGGTGGAAGCCCTGTTTACACTCACCATTGAAGTGACCGGCCAGCCCAGTGCAGTTCAGAAAGGCACGGTCAGTCAGGATGGCGATAAATTCCGCCTGGATATGGACGAGCAGGTTATTGCCAGCGACGGTAAAACAACCTGGGTTTACCTGAAAAAAAACAACGAAATCCAGATCACCGATACCGACCCGAACGATGAGAGCGGCTTTCTGACACCAAAAGATCTACTCAGCCGCTATCAAAAAGGCGATTTTCTGTATGCCGTCACAGAAAAAATTACTGAAAAAGGCCGGGTGCTCACCCAGATTGAATTCAAGCCCAAGGCAAAGTCATCGGAATACGCTAAAATCCGGGTAAGCATCAACGAAAAGGCCGGCACGATCGAATCCATCAAGGCGTTTGCCAAAGATGCATCGCGGTATACGTTTCAAATCACCAAGACGACGCCCAACAAAACCTATCCGGCCGGGTTTTTCCAGTTGAAATCGAGCGATTACCCCGGGGTGCATGTGGAGGATTTACGCATGTAACGCCTTCTGTTAGAAGGCGTAATCCCGAAGTGCATGTTAAGGCTTTACGCATGTAACGCCTTCTGTTAGAAGGCGTAATCCCGAAGTGCATGTTAAGGCTTTACGCATGTAACGCCTTCTGTTAGAAGGCGTAAAAAAATTAAACCTCAAAGTTTACTCAAAACTCCGGACTGCATTAACAGTAATAATGCCTCACAAACAACAGGCCTTTAAAGATCAAAGGGGCGATCCGGGCTTATGCGGAACGTCTTGCTTCATTTTGTTACAACGCCTTCTAACAGAAGGCGTTACTTCCGGATTGCCTCCACAGGATCCATCCCGCTGGCCTGAATGGCCGGTATCAATCCGGATAACACGCCGACGATGATCGACGTAAGCACCCCAACCAGGGTATTGGCCAGAGAAAGGTGAATATCGAAGTCGATGGCCGAGGAAATTGCCTTCGTGACGGCCCAAATAAATAAGAGGCCGAACGCGCCGCCCACGATGCAGAGCACCACGGCTTCAAACAGGATTTCCAGCAAAATAAACCAGCGTTTGGCGCCAAGCGCCATTTTGATGCCGATGATGTTGGTGCGTTCGCGCACCGAAACGAACATAATGTTGGCCACGGAGAACATGCCCACCACCAGGGCAAAAATCCCGATCACAAAGCCGGCCAGGTTGATCACGCTGAACAGGCTGTCGAACAAGCCGCTGAGGATGGACAAGGTGTTCAGGGCGAAGTTGTTTTCCTCCCGGGGTTTGAGCCGTCGCACCGAACGCAACACGCCGGTTATTTCGTCTTTCATGGCGTCGAGTTCCACGCCGGGTTTGGCTTGTACCATCAGGCTGGTGCGCTCCCACTGACCACTACGGCGGATATTAAATCCGCGCCGGGCCAGGGTGTAGCTGACCAGTATGCCGTTATCAAAATTAAACGGTTTGAGCAGGTCGTTCCCGGATTCAGGCAGCACCCCGATCACGCGAAGTTTCCGTCCCCCGACATTGATCACCTTGTAAGTTGGATCGATGCCTTCGCCGAACAAGCCTTCGGCTACTTTGGCGCCCATGATACACACATCCGCGCCGGTTTGATATTCCGTGGGCGTAAAATACCGCCCTTCGCCCTGAAATTCGAGGTGAAACAAGTCGCGGCAATCTTCCGTGATACCCAGAAAAAAGACATTTTCGGTACTCGACGAGTTCCATTTTATCGTTTTCGAACCCAGGTATTGCCAAAAGCCGATACTCGCTGCATTTTTCAGGCGTTCCTCCAATTGTTCGTATTCGACAAAGGAAAAATTGGGCCGGCGCATCCACTTCCAGAAATTTTGACCGGGATCTTCGCCCCAGGAAAATTTTTCAATATAAATGACATCACTGCCCAACTTGGCCATACTGCCCCGGATATTGTCCTCCAGCGAGTTGACGGCACTTTTCACCCCAATGATGCAAAAAATGCCGATGGTCACCCCCAGCAAAGACAAAAAGGACCGCAGTTTATTGGCCATGAGC
Organism: uncultured Saprospiraceae bacterium; assembly: GCA_964484205.1. Taxonomy (GTDB): domain Bacteria; phylum Bacteroidota; class Bacteroidia; order Chitinophagales; family Saprospiraceae; genus M3007. The sequence goes on along the minus strand of CAZAEZ010000022.1, from coordinate 67,942 downwards.
TGTTGCCAGGCTTGAGCGGCGCCTTCAAAAAGGATGCGTAGGATTTGGCGCATGACGTTGAAATTTTAAGTGCAACAAAAAAATCTCCTGAGGGAAAATACCGGTTGCGAATGTCGGAAGTGCCGGCCGGCCGGAAAAATGGTTTCGATCAACGCATTTTTCTGGTCTATCAACTGAATTTATTTTGTTCTTGAATCACGTTCAAACTGCTTTATTTACCCGGTCTGCCAACCAAACCGCTATGCGATTCCGGTCAATTGCAGCGTTCCAACGATATTTTATGAAAACAAATGCAGGCTTTCCACCAACAACCAAAGCCCGACAAGGACAAGTATAAGCCCTGCCACCCGGACAATGTTACCCATAAGCCCCGGTTGCAACCGCAGGCCGATCTTGCCGGCCAGCACCACTTTTGAAATATCAGTTGCCAGTACCATAACTAAGGCACAGGCCAGGAACACCAGCGTGTAGTGTTTTACGGTTGGCGGCGCTTCCGCCCGGGCGGCTGTAGCCAGGCCAAGCCAGAAAAGCCAGTTGGACGGGTTTGCCATGTTGAGGGCAAAGCCTTTCAAAAAGGAATAGCGCCGTTTGCCGGCCGTTGCAAGCAAAATATCAGTGGCTTTTTCTTTTTGCGGCCACATCGCCGATATACCGAAACCGATGATGAGCAAAGCGCCAACCGTACCCATTGCCGACTGGAAAAGTTCCTGGCGGGCCAGTACCAGCAGCCGCGCCGAAGACCACCAGCTTCCGGCGGCCAACAGGGCATCGCTGACAAAAGCGCCCCCGGCCAGGGCCAGGCCGTTGCGCAACCCGCGCTTGAGCGTCACCTGTATCCCAAGGAAAAAAAGCGGCCCCAACAACATGCCATACGCAAGGCCGGCAAGTACTCCTTTGATAATTGCTTCAATCACGATGTTGAATGCTTCGCTACCGAGCGGAGGTAGTGTTCCCAGCTTTCCTGAACCGCGCCCTTCAGCACTCTGGGCACTTTAGCCTGTCCGTTTAATTTGCCCTGCGACTCCATCCAGTTGTAAAAGGTACTGTGCGGCAGCAATTGCACCCGAATGTCGCGCAAGGCATAGCGGCGCTCCACACGGTAATCGTCATTGATTTCCATCAGATGCGCATCCAATTCCGCGGCAAATTCCTCCGCCTGCACATTTGGGTTATCCGTACTGACATACCATTGGTGCGCCCAGTGGCTACCGTTTTGCACTGCGGCAACGGTAAATTCCTTGATTCCGGCCTGAAGTTTTTGGTCCGTACGTTGGATCGCAGTGTTCATATTGTCGACCGACAAATGTTCCCCAACCACACTGAGGTAGTGTTTCACCCGGCCCGTCACCTTGAAGGTGGCTTGTTTTACATCTTCAAATTGAATGGTATCGCCCAACAGGTAACGCCAGGCGCCGGCATCCGTGCTCAGCAAAAGCGCATATTGCTGGCCGGGGATGACATCTTTGAGCGATACGGCTTTGGCATCGGGGTACAGCTCGCCGTTTTCGTCAAAATGTTGCTCGTTGAACGGGACAAATTCATAAAAAATACCGGCGTCGGTGATCAGGCGCAGAAGCCTCGATTGCGGCCCCGGCTGGTAGGCGATAAAGCCTTCCGAGGCCATGTAGCTGTCGACATAATGGACGGGCTGCCCGAGCAATTGTTCGAACGTTTGCCGGTAGGGCTCGAAAAAGATGCCTCCATGGACCAGCAAACTAAAGTTGGGCCAGATCTCATGAATATGTTTGAGCCGGTGTTTTTCCAAAATACGTTCAAAGATCAGTTGCACCCAGGCTACATTGCCCACGATAAAACCGATATCCCAGCCGGGCGCTTCTTCCGCAATGCGCTCAATCCGGTCGCTCCATTCGGGGATCGTAGTGATCTCCCGATCCGGTTTGTAGTATTTTTTCAACCAAAACGGCCGGTTCAGGCCAATGATTCCCGACATATCGCCTACCCAGTGGTTCCCTTCCGGGTTCAGATTGGTGCAGCTGCCGACCATGAGCATTTGTTTGGTAAACAGGTCTGCCGGCAACTTGAAGTGCACCATATCGCAAAACAGCCGCCGCGACACTTTTTTCATCGACCGGATAATGTCGGGGGTGATCGGAATGTATTTCGTGGACGCATTGGAAGTGCCGCTGCTCACGGCAAACCAGGGCACCAGTCCCGGCCAGCATACATCCGGTTCGTCTTGCTGGGCTCTGGACCACCACTTGTCATACATCTCGTCGTAATTGTGCATCGGCACCCGCTCCTGGAAGGCGCGGACCAGGTCGGCCGAAGAAAGTATTTTTTGAAAATCGTATTGCTGGCCGAAAGCGGTTTCCGCAGCTTCGTTCAGTAGCCGTTTCAGGGTTTTTTGTTGTTGTGCAACCGGAGAGCGCCAGGGTTCGGGACGTGTTGCGCCAAGGCGAATGCCCGTTTTTATGAAGTAACCTAAAAATTGCATGTAAGAAACCAGATGTTTGAGTTGGATAGCCCTGCCAACCTGATGGCGGCAGTTTTTTAGCGGAGGCAAAAGTAGCGCGCAATTCCATTTTGCAGGCCTTTTTTCTCAATAGCCCGCGGATAGACAAACTAGTTGTTAAATTTGTTGCAGGACGCACCACCATTTTAAAACACCCACCTATGAAAATTCCCACCCACATTTGGCTCACCGCCGGCTTGTTTACCATCATTGCAGCCGGCACTCAAAGCTGCAGTTCTCAAAAAAACCAACCGTTTGAACTGGGTAAGCCGTTTACGCTGCACTATGGTGAAACGGCCCAATGGGCAACCGACGAAACCATCCGGATCCGCTTCGACTCCATTCTCGACGACAGTCGCTGCCCCCAGGGCGTGCAGTGTGTTTGGGCCGGACGGGCAATTGCCGCCATCACCTTTTTCCAAAATGGTGAAATGCAAAACGGCGCCCTCGTCATGGGCGATCCTGCCGGCACCAATTACTCCAACCAGGCGACATTCGGCGACTTTACCGTAACCCTGATCCAGGTACGCCCTCACCTTGTTGCCGAGCAACAAATTCTGCAGAAAGACTACTCCGTGGAACTGGACATCGAAAAAAAAGACTAGCCACAACCAACCTTGTTGCGGTAGTTCTCTGTCTTTATTTGTGACAACGAATTCAAAGACAATCTTACGCTATGAAAAAGTACCTCATTGGTTTTATCGCACTCGGCTTTTTGGCCGTACTTGCCTGTTCTAAAAAAGACGGGCAACTCTACTTCAAACTCGACACCCCGTTTTCCCTCGAATACCTGGAACAGGCCGAACTGGAAAGCAATCCCAACGTTAAAATCCAGTTCAACCGGGTTCTGGAAGACAGCCGCTGCCCGATAGACGCCATTTGTGTGTGGGCCGGGCGTGTGGAATTTGAAATCACGTTTACCGAATCGGGCTCCGCACAAACTGCCGTGCTGCTCCTTGGCGACCCAACCGGCTCGGACAATTCCGATACGGCAGTTTTTGGCGACTACACCGTAAAAGCACTTCAGGTCAAACCCGATCCTAAGTCGAATGTCGTGATCCCGCAATCGGCCTACCGCGTTGAACTGGAAGTCAAAAAAACACAGTAATTCGCTGTTGGATTTAATGGCAGGGGGCAAGCCGGTGTTTACCGGCCTGCCCCCTTTTCATTAATGCTCTATTCAAAAAAACTTATTTCAGCAACAGTTTTCCGGCGCCCAGAACGGCACTGCCCGTGCGCACCTGAATCAGGTAAATCCCTGCGGGCAGATCACCACGCTCGAATTGCCATTGGCTTCCGCTAACCGTTGCACTGCGCACAGGCTTGCCGGTAGCATCGCGAAGATCGATCTGCCAGTCGGAAAGTCCCGTCACCCCGCGTAGCTCAAGTACGGCTTGCTGCGCCACCGGGTTGGGCATGACCCGCAGGTCGAGGCCGTTTTGGAACGGCTGCCAACTGCTCACCGTGACAAAACGGGTGCCGATACGGTGCTTGGTGGTATTGGTGATCACCGGCTCGTTGAAGTCAAAATAGATGCCGGCGTTGTTCAGGATTTCCGTTTCCAGCGGCACATCGGCAGTTTGCGCAATGCGGAACGAAACGAAACCCTGCGAGCCTTCCAGATTGGTGGTGCTGTCGGGCAGGAGGATATTATCAAATGTGAATTTAATATTGCGGTCGCCGTAATATTCAAATTTGTACGGGTGGCTGCTGGCGCCGGGCCGCACGGAACCCGGGTCGAGCCAGGGCGACAGTTCGTCGCGGATGACCACGGTGAATGCCGTGTCGGTGCCGGTGTTTTGGAAACGGATCAGGTATTCGATGTCGGTGCCCTGTTCGATGTAGCGCTCGGAAGCATACCCTGTCGGGAAACCCTGTTTGTCGTTCGGGTCGTAGGAGCCGATGTTCTCCATACAGTCGATATCGACCCAGGGGTCGTTGTCGCCGGACGGAAACTGGTTGACAAAGCCGGTGCTGAACTGCCCCGTAGCCGTACAGCCTTCCGCCCAGGCAGCGGGTTGGGAGTTGCCCGGGTGGAATACCTCCTGTTCCACCTCAACGCGCCAGGTGGCGCCGTTGGCCGGCACTTTGATATGGTGTTTTTCGGTAGGCGCCAGCAAAATTGCCGGAGGCGGCGCTTGCATCAGCATAACCGCATCTTCAATGATCACATATTCCAGGGGAGCGCTCATCGCGCCCGAACCGATATTTTCAACAACAAAATCCAGCGAATCGCCATTGCATTCCACCGTTAGTTCCAGGCTGGCGCCGGACCACTGGGAGTTGGCCGGTTCGCAGTTTCCTGTGGGGTAAACAACGGTCTCGGTGCAATGCGTTTGCCCCAGGGTTGCATCACAACTGACCTGTACTTTCACCCAGAAGTTTCCACAGGTGTTGGTCGGCACGTCGCCCAGGTCAAAGCGATAGAGGTTATTCCCCAAATCCGTTCCGGGGATGCTGGAATTTGTAACGGACAGGAAGGGGTCAAACTGTATTTCAACATATGCACCGGTTGCCGCAATAGTTCCCTGGTTGCAGTAGTTCACGTAGTAGGTGCTGGCAAAACAACGGCGCAGAAAATTTGTACTGATGTCGACAGTCATTGCCGGGCAAATGGCTTCCGGCTGGAGCAGGAAATCCTGATCGAGAATCTGGGCTGGCGCCAGCGAAACCGAATAGGTAGCCTGGCATGGCGCCCACAGGTTATTGGGCGGAAGCACGGTGACATCATAAGTGCCCGGTTCCATTTCCGTGCTGTAAAATCCGGTGGCATCGGTAAAGGCATAAAAATTATCTCCGGCGGCATCGGTAATCACGATGGTAATATTGGCCATGCCGTCGTCCGACGCCTCCACGGTGCAATTGGTATTCCAGTCGGCCCAAACATAGCCCTGAATTTCGGCACATTCGTCGGGATCATCTTCCACGACGTAAGTCGCCACAGCGGAACAAGCATTGAAACCTGTTACGGTAACCACATAAGTGCCTGCAGCGGGATTATCAATAAAAAGTGACGTGTTTCCAGTATTCCAGGCGTAGGTAAATGGCGGCGAACCACCAAGCACATTCACCCACATTCCGATCGAGTCATCGCAAAACGGACTGTCGAAATAGATGATCTCCGCCGACATTGGCCCGAAGTCCGTCACCACTACGCATTCATCACTGGTACATCCCGACGCAAGATCGGTTACTGTGACACAGTAAGTTACCGGACCGAACGGCGATGGCATGGCTTGGATTGTTTGCGTAGTCTCGAGGGTAGACCAGTTGTATTCGTACGGGCCGGTGCCCCCGGCAACCTGGACGACCAGGTTGGTGGGATTATTGCAACCCTGTGGCTCCACCTGGATGCTTACCTGTGGAAACGATCCGTCCTGCGTAACAATCACCGTATCGCCTCCCCAACAACCCGTGGCAGAGTCAAAAACAAAAAGCGCATAAACACCCGGGCCATTGGCAATCGGGTTCAAAATAGTCGGGTTGGAAACATTGCCCGACCAGTCATAGGAATAATCGCCGCCGGGCGGCGTGACGGTTGCATTGAGTTGGACCGTGGGGTTTTGGCAGGTGATCTGGGCCGGTGGGTCAATTTCCACAATCGGCGGGTTGCCGTTGCATTGGGCCCGGGCGTTTTGCGCCAGCAAAACCCAGGAAGCCAGCAGTAAAAAGCAGATTTTTTTCATGTGCATTGGATATCGTGTTTGGGAGTGCGTGAAAAGTTGAAGGTTAAATCGCAACATAGTTTCGTCGACGGTTACAAAGGTGAATACGATTTCGATGGTACAAAAGTTTGGTATTCATACCGGATAAAAAAATACAATTTTTGCCATTAATTGATTTTTTTTTAAAAAAACACTTGAATAAAACTTTGATTTAAAGAACTTTGTAAAAGTTAAAATAAATAGCAAACTTGAAATGCAATTTTGAAAAATCAAGACGAAAATCGCGGGATGCCCATGGAGAATACCCGCTTGTGGGAAAGTCTGAGCACCCTGAGCCCCCTGGAAAAAAAACACTTCGGGCAATGGCTGCAATCGCCTTTTTTTTGCCGCCGGCCACAGCCGCCCGCCTTGTTTGGCTATGTTCAGGACTGTTGGGCGTCGGGCCGTACACCCGATCAACAGGATGCCTGGAACGTTGTTTTCGGCAAAAAAAAAACCTACCAGGCACAGGCGCTGCGGCAAACGATGAGTGACTTGCAGGCCCAATTAGAGCATTTTCTGGTGTACCGGGAACATTTTGCCGACAGCGGCGCTTTTCCGATCCGCCTTGCCGGCGCTTACCGCAAGCGCGGCCTCGAAAAACACTTCCGGCAAAGTCTGCGTGCGGCGCGCAGCACCTGGGCCCGCCAGCCCTTTCGCCATGCCGAGTATTTTGATGCCCAGGCATCCATCGAATACGAACTGTACCACCAACTGAGCGCCGGTCGCCGCACCGAGGCCCTCAACCTCCAGGAACTTTCCGACCAAACGGACACCGCCTTCATTGCCCGGAAATTGCGGCAAGCCTGTTTTGCGCTCAGCCACCAAACGGTGTACAACACCGAATACCGCTTCGGGCTGCTGGATGCCGTTTTGGAACACGTGGAGCAATCCGAAACCTTGAAACAAATTCCCGCTATCGGCCTGTACTATTTCTGCTATTTGTTCCTGACGGAGCCGGAAGGCGAAGCGTATTTTGTTCAGTTCAAGCGCCAATTGCTCGCCCGCGTGGACCAACTCCCGGTCGAAGAGCAGCGAAACCTGCACTTGCTGGCGCTCAATTTTTGCATCCGGAAAATCAACCAGCTGAACCAGGATTATTTCCGGGAAGCCCTGGACCTGTATCAGTCGGCCCTCAAAGCCGGACTCCTGCTCGAAAACGGCCAACTTTCGCATTTTGCCTTCAACAACATCGTGGCAATTGCCCTAAAAACAGGCGATGTCGAATGGGCCGAAACGTTTATCCACGAGCAAGCTGTTTTTTTAGAAAAAAAACACCGCGATGCCACCTTCCACCTCAACCTGGCCCGGATAGCCTACAGCCGCCGGCAGCTCAAACCGGCGCTCCTGCACTTGCAGCAAGCCGATTACAAAGACCTGATCAACAACCTGATCGCCAAAACATTGCAACTGAAAATCTATTTTGAAAGCGGCGAGTTCGACGCGCTCGACGCGCATTTGCAAAGTATGCAAACCTTCATCCGGCGCCAGGAGGTGATCGGGTACCACAAAACCAATTACAAAAACATCGTGCGCTACGCCCGGCGACTGATGCAACTAAACCCCGGCAGCCGCACGGCACGGCAAGCCCTGCGCCGGCAAATCGAAACCGAATCGGTGCTGACAGAAAAAGAATGGTTGCTGGAAATGGTCGGTTAAAACTTCCGGATCTTGCCAAAATAGCCCGCGTCCATCTGCCACAACGGGTTGTCTTTGAGCATCATCCGGGCGATAACCTCCGGGTAGGCGTTGAGTTTGTCGTAGCCCTCGGCGCGCACTTCCACGCCCGGGTCGAAGGCATAGTTTTTCAATACCGGGTACAGGTCGCCCAACTCGGCCGGCACATTCGGAAGCCGGTAATTGACGGCGCCGGAGTTGCTTGATGCAACGAGTGCCTCCCAACTAATTTCCACCGCGCCCGTATACCGGCGGGTAAACGACAGCAGGTCGATGAAGCCACTGCACTGGATCGACACCCAGCGCCCATCGGCCACCGATGCCGAGAGGATGTCAAAATTGGGGCTTTGCAGCCCGGCAGGCAGGTTTTGGAAAAACTTGTCGCACACATAGCCGTAGCCGCCGGGGTTGGTATCAAAACCCGAAATGCGGAGCCGGTACCCGTTGTTCTGGGAAAGCCCCGGTGGTTCGTACACGTTTATTTGGCCAAAAACCGGAATGGGGCCGCCAGGGATGCGCAGATTACCGCCGAGGGCTAAAAATTCTTTTTTCTGCAAATCAAGCACGCGGTCCAGTTCAAAATTCCAGTCGGTCAGCAATGGCAACGCGAGCGTGGCGGGGCCGGCAGGCAGTTCCGGCAAATCGGCCAGGTCGAGCGTTGCCGAAAAATTGGCGTCGTTGACATTTTCAAACAGCGCATAACGCCAGTTGCTCTCGCCGTTCACGCGCACCCGAAACCAGATGCGGCCGGTATGCAGCACCCGGTAATGGCCTTCAAAATTGTTGCCGGACTGCGGGAAGGCAAACGTAAGCCCCTGGGGCACCACGATCGAGTCGACTGAACTGATTCCGGTAAACTTCAGGAACAGGTCGGTGTTTTGCAGAAAATTGGCGTCGTGCAGGTGAATGTTGGCGCCGTTGTAGAGGTTGGTATAGGTTGTGAGGCTTACCGTGGTGTCGCGCACACCGGTTCCGGGCGCTTCAAACGGTTCAATTTTGACCACCGTACAGTCAAAGCGGTCGGTCGGCTCCGAACCGGGCACCGTCACGCGGGCCGTATCGCTTCCCGGAATCCATCGGAATGCGCGGGTCTGGCCATTTTTATCCGAAAGGAAAACCGCATACCGGGCCTGAAGAATGTGCACTTCATTGTCCACATTGATGGTAAAAACCGCTGTTTCCGGGTCGTCCGGTCCGTCGTTTTTTTGGCAACCAACAGCCAACAAAAGGAAAAGGAAAATAAACTGGTAAAGTCGAATTGCCATGCAGCCAGGTGGATCAAATGGGTAAAAGGAAGAAGCAGCAAAATTAGCGCCAAGCACTTAATTAATTCCCTAAAAATGCATTACCGTCGTGAAAATACTGTTTTTTCGCCTATTCATTGATCCAATGCATCGTTCATCTTCCACCTTTCCAAACCAATGGTGGGCAAATCCCACAAGTTGTGGGCAATACATATTGTGAAATCTGTAGCAGTATTTTGTGGCGCCAACCCCGGCAACCAGCCTTGGTTTGCTGAAGCGGCCGCGCAACTGGGCGCCACCCTGGCCACCCGCAACATTCGCGTCCTGTTCGGCGGCGGCAGCGTCGGGCTCATGGGCATACTGGCCGATGCCGTGCTGGCGCGGGGCGGGCCGATCACCGGGGTTATCACCGACCAGCTGTCCGAACTCGAACTCGGCCACATCGGCGTCACCGATATGATCGTCGTGGAATCCATGGCCGAACGCCGGACGCTGCTCATCAAAGGCACCGACGGCGTGATTACACTGCCCGGCGGTTTTGGCTCCATGGACGAGCACTTCGAGGCGCTCACCCTGGCGCAATTGCATCAATACCGCAAGCCGATCGGCCTGCTCAATGTGCGCGGGTATTACGATCCCATGTTGAATATGCTCGACCAGATGGTGGCTTTTGGTTTTTTGAAACCTAAGAATCGCAGCATCTGTCTCGATGCCGACAACGTGCCGGCGCTGTTGGACAAGATGGAAACGTATGAGTACCAGGCCATTGAAAAATGGTTGTGACATGCCTGCCTGAGGGGTGTAGGCCGGAAATGGAATTTTGGACCAACTTTTTCTAATGCTCAGGAGAATTAAGATCACGATTTAGAGCCATTTTCAACATCTTCAGGTTCCTCGCTACGCTCGGAATGACAAGTTGCTGAAAGGGCACGTTTTTATACCAGATTTCTCGCTACGCTCGAAATTGCGGCAGGGTGCAGGGGCGATTTCGAGCGTAGCGAGAAAACTGATTGAATTTGTTTGCATCAATTGGATGTCATTCCGAGCGTAGCGAGGAACCTGAATTTTTTCAAATCGTAACGGTATTTTTTAAACATTACTTAACCACCAAAACCATGGAAAAAACACGCCTTTGGGAAGCCTTTGCCGCCCTCACCAAATCCGAACTGCGCGCGTTCGACAAATTTGTGCGCTCGCCGTTTTTCAATCAGAAAATACAACTCGAAGGGCTTTTTACTTACCTGCGCAGCTGCTGCGAAACCGGCGACGGCCCAACGGAAACCGCCGCATTTGAAGCGGCATACCCCGGTGCGCCCTACGACAACCAGAAACTGCGCCTGGCCAACAGCGACCTGCTCAAACTGCTGGAACACTACTGGATGTACCGCGAAAAATTCAACGATCCGGAGCGCAACAGCATCCGCCTGGCCGGCGCCTACCGCAAGCGCGGCTTGTCCAAACACAGCCAAACGGCCCTGCGCAAAGCCCGCGAAAGCCGCGAACAGCAGCCCTGGCGGCATGCCGAATATTTTGACGATCTGCACCGCATCGAACTGGAAGCCTTCCAGTCGGCTTCCGCAGCACGGCGCTACGACGCATTCAATCTTCAGGAAATTTCCGACCTGCTCGACACAACCTACATCGCCCGAAAATTGCGGCATGTGTGTTTTGCCCGCTCGCACCAGGCCGTGGTGCAAACGGAGTATCGCTTCGGCCTGCTCGACGCCATTTTTCAGCATGTGGAAACCGAAGGTTTGCTCGATCTGCCGGCTATCGCGCTGTACTACCACGGTTGCCAGTTTTTGACCGATTCCGGCGCCGAGTACCATTTTTTTCGTTTTCGCAACATGCTAAGCCAACATGCCGACGCATTCCCGCCCGACGAGTTGCGGGCCCTGTATTTGCTGGCGATCAACTTTGGTGTAAAAAAAAGCAACGAATCGGCCGACCTGATCTGGTACCGCGCCACCTTCGACCTGTACCGGGAAGCGCTCGACCGCGACCTGCTGCTGGAAAACGGCGTGTTCTCCCGCTTTGCCTACCACAATATCGTAGGCGTGGCCATCCGTTTGCAGGAAATTGCCTGGGCCGAAATTTTTATTCAGAAATACAAATCCGCGTTGGAGCGCCGCTACCGGGAAGCAGCCTTCAGCCTCAACATGGCCCGCGTAGCCTACACCCGAAAGGACTACCGGACCGCCCTGCTGCACCTGCAACGCGCCGATTACAAAGATTTTATCAACAGCCTGAATGCCAAGACCCTGCAACTGAAAATTTACTATGAAACCCGCGAATTCGACCTGCTGGAAAGCCACCTCGACAGTATGCAAACCTACATCCGCCGCCAACAGGCAGTGGGTTATCACCGCAACAATTATTTGAATATCGTGCGCTATGCCCGGGCATTGATGCGGCTTAACCTGGCCGATCAAAAAGTGGTGGCCGAACTGCGCAACCAAATTGATGCGGAACAGGGGCTGACCGAAAAGGAGTGGCTGTTGCGTTGGCTAGAAGGCTGATTGGAGAAATTGTTAAATTTAAAAAGCGCAAAGTTGTTCCGCTTCGTCAAGAATGCGCGGTATCCGTCCGGCAGCGACCCGCATGGTTTTTAACAGTTGCCGGTTTGCCGGCAATTCGCGCACCAGCACGACTTTTTTTTCAAGCAACAGATCTTTTTCGCGCCGGGTTAATGTGGTCAGGCAGGTAACCGGATGCAGCCCGGATCGGTCTACCCAATCGCGTAAACTACCGTTGGGCGGCCAATTCCAACTGACCAGGTGCATGCCGGCACACTGGCCGTATTGGCTTGCATCGTCGGTGAAACGGGTATTGGTGAAAATCCAGGATTCGATGTTGTGGTTGCTCCACGTCGGGGCGCTCAAAAAACCGGCTTTCAAATCGCGAAACCGGGAATGGATATACAGCGGCACTTTCACATCGCAAACCAGGTTTTGCCGGTTGTGAAATTTGCATTCGCCCACCAGCACACGGCCGTCCATTTGGGCCAGCACATCAATTTCGTGCATGATGCAATGGCCCTGGCGGAGCAGGCCATTTTCTACCGAATAGCCGTCGGCTTTGAGGAGTCGGGCGATGTATTGTTCGAACGGGAATCCGGAAGGCCCAAAGTCAAGCAGCGCCCGTTTCAGTGAATAACGCGCAGCGGTATGGCGGGCTTCTTTGCGCAGCATACGCTTGGCCAGTCGGTAAATCTCGCCCGTGGTCATGCCTTCGCGGAGTTGTGCTTCAATGGCTCTGGTGATCGTTTCCGCCTGATGTTGCCCGGCGCCGGCCCGGCGAAGGGATTGTTCGAGCTTTGCCGGTTCGAAATCGGCCGATTCGCCGGAGGCTTTCGTGATCTGGATGTTGTTCATGGTAAAAATGTCTCTGGAGTGGACAGCCTAATTTTCCGTTTTTCGTTTGGCCCAGCCGTAAATATCCGGCAGGCGAGTGGTATCGCCTAACGGCCCGATCAGCAAAAGGTCGTAGCGGATGACCACCTTCGTGCCCACGGGGGCGTAGTAATACAGGCGCCAGGCCTCCCCTTCGGTGCAACCGATACAGCCGTTGGAGTAGGCCTTGCCCAGCGTTTCGGGGTTGGTGGTCGGGTGGATCATCTGGCCCAGGCGTACGCCGTTGATCTCCGGTTCCATCCAGGGAATGAGGGGCATGCGGGTGGTGCGGCCGTCGTCGCGTTTGGTATGGGTGAATTTCCGGCCGGTATGCGGGTCGTAGAAGAGCGTCGGCGCGCGGTTGATGCGCACAATACTGCCGACGCCGGGGCGGGTGCGCAGGTCATCCACCCGGCCGAGTACTTCCTGATAGCGTTTTTTGTTTTGCCCGACCCGGATCGTCATGCATTGCACGGTATCCTGGCCTTCCACCACCCGAAGGGTATATTCCGGGATATTGATATCGATGCAGGTTGCGGCCATGCGGTCCAGCAGCGCCCGGGCACTTGCGGTGTCCGGGATGTACAACGTATCGCCCTGGTGCAGCACCGGGAGTTGGCGTTGGTCGTAAACAAACTCGCCGCGTGCCATGCGCTGGTAATAATCGGTGTCTTCCAGCGTGTCGATAATGCGCGGGTTGGCGCGTACCAGCAGGTGTTCGGTCAGGGGGTAGGGCACCAGGCTGTCGTAGTGGCGTGCCAGACTGTCGATGAACGGGAAATAGCTTTTTACAGGAATCGTTCTGGGGACGATGTACGTAAACAATGGCGGCGGCGGCGCATCGGAAATTAAATCGGTGGTGTCGGCAGCAGGTTTTTCCTGTGTGCCGGTCCGATCGGCGGGCGACTGGCAAGCGGGCAGTGCGCCACCGGCAATGCACAGGAAAATGACCGTTTTTATATCCATAAATTGAAAACCGGGTGCTGGTGGAACTTGTTCCGGTAAAGTAAACTTGTTTCCCCTTTTTTAACAAATATGCATTTGTTGGGCATGTGGAAAAAACAACCTGGGTTGGGGAACCTTGATTACTCGTGGTTGCCGGGGCGGAATTTTTCGGATAAAGCCCGCACAATGTTAATATTATGCACAACAGGTAATCAAATTACAAGAGATTTGTGGGCCTGAAGTAGGTACATTTGAATTCCCCTTGCCGCATTTTGTGTTTTCACGACTACTACTGTTCCGAATTTCAGCCATGCGCATTGCACTGACCGTACTTTTGTCCGCCGTTCTCACCACTTGTTTTGCCCAAAATGTAAATGTTACGCACAATGCCACCCTGACTTTCAACGGGCAAAATCTTGCCAATATCTGGGGTTATGCTGCCGGAGGCAACGAATATGCCCTGATAGGCGCAAGAAACGGCTTGATCATCGTGAATGTGACCGATCCGAACAATCCTCAGCAAATTGTGCAAATACCCGGCGTAGCCAACGATTGGCGGGAAATCAAAACCTACTCGCACTACGCGTATGTCGTTTCGGAAGGGTGGGGGAGTAAAATCCTGGTTGTAGACCTGAATGGCTTGCCCGGCTCCAACCTTACTTACCATACCGTCGACGGCGGGAGCGGCATTCAAAAGGGCCATGCCTTGCATATCGACGAGGTGAAGGGCTACCTGTACGTGTACGGCAGCAACCTCAATAACGGCAGGCCGCAGGTGTTCAACCTCAATGCTGACCCTTACAATCCCAGCTATGTCGGTTTTGTCAATTTTATCGGCTACGTGCACGACGGCTATGTGAACAATGACCGGCTTTACTCGGCGCATATTTACACCGGGCAGGTGGCCGTCGTAAACATGACCAACAAAACGAATCCTGTGCTGCTGGCAACATTCAACACGCCGGGTAACTTTACACACAACACCTGGTTGTCGGGGAACACGCTTTTCACTACCGACGAAGTCAGCAATTCCTATCTCGCGGCCTATGACATTTCCAACCTGGGAAACATTACCGAACTCGACAAAATCCAGATTACGCCCGGTACCGGCTCTATTGTGCACAACACCCACATTCACAACGACTACGCCGTCACGTCCTGGTACAAGGACGGTTTTGCGATCATCGACGTAGCCCGGCCATCCAACATGGTGGAGGTCGGCCGCTACGACACCTATCCGGGCGGTTCGGGGAACGGATTCGAAGGTTGCTGGGGCGTATACCCATACCTTCCATCGGGTACTATCGTGGCGTCAAATATTGAGGCGCAAAACACCAATAACGGGGAACTGTGGGTGCTTACTCCCAACTACGTCCGGGGCTGCTACCTCGAAGGGGCTGTTACGGATGCCGTTACCGGGTTCCCGCTGAATGCCGTTGACATACAAGTTTTATCTACGACTACTTTTGGTCGAACGGATGCGCTTGGGCTTTATAAACTCGGTCAACTGCAAAACGGGGCCTTCACCGTCCGGATCAGCAAAACCGGCTACATCACACAGGAACACGTGGTTGCGTTGGACAATGGTGTGTTGACGCTGCTCAATGTCGCCTTGTGGCCCCAGGGTTCCCTGCCGGTCGAATTGACCCGTTTCGATGTGCGGTTGGAGCAAGGCAACGATGCCGTATTGACCTGGGAAACAGCCTCTGAGATCAGTAATGCCGGTTTCGAAATACAGCAAAGCAGCAATTCCGGCAAGGATTGGCAGTTGCGGGGTTTTGTTTTGCCGCAAGGCGACGGCACCGCACCGGCTTTTTACACCTACCGCATCCCCGGCCTGGCGCCGGGTACGCAGTTTTTCCGCCTTCGGCAAACAGACCGCGACGGCTCCGGCAGTTTTTCGCCTATACGCTCGCTCGTGGTTTACAGCGATCGACTGCAGGCTGCGCTGTGGCCCAACCCGGCGGCCGGGCAGAGCACACTGCGTATCCAGGCCGGCAAGCCCGCCAGTGTACGGGTGGAAGTTTGGAATGCCAGCCAACAGCCGACCGGGATTTCGCTATCGGTGGATGTTGATCCCGATGTTCAGGTGCCGCTCGATTTAAGCACATTGCCTGCCGGGATTTACACCGTCCGCGTTTGGGATGCCGCTGAACAGGTACAACTTTTACTGGTTAAAAAGTAACCAACCTTACTGAACATACCGGATATGAAACCACGCTCCTTTTTGTCCATTGCAGCCATGCTGATGCTATCTGCCTGTACTACAAAATACTACATCGTGCGCCATGCCGAACGGCTGAATAACTCCGCCGATTCGCCGCTCTCTACGGCCGGTAATGCCCGGGCCAATATTCTGCGCGATTCCCTGTCGGGCAAAGGCATCGGGTCCATTTTCGCCTCCACGTTCCAGCGGACACAACAAACCGCGCAGCCACTGGCTACTGCCCTGAACCTGGGGCTCACCTTGTACAAACCGGACACGACGGCGGGCCTGGTTGCCCGGTTAAACAAAATCCGGGGCAAAAGTGTGCTGGTGGTCGGCCACTCCAATACCGTGCCCGACTTGGTGTTGGGGCTTTCCGGGCAATCGGTGGCGCCGATCCCGGAGACGGACTTTGACAACCTGTACATCGTGAAAATTTCGAGAGGCTGGGGCAGCACGCGCCGGACGTTGGTGCATACGACCTACGGCCCGCCTTCCCCCTGAGTACAAAATTGGCCGGCACGAAGGACGTACCGGCCGCTCATTTGATTTTATGGAGGGCATTTGGAATGGGGAATTAGCCGGGGGACTTTTAAATACTGCACAAAATTCGCCGAAGCGGGTAAACCAGAAAATATAACTTTCGTTACCCCCGCTGTATATTTGTAAAAAATCCATCCGTGACCACAATGTCAGCCAGAACATACAGCGTTGCCGATTACCTCCGTATCGAACAGGAGAGCGGTGAGCGCCATGCCTTTTACAACGGAACCCTTGAAAAAATGGCTGGAGGAACTATAGCCCACAACCGCATTTCCAGGAATATGTTGGTTTTGCTAACCAATGCTTTGCAGCAACACCCTGGTTTTGAAACCTTTGGCAGCGACCAGAAAATTTACCTTCCTAAATTTAACTTCTACGTGTACGCGGATGTAGTTGTGGTTGCCGGTGCACCCCTGCAGGTAGAAGCGGAAGCCGAAGCGGTTATAAACCCGATCCTGATCGTCGAAACCCTTTCCGCCAGCACCGAACGGTACGACCGCGGGCAGAAATTCATCGAATACCAAAGTTTGCCTTCCTTCAAAGAATATGTTTTGCTGCGCCAGGACACACCCGAAGCCATGCTTTTTTTTCGGGAAAAACCCGATGTGTGGCGCTCTTCCGAAGTGGCCGGTTTGGAGAAAGACATCTGGTTTCGAAGCATTGAAACCGGGCTGAAAATGGCTGCGGTGTACGACAGGGTTACCTTCTAAGCGCCCATCGCCTGGTCCAAATCCCCAATGATATCCCCCACATGCTCAATGCCCACCGACACCCGGATCATGCCGTCCGTAATGCCGTTTGCCTCGCGAATTTCCTTCGAAACATTCAGGTGCGATGAAGAGGCCGGGTGTAGGATCAGCGTATCCACATCGCCCAGTGTGGGCGCCAGGGTGCAAAACCGGATACGGTTCATGCAGCGCAAACCCGCGTCCATACCGCCTTTCAGTTCAAAACTCAACATGCCGCCGAAACCGCCCGGCATTTGCCGTTTGGCCAGCGCATGGTCGGGGTGGGTGCTTAAACCCGGGTAGTTGACCCGTGCGACGGCGGGGTGTTTTTCCAGAAATTCAGCCAGCGCGAGCGCGTTCGAGCAGTGGCGCTCCATGCGCAGGGCCAGGGTTTTCAGGCCGTTGTGCGTGAGCCAGGCTTCGAAGGGCGAGCAATTGGTGCCGGCGAGTTTCATGGCGCGCCAGACTTTTTTGCGCAGCAAATCCCGGTCGCGCCCGACGATGACTCCGGCGATGCTGTTGCCGTGGCCGTTCAGGTATTTGGTGGTGGAGTGGATGATGAAATCCACGCCATGCGCAAACGGCTGTTGCAGCAGCGGGGTGGGGAAGGTGTTGTCGATGGCGCACCAGGCCTGGTGGCGGTGTGCCAGTTCGGTCAATGCCGCAATGTCTACGCAGGCCAGGGTAGGGTTGGCCGGGGTTTCGCAATACAGCAAGCGGATGGCCGGATCGGCTTTTAGTAGGGCTTCGACGTCGTTCAGGTCGCGCAGGTCGGTGAACACCGGTTCCACACCGAAGGGCTGCAATACCGAAACCAGCAGTTCCGTGGTGCCGCCGTACAGGTTGCCCTGGCTGAGCACTTTGTCGCCCGATTTCAACAGGCCCATGAACAGGGTCGAAATGGCCGACATACCGGAAGAAGTCATCACAGCATCGGCAGTCATATCCAGCCCGAGGGTTTCCAGGTCGGCAATTTTGCGCGCCACCGTGTCCACCGTCGGGTTGGCGTAGCGGCTGTACACGTGGCCGCTTTCGATGTTTTTAAATATTTCTACGCCCTGGTCTATGTTTTCAAAAACAAAGGACGAGGTGGCGTAAATCGGCAGCACATGCGGGGCTGTGGTGCGGTTGTCGGGTGTTTCTTTGACTACGAAGGAATCTTTATGCATGACGGTTTTTTTTAAAATTTATGGTAATTTTATATGTTGACTTTTACGAGATTCCGTATTTCTCCAAATCCAAACTCAGGTAGATTTATCGTCGAGTTTGAACTGGAAGGTTAACCGGATGCAGCTGTTCAAATTCTGAATTTATACCCACCAGAAAGTGGTTTGTGAAAAACCATAGGGCCAAGTCATCGGATGACTCAAAATCCCGTAAAATCCGCAAACTACTTTCCACCAGGTTTATTTGTAAAGGTTAATTTTTAGAGATCAATCTGTTGTTAAAAAAGTAGTTGTGTTGAATTAAAGGTTGTAATGAAAAATCAAAAAATCATGAAATATATTTATTTCTCTGTCTTTGTTATTTTATTAAATAACTCGTGCAAAAAGGAACGTGAGGGGCTTCCCATTGATCCATACGTCGGCATAGGGTCAGTCCTTATAAACGGTGACCAATGGACAGCCGAAGCCAGTACCTATTCTCACCCATTCAATAAGGATTCTATATCCATAAATTTTGTTCGAAAAGATTCCGATGGCATAATACGTGAACTATTATCGTTTGCCTATTTGCCAATAGAAGTCAATCAATATGGGTTGTCAGTATTTGAAATTACTGATTTAAGTCAAATATCTGCTACCTACACCACCTACATTGCCGACGGTGATGTAACAGGTGAATTCTATTCGGTCAACCAGGAATTATCAACCAACTTCATCGAAATCCAAAAAATAGATTCTACCACTATGGACATCGAAGGCCGCTTCGAAGTATTGTTGACAATTTATCCACCGCATGGAAAAACCTTCCCCTCGTCGCCCGATACGCTGCATTTTACAGACGGTTTTTTTAAGGTTCGAGTGAAGCCGTAAAGGATTTATGCCGGGTAGAAAGTGGTTTGCGAAAAAATGGAGGCGGTTAGGCTATTGTCGGCGTGACTCAAAGTCACGCCGACAATAATTACGCCACCATCACTTTCGCAAACCACTTACCGGAAGGCCTAAAATAACGTGCGCAAGATATTTATCCGATGGCAACAAACTCCGGGAATTAATAAGCAATATTGGTTATTGCAATCAATGCTCCAAATGTTAATCTTTGGGAATTTGCCTTTTATATAAATGAAATCAGTTAAGTTTACTAATCCTTTAACCAACTCCCTATGCCATGAAAAATAGTTATTCACGGGTTCTCTCTCTCTCTCTCTCTCTCTCTCTCTCTCTCTCTCGGTTAGTTTAATTTGTCCATTATTGGCTCAGGAACCTACGCTGAAGCTTCTTTTGCCCGCTGATTGGGAGGTAGTTTCTCTTCCGGATTCATTGCGTAACCGCTATGCACTGATTGAAGAACAAGCAACAACGGAGGCTGCTTTTCCATACCAGATTGAAGACCTGGCCTATGTACAGGACAACGGCAGGATAAAACTTGAACTGCCAGATTCCGTTTGTCCAAATGTAGTCTTCCGGGCAGTGCATGTTGAATATGAGGATGATCAAAACTACCAATGGGCAGGAAAAATGGAAAGCGCAGATTCGTGTGGATGTGTGGATGGTTTTATGGTGCTGCTCGCAAATGAATTTGGCAAGTTTGGCCAAATTTCCGTGAACGAAAATTCTTACGAGATTCGGGACTTAGGCGCCGGAAAGAATGTACTTGTGCAAAATAAAGCGTTGGAAGAAACACCCTTGGCTTGCTCCTATGCGGAATCCATGTTCACCAAAGCAATACCTAAAAACTTCAAGGCGAGTTCCCGCGACGATGAACATTGTGATGTCCGGTTGTTGGTTTTGTATGATCAGGCCGCAGTGAATGCGGAAGGGAGTGTTGCCGCAGTGAAAGCTCGGGCATCGCTGGGCGTTGCCCAAATAAATATCGCCCTGCGCAACAGCTGGGTTGCGCCGAATGACTTGAGGGTGACTTTGGTTGGGATTGAATTTACCAGTTTTTATTATGGGGACTTAGATGAGATTGTAATAGCTGTATCTCAATTAAGCCAAAATGCGAATGTAAAGGATGAAAGAGAATTATATGGTGCAGATCTAGTGGTTTTTCTAACGGGCCTAAATTACACCTCAGGTGGAGCTGATTATCTTGGTTGGACCATGGATTCAACACTTGATCCGGATGAGGCTTTTGCGATTGTTGAAACCTTGACTGCCACTAGTGGTGCAACGGGTACATACGTTTTTGCGCATGAATTCGGTCATCTGATGGGCTGTAACCATACTGCCGGTCAACTACCTGACAATACATTTACCTGGGCGCACGCACATGAATTTCAATTCAGAAAAGCGAGTTCATGTGTCTATAATAAACGCCAAACCATTGTGGCGAACCCAAGCGGCGATATTTCCCAGGTTCCGATTCTGCATTATTCCAATCCATCGGTACACTATTATTTGGGGACTCCAACCGGAGTGGCCAATTCAAACGACAATGCGCGTCAAATACAGGAGGCGGCTTGTGTTGTTGCCGGCCATAAAACGAATGTCAATACGTATTTGAGCGTACAAATTGCCGGCCCTGACGTCGCATGCGAATGCGACGATGTCTATCTGGAAGCTGTTATTGGCGGCGGTGTTCCAGGGACTTACTCGTTTGCCTGGCTGACAAGCACCGATGGCGGGATCACTTATGGCTCGGTTCAAGGAACTTTAAGTTGGTTTGAATTATCAATGCCCTGCCCTTCGGCTACCAATGATGGCGTATTTGTCAAATTGACCGTAACGGACCCGAATCAACTGACTGTTTCAACTACTCGTTTTATAGAAGCAGTGAAAGGGGTAAATGAATATCTCAGTTGCCAAAGGCGAGAAAATTATGCTTTGAATGAAACAGGATTCCGTGTTTTTCCAAACCCAAACTCAGGTAGTTTTATCGTGGAGTTTGAACTGGAAGTCCAAAATGATGCTGTCATACAAATTTTATCTTTAAACGGAGAATTAATTATGGAAAAGATGTTCGAATCCTTAAGCCCTGGGAATTACACACATGCAGTAAATGGGATAGAATTAACTGACTGTATTTATTTATGTCGATTTATCCAAGGAAATAAACATGTTGTAAAGAAAGTTGTAGTCGTTGATTAATATATCTATTCAAAATATTTATTATGAAGTATATTTTCTTTTATATATTTATTATATCATTGTCTATTTCATGTAAAAAAGAGATAAATGATATCGATCCTATTGACCCTTATGTCGGTACTGGTACTGCAAGTTTAAATGGTAAAAATTGGATGGTGGAAACCCGGGCTCGGTATCCGTTTAACAATGATTCTATTTCAATAAAGCTTTCAAAAAAAGACGCTAGCGGCATTACAAGAGAAATGCTTACATTTTCATATTTGCCGATAAAAGTGCAGCGGCAAAACTTAGTGGTTTCAGATTTTGGCAATTTTAGCCAGGTTTCGGCGCATTACTCGACTTTCATCGCCGACGGTGATGTAACAGGTGAAATCTATTCAGTCAATCAGGAATTATCAACCAACTTCATCGAAATCCAAAAAATAGATTCCACCACGATGGACATCGAAGGCCGCTTCGAAGTATTGTTGACAATTTATCCACCGCATGGAAAAACCTTCCCCTCGTCGCCCGATACGCTGCATTTTACAGACGGTTTTTTTAAGGTTCGAGTGAAGCCGTAAAGGATTTATGCCGGGTAGAAAGTGGTTTGCGAAAAAATGGAGGCGGTTAGGCTATTGTCGGCGTGACTCAAAGTCACGCCGACAATATACAACAGCAGCACCTTCGCAAGCCACTTTCCGTTGGGTATACCATTAAATATTACGACGTTTTTTGAATAAAAAAAACATCGCTACGCCCAAACCCAAAATCCCCAGTCCCGGCAGTGCCTGCGCAGGCCGTTCCAGTAAAACGTTTCCGGCAAATGCGGCAGAAATCAATACAAAAATCAGCGGAACGAAAGGGTAACCCCAGGCTCTTACGGGCCGGTCGGCAGCGGGCTGTTTTTTGCGCAGCACAAACACTGCCGCACCGGCCAGGCCCATAAACGCAATGTCCATAAACGTGACAAAAGTGATGATCCGGTCGAACAACCCCCGGAAAAACAGCAGCACCACAATCGCCCAAAACGCCTGCACCAGCATGGCTGTTACCGGGGTGCGCCAGCGCGGATGCACGGCAGCCAGTTGTTTGAAAAAAATACCGTCGGAAGCCATGGCAAAATAGATGCGTGGCGCCGACATGGTGTAAATGCTGATCGTACCGAAAATCGACACCGCAATGGCCACGGCCACCGCCTTGCCGCCCCAGGGCGCCAGGGTAGCCATGGCTTCCCCGGCTACGCGCGGCGTTTGGGCGATGGTCTCCAGCGGCAACAAAAACATGTACGCCAGGTTGACCAACAGGTACATCACCAGCACGATCAATACGCCCAAAAACATCGCCCGGGGCACCGTGCGCGGGGCATCGATGGCCTCCCCGGCGAGGTAGGAGGCGTGGTGCCAGCCGCCTACAGAAAACAGCACGCCGATGAGGCCGGTAAGCATGGCGGTGGTGAGGTTTTCGGGGATGTTTTCCCGCAGGGAAAAATCGGGCGAGACATTGGCCGAATCAAAAAACAGGAATCCGGCAAGGATAATCCCGCCGATAGCCAGCAGTTTCAATCCGGTAAACACATTGGCCAAGCCCTGGCTGACATTTACGCCAAGCATATTGATCGCTGTGAGCGCCAGAATAGTGCCGGCCGCAATGGCCGTTTTGGCCGTTTCGCTCATTTCAGGCGCGAACAGTTTCAGGTATTCGGCAAAAGCCACGCATAGCCCGGCCAGCGCCCCGGTATTGACCACCAGCAGGATGATCCAGCCGTAAAGAAAACCGGTCAAATCGCCATAGGCTTCCTTCAGGTACACGTACACGCCGCCCGATTTCGGGAACATGCCGCCCAACTCGCTGAAGGTAAGCGCCCCGGTGAGCGCAATAATGCCGCCCAATGCCCATACCGCCAGTACCAGGGTAGCGTTGGGCACGGCACTGACAATCTGCGCCGGCGTGACAAAAATGCCCGAACCGATGCAGGAGCCGACGGCGATCATGGTGAGGCCGTAAAGGGTGAGTTTTTTCTTTAGGTCGGACATACGTATGGGTTTGCTGTGAAGGCCGGGGTTGAAAGCCGGGGCAAGATATTAATCCAGCGGCGGCCAGTACTCACAAACTTTGCGCAGCAACTCCCCGTCACGCGCCCTGGAGGACAGGAACAGTGAAATGCGCATGCCCATTTCCTCCGGCATGTCCTCGATGATGGCATCAGGCCGGGCGTCGCCGTCGAGATCGCCGAACCACCAAAGCCGGATGTTGGGGTTCAGCCCCGGCGCTGTTTTAAACCAGGGGCTCAGGTCCTGCCGGATGGTGGGCAGGTCGGGGCGCGGCATCAGGGCGGTGAGTTTGAAATCCTGAAATACGATGGTCGCATCGTTCTGCAGGCCGGCGCAGCCGGTGGCGGCGAGGTAGCAGGGTGGGGCAGGGGTTTCGTCGCCCGGTTTCGAACCGGGTAACAATGCCAGCATGGCGCCGGGCGCCAGGGCGTCGTTGAAGTAAAAATCGGCTGGGTCGAAAATGCCGAGCTCACCGGCAGGCCCCGGTTGAAGCCGGCCGGTCGTTCCAATGATGAATTTGGCCCGGTCCGGCTGGTTGGTGCGCAGCGCCTGGGTGTCTTCCTCCCGGAAGGCGTTGTACTCCGTGGCCAGGTGGACTTTAATGGTCCGCAGCTCGTCGCTGAAGGAGTCGCGGGCGTACAGGCCGTACCAGCTTTGTTCGGGCAACAAGTCGAGTGGCGTTTCGCCTTCGAGGTACAGGTTGAACAATCCGGTGACGAACGTGCTGAACACATAGCCGGTTTTGCCGGTGCCGGATTGCACCCTGAGCCAGACGCCGTAGTTGTCGTCTACGGTTTCATAGGCGCCTTCGTTTGCTGTTGTTACAAACTTGAGTGTGCTGCCGCGTGCGAGTTTCTCCAGTACTTTCCCGGTTTTGGTCGGTTGGTCGCGCAGGTTGAGTGCGGAGGCGGAGACGATCAGATCATCGGGGAAAAAACCGGTTTGCGCCGGTAAGGAGCCGGCGGAAATTGCGAGCAGCAAAAAAATGGAGATTGGCAGGAGCGGTTGCATAATTTTTTTGGGAATAAAGATAGATGGCGGCGGTAGTCGTGGTAATTTTGACCGGAACGTTTTTTTAACGTTGGCAGGGTTTCAACGTTGGCAGGGTTTGAAACCCTGCCAACGTTACACGTAGAGTTCCAACGTTGACAGGGTTTGGAACCCTGTCAACGTTACAAATTTCCCGCCGTAGTCTCTGGTTTTAAACAATACGTTAATCGTTTTGTCGGACGAACAGAATGCTCCGCTCTGCCCGTTTCCAGCCCGACCAGAACAAACACTTATCCCATTCCATGTTAAAACACGTGTACCACAGCCGGCGCCTGGCCGCCAAACACCTTTCCACCGCCGCACTGGCGCTTTTTTTTCTGAGCATTCCCGTTTTACTTACCGCACAAGCCGTTGAGAACTGTTCGAACGGCATTGACGACGACGGCGACGGCCTCATCGACTGCTTCGACCAGGATTGTACCTGCACGGGCCAGTGCGACAATTTTTACTACACCACCTGCAATGCCGACTGCTTTTTTGTGCCCTCCTGCGATACGATCAATCTGGGTATCCAATGGGTCGGCCAGGCCGAAACGGGCACCTACTCGCCCCTGGTAGCCGGCGATATGGACGGCGACGGTATTCCGGAAATCGTGACTTACCGGGTGGAGGCCACTGAAATTTACATCATCGACGGCGCTACAGGCGCTACGAAAGTGCAAATCGCCAGCCCCACCGGCCTGCCCGGCGGCACTTGCCCGGCTATGGCCGACCTGGACAACGACGGTTTCGGCGAGTTTGTGATCGTGGGCAACGACCGGCTGTTGCGCTGCTACAGCCACACCGGTGCGCTGAAATTTACCAGCGCCGTACAGGTTGGCTACAGCAACCGCTATGCCTTTTCTTCGCCCAATATTGCCGATTTTGACCACGACGGCCTGCCGGAAGTCAATATTGGCAACCAGGTGTTCAATGGCCAAACCGGCGCTTTGCTGGCTTCCGGTGGAGACCTGCTTTCAGCCGGCGAGCATCCGGCGCGGGCGGCGGGCGGTTTTTCGTTCAACTCGCCCATCGCCATTGACGCGCTGCCCGATAATTTTTGCGCCGACTGCGCCGGCCTGGAAATTGTAGCCGGCAACCAGGTGTTATCCGTCAATTTAGTTACCGGTGTGGTGACAGCAGTGGTAACGGCCCCCGCGCCGTTCACCGACGGTTTTACCAGTATTGCCGATTTTGACCGCGACGGCGACCTCGACGCTATCGTGCAGGGCCGGAAAGGCGGCCAAAACACGGTGTATTGCTGGGATATTCAGACGCCGGTGATCATGCGCGAATTTCAACTGCCCACCAACTGGCACGACGGCGCCTCGCGGGTCAATATTGCCGATCTGAACGGCGACGGCGAATTGGAGTTGAGTTTTGTGGAATTTCCACAACTCTTTGCCTTGAACAATGATTTTTCGGTGCTCTGGACGGTCAACACAATTGATCCCTCCTCCGTCACCTGTTCCAGCGTATACGACTTTTGCGGCGACGGCTCGGCGGATGTGATTTACCGGGGCCAGTCGTTTTTGCAAGTGATCGAAGGCGCAACGGGACTGGTCAAATGGCAGGACAACTGCCTGTCGGCCACCCACATCGAAAACCCGTTGGTGCTCGATGTCGACGGCGACGGCCAGACGGAGATCGTGATCGAATGCGGCACCAACGGCACGCAAGACCAGGGTACCGTAGTGGCGTACGAAGCCGTGGGCCTTCCGGGTATTTCTTCGCGCCGGGTGTGGAACCAGCACGCGTATTTTAACACCAACATCAATGAAGATCTCAGCGTGCCGCGCATTCAGCAAAACCCGCACATTGTGGGCGACAGTTTGCGGATGAACAGTTTTCTCAACCAGTATTTTAACCCCACCTTCCCGGCGCCTGACGGCGTGCTGGAAGCGCTTAATCTGGTTTGCGTGGGCGATTCCATTGAGGTCAGCCTCAGTGTGTGCAACGACGGTGACAATACCTTGCCGCTGCAAACCCCCGTTTCGGCTTATCTGGGTAACCCTCAAACCACGGCGGCACTCTGGCTGGGCCTGCGGCCACTGGGATTCGACCTGCCACCCGACAGCTGCCGCACCTTCATGGCGCGCCTGCCGCGCATCGCCAACGATTCTATTTTTCTGGTGCTGAACGACAATAATTCCCTGGGCACGCCTTTCAGCCTGGCACAGGATTTCCCCTCGACCAGCATCGGCGAATGTAATTTTGAGGACAACATCGCCGCCCTGTATCTGGCGTATAACCCGGCGGTGCTCGAACTCGGGCCGGATACCCTGATCTGCGACAACGGTACCCTGCTGCTGAATGCAGCCGGAAACGATCTGGTGAGTTGGGCCTGGCACGACGGCTCCGGTCTGGCTACTTTTGCCGCCCTGGATGCCGGATTGTACGCTGTGACAGCCACCGATGTTTGCGGCATTACCCAGACCGACAGCCGGACAATCGGGATCGACAGCAGCACGGTGCTGCAACTGGGTCCCGACCAGGTGATCTGCCAGGGCGAAATGGTGGTGCTGGGTCAGGCCGGTTTTGATATGTACGACTGGCAACCTGCCGCTGCAGTGGATTGCGCCACTTGCCCGGATGTGCAGGCGGGCCCGGCGGCATCGGGTGATCTGGTACTGCGGGCTGATTTGGCAAACGGCTGCTTTAGCATTGACACCGTGTATTTTACAGTGAACGATACCTTTAATTACAGCATCGACACCACGATTTGTTACGGCCGCACGGTGGACTGGTTCGGCACTGAAATTTTGCCCGACGCGAGCCGGACGTTTGCCCTGCAAACAGTTGCCGGCTGCGATTCAGTGGTGCACGTACGCGTGCACGGCACCACGGTGGGCACCTACCAGATTTCGGTCGATACCGCCGTTTGTCTGGGCAGCGTGCTGAATTACAATGGTCAGAATTTTTCGCCGGGCGACGAACACACGTTTTTATTGTCGGCAATTACCGGCTGCGACTCCACTGTTTTTGTCAAGGCGATCCCGAAAGACACTTTCGCCACCAGCGAGGCGCTGGTCATTTGCGGCGGCGAAACCATCCCGGTTTTCGGGCAGCCGCAGGGAACTTCAGGGGTTTACCGTCAAACGTTTACGGCCCGGAACGGTTGCGATTCCACGCATACCGTCCAGCTGACGGTCTTGCCCGAGTTGGTACTTTCCGTGGATGCCACGCCGGCCTGCCTTGACGAGTCGAACGGTTTGCTGGAGGCACTGGTCAACGGCGGCACCCCGCCGTACACCTACGGGTGGAGCCCGCCGGGGGCATCCAACAGCGCTCAACTGCCGGATATCCCGGCAGGAAACTACAGCCTGACCGTCACGGATGCGGCGGATTGCACGGAAACGGCAAGCGCGCAGGTGGCAAATTACCCGCCGATCGTTTTTGCGCTGGAAGCCGACTCGGTGCAGTGTTTTGGCGAGCAAAACGGCGCTATTCGTGTGCAAAGCGCCGACACCACGTTGGTGTACAGTTTGGACGGCGGGCCGTTTTCGCAGGCGGATTTGTTTGAAAACCTGCCCGCGGCACAGTATGAAATTACGGCGGAAGACATACACGGCTGCGCCGAAACGCAGCAAATCCAGGTGGCCGAGCCGCCCGCGGTCGTGGTGAGTTTGCCGGCAGACGCGACAGTTTTGCTGGGCGATTCCATTTTGCTGAACATTTTCCTGCCCAACGCCGGGCTTGTAACGTATTTCTGGGAAAATCCGGCTTACCTGAGTTGTACGGATTGTCCGAATCCGGTGGCCCGGCCCCTGGAAAATATCCACTACGTGCTGACTGTGACCAATGCCAGTGGATGCACGGCCACCGACGATATGTATCTCAACGTAGACCGGCAACTGCTGACTTATGTGCCCAATGCGATGATCCCCGGCGCGCAAACGGATTTGAACGGCCGGTTCACCCTGAGCTTCGGGCCGTCTGTGCAGTTGATCAAACGGCTGCAGATTTTCGACCGCTGGGGCGGCCTGATGCATGAGGCGCTGGATGCATTACCGGGCGACGATACCAATGCCTGGGACGGCACTTACCAGGGAAAGCCCGTGCTGCCCGGCGTGTACGTTTGGGTGCTGGAACTGGAATTGGTGGATGGCCGGACGGAAACCCTGAGCGGTTCGCTAACGGTTTTGCGCTGACGGTTTTTGTTTCATTTTGGATTTGCCACGGTTCAGCCGGGAAAGTCAACACCTGGAAGTTAAATTTTAGGTTTGAAATGCCGGCCCGTGCAAATTTGCCGCGCAAAACAGTTCAGCAATCCATGGATACCGTTCGTATAGTTCTGACCGTGCCTTTTATGAAATATCCTGCCGGTACCGTTTATTAAGTCTTTTCCACTGTTGGTGACGTTTAGTCAGCACAACAAATACACGGTTCAAAAGACACTTTATTAAATCAGGGTTTTTTATCCGCATTACAATCGAAATTTATGGTATCGCGAATTGTGCAATTGCTCCCCGGCCCTGAGCTTTTTTGGGCCGGAATGTATTTCATCGTTGTGTTGTTGGCGCAACGGAATACACTGCCATCCCGGCCTATGGACGGTTTTCTGGAGAACCTGTTTCTCTATGTTCCGGTGGTAGCGGCGCTATTGTTTGGACTATGGTATATCCCGGCAATAGAAAAAAACGGGCTTTTACTTCGGGTATGGATTGCGGGGATATTTGGGGCCCACTATGTGCTGGATAAAGGTCTGGGAGCTCATAGTCAACAAGGACCCGGGATTGGCACGGCCTATATTGTTGGCATCTTGCTGGTGTTTTTTGTGCTTGTTTGCGGCAGCATTTTTGTAAAAATCAGGTTCTGAGTTTACATTTCCCGACGATCATGGTTAATACCGCAAATTTTCGCCTCCTGCAAGACTGGTGTGTTTTTCAAAAAAACTGTGAATTGGAGCTAGCGGATGTGCTCAAAAAAGGCGCGTCTGCGGACCAGGTTGCCGAAGGGTATTTTGTGCCGGACACCGGGGATGGCTCTTCGGGTATTTTGCCTGCAAATTTTGTAGAAAAATGCACCCCATCAACTGGCGCCAATGGCGAATACTATGGAAAATGTATCCTGAGCAATGTTTCAAATTTTTACCGCGACCCTACAAAACCGGCTGCCGACGGTGCAGCCGCTAATGGAATTGTGCAACAACACCAGGTGCGGTTTATTCATTATCCGGACTGCCAGCAGCTGAGTTTTCACATGCCCAAATACGCGTACGACGCCGGTACACTTCGACTGATCAATAGTGTTACTGGCGAGGTGCTGGAAGAAATGCCTGTGCGGGATAAGCTAAACGGCAGTACCAATATTTTGTGGGATACGTTGCCGTTCAAACCCGGTTTTTACACGCTGGAGGCCGATTGGCCGGATGGCTGGACGCACCGGATCAAATTTATCAAATTTATGGAGGGCTTCCCCAAAGCGGAAACCTACGAGCATCCCGCCGGGAATGTCGCCATGGTACAAAACAGCCGGGAGCACCGCCTTTTTGATTCAAACGGGGTGGAGATTGATAACGGCATGCAGGCAATCCGGGAGGCCACTGAGCAAGTGATCCGGCGGATAAAGCGGCAGGCAGTGATTACCGGAATGGGACGCGGTGGGATCATTGAATACGTTGACGGGAATGTGCGTTTTCAGATTGATTTTGAGGTGGGCGCGGGTAATTGTGTCGTGTTGATCTTTGTGCCTGGCGAACAGCAATGGGAAAAGGCGACCGGCACCTTGCTCGCCGAACGTTCGGAGATACTGGAATTCATCGCGCAAGCTTTTATCCGGCAACAGGCATCCAGTTGCCATTACGTGATCAAGGGTGATGTGATTGAAATTTTGCGGTAATGCTGGTTTAAAACCTGTCAGGTCAAAAAACAGCCCGCAGGGTAGCGCAAATGGCGCCACCCTGCGGGCTGTTTTTTGACCTGACAGGTTCGTGTTTCCACTTTCTCCCACCAACGCCGCCATTTGTGACGCCGGCTCTGCGAACGGCATATCGCTAAACCCGTTTTTCCGACCATTTTCGGACTTGAAACGGCCATTCAATCGTCGGCTAATCGACAATTTCGAAAAAAAATCAAAATTCTCCCACTTTTGAACACAGGTTTAAAATATTGAAAAACAGTTTGTTGTGCTTTTTATTTAAATTTTTTTCAAAAAAAAATTCCAAACTGGTGTTTAATCGTGGTAAAATGTGGTAAAAGCAAGTACATTTGTGGTGTAAGCTATGGGCAAATACAGCACATACTGCATATTTTGTTCAAACAGTCCCTCTCAGCATGAAACTTATCGGTGAATATCCGGTAGCCATTGACAATAAAGGCAGGTTGCGTTTGCCAAGCGCCCTGTTGCGTCAACTCGGGGAAAAGCCCTCCGAATCGAATGGCTATGAGTTTGTGCTGAACCGCGGCTTCGAAAAATGCCTCACCTTGTATCCGAAGCCCGTCTGGGACGAAATCAGTGAAAAACTCAGTCGTCTCAACCGTTTCAACGACCGCAACCGTATGTTTTTCCGCTCCTTCTATCTCGGCGCCGCACCGGTGTCGACCGATAGCGCCGACCGTATTCTGCTGCAAAAGCCGCTTATGGACTACGCCAGTTTGGAGTCGGAAGCCATTCTCATCGCCATGGATGATCGCATTGAAATCTGGTCGCCCGGGCATTACGAGGCAATGCTCAGCATCGATCCGAATCAATTCGCCGATCTGGCCAACGATGTGATGGGTGGCGGCGCCGAAGGGGTAGGGGACATTGACGAAATCTAGAAAAACGAAAAAATGTACCATGCGCCCGTTCTCCTTCCCGAATCGCTCGATGGCCTGCATATCCGCCCCGACGGCGTGTATGTGGATGCCACGTTTGGCGGCGGCGGGCACGCGGCGCCGATATTAAACCAACTGGGCGACAACGGTCGCCTCTACGCTTTTGACCAGGATGAGGATGCGCAGGCAAACGCCGGCAATACGGTTTTTTCGGAGCATCCGGGCTTCCGTTTCGTACACTCGAATTTTCGGTACATGAAGCGGCAACTCAGAGCCGCAGGCGTTCGGCCGGGCACGGTGGATGGCATACTTGCAGACCTGGGTGTCAGCAGCCATCAACTGGATACGCCGGATCGCGGATTCAGTTATCGCTTCGATGCGCCGCTGGACATGCGCATGAATGCCGGTGATGAAAAAAGTGCCGCCGATGTGCTGAATACCTATTCCGCCGAGGATTTGCAACGGCTGTTCAGTGCATACGGGGAGGTTCGGAATGCCCGGACACTGGCACTGGCCTGTGTCGCCTTTCGGGAAAAAAGCCGCTTTCAATCGACGGCCGATTTGCTGGGCGTTTGCGAAGCGAACCTGATGGGCGAGCGTTGGCGCTACTTGTCGCAGGTGTTTCAGGCCCTGCGCATCGAAGTGAATGACGAGATGGGCGCCTTGACCGACTTCCTGAATGACGCAACGGAAATGCTGCGCAAGGGAGGCCGCCTGGTGATAATCACCTACCACTCGCTGGAAGACCGGCCGGTCAAAAACTGGTTCAAAACAGGAAATATTGAAGGTGAGGTGCAGCAGGATTTTTACGGAAATATTGAACGGCCATTCAAATTGATCAATAAAAAACCAATAGAGGCCGGCCGGGATGAAGTACAGCAAAACCCGCGGGCACGTAGCGCGAAACTGCGGATTGCGGAAAAACAAATTTGAAAAACTACACCATTAAAACTGAATTACCGTGGCAAAAAAACTGCTCAGTGCATTGAATGTCAGTCACCAGTCGACCGAGTGGGTATTTAAGAATTTTTCCTTTCTGCTCTTCCTCGGATTTCTGGCGCTGGTCTATATCGCCAATGCGCATTTTGCAGAAAAAAAAGTCCGGGAAATCCAAATGCTCCAAAAAGAGATCAAAGAACTGAAATGGCATTATACCTCTATAAAAAGCGAAACCATGTATAAATCCATGCAGTCCCAAATCGATGAAAGTTTAGAGCCGGTAGGCCTCGATCTGGCGAATAAAGGCCCAAAAGTGATAGAAATAAAATAGAAAAAACAGAAAGTGCAATACGAATAAACCGATCCACCAAATTTCGAAACCACCATGTTGAACATCAAAAACGAAGTGCTTGTGCGGGTCTATCTGCTGGCGGCAGTAGTGCTTCTGGTCGCTTTTGTGATCACGGGCCGGCTGTATCAGTTGTCGGTCGTGCAGGCGCCGAAATGGGAGGCGAAGGCAGACAGCCTGTTTTTGAAATTTGTGGATGTGGAAGCCGACCGCGGCAATGTGCTGGCCGCCGATGGCAGCCTGCTGGCTACGTCGCTGCCGTTTTTTGATGCGCATTTTGACGTAAAAGCGGAAGGCCTGACCGACGAGGCCTTTAATGCCAATCTTGACAGCCTGGCCTGGATGCTCTCCACCTATATCGACCAGCAATACACCCCGGGTGCATACAAGGAATGGTTGATCGCCCTGCGGGAGGCCGACCCCAATACCCGGGGTATCCGATACGTACCGATTGCCAAAAACCTGTCGTACTATAAAATGCAGCTGATCAAGAACTTCCCCTTGTTCCGGCTGGGGCGGTACAAGGGCGGGCTGATTGTCGAGCAACGCTCCGAACGCGAACGCCCGTTTAAGCTGCTGGCCCAACGGACCATCGGCTATGTCCGCGACGGCGCGCTGCCGGTTGGACTTGAAGGCAGTTTTGACAAGGTGCTGGGTGGTTCCAAGGGCAAGCAACTGATGCTGCGCGTGCCGGGCGATGTGTATATTCCGGTGAGCGATCTGGCTGAAATTGAGCCCAATGCCGGCGACGATATTGTGACCACCCTTGACATCAATATTCAGGATGTTGCCGAAAATGCCCTGCTTCGTGCGTGCAAGGCCCACGAAGCCGACCACGGCTGCGCCATTGTCATGGAGGTAAAAACCGGCGCTATCCGGGCAATCGCCAACATCGGCCGTACCGAAAACGGAAACTGGTGGGAGACCTATAATTATGCCGTCGGCGAACGGGTGGAGCCGGGTTCTATGTTCAAACTTGCCTCGTTTATGGCAATGATCGAGGATGGCCACCTGGACGATTTTGATGCAAAAATTCCGGTGTACGGCGGCAAGGTGAAGTTTTACAAAGAAGATATGGTGGATGCGTATTTGCACGGGCAGGACTCCATGACGATTCGCGAGGTGTTTGCAAAATCATCCAATGTCGGTACCGCAACAATGGTCCAGCAATACTACGGGGATACGCAAAAACCCGGTGCGTTTGTCAAGCAACTGCGCCGTTTTGGCCTCGACCGCGCCACCGAAATCGAGATCGGGGGTGAAGAATTGCCGATTTTGAAAGACCCGAACGATCCAAAAACCGACTGGTCAGGCACCACGCTGCCCTGGATGAGTATCGGGTATGAAATGCTGATGACTCCCCTTCAACTGCTCACATTTTACAACGCCGTAGCCAATAACGGCCGCATGATGAAACCCTTCCTGGTTGATCGCATCGAGCATTACGGCGAAATCGTCAAAGAATTCCGGCCGGTAACGGTAAAACGAAATATTGCCAGCCGCGAAACCATTAAAAAAGCAAAAGAACTGCTCACCGGGGTGGTGGATGTTGGCGGTACGGCACAAAATATCCGGAGTGGCCTGTACACCATCGCCGGCAAAACCGGTACCGCGCAGTTGAACTACCACAAGTTCAAATCGCGCGCCGGTATTCGCCACCAGGCCGGTTTCTGCGGATTTTTCCCGGCTGAAAATCCGGTGTATTCCTGCATCGTGGTGATCAGCGAGCCCAAGCGAGGCGGCTACCACGGTTCGGAAGCGGCTGCGCCTGTATTTCGCGAAATTGCCGACAAGTGTTTTGCACTCAAAGCGGCCGTGCACCCGCCGGTAAACGCTGCGCCGCGGCCGGTACTGGCCTCCGCCCAACTGCCAACTATCGATGCCGGACAAGTGGAAGATATCAAACTGGTCATGGATTGGTTGAATATGACGTGCTATGCGGAATCGGACCTGCCAGACTGGGCGGTGTTGCGGCCTACCAATGATTCGTTGTATTTGTTGCCCCGGATTGTACAGGAAAAGCGCATTCCGTCGGTAGTCGGAATGGGCCTGAAAGACGCTATTTATTTGCTGGAAAACCGCGGTTGTCGCGTACGGGTGAGAGGCATCGGCAAAGTTGCCCGCCAAAGCCTCGCCCCGGGTACGCCGGTGAGTGGCCGGCCGTCGGTCATATTGTATTTAAACTGATGAAAACACTCGCCGACCTGCTCCGTACCGTTCCGGATGTGCTTGAAATTCAGGGCGATACCGGGATTGAGATAGAAAAATTGCGCTTCGATAGCCGCCTGGTTGAACCCGGCGATTGCTTCGTCGCCATCCGGGGAGTGCAGGCAGACGGACACCAGTTCATTGACAAGGCTGTAGAAAAAGGGGCGGCGGCAATTGTTTGCGAAATGCCTTTTTCTGAAAAAAAGGATTACGTGCCTGTATGGGTGCAAGTTGCCGACAGCGCAGCAGCCCTGGGGCACATGGCGGCTGCCCGGGCGGATTATCCTTCGACAAAAATGCAGGTGGTTGGAATCACCGGCACGAACGGCAAAACCACTACGAGTACGCTCTTGCACGATTTGTTCAGCGCCATGCACCACAAAGCCGGCATGATCGGCACGGTGGAAAACCGCATCGGACGCGAACGGGTGCCCAGTACGCACACCACCCCCGACGCGGTCGGTTTGCAGCAACTGTTGCAGCAGATGGCCGAAGCGGGTTGTACCTGCGTGTTTATGGAAACCAGCAGCCATGCGATCGATCAACGCCGGATTGCCGGGGTGACCTTTGCCGGCGCGGTGTTCACCAACCTGACGCACGACCACCTCGACTATCACCAAACGTTTGCTGCCTACCGGGATGCAAAAAAACGCCTGTTCGATACGCTTCCGGAAACGGCTTTTGCCCTGATCAATGTGGACGACAAAAACGGCCCGTTCATGGTGCAGAACTGCACCGCGAAAACGCATACCTACGGGTTGAAACGGCCGGCGGACTTCAAGGCGAAAATTCTGGAAAACGGCCTGTCGGGCCTGCACCTGGAACTGGATGGCGCGGCACTGCACGCCCGCATGATCGGCGAATTCAATGCCTACAACCTCACTGCCGTTTACGCTGTAGCCCGTTTGCTTGGCGCCGAAAAAATGCAAACCCTGACCCTGCTCAGTGCGCTGCGCGGCGCAGAGGGGCGGTTTGAAGCCATAGCGCACCCGACCAAACCGGAATGTATCGCCATCGTCGATTACGCCCACACACCGGATGCCCTGGAGCAAGTGTTGGAAACTATTTTAAAATTAAAAAAACGCCAGTCAAAAGTGATCACCGTGGTTGGATGCGGCGGCGATCGCGACAAAACCAAGCGTCCGCTGATGGCCCGGGAAGCCGCCCGCCGCAGCGACCAGCTTATCCTTACCAGCGACAACCCCAGAACGGAAGATCCCGCCGCCATTTTGCGCGACATGGAGGCCGGCCTCGATAAAGCCGATCTGCGTAAAACCCTGATCATCGAAAACCGCGAACAAGCAATAAAAACAGCCTGCCGGTTTGCCGGTCCGGGCGATGTGATCCTGGTGGCCGGAAAAGGCCATGAAAAATACCAGGAGATCAACGGGGTGAAACACCCGTTTGACGATAAAGAAATATTGAAAATGTATTTCGCCGAATAGTGCGAAATAGAAAGACATAATAGTGGAGGGACTATTATTTTGAACAGTCGCTGCGGGGCGATGCAAAATCGCCCCCAGCATTTTTCTCAAAAAACCTGAAAACGACGAAAACGATAAATCATGCTCTATCACCTTTCTAAATGGCTTGAAACCCTGGATTTTCCAGGGGCGGGATTGTTCCAGTACACGTCCTTTCGGGCAGGCGTCGCCGTAATCCTGTCGCTGTTGATCTCGCTTTTTATCGGCAAATGGATCATCAACGGGCTCCGGCGTTTGCAGATCGGCGAGAGTGTACGCGAACTGGGTTTGCAAGGCGAAAACCAAAAAGCCGGCACGCCGACCATGGGCGGCGTGATCATTATCGCAGCCACGCTGATTCCCTGTTTGTTGTTGGCCCGCCTGGATAATGTGTACATCCTGCTCATGCTGTTTGCAACGATCTGGATGGCCTCGATCGGCTTTATCGACGATTATATCAAGGTGTTTAAAAAGGATAAAAAAGGGCTGAAAGGGATATTCAAAGTCTTGGGGCAGGTCGGTCTGGGTTTGATTGTCGGCCTGACCATGCTCCTGAGCGACGAAGTAGTGGTGCGCATGGAACCGGAAGTGGCCAATCAGTATGGCTACGAGGTGATGAACAGCATTTTTGTGAAAGAAGGCGAAAATTCATACAAGGAACTTGTACACGTAAAAGCCCCGATTACCAATGTGCCGTTCTTTAAAAATAATGAGTTGGACTATTCCCGTGTCCTCTGGTTTATGGGCGATAACGCCGCCGACCTGGTGTGGATCGTGTTTTTGATGATGACCATTTTTGTGATCACGGCGGTCAGCAACGGCGCCAACCTGACGGATGGGCTGGATGGCTTGGCAACGGGGGTTTCGGCGATTGTGATCGCTGCTTTGGGCGTCATGGCTTATCTCAGCGGCAACTCGCTGGCTGCCGATTACCTGAACATCCTGTTTATCCCCTACACGAACGAGCTGGTAATTTTTTCAGCCTGTTTGCTTGGCGGATGTATCGGGTTTCTGTGGTACAATGTTTATCCGGCCAAAGTTTTTATGGGCGATACGGGGAGTTTGACCTTGGGCGGGATTATTGCGGCGCTGGCCATCCTGCTTCGGAAAGAGTTGTTGATACCGGTGTTATGCGGGGTGTTTTTAATTGAAAATGTATCGGTGCTGTTGCAGGTTTGGTATTTTAAATATACCAAGAAAAAATACGGCGAAGGCCGCCGGATTTTCAAAATGGCGCCGCTGCATCACCATTATCAAAAGGAAGGTTATCATGAAGTTACTATTGCTGTGCGGTTCTGGATTATACAAATTCTATTGGCGGTGCTCACGGTGATTACATTGAAAATCCGATAGTTGTTGTTGGAACGCGGATGAGGCGGATTTCGCCTGCGGCGAAAATGCGGATTTACGCGGATTTTTAAATTGCGCATATGGAATTATTACACCAAGGCCTGGTCGATCTGATTTTAAAGACTTTTTACGATGTGTACAATGAGTTGGGATACGGATTTCTTGAAAAAGTGTATCAAAATGCCATGTACTTGGAATTGAAGTCAAGAGGCTTTTATGTCGAAGCACAGAAACAAATAAAAGTATTTTATAAAAACATTGAAGTAGGGGAGTATTACGCTGACTTAATAGTTGATGACACCATTATTTTGGAATTAAAAGCGTGTGAAACATTACTCAATGAACATGAAATCCAATTGATCAATTATTTGCGGGGTACAGACAAAGAAGTTGGCCTTCTATTAAATTTTGGAAAAAAACCGGAATTCCGCCGGAAAATATATTCAAATGAAAGAAAAAATCTACCCTAAAAACAGGTAAAAAATCCGCGGCAATCCGCGTTTCTGCCGAAGGCAGAATCCGTCTCATCCGCGTTCAAAAACGAAATCGCGTTCAATCAAAAAAACATGAAACAAATAAAATCCATAGCAATTCTCGGCGCTGGCGAATCCGGCACAGGCGCCGCCTTGCTGGCCAACTGGCTGGGCTATGCGGTATTTGTTTCGGATAAAAATGCCATCAAACCGGAATTCCAAACAGAGCTGGAAGCTGCGGGGATCGAGTTCGAATCGGGGCAGCACACCGTAGAGCAAATTTTGAAGGCGCAAACCATCCTGAAAAGTCCCGGAATTCCGGAAAAAGCACCCGTCATGCAGGCCATTCGCGCCAAAGGCATTCCGGTACTCGGTGAAATCGAATTTGCCTGGCAATACCGTCCGCCGGGCAGCAAGGTGGTTGCCATCACCGGCAGCAACGGTAAGACCACGACGACCGGGCTGACGCATCACCTGCTGGCGGCTGCCGGTTTGCCAGCTGTTGTGGGTGGCAATATCGGCCACGCCTTTGCAAGGCTGGTGTTGCATGATCTGCAAAATCCGGTGCCGGAGCACATTTATGTGGTGGAAGTGAGCAGTTTTCAACTGGAGGACATCCTGCAATTCCGTCCGGAAATCGGCGTGCTGCTGAATATTACGCCGGACCATCTGGACCGCTACGACTATAAACTGGAAAACTACGCCCGGGCGAAGTTTCAACTAATTAAAAACCAGCGCCCGGGCGATACTTTTATTTACAACGGCGATGATCCCGTAATCCTGGAATTGATGCCGGAACAGGTAAACGCCGGCAAAATAATAGCGCTGAAGGATGCCGACTATAAAAACGGCGTGTTGCGCATAGGCCGGGAACACCGGTTTGACATGGCTTCAACAAAATTGCGCGGGCCGCACAACCATTTTAATGCGTTGTGCGCTGTGCATGTTGCACTGGCTTTGGGCGCCGATGCGGCCCGACTTCAGGCCGGCCTCGAAGGCTTCACGCCACCGGCACACCGCATGGAAGTGGTGGCAACCGTGAACGGCGTGACCTGGATCAACGACAGTAAGGCCACCAATGTCGACGCCGTTTTTTATGCGCTGAAAGCCATGGATCAACCCACCATCTGGATTGTTGGCGGGCAGGATAAAGGCAATGATTATACGCCCTTGCAGGCGCTGGTGCAGCAAAAAGTGAAGGCCATCGTGTGCATGGGTTTGGATAACCAACCCATTCAGACCGCTTTTAAAAATGCCGGAAAAACCATGGTGGAAACGCGCAGCGCACAGGAAGCCGTTCAAACGGCCGGCCAACTGGCTGCTCCGGGCGAAACCGTGTTGCTCAGCCCGGCTTGCGCGAGTTTTGATTTGTTCAAAAATTATGAAGACCGCGGCGAGCAGTTTCGCCAGGCTGTTTTATCCCTGACCGCCAATATCCCAATATCCTAATATCCTAATATCTCAATATCCAAAAACATGTCACTCGGCAATCGAATAGCAGCAAACTTACGCGGAGACCGCACCATCTGGATGATCGTGGCGGTGCTGAGTATTATCAGCGTTTTGGCCGTCTATTCGGCAGCCGGTTCGCTGGCCTGGCAGGCGCGTGGCGGGAATACGACGATATACCTGATGCGGCATTCGATTATGCTGGCGTTTGGCTTGTTCCTGATCTATCTCTGCCATTTGATGCACTACCGGCGGTACCAGCAAATGGCGCCGTTCCTGCTGCTCATTTCGGTGCCTTTGCTTGCGCTGACCTTGTTGTTTGGCCAAAGCATCAACCAGGCGTCGCGCTGGATCGAGATTCCGATTTTGTCCTTTAGCTTTCAACCGTCGGATTTTGCCAAACTGGCCCTGGTCCTCTACATTGCCCGGGCGCTGACGCAGAAACAGGAATACATCACCAGTTTTAAAGATGCTTTTTTGCCGATCATCGTACCGGTGCTGATCATTTGCGGGCTGATTGCCCCGGCGAACCTTTCGACGGCACTGGTGCTTTTTTGTACCTGCATTGCCCTGATGTTTGTCGGCCGGGTGAGTCCGCGGTATATTTTTCTGCTGGGTCTGCTGGGGGTAGTCGTTTTTTCCGGGCTAATCGTGCTCGGCGATATCTACCCGGATCTGGTGCGGTCGGAGACCTGGATATCGCGAATGCAGGATTACCTGCACAACCCCGACGGCGGTTACCAGGTGCAGCAGGCAAAAATTGCGATTGCACGCGGGGGGATTTTCGGCGCCGGCCCGGGCAACTCCGTGGCGCGCAACTTTTTGCCCTACTCGCATGCCGATTTTATCTACGCCATCATTTGCGAAGAATACGGCCTGATCGGTGGCGTGCTGGTGCTCGGATTGTATGTGATGCTGTTTTTCCGGGCAGTCAAACTGGTGACCAAAAGCCCTAAAGCGTTCGGCGCTTTTCTGGCTATCGGGCTCAGTCTGATGCTCGTTATTCAGGCGCTGGCCAACATCGCCGTATCGGTGCATTTGGTGCCGGCCACCGGGCTTACATTGCCCATGATCTCCATGGGCGGCACGAGCATGGTGTTCAGTTCCATCGCCATCGGGATGATCCTCAGCGTCAGCAAATTCATAGAAAAAATAGAAAATACTTAACGTTCATCAATCACTCACTCACTCACTCACTCAATCACTCACTCACTCAATCACTCAATCACTCAATAAATGGCTCGACAACTGCGCATATTAATTACCGGTGGCGGAACAGGCGGACATGTCTTTCCGGCCATTGCTATTGCCGATGCCATAAAGCAGTTGCGGCCGGATACGGAATTTCTATTCGTTGGCGCGCTGGGGAAAATGGAAATGGAGCGTGTGCCACAGGCGGGGTATCCGATTGAAGGATTGAATATTGCCGGTTTTCAGCGCGGTTTTTCCCTGAACAGCCTTTGGCGCAACCTGAGTTTTCCGTTCAAACTGTACAGCAGCACACTGAAAGCCAAACGCATCATCCGCCGCTTTCAGCCCGATGTGGTGGTAGGTACCGGCGGTTATGCCTCCGGGCCGGTAATGCGGGCAGCCCAGCAAAAAGGCATTCCGACGGTTATCCAGGAGCAGAACTCCTATGCCGGCGTGACGAATCGGCTGCTGGCAGCAAAAGCCAGCCGGATTTGTGTGGCTTACGACGGCATGGACGCGTATTTTCCCGCCGACCGGATCGTGTTTGCCGGCAACCCGGTGCGACAGGATATTTTGAATCTGGATAAGAAAAGAATAGAAGGGCTGAAATATTATGGTTTGTCGGATCAGTTGAAAACGGTGGTCGTGATCGGCGGAAGTCTGGGCGCCCGCACCTTGAACCGGTCGCTGGCCGTGAATACCGAAATTTTAGCCGGCCATCCGGGGATACAGGTGCTTTGGCAATGCGGCCGTTTTTACGAAAGTGAATACAGCGCCAGCGCAACGGCGCAGCTGCCGAACGTACAACTCCGGGCCTTTATCGACCGGATGGATTTGTTGTATGCAGCGGCCGACCTGATCGTGTCACGTGCCGGCGCGCTGTCGATCAGCGAACTCTGCCTCGTCGGCAAACCGGTCATCCTGGTGCCCTCGCCCAACGTAGCTGAAGATCATCAAACGAAAAACGCGCTGGCCCTGGTGGACAAAAATGCCGCCCGGCTGGTGCGCGATGCGGAGGCGGTGGAAATTTTGCTTCCGGAAGTTTTTAAGGTGCTGGAAAACGAAGCGCTTCAATTTAGTCTGGGTGAAAACATCCGCCATTTGGGCAAACCACAGGCTGCCAGCCTGATCGCTGGAACCGTGTTGGAACTCGCCGGCGACGCGGCACATCCTGTTAAACCGAAAAAATGAATTTTTATGAAAAAGCAAACCTACATATGTGCAATTGCCCTGCTCCTACTGGCCAACACCGCCTGCAAACGGGAAAACGACAACAACCCGGCCCTGCACGGCATATGGCAGGGGGTTGAGTGGCTGGCTTCCGGTAAATCGCTGGGCCAGGATGCTTCGCAGGTGCAGTTTGAATTTCAGGCCGACGGCAAGTATTCCGCGGGTTTCGGCGATCAACAGGAAAGCGGCTCCTGGCGTACGGTAAAGGAAAAACTGTACACCCAGGCTGAAGGTAAGCAGGAAATTGTGGTGCGGATTCTTCAACTAAGCGATAGTACGCTGAAATTCGAAATGAACCGGGGCGGCCGCCAGGAAACCATAGAATTGAAGAAAATACAATAGAAAACCAGCAGTATCAACAGTATGCAATTGAACGATATTCATACCATCTATTTTATCGGCATCGGCGGCATCGGCATGTCGGCGTTGGCGCGGTATTTCCGGGGCCACGGGGCGCAGGTGTACGGCTACGACCGTACCGAAACTGCCCTGACTAAGGCACTGGCTGCCGAGGGTATGCATATCCATTACGACGACGACGTGCGCCATATCCCGGAAAATGTCGACCTGGTGGTATGGACACCGGCGGTACCGCAAGACCATGCCGAACTGACCTGGTTCCGGGCAAATAATGTCCCGGTAAAAAAACGGGCCGAGGTGCTGGGGCTGATCAGCAAGGGCAAACGCTGCATCGCTGTGGCCGGCACACATGGAAAAACCACCACGAGTACCATCGTCGCGCATTTGTTGCGCAGCTGCGGCGTGGATGCCACGGCATTTCTGGGTGGTATTTCAGCCAACCTGGGCTCCAATTTTGTCGAAGGCAAGAGCGACTGGGTGGTGGTGGAAGCCGACGAGTACGACCGTTCTTTCCTGCAATTGCACCCTGAAATCGCGATACTCAACTCGCTCGACCCCGATCACCTCGACATTTACGGCTCACCGGAGGCAGTGGTGGATAGTTACAAGCAATTTGTCCGCCAGATCAAACCGGGCGGCAAACTCATTTACCGGTACGATTTACCCATTGCTGATGTGGTTGCCGAACTGCGTAAAAGCGGCAGGCAAGCGCTGAGTTTTGGAATAGATGCCGGCGACTACGAGGCAACCGATTTGCGGATCGAAGCCGGCCAAATGGTTTTTGGCATCCGCTCCAGCATAGTCAATTGGGATGATCTGCGCTTCAACTACCCGGGGCGCCACAATGTGGAAAATGCCACGGCAGCCTGGGCAGCGGTAAACAGCGCCGGCGCTTTTATGCCGGGCATGCCCAAGGCCCTGGCGCACTTTCGGGGTGTGAAGCGGCGCTTCGAGTTTATCGTTCGCCGGCCGGAATGTGTGTACATCGACGACTATGCGCACCATCCGACGGAGTTGCAAGCGGCTATTTCCGCGGCGCGCATGTTGTTCCCCGAACGGCGGATCACCGGCGTGTTTCAGCCGCACCTGTATTCGCGTACCCGCGATTTTGTCGATGGTTTTGCTGCAGCGCTCGATATGCTGGACGAATGTTTGCTATTGCCAATCTATCCGGCAAGGGAAAAACCGATAGCCGGCGTGCACTCGGAAATGATTTTGGATAGAATGAATTTATTGAATAAAAAAATAGTTACGAAAGAGCAGGTAACAGAAACGCTGCAAAAATCGGATACGGAAATTCTGCTTACCATGGGCGCCGGCGATATTGATACCCTGGTAGAACCAATTAAATTAATGATAGAAAAAAAATACACGGCAAATAAATCTGCCTGATAAAAAAAATGCCTTA
Source organism: uncultured Saprospiraceae bacterium (assembly GCA_964484205.1). Lineage (GTDB taxonomy): Bacteria > Bacteroidota > Bacteroidia > Chitinophagales > Saprospiraceae > M3007. The sequence goes on along the minus strand of CAZAEZ010000022.1, from coordinate 24,537 downwards.
TGCTGTCTGACTTGCTCACTACCCACATGCCCCGGCTTCGGTACAACAGGATCATTTGGATCATGTTTCTGCTGATCATCGGCCTTATTCTCATTTCGGCGGTAAGCCGGAAGAAGAACAGCTTCGCCGACGCTACGGAGGTGGATATTATTCCCCTGAAAAGCGGCGAAAAAATGCTCAGCGACCGGGATGTGCGGCAAAACCTGCTGCTGGCTTTCGGCAACACCCTGGAAGGTACCGAACTGGCCGACCTGGAAGTGGAACGCATCGAGCGTATTTTGGAAGAAGATCCCTTTGTGGAAGATGCCGAGACTTACGTGGGGCAACACAATACGCTCCATGTCCGGATCAAACAACGGGAACCGATTGTGCGCATTCTGGATAAGAACGGCGGCAATTATTACCTGGATAATTCCGGGGCCAAAATTCCGCATTCCAACCTGTACACAGCACGAGTTCTGGTTGGCACCGGGAACATCGCCCCCTATTCCAGCGATTTTAAATCCAAGAAAAAAAACAGTCTGAACGAATTATACCAACTCACGCAGGTACTCTTGGAGGATGAGGTACTGTCGGCTTTTATCCAGCAAATTCACGTCACGAATACCGGTGAATTTATGCTGGTTCCGGTTGTCGGCGATCAGAAAATCGTACTCGGCAGCTTGCGCAACCTGGACGATAAACTCCGCCGCCTGAAAATATTCTATACCGAAGGAATGCCCTATGCGGGCTGGCGTACGTACAAGACCATCAATTTGAAGTTCAACGGGCAGGTTGTCTGCCAGAAATAAAGCTAAGTGTTTTAAACAAAAAACCTACATAAAAATTTTGAAGCTAAAAGCTTATAAATTATCTTTGTACCCGGAAAAGTTAAGTAAGAAGGGTGCAAAGAGCCATTAAGGCAATAAACAGCAACGTTAACCTTAATCTTTGCACATCATGACCGAATTAGTCCCGCAATCCCCGGATGTCGTAGTAGCACTGGACATTGGCACCACGAAGGTGTGCTGTATGGCCGGCCGCTTAAACACACATGGGAAACTTGAAATCCTGGGCGTAGGTAAGGTGGAAAGTGTCGGCGTCCTGCGCGGCGTCGTCAGCAACATTGAAAAAACAGTCAATGCCATCCGTGAAGCGGTGGATAGCTGCGAGCGTCAGGCTCGTATGAAATTCAGCGTTGTTAATGTCGGCATTGCCGGCCAACACATCAAAAGCCTGCAGCACCGGGGAATTCTCACCCGCGAAAGTGATCACAACGAAATTGCCCAGCGCGACATTGAGCGCCTGGTGAACGACATGTTCAAACTGGTACTCCCGCCGGGCGATAAGATCATTCACGTTTTTCCACAAGAATTTACCGTCGACAACGAACAAGGCATTACCGATCCGATCGGTATGTGCGGCGTCCGGCTGGAAGCGAACTTTCACATTATCACCGGCCAGATCACCGCGGTAAACAACATTTTTCGCTGTGTCGAAAAGGCCGGCCTGAAAGTCGCCGAACTCAGCCTTGAACCGCTTGCCAGCGCCGACGCAGTGCTTTTCGAAGAGGAGAAACAGGCCGGCGTTGCCCTCGTCGATATCGGCGGCGGTACGACCGACATCACAATCTTCCAGGAAGGTATCATCCGCCATACTGCGGTGATTCCCTTTGGCGGAAATGTAATCACCTCGGATATCAAAGAAGGCTGCACGGTGATGCAACCACAGGCGGAAAAACTCAAAGTCCGCTTCGGCTCTGCGCTGGCTTCCGAAGTGTACGACAACCGGATCATCACCATCCCCGGCCTGAAAGGCCGCGATCACAAAGAGATCAGTGAGAAAAACCTGGCGCGTATTATCCAGGCGCGCATGGAAGAACTGCTCGACTATGTGCTCTGGGAAATTCGCCGCAGCGGTTACGAGCGCAAGCTCATCGGCGGTATTGTCGTGACCGGCGGCGGCGCTTTGCTCAACCACCTGGACAAACTCGCTGAATTCCACACCGGCATGTCCTGCCGGGTTGGTTTGCCGGTGGAAAACCTGGCGCATGGCTACCGCGAAAGCGTCAACAGTCCGATCTACAGCACCGCTATCGGTCTGCTGATCAAAGGGCTGCACGATGTGGAAGCCGGTCGCGTCCAGGTACCAATAGAATCCAACGGGTCCGCAAAATCGGACAAGGAACCTTCCAATGTTTCCGAGGAAAAATCGGCCGGATGGCTGGATAATGTTTTCCGCAAAACAAAGGAATGGTTTGAGGCGGAGCCGGACATGGACCTGAAGTAACGCGATCTGTTAGATCGCGTGCCGGCGGTCGGTAGATCGCCGGGATTCAGTCGAAAAACGAATCAATACAACCATACGCGCTCCTCCGGACCGCGATGCTTGTGACAATAAACAGTTTGAAAATCCAATGCGAACGAACCGTTCGCGTTACAAATTCTTGGCTATGTTATTCGATCTCCCGAAGGATGAGCCTTCAATCATTAAAATTATCGGTGTGGGCGGCGGTGGCAGCAACGCCGTAACCCATATGTACAAGCAAGGTATTATTGGCGTCGACTATGCCATTTGTAATACCGATGCACAGGCTATGCACCTCAGCCCGGTGCCAACGAAAATTCCACTCGGCGCCAACCTCACGGAAGGCCGCGGGGCAGGCAGCAAGCCCGATGTGGGCAAGCGCGCCTGCATGGAAAGCCTCGAAGAGATCACCCGTTTTCTCGACGACGGCACCAAAATGGCCTTCATCACGGCCGGCATGGGCGGTGGTACCGGTACCGGCGCTGCCCCGATCATTGCGAAAGCAGCCCAGGAACTGGGTATCCTTACGGTCGGCATTGTGACCCTGCCCTTCCTGTTTGAAGGCCGCATGCGCGTGTCCAACGGCTTTGACGGCCTGGAAGAACTGCGGCAAAATGTCGATTGCCTGGTTGTGATCAGCAACGACAAACTGCGGCAAATCCACGGTAATCTGAGCATTTCGCAGGCCTTTTCGCAAGCCGACGATATCCTCTGCACAGCCGCCAAAGGCATTGCCGAGATCATCACCGTGCCGGGTTATGTGAACGTCGACTTCGAGGACGTGAACACGGTCATGCGCGGCTCGGGCGTAGCCATCATGGGTACCGCCGAGGTGGAAGGCGACGGCCGCGCCCGCCGGGCAGTCGATGAGGCGTTGAACTCACCCTTGCTGGAAGACAACAATATCAGCGGAGCAAAAAATATCCTGGTCAATATCACTTCCGGCACCAAAGAAGCCACGATGGACGAGATCTTCGAGATCACGGAATTTGTGCAACAGGAAGCCGGCGAAGGCGCCAACCTAATCTGGGGTAACTGCTTTGACGAGCGCCTGGGTGAAAAACTGAGCGTGACCATCATCGCTACCGGCTTTGAAGCAAGCCGTAAAGGGCCGCGTGTACCGGGCGCCCGCAGCCACGCAGCGCCGGCCGAACGCCAGGTGGTTCACCTCGATGAGGAGGAGCCGAAGCCGCAGCCTTCGATTACCAGTATCACTTCGGAGGAGCCGGACCCGGTTGAAGAAAAAACCGCCAACTCGGTTGAGTTTGATTTTAACAACGTTCGGGAAACAATGGAAAAACTCCGCGCGGGAAAGGGCGATCCCAACGATCCCTTTGTCCGTTCGGACCAGGATGATGCGGACATGAGTCCGGAAGAACGCCGTCGCCGCCTCGAGCAGGCACAGCGCCGCCGGGAGGAAGTGCGCAACCGGCCGATCAATGTGGTGAAACTCAATTCGCCGCAAACGATCATTGACCTGGAAAACCAACCGGCCTACCTGCGCAAAGGCATCAGCCTGGACAACCTGCCCGCTGCCGATGAAGCAGGCATGTCAACCTGGACGATTTCGATCGAAGACGAGCCGGAGATCAAAATGAACGGCAATTCGTTTTTGCACGATAATGTAGATTGATTTACGAATTACGATTTACGATTTACGATTTACGATTTACGATTTACGATTGGTTCATCATCCCCGGTGTTGAATAATTGAACTTTTGGAATGTTGCCAATGGAATGGAATTACCCCTTTTTGACAAGGTGAACCAATCGTAGATCGTAATTCGTAATTCGCCAGCGACTAATTCGGATTTACTATACCATTTCTATGCGGTACGGTGTGTGGGACACCGTGCCGTTTTTTTTGTGCCGCGAATGGAATAAAATTCATGCCCGACGACAACTATGCCAGGTCGGCGGAGCCGTTGATACGGGAGGCGAAAGGCGCTGCCAACCCCAAAAACCGGCGGGTGGAGTTTGTGATTCAGGAATAAGCGCATAAGCGCACACCACCAGCACTGCATTCCCGGTTTTGTGCCCGGTGTCCACATGCCGGTGCGCCGCAGCGGCTTGTTCGAGCGGGTACCGCTTGTCGACAACAGACTTTAATTGGCCTGCCGGAACAGATCAATGAGTTTTTCCAGCAGTTGGCGCAGTACCGGATCAGCAACTTTGGTTTTGAAGACTTCCAGGCGGTACCTGTTGACATAGTCCGCGAAGTTTCCCCCAAAACCTTCCTTGAGCAATTGCGACAACTGGTGGGCGGGGAGATCAAGCATGCCGGCCAGCGTTTGCAGGCCCATATCCGGATCGAGATGCGGTTTTTGCTCGACCATCAGCAGTTCCAGGGCTTGTTTGTACCGGCTCAGTTGTTCGGCATCGAGCAGGGCTTTTTTATATGTTCTTTTGCCCTAATCAAAAACAGCGCGTTCTCCGAATATCTGTCGCATAGCGGCCTGAAAACGGGGATTCGGATGCAGAACTTTGAGCAGGGGTTCCACGTAGAAATAGACCATCATGGGCAATCGGTGGGCCACCCCTTGCTCAATCAGTTGGAGCGCGGCGTTTTCCCGGCCCAGCATGGTTTGGCAGAGGATGAGCAGGTTGAGTGCGCGGTCCATCAGCCCGGTTTGGAGGCAGGCCACCAGTTGGGCGATACCCGCGTCTGCCAGCGCCGTATCGCCCAGGGCAGCATGGGCCAGGGTAGTGCCGCCGAGTTTCAGGATGTCGCCCGGTTCGTCTTCCTGCAGATTTTGGAAAAATGCCAGGCCTGCTTTGGGGCGCCCCATAGCCAGGAGGGTCAAGCCGTGGTACAGGGTGGATGCGTTGAAATCGGGTTTCAATTGAAGGGCTTTTTCAAAGCAGGGGATCGCTTTTTTATACTGCTCGCTGGTGTAAAAAATAAAACCGTTCAAATGGTAATTGATGGCCGAGAAGGGATCGAGTTGCAGCGCGGTTTCGATATGGTTGGCGGCAGCTGAAAATTTCCCTTCGGCAACTAGCGCGGAAGCCATACTTTGATAAAACTCGACCGTCGGCCGTATATCCCGGGCGGCATGCATGTGGCGGTAGGCGGCGGCCAGGTCCCAGTGTTGCAAAAAAGCCACGTAGCCGAGGTGCAGCTGGCACTCGGGTTGGTTGGGATCGAGTTCGATGGCTTTGTCGAGGAAGGGCTGGCCTTTCATAAACGCTTCGCCGGCAGGTATCAGGCCGATGGTGCCGAGCAGGGCATAGCCGAGGTGCATGCCGAGATATGCCTGGGAAAATTGGGGGGCTTCCCGGATAATTTCTTCCAGAATAGCCATCCCGGTGTCCAGGTCGGTTTTGCGCATTTTCAGCAAATGATAGCGGCTTTTCAGGTAGCGCTTGTACGTCTCCACCGGAATGCCGGGTGCTTCCACCAGATGGTCTTCGATTTCGAACGGCCCGAACTGTTCGCGCAGTTTTCCGGCAATCAGCAGGCTGATTTCATCCTGCACCGCGAAAATATCATCCACGGAACGGTCGAAGGTTTCCGACCAGAAATGCGCGTCTTCCGCCACGTCGATCAGCTGTGCGGTGATGCGCATTTTGTTTCCCGCCAGCCGGATGCTGCCTTCCAGAATAATGGACACGTTCAACTCGCGGCCGATCTGCGGCATGGGTATATTTTTGTTTTTAAAAAAGAAGGAGGAGGTGCGCGACGTGACTTTCAGCTGTTTGATCTTGGCCAGGGCATTGATGATCTCTTCGGTCATGCCGTCGCTGAAGTACTCGTTGTCGGCATTGGCGCTCATATTGACGAAGGGCAGCACTGCGATAGTCCGGCTTTGGTGTTTTTGTTTGCCCTTAAGTTCAGCCCGCTTGGGCAGGGTAATGCCGGCATTGGCTACGGCAAAAATCTCCACAGGCCCGGCTATATTTTTCAATTCAAAATGCCCCAGGGAGCGGGTGGTGATATGCGGGTGGTTTTTGAGTTCGTCATTCAATTTGCCTGAAATGAGGATCCCCCCCGCGACGCCCATGCTTTCGATGCGGGAGGCCAGGTTGACGCTGTCGCCAAAAATGTCGGTACCATCGAACACAATATCGCCCAGATGGATGCCGATGCGCAGGGGCACGGGCTCGTCGGTTTGCAGGGCCTGCTGGATTGTAATGGCGCACTCTACCGCTTCCACGCCGCTTTGAAAAACGCTGAGCGTGCCGTCGCCGAAATACTGGACGATTTCACCCTGATGTTGCTGGTGTTGCCGGTCGAATATTTCCCGGTGGCGGGTTCGGACGGCGGATGCCCGGGCTTCGTCTTGTTGCATCAGGGCCGTGTAACCGACGATATCGGTGAACATAATGGCGGCAAGGCGACGTGTTTTCTTTGCTACGGGCATTTAACGGATGGGCTGTTACGGCGGTGGCTTTTAACCGCCGGTTATCTTTTTACTTGTTGCAAATGTATTTTTTTTATCAGAACAATCTGCCTGCGTGGTAACGGCGATGTTTGACGCTGCTGTGAAAATTCAGGTAGTTGCAGCGGCGACGCTAACCTGTTTAGCGTGTTTGGCGGTTTGTGTTGTTCCTTTCATTGATTTACAGTCAGCGGGTAGCTTGTAAAATAAAGATTCGTCCACCTGATTAGGATATGTGCCTTGAAGGATTAAATTTGTTAGGCCATTTGCCTATGGATTACGAAGCCGGGAACCCTTGTTTTGGCAGGGTAAAAATCAGAAAATCCGCAGCAGATCAGCCGGCGCTTTCTTAAACTAAACAAACATACGTATATGAAAAAAATCGCCCTTTTCGCACTTGCTGCTTTGATCGGCCTACGGGTTTCCGCGCAAAGCCAGGCAGAAACGTTTATCAAAGAAGCGCAGGATTTTTTGGCAAACAAGGAGTACAAACAAGCCCAACTTAGCCTGCAGGATGCTATTAATGATATCAATATGCTCATTGGGAACCAGGTTGCCGAATCGATGCCCGACGAAATAAACGGACTTACCGCAGACGGCGAAAGTGAAATTAACGCCGGTGTTATGGGAATGATTGGCGGCGGTATTCAAATAACCAAACGCTACCGCAATGAAAAAAAAGAGGATAATGACGCTGAGGTTCAGATTTTTGCCAATTCGCCAATGCTAAGTACAATTACTATGTACGTCAGTAACCCGGGCATGATGGGTTCAGATTACAAGAGCGTGCGGGTGGGCACGACCAGAGCCATTTCCAAAACAGAGATTCAGGACGCTTCCGACGGCGGTTCCACTAAAATGCGGTCGACAGAAATACAGGCTCCTTTGGGTCAAACACTGGTTACCCTCCGGCTGAATGGCTTTGCAACCGAACAGGATGAAATTGCCTTTGCGGTCAAACTGGGTTTCGAAAAAATCCGGGCTGCACTGGGTGATTAAAGGGGTTTGCGCCCGTGATTCAATTCTCGCAGCCACGCCGAGAAAAGCCCAAAACATAAGAGGCGGTATTTAATCTTTGTCATCCTTCAGAAAATCATCGGCAAAATGACCTTTTTGTTTGGGTTTGGAGAACTTCTCCGCGTTAAACGCATCCGATTGCCCTTTGGGGATGGTCAGGGATGTCCAGCCCTTTTCCGCGAGCATTTTGCCCAGATACACAATCTGACCGATGTGGTAGGCGTAGTGGGCGAGTTGGCGGCTGATGGCGTCGATGACGGTGTGTTCCTGGTTTCGGATGTAAATGGTTTTGTTCAGGTCGTCTGCTGTTAAGGGTTCCAGAGCCTTGAACACGCAGGCCCAGCCTTCTTCCCATTTTTCCAGCAGTTCCTGCCGGCTGCCAATATCGTTTTCAAATTCGGCATCCCGGTCCCGCCAGACTTTTTCGCCGTCGGTGGTGAGGAAATCCGTCCAGCGGGAAAGCATATTCCCCCAGATGTGTTTGACAATGGTGGCGATGCTGTTGCTGTCGTCATTGTATTGCCAAAACAGCTTGTCGTCCGGCAATTGGGCAAAGGTTTTGTCGCCAAGTAATTTGTAGTACTTGAATTGTTTTTTTACGCTGTCAAGGTAGTGGTTTGTCATGGCGGATGAATTTTTGAACACTTTGGGCCAACTTTTTTTTATTGCCTCTTCCATAGAATAGTTTATCTGGTTTGGTTAGTGGGAGCTGACATTCAATGCGTCGATGTGTTGGGAGTTCAGCTCGCCATTCAGGTTTACATCGGCGCACCGCTCAATTCCGCGTTACCAGGACCTTGTCAATCCGTTGCCCGTCCTTGTCCACCACTTCGAGCCAGTAGCCGTTGAATTCGAAGCGGTCACCCACCTGCGGAAGTGCATTGGATTTGTGGAGCAGTAACCCGGCTACCGTTACAAATTGCCCTTGCTGCGCGGGTTCAAACTGGAGCTTGAAGTATTTCAAAAATTCAGAAACCGGGTACTGCCCGTCCACGAGCCAGGAGTTTTCGTCACGCTGCTTGATTCCGTACTCTTCTTCGTGCAGCTCGCTTGCATCGCCGACAAGTGCATCCAGCACATCGTCCATGGTGGCCATGCCCTGGGTGGCGCCAAACTCGTCCACGATGATGGCATAGTGCAAGCGGCTTTTCATGAACAAGTCGAGCAATTTGTAGGCCGCCATGGTTTCGTTGATGAAAAAGGGCTTTTTCATATAACCTTTCAGTGAAAACCCCAATTCGCTCGTCGCATCGAAGAGGTCTTCGAGCAAGACGATGCCCAGGATGTTATCAATGTCGTTGGCCCGGCAGACGGGGTAGGCCGAGTGTTTTTCCCGGCCGGCTTTGCGGCGCACGGCAGCCAGGCTGTCGTTTTCGTCCAGGTAAACGAGGTCGGTGCGGTGGGTCATCAACGAGTTCACCTTGCGATCGCCAAGTTCGAATACGCGCTCGACAATATTCTGTTCGATGTCCCGAATTTCCCCGCCGGCAGCACTTTCGCGAACGAGGGCTTTGATCTCTTCCTCCGAAATTTTTCTGTACACAATGTTTTTGATGCCGAAAATTTTTAACAAAACGTCGTTGCTCGTAGTCAGTAGCCATACGAAGGGCGAGGTCAGGACCGACAGGAGCCGCATCGGTTGGGCGAGCAACATGGCGATGGGTTCCGGGAAAATCAGCCCGATACGCTTGGGCAGCAGTTCGCCCAGCACAATAGATACGTACGTGACAAACACGACGATCACGGCGATCGCAATGTTGTGCGCATAGGGCCGGATGGGGTCGAATTGCTCGAGGAAAGCCGACACATCATTCGTCAGGTTTTCGCCGGAGTACACACCGAGCAAGATGCCGATGAGCGTGATGCCGATTTGAACGGTGGAAAGGAACCTTGTCGGGTTATCCGACAGAGCGAGGGCGATCCTGGCTGATTTACTGCCTTTTACCTGGGCATTTTTCAGTTTGAACCGGCGCGACGAAACAAGCGCCATTTCCGCCATAGCAAACACGCCGTTGAGCAGGACCAGACTGACGATGATGAGCAATTCCATTGATTTGTATGTTTAATTTGCCACACGGCTTGCCGAAGCAGCGCCAATTCTACAATTTAAAATTTAAAAATGGCCAAATCCCGTTCAGGAACGACAAAATGACTCCGATTACCCTGGCAGGATACGCAGATCATTGAAAAATGCGATCAGGCGATGGAATTTCGGTATTATATCCGGGGCGTAAAGTGGTTTGCGAAAAGGATGATTGCACGCGCATTGTCGGCGTGACTGCCAGTCACGCCGACAATAGACTAATCACCTCCGGTTTTTCGCAAACCACCTTCTTCAGGGTATTTTTAAGTGCGTAGCGGTTCTGTCATCGCATGAAGGCCAAGCTTAATTCAAACTATGATAAAAGGAAAATATGAAAGTCAGAAATAAGATAATTGTTGTAACCGGCGCCGGCAGCGGTATCGGACGCGAACTGACACTCCAACTCATAAAAAAAGGAGCCAAAGTGGCCATGGTTGATATCAACGGGCAGGCACTGGCTGATACGGCCGGCTTGGCGGGCGCAGCCAACGTTTCCCTGCATGAACTGAACATCGCCGACCGTGAACGTGTGGAAGCGTTGCCTGAGGCGGTTATCAAACACCATGGAACAGTGGATGGAATCATAAACAACGCCGGAATAATTCAACCTTTCGTGGATGTAAACGACCTGGATTATGAGCGGATTGAGCGCATAATGAACATCAACTTTTACGGAACGCTTTACATGACAAAATCCTTTTTGCCGCACCTGTTAAAACGCCCGGAAGCGCATATAGCCAACGTATCAAGTATGGGCGGTTTTATTCCGTTTCCAGGACAAACGTTTTATGGCGCTTCCAAAGCAGCCGTTAAATTACTGACAGAAGGATTGTACGCTGAATTGAAAGGAACCAATGTAGGCGTTACCGTGATTTTCCCCGGCGCAGTAAATACGAACATTATGGCTAATTCAGGCGTGCAAGCTGTCGAAGCGGAATCCGAATCAAAAAAGCCACAGGCTATTATGGCGATGCCGGCAGAAAAAGCGGCTGCAATTATTATCAAGAGTATTGAAAAGAATAAATTCCGGGTTTTGGCAGGCAACGATGCGCGAACGATGGATATATTATACCGGATATACCCGAAAAAGGCTGTACGATTTATAGTGAAACAAATGGGTAAAATGTAGCTCCGGCGAGAAAATTTCCAACAGGCTCTTATCCCAAAAATGATTTCGATTATCCTGGCAGGATACGCAGGTCATTGAAAAACGCCATCAGGCGATGGAATTTTGGTTATGTGTTTTTTATTATACTAATGGACATTTTTCTTTTAAATACATAGGCACATAGGACACAAAGAAATTCCTTATTGAAAATCAAAGAATTATGTGGCTATGTGTTTAAAAATGTCCAGTAGTGTGGTTTTTTATTCCCCGAAAACCGGGCGGTGGGATCAACCCGCGGGGAATATGAACCGGATATCGTCATTAAAACATGTTCTGCAATGGGAAAAATATTATATGCTACCGACTTTTCTGAAAATGCTCAAAAGGCTTTTTCTTACGCTTCAAGACTGGCAAAAAAACACAGCGCTGATTTGATCATGTTGCATGTGTTTGACCTTCCAACGGAATGGAACTATCCGCAAGCGGATACTGCGATGGAAATGGAACGGGAAGCCGTCGCCGAATCGGAAAGCAAGCTCAAAAGGTTGTTCGACGAGCATGCGGGCGATCAAAAAGAAAACATACGGGTAAATTATCTTGCACGCGGAAACACATCTGTCGTAAAGGGGATCCTTTCCGAAATTAAAGCGAACGATCCGGGTTTGGTCGTAATCGGAACCAAAGGAGGCAGCAAGGTCAAAGAAACCCTGGTTGGAAGTACGGCCAAAGCATTGATAAAACAAGCGCCTGTTCCGGTTTTGACCATACCTGAAAATGCCGCAGGAAGCAATTTTGAAAAAGCCCTGTATGCCACGGACTTCAGGGAAGAGGACATCACCGCCATCCAACATTTGACCACCCTTGTCCGGCCCTTCGATGGTGAAATTACAGTAGTCCACATAAGCCCGCATAACGAGTACAAGGGCGATGAAAAAATGGATTGGTTTAAAGATCTGGTGCAGGACAATATTTCGTACGCGGGCATCAGGTTTCAACTATTGTTATCCGACGACATCTATGAGCAGTTGAATTCTTATATAAATCAGGCCGGGTTTGATCTCCTGGCAATGCTTGAAAAAGAGCGGGAAGGCATTATTGACAAATTTTTTCACCGTGATCTTGTTAAAAAAATGGAGTTTCACACGACTATCCCGTTATTGAGCTTTAACGAGCATTTTTTGCGTATGCCGGACAAAAAAAATATGAATATTTAAGCATAAATAAATTGTTAAAACAATGGTAGCAAGAAGGATTTATTGGGCCATATTAATACTCGCTGTTATCATAGGGATTTATTTTTATGGGATAGCGCCAGACAAGTACGATTCCGACTTTTTGGTCATTTTTTCAATAGTGCCTTTTCTGATGTTTGCAGGCAGTGTGCACGGTCTTATCGTTCACCTGTTAAAACCCTCTGCAAAAAGCGGAATAATCCGCTATACCCTGTTCATGGGAATGCTGTTTGTCCTGTTGTTTCTCATACATATTTTTATCATTCTCCCACTTGTCTGCCCCAATTTTTTACGTGGATAAATTAAAATCCGGCTGCCGGATTTGACGCACGTAAACAGTTGATAGAAAAATATTCCGGCAACGTATTTTTTAAAGCATGGTTATCCACACGACAAGCTTCATTCTTTGTGCCGCGATCATTTTTTTTGCCGGGAAACGCCTTACCTACTATGGCGACCTGCTGTCCGAACTCACCGGCATGGGCAAAGCCTGGATCGGCCTGGTGCTGATGTCGGCGGTTACTTCCCTGCCCGAACTGATGGTCGGCATCAGTTCCTCCGCCATCGTGCAGTCGGCCGACCTGGCCACAGGCGATATTTTAGGCAGCTGCGCCTTCAACCTCGGCATTCTTTCGTTGATGGACCTTTTTACGCCGAAAAACCGACCACTTTTCCGCAGCGTTTCCCAGAGCCACATCCTGGCGGCCGCATTTGGGGCTATGCTTGTGGCCCTGGCGGGCCTGGGTTTGTACCTGGATGTTGACATGGTCGTTACGCCGTATATCGGCATAACCAGTATTTCGTTTGCCACCGTGTACCTGATCGCCATCAAATCCATTTACAAGTTTCAAAAGAGCTTCCCACAAGTGACTTCGGAAGCCAGGGTACGGCCCAACAACCTGAGGCTAGGGCAAGTAGTTTTTCGCTATGCACTTTTTGCGCTGCTGATCATCGCCACCGCCTTGCCTTTGCCCTATTTTGCGGAACAAATCGCGCTGCAAGCGGGCCTGGGAAAATCGTTTGTCGGAACGTTGTTTCTCGCCATGTCAACCTCACTGCCGGAAATTGCAGTTTCGCTGGTCGCCGTACGCATGGGTTCCGTGGATATGGCCGTCGGCAACTTGTTGGGGAGCAATATTTTCAATATTTTCATCCTGTTCATCGACGATCTGGCGTACACTCAAGGGCATATTCTCAAGGATGCCTCCGATGCCAACCTGGTTTCCGTGTTTATGGTGATCCTGATGGCGGGAACAGCGATTGTCGGGCTTATTTTTCCCAGTAAAACCAAAAAAATCCTCATGGCTGCCGATACCCTGGTTATTTTTTTGTTGTTTATTGTCAATTTGATTCTGCTCTACAAACTTTCTTAAGCGATGCGGTTCTACCAAATGCCTGCCCCGGAAATCCTGTCGGAACTCAACACCTCCCCGGAAGGCCTGAGCGCTGCCGAGGCGAAAAAAAGGCTGGAGCAGGACGGCCCGAACGAACTGCAGGAAAAGAAAAAATTACCGGTCTGGATGCTTTTTCTGTACCAGTTTAAGGATTTCATGATCCTTATCCTGGCTGTAGCGGCCATCTTTTCGGGCATCATGGGCGACCTGACCGATACCATTATTATCCTGGCCATCATTCTGATGAACGCGATCATCGGTTTTATTCAGGAATACCGGGCGGAAAAATCGATGGAGGCCTTGAAAAAAATGGCCGTCACACACACACAGGTCATCCGCGACGGGCAGCCGCGCATCCTTTCGTCCACCCTGCTGGTAAAAGGCGACATCGTGGTGGTCGAGGCCGGGAATGTGACACCTGCCGATATCCGCCTGCTCGAAACACACGCCTTGCTTATCGACGAATCGTCGCTCACCGGCGAATCGGCCCCAGTTGACAAAAGCAGCCGCGAACTTGCCGCTGGAAACGACATCCCGGTCGGCGACCAGGTAAACATGGCCTTCAAAGGCACCCTGGTGACAGCCGGCAGGGCGAAAGGCGTTGTGGTCGCTACGGGCATGCACACCGAACTGGGGAAAATTGCGGGCATGTTGCAGGAAAAAGAACCGGTCACTCCCCTGCAGGCGCGCATGGCCGGATTCGGGAAAAAACTTTCGTATATCATCCTGATGATCTGCGCGATCCTGTTCGTGGCCGGCGTATTGCGCGGCGAGAGCCCCTTCACGATCTTCCTGCTTGCCATCAGCCTGGCCGTCGCGGCCATCCCCGAAGCCCTGCCTGCGCTGATCACCATTGCGCTGTCGAGAGGCGCTGCCCGCCTGGCAAAAAGAAATACCCTGGTGCGCAAGCTGCCCGCCGTTGAAACGCTCGGTTCGGTTACGTTCATTTGCAGCGACAAAACAGGCACCCTGACCGAAAACAAAATGCGGGTCGTGGAATCCTATGCACACCCGTCTCAAGAACTTGTCGAAAATGTTTCCATGCTTCAATTGGGCATGGCACTCAATCACGATGTCCAATTTAATGAAAACGGGGAGCCGTTCGGCGAATCCACCGAACTGGCCCTGGTGAAGCGGGTGGTCGAAGAATTGTCTGAGGCCCGATACAACGCGTTATATGCCCGCTTCGAACGGGTGGCGGAACTTCCGTTCGATTCCGACCGGAAATGCATGACCACGGTGCACCATTTCGGAGACCAATTTTTGATCATCGCCAAAGGAGCAAGTGAATCGGTGGGTGAAATCCTGAAAGACCCCGCCGAAGCGGCGCGCCTGCATTCCTTGTCGCAGAAATGGGCCGGGAAAGGCTACCGCGTGCTGGCCTACGCCTGGCGCCTGCTGGACAAACTGCCCCAGCCGTTCGATTACGCCTCCGCAGAGCGCGATATGCAATTTGCAGGACTGACGGGGCTGATGGACCCCCCGCGCGAATCGGTGAAAAAGGCCATACAGGAATGCCGGACGGCCGGCATCACACCGGTGATGATCACTGGCGACCACCCGGAAACGGCCAAGGCAATAGCCCGGGAAATCGGCATCCTCGACGAAAACAGCCTGGCCCTGACCGGCTCGGAACTGCAAAGCCTGGACGAGGAGCATTTTTTAAACCAGGTGGAAAAAACGACGGTTTATGCCCGCGTGTCGCCCGGCCAAAAACTGCGTATCGTACGCGCCCTGCAACAAAAAGGCCATTTTGCCGCTATGACCGGCGACGGTGTGAACGACGCTCCCGCATTAAAAGCCGCAAACATCGGCGTGGCTATGGGCATCAACGGCACCGACGTGAGCAAAGAAGCCGCGCACCTCATCCTGCTCGATGATAATTTTGCCACCATCGTTAAAGCCGTACGGGAAGGGCGCCGCGTGTTTGATAATGTCCGCAAGTTTGTCAAGTACATTATGACCTGCAACAGCGCCGAAATATGGACCATCTTCCTGGCGCCTTTGATGGGCATGCCTATTCCGCTCTTGCCGATCCATATCCTGTGGATCAACCTGGTGACCGACGGCCTCCCGGCCCTGGCCCTGGCCAACGAAAAGGCCGAAGCCGATATCATGAAGCGCCCGCCGCGCCCGCCTGCCGAAAGCCTTTTTTCCGACGGCGTCGGGTATCACATCATTTGGGTGGGTATCCTGATGGCCGGCGTCACGCTGGGTACCCAGGCATGGGCCTTATTTGAGGAAAATGTCCACTGGCAAACCATGGTTTTTACGGTGTTGTCCTTGTCGCAGCTGGGACATGTCATGGGCGTTCGGGGCGGCCGGACGCTGCTGTTTGCGCAAGGTATTTTCAGCAACAAACCCCTGATCGGTTCGGTCATCTTGACCTTCCTGTTGCATATGTGTGTGGTGTATATCCCGGTCATGAACGAACTGTTTAAAACACAACCCCTGAGTCTGCGAGAATTGGGTATTTGCGTTGTGCTGGCGCTCGTTGTGTTTCACGCAGTTGAATTGGAAAAACTGGTGAAACGAAGGTTGATGAAACGGGCATAGCCTTACACGAAATAACGCTTTTTCCAGCACGGTTATAAAGCGGCTTCGGAATCAAGTGTTCAGCATCAATATACCCGGAAGAAAGTGGTTTGCGAAAAATTGGAGGCGATAAGTCTATTGTCGGCGTGACTGCGCGTCTAATGTCGTCAACTTTAGAAGCGGTCAGCAGATTTGGGTACATGTTTAGCGTGAGTGCCCTCAGAAGCGTATTTTCCCGCTGTTGCGCGCATAAACGGCCGATCATCGACGAATTATTTGTTCTTTAAAAAAATCTTTTTCGCTGGCTACCCAAAGCGAATTTCTGCGAAAATCTGCGGCCTTTTCTGCGCGAATCTGCGGGAAATCCCTCTACGAAGGTCATACCCAAAATCCGCGAAAACCCACGCTAAACATGTACCCAAGTCGTCTGACGAGTAAGCCCAAGCGCGCTAAGTTGACAACATTAGACTGCGAGTTACGCCGACAATGTGCGCGGCAAAAAACAAGGCCGGCGCAGGGCATCTCCCCTGCAGCCGGCACTTGTTCAGAAAACCCTGTTTCCAGGTTTCGAGGGCGCTTAATTGCCCATACCTTCCATAATTGGTGTTGAAACTTCCAAAGCCACCTTCCAGTCGCGGCCCTGCCGCACAAAAGTGACGCTGTTGATGCCTTTCCAGGCAATAACCTGGTCGCCCATTTGGGTTGTGCCTTCCAGTGTGACGATGGCAATGGCCGCATCCTTGTTGATCATGCGTACCGACTCGATCCGGTATTTGTGCGTACCGGGATCGGGCTTGTCGGCTTTCAGCATTTCTTCGGTCATGGTCAGCAAGTTGGCTTTGCCCTGCACCACCTGGCCGTTCCAGACGACGGAAGTCGCATCATCGGTGTAAAAAGCGCAGAGTTTGGCGGCATCGGCATTGAGGTAATGCCGGCAGATTTCATCATAAGCCGCACGGACGGCCTGCTCGTCAGCAGTTTGCGCCTGCGCCTGAACGGCGAGCAATGAGAAGAAGGCGAGGGTCAGGATACTGAACAAGAAATTTTTCATAATGGTAACAGATTGTGTGTTTAATAAAAGAAATTATGGTTTAGCAAGTTTTCGAACATCGTTTTCCAGCACCGGAACCGTTTGCAGGTATGCCCAAATGGCGGCGATCTCCGGTTCGGAAAGTGTGGCGTAGCGGGGCATCACGGCGTTTAGGACGCGTCCGTCGGGCCGCTGGCCGGTTTGCACGGCATGGATAAAATCCGCTTCCTGCCATTTTCCGATGCCGAAATCCTTACTCATGGTGATGTTGGCCGAATGCACGATGTTGAACGAGGCATCCTCGACAGGGTTGCCGCCGCCGAAGTAACCCGGCGAGTTTTCCGGAACATAGTCGTCGATAGTTTCGAACGACTCTGAGTGACACTCAAAACAGCTGAACACCGCCGTAGCCAGGTATTTGCCGTATGCCACCTGGTCGGTGAGTTCGGGCGCTTCGATGGGCTTGATCTCTTGAAACTTGGGCACAAAAACACCAAATTTCATCAGGGCCTTTGCGAGGAAACCGTACTTCGGCGCCGGCGGGGTAGCTTCGGATGCCTGCATCAGCGGCGCGTCCGAGCGCAGGTAGGCGATCAGGGCGCCTAAATGCTCGTCCGACATATTGGGTACCATCATAAAGGGGGCAAAACCGCCATCCTTTTTCACCCCGGTGCGGAACAGGTACGCCAACTCGCCGTCGGAATACCGGCCCAGCCCTTTTTCCGGATGGTTCGTGATGTTGGCCGACCAGAGCTCCCCGAAGGGGTTGTCGGGTGTAAAGAATTGCCGGCCGCTGAGTTTGCCGTCGGCGCCCATGTGGCAGATTACGCACTCGGTTTGCACGATCGTTTGGCCCATGGCCAGGGCGGCGGAGTCGGCGGGCAGGCTTACCGGGATCGATTTGGACTCGTAGGTGGGCAGTGCAGAGAAATTTGCCCAGGCTGCCACACACAGTACCAGCAAGACCAGCACACCGATCAGCACACCGGTGATCTTTAGTACTTTTTTCATAATGTTTTGCATTGAAGGTTGAAGAAACAAGGTGATCTGTTGACAAGGCAAAGATGCCGGCTTCAACCCGCGCAACACCTCGGTAGGGTTGCGCAATTGCAATACGCAGATCTGTGTATTTTGACTGATTTTCACCGCAATGGCGGCTTGGCAACGCCTAAAAATAACGTCACGATTCATAATACCCGGATTCCTTCCCCGCAGGGCGGGGTCGGAATGACAAGGTCTTGGGAAAAACGTGGGGGCGGTAGAATCTGGCAAAGGCTGTATTGCGGCGCCCCACACGCGTAACTCTTGGTTTTTTTGCGATCAGTTTGGCTTCCATGGAAGGGGGTACGAAATGTTTCTTTCCCAATATCTGTCACCCCTCCCTTTTGTGTTCGCAGCACCTGTCATTCCGACCCCGCCCTGCGGGGGAGGAATCTGAATTTATTCTAATCGGGAAGTTGTTTATCAGGCGTTTCTTAATAGAAAAAACCGGGGCGCTGAAAGGGCAAACGCATCAAAATTGTTTAATACCAGGCTAATCACAGTAAAAAAACGGTCCAGCGGGCCGGCATCTTGGTCGCCGTGGCGACCGGTCATGTTTACCGAGGCTCGCCTAAAACGTTGATGACATTAGACTGGCAGCCCGCCAACGCCGCTTTTAAAAAGACGCGAAGGCGCAAAGAAAAACACGTTGAGCCTTCGCGTCTTTGCGGCAAAAAATCAGGGCGCAGCCCACCCCTAAACCAACTTGTTTTTTACAGCAAATTCAACCAAACCGGCGATCCCCTGCACGCCCAGTTTTTGCAGGATGTTGTTGCGGTGGGTATCCACGGTGCGTGGGCTGATGAACAACAGGCGGCCGATTTCGGTACTGGTATGGCCTTTGGCCACGAGTTTGAGGATTTCCAGTTCGCGTTCCGACAAGCCGTGGGTCGTGCCGGGCGGTTCCGGTTGTTGTTGCAGCAGGGTGAGTGTTACGTCGCCGGAAAAGTAGGGCTCGCCGGCGGCAACTTTTTTTATGGCAAGTCCCAGTTCATCGAGGGAGGCATTTTTAAACAAAAAACCCTGAATGCCTCCGGCCAGGGCCGCTTCGATCAGGGATTTGTCCTGCATCATGGTCAGCATGATGACCTTGACGCCGAGAAACTCCTCCCGGATGGCGGCGGCGGCTTCAAGGCCGTTCATCAGGGGCATTTCATAGTCTACCAGCACCACATCGGGGCGGAGGCCGCGGCGAAGCAGAACCAACAGCTCCTTTCCGTTGGCCGCTTCCCCCAGCACCTCGACGAAATCGAGCTCCGCCAAAAGCGCCTTAAATCCGGCCAGAACTAGGCGGTGATCATCGGCAAGCACAATGCGGATCATAGGCCTACGGTTTGGGGATGCTGACCCGGGCGTACATGCCGCTTCCGGATTCATTTTTTCCGGTGATAAAATTGCCGCCCAGCATATTAACCCTGCTCAGGATGTTCAGGATGCCCATGGTGCCTTTCTGGCGCGCCTGTTCAAAATCAAAGCCGATACCGTCGTCCGACAGCTCCAGGCTCAGTTCCTGTTCCGACTGTGCCAACCGAACCCACACATTGCCGGCCCGGGCGTGTTTGATGATGTTGTTGAGCAGTTCCTGGGCAATCCGGTAGAGCCCGGTTTGTTTTTTTTCATCGAGGGCTGCCGGCCAGTCGCTTTCTTCGATCTGAAAGTTCAGGCCTGCGGGTTTGGCCACATTGTTCAGCAGCAATTCCAGGCTGAGCACCAGTCCGTGCTGTTCGAGGGTCGGCGGCACCATGGTATGGGCGATGCTGCGTACTTCCTGGCAGGAGTTGTCGAGTTGTTCGAGCAAACCATCCAGCCCGTTTGCTTCGTCCGGCGCTATCCGGCGCAATTTATGCTGGAGCAGGTTGAACCCGAGTTTAAGCGCGACCAGCTCCTGCGCAATGCCGTCGTGCAGGTCTTTGGCAATGCGTTTGCGCTCGCCTTCCTGCGCCTCGATCACGGCATTCAACCCGAGCTGCTGTTCACGGATGATGGCGGCATCGAGTTCGGCTTTTTTGCGGGCGCGGTAGCGGTTATAGAAAAAATAGGCCGCCAGAACGAAGAGGACCAACCCGGCCAACAGTCCCAAAATGTACAGCCGCTGGTTGAGCAACTCGGCGCGCTGGCGCTGGATTTCGGCTTCTTTTTTTTCGGTTTCAAATTTGGTTTGCGCGTCGGCCACCTTTTCGGCCATTTGTGTATTGAACACCGAGTCGCGGCCGGCCTGGAACAGCTCATCGTAGGCATTGGCCTGCACAAAGTTTTTTTGCAACAAATGCCAGTCGCGCAAATGCGCATAGTTGCTGAGGATAACCGTCGGGAAATTGATCTTTTTGGCCATGTCCAGGGATTCCTCGAACAATTGGCGAGCCTGCTCCATATTGCCGGATTCCAGGTAGGCGCGGCCCAGTTTTTCCAGCCCCTGTGCGATCGTGAGTTCATCCTTCAGTTCCACGGCGATGTCGTAGCACTTGCGGGCATATTCCACGAAAGCGGCTTTGTTGCCCAGGCTGCGCTGAATATCGGCTTTTATGGAGTAGATGTAGCCCAGATGGAGTTTGTTGCCCGACTCCAGCAGGATTTTTTCGCCCTCGTCGGCGGCGGCCAGCCCTTCGCGGTATTTTTTTTGATTACGCAGGGTTTCCGCTATATTCACGTAGCAGGCGCCCATGCCCGCTTTGAACCCCAATTTTTTAAAAGATTCCAGGGAAATGTTGAAGTAGCGCAGGGCCTCGGCATGATTTTTCAGGTCCATGTATGTCAGGCCCAGGTTGATGGCGGAAACGCCGACGACCTGGGGGTCTTCCCCTTTTTCGGCTTCCCGCTGGACCAGGAGCTGGTAATGCAGGGCAGCATCAAACTTGCCCCGACGGTAGTTGATCGTACCCAGGCGGGTCAGGGCGCCCAGGTAATATTTGGATTCGGGCAAAATGGCTTCAGCAAACGGCAACTCTTCGCGGGTAATTTTCTCCGCCATGTCCATATCGCCAAAATTCAGATAGGTCTCGGCAATGCTGTTCAGGTTCCCGGCAATACCGCTGGTATCCCTGGTCTTGCGGGCATAAGCAAGGCCGGCTTCGCCCGCTTCCAGCGCTTTTTCTTTGTCGGTGAACCGGTATTCCCAACTCAGCAGGGCATAGTTGGCGGCTTTTTCCGGGCCTTCCACCGATTCGATCACCCGGGCGATGCTGTCCAGATTTGTTTGTGCAAAAAGGCTCCCGGAAAACAGCCATAGTTGAAGCACCAGGACTGAAACGCTGGGTATAAAATAGCCGGATTTCATGTCAGAACAGGGTTTGGTGAACATGCTGAATACTGCAAAGAAAGGACGTGCAGGTGTAAAACCGGCAATTCCGGGCGCGTGATTTCAGGATCGAAATCTCAGGCGCCAAGTGAGGGGGGCACACCGAGTGAGGCGGTGACTTGAAGTCACCGCCTCACTACGTATATTCGTGCTTTAGCCGAAAAGGAATAGGTAAGGTAATATTCCCAAAATGGAACATCTATCAAATTTCAGAAGTATTCAAAATAACAGCTAATGAGCAAGGAACTGGCACCGGAACTACGGGAAGCATTAATCAACATCCTAAAAACCCGTTTTGAGCAAAACATGCACCGCCACAAAGGCCTGAACTGGGCCGAAATCCAGGAAAAGCTGGAAGCGCATCCCGAAAAACTGTGGTCGCTCCAAATAATGGAAGAAACCGGCGGCGAGCCCGACGTGGTCGGCTATGATAAAAAAACGAACGAATACATTTTCTATGATTGCGCACCGGAAAGCCCAAAAGGCCGAAGAAGTGTGTGTTACGACCGGGAAGCCCTGGACGCAAGGAAGGAACACAAACCGGAAGACAGCGCTCTGGAGATGGCAGCTGCGATGGGCATTGAAATTTTGACGGAAGACCAATACCGGGCGTTGCAGCAACTCGGAACCTTCGACACAAAAACATCGAGCTGGGTAAAAACACCGCCTGATATCCGGAAACTCGGCGGCGCTGTGTTTTGCGATCGCCGCTACGACACCGTTTTTTTGTACCACAACGGCGCGGAATCGTACTACGCGGCCAGAGGGTTCAGGGGTTCGCTCAGGGTCTGATCCTTACCCTGCCAAACCCACGAAATCCACGGCGTTTCCAAATTTGGTGGTGCGCACAACCCGGATACCGTAGCCCGTGCGCGTTTTGGAATCGAACTTGATCATTCAGGTCGGTTTGCAGTAACGTTATTTAACCCGAATTTAGTCGGACTTACCTTGAGGCCGGGATAAAACAAAAAGCCGGTTGAACAATTAGGAAATCCGGACAAAAATTTCAAATTTTGACGGGCAATATCATGGCAGTAATAAGTTTGACAAAGCATACCTGTATTGCGGATTTCACCGGCCGAACTTTCTTTTTCAATACCCTTCTTTTTCAATGCAACCACAGGTAGTACTTGTAAAAAATATGGTTTGTCATCGCTGCGTGCTTACTGTCGAAGATATTTTAACCAAGGCAGGCATCCCTTTCCAAAAAGTGCTTTTTGGTGAGATCCATTTGACGCATGAATTAAGTGTGGAAGGAAAAGAAACACTTTCAGAAAACCTTAAAAAGGTCGGGTTTGAATTGATTGACAATCACATGAGCGGGCTGATTGAAAAAATAAAGATGTTCGTAATTCAGCAGGCACGAAACGAGGGCGATAAAAAGCAAATCAAACTCAACCTTTCCAAATTTCTATCAGAAAAGCTGAATTACGAATACACCCACCTCAGCAGTCTATTCTCTGCAGTAGAGGGAAGAACAGTAGAAAACTTTTTTATTGAGCAACGGATTGAGAAAGCAAAAGAGTTGCTCATTTACCGGCAAATGACCCTTTCCGAAATTGCTTTTGAACTGGGCTATAGCAGCACAGCACATCTTTCCGCACAATTCAAAAAAACAACGGGCCTCACCCCATCTTACTTCAAGGAAATAGGAACTGCCAAGCGCAAAGCACTCGATAAGGTTTAAGAGGTGCTGTGGAATTTCTTGCCGGGCCTAACATGCCTTAATCCCAAAGTTATGTAATGCTTACCCAAAGTAATATAACACCTACCCCGGGTGGAGGAAATACCTTTGTCCTATCAAACTTAAAAAATAAATAAAAATGAAAAACTCATCAGCAATGAGCCAAAGCGCTCAACACGACAGCGACTCCACCTGCGGACAGACAAACTGCACTTGCGAAATTTGCACTTGCGAAATATGTACCTGCGGTACTTCAAACTCCCTCCGGTGCACTTGCGGGGATTCGTGCAACTGTAAAAGTTATTGTGGTTTATGATTAATAAAAGTCGCTCCTTTTGGGGCGGCTTTTATTTTAAACAATACCATCAACCTGACCCCGAGAAGTAAGGTAAAAATCGCCTGGATGCCCGACAACCGCCCCGGCACATGGATGTACCATTGTCATATACTGGAACACCATGCGGCGGGAATGATGGCGCACTTCCAAGTAATTGATGGCAATAAACCAAATGAAGGAATGAACCCTGCACCGATGCATCATCATTGAGTGGTAAAGTCAACTGAAAAAAAAGCAAAAACAAATAAGTAAAACCAAATAGATATTATGACCGCAACCCTTATCGGAGTATCAGCAGCATTGTTTACCATATTAATTGTTACTGTGTTTAAACGATTGGACAGGAACGTTTTCTATGGACTAATTTTATCAGCCATTGGTTTTCTGTATGTTGGATTTACATGGACGGATATTACAACTGTAATTATAAATATCCTGCAGGCAATATTCTTTTTACTGCTCGCCTACTTCGGCATTAAAAAGAATTCGCTCTTTTTGATAGCAGGGTATTTTATGCACGGGCTCTGGGACTTAATGTATAACCACATTGGAAATTCAGATTTAATTCCGCCACACTACGATTTTTTTTGTTCAACCTACGACTTCATTATAGGCTTCCATCTTTTGATGCTTAAATATCAAAAGAGCCGTAATGAATGAAAAGGGCAGGAATAGAATTTTTGCAGAACTTTCAGTAGTGCACCACTTTTATCCTTTGATATAATTAATGAAAATAAAAATGAAAGCCGCAGTGTACACACAATACGGTCAACCAGAGGTTCTCCAGGTCAAAGAGGTAGAAAAGCCAGTACCAAACAAAAATGAGGTTTTGCTAAGAATTAAAGCCACTGCAGTTAATTCTGGTGATTGGCGATTACGCAAAGCCGACCCATTTGCGGTCAGATTTTTTTTCGGCCTGATAAGACCCCAAATCAATATTCTTGGAAGTGTTTTTTCAGGCGAAATTGAAAGTGTCGGTGAAAATGTAAAACAGTTCAAAGTGGGTGACTTTGTCTTTGGTCATACAGATATGCGACTTGGTGCCTATGCTGAATACAAATGTCTGCCTGAAAATGCGTCAATAGCATTAAAACCTGCTAATATTTCTCACAA
>CAZAEZ010000021.1:88987-102537 GCA_964484205.1 uncultured Saprospiraceae bacterium | reverse complement strand
CAGGTCGAAAGTATCTCCCGCCGTTTACAAACCCTGTCCCGCCGTTCACAAAAGCCCGCTTGCTTGCCCGCCCGCTCCCCTGCACTTTTGTTTCAACAATCAACAAAACGAACTGACAAATGAAAGCCCGCACCCTCGTATCCGCCGCAAGTCTTTTGCTCCTCATGGCCGCCTGTAAAAAAGAAGCGCTTCCGGAAACACAGGGCGCGCTGATGGATTCAAGTGCCGGCGACCGGTGCGGGTGTATGGCCCCGGTTGAAATGGAAGCTAAAAACGCCTCCGATGTGTCCGTGGATTTGCTTTGGAACGCCATGCCGGAAGCCCTGGCTTACCAGTTGGAAGTGGCCAGCCAGTTTGATGCGCCGGATGATTTTGCGCCGTTCTACTATAAAACGATCATCGAAGGCACCCGTACGACCGTGAACCACCTTGAACCAAATACCCGGTACTTCTACCGCATCACCACGATTTGCGGCAGCGATGAAAGCAGCCCTTCCGACATCCGGTCGTTTGTTACCGCCGACTTTCACCACGGAGACCCTGAGCCCAAACGAACCAGAGTTAAATTAGCCAACGTGAAAACGACCTTTTAAAAAACCGCCCTTGAAAAACTACTCCGGAGAACCGTCTTGGCAACCTTCATTTTAAACCAGGCCCCATTAAACCTAACTTTTAGCACGACATAACTGAGCAGAGCATTTAACACACCCGGAGCGCGATGAGGTAAACTTATCGCGCTTTTTTTAACCTGTCAGGTCGAAAATTTGCCCGGTAGGGCGGGCGCAAGGCACCGCCCCTACCGGGCAAATTTTCGACCTGACAGGTTTTGCATAAAATCCCGACTTTTGCGCACCCAAACACCAATCAATCTCCACATCGCTCATGCCAACAACCACTACCTCGATCAAATACACCAAAAAAGGCCTTTCGAAAGAAACGCTGCTCCGCTTGCACACCCAACTGCTCAAACCCCGCCTTATCGAAGAAAAAATGCTCAACCTGCTCCGGCAGGGCCGCATCAGCAAGTGGTTCAGCGGCATTGGGCAGGAGGCGATCTCCGTTGGAGCCGCCTGCGCCTTGCTCCCCGACGAGCTGATTTTCACCATGCACCGCAACCTGGGCGTGTTCACAGCCCGCGAGGTACCGCTCGACCGCCTGTTTTGCCAGTGGCAGGGCAAGCCGTACGGTTTTTCCAACGGGCGGGAGCGTTCCTTCCACTTCGGTACCATGGAACACCACATCGTGGGCATGATCTCCCACCTGGGGCCACAGCTATCACTGGCCGCGGGAGTGGCGCTGGCGCACAAACTTCGGGCGGAAAAACGCGTGTCGCTGGCCTTCACCGGCGAGGGCGGCACCAGCCAGGGCGAATTTCACGAAGCGCTGAATGTGGCCGCCGTGTGGAAACTGCCCGTCATTTTTCTCATCGAAAACAACGGCTACGGCCTCAGCACCACCACCAACGAACAGTACGCCTGCAAAAACCTGGTGGATCGCGCGGTGGGTTACGGCATGCGCAGCGCCCAAATCGACGGCAACAATATTTTGGAAGTCTATTCCACCATTCAAAAAATTGCCGGGGAACTGCGCGAAAACCCGGAACCTTTCCTGCTCGAATGCATGACGTTCCGCATGCGCGGCCACGAAGAGGCCAGCGGCACCAAGTACGTACCGCAGGAACTTATGGATGCCTGGGCGCAAAAAGACCCGCTGCTGAACTACGAAAACTGGCTGCTGGAGCAAGGGCTGCTGCGCGAAGTGCAGGCGCAGGATTTGCGCAAGCAGTACAAAAAAGACATCCAGGATGCGGTGGAGGTGATGTTCAGCATGCCCGAGCCGGCGCCGGACACGGCTGCCGAACTGCGCGATGTGTACGCTTCACCCGCCGAAGCCTTGGCGAAGGAGGGCGCAGTGTCGTCGGTTCAACAGCCCGAAGCGGATGCTCAAGCCGTCGAACCGCCGGCATTGCGCTTCATCGACGCCATCACCGCAGGCCTCCGCGAAGCCATGCAGCGCCACCCCGAGCTGGTGCTCATGGGCCAGGATATTGCAGAATACGGCGGGGTATTCAAAATCACCCAGGGTTTTGTCGAAGCCTTCGGCAAAGACCGCGTGCGCAACACTCCGCTTTGCGAAAGCGCCATCGTGGGCATTGCCCTGGGTTTGAGCCTGAAAGGCATGAAGAGCATGGTGGAAATGCAGTTTGCCGATTTTGTCACCTGTGGCTTCAACCAGATCGTGAACAACCTGGCCAAAATCCACTGGCGCTGGGGCCAAAACGCCGACGTGGTTATCCGCATGCCGACGGGGGGCGGCACCGGCGCCGGGCCGTTCCACTCCCAATCGAATGAAGCCTGGTTTACCCATGTGCCCGGCCTGAAAGTCGTGTACCCAAGTACGCCCGCCGATGCCAAGGGCCTGCTGCTGGCCGCCTTCGAAGACCCCAACCCGGTGTTGTTTTTCGAACACAAAGCCCTCTACCGCAGCGAAAACGGCCCGGTGCCGGAGGGGTATTACACCGTGGAGATCGGCAAAGCCCGGCAGGTGCGGCGGGGCAGCCAGGTGAGCATACTTACCTACGGCCTGGGTGTGCGATGGGCGGAAAAGGCGACGGCTGAAATGGGGCTCGACGCCGATATTGTTGATTTGCGCTCCCTCCTGCCGCTCGACTACGAGGCCATCGCCGACTCGGTGCGGCGCACCAACCGGGTGCTCATCCTGCACGAAGACACCTTGTTTGGCGGGATCGGCGGCGAACTGGCGGCCTGGATTTCCGAGCACCTGTTCGAACATCTGGACGCGCCGGTGATGCGCGCGGCCAGCCTCGATACGCCGGTGCCCTTTGCGATACCCCTGGAGCAAAACTTTTTTCCGGTGGAACGGCTGAAGGGGCAGTTGGAGCAGTTGGTGGGGTATTGAACAAGTGAGGCGGTGACTTCAAGTCACCGCCTCACTACCAACCTCGGCAAGCAAAATGCACCGAATGCTATTTCGTTTCTGCCAGCGCCAGCAGCCCGTTCATGTTGTTCTCCCAAGTCGAAAAAGACGGGCCGGATTTACCCACCAATTTGAACGTGTTCATAGAATTCTGATAACCTGTAGACGCTACCAAGGCAATTTTTGCCGGCTCCCAATGCCCTTGCAGGCGAACGAGCATGCGATACAGGGATTCAGCATTGCAGCTTTTCAATGCAGCCATTTCTTCTGCGTAATAGGCGATCCGTTCGGTCGCTTCGCCGCTTTGATCGTCGGTCATGTTGTACAGGTTGACCATGAAGACTATCGCATAACTTTTAAACGAGGATAGTTCCGGCCGGTCGCGGTATTTTTCTATGCCGTCTTTGTAAAATGCGTCGAGATCATGCCAGGTCGTATTGGGTGGCATATGTGCGTATTTTTTCAAACCGCTTTCATCTACGATATTAATGGTTTTCGGGTCAACGGCTTTGCTTTTTGCCGCGCGGTCATTGGCTTCTTTTGTGCAGGCTATAGAGCCGAGGAGTAGAAGGAGTACAAAAAAAGTGCTGTTTTTCATGTGTGAATTTTTAATAAAAACCGATTTTATGATAATGAAAATAATTGATTGACAAACATTCCTGCCTGCGCACAAAAGTGCGCGCAAAATTATCTTTTGCCAAAGCCTTCCGGTTTTACTTTATAACCACGTGGTTTTACTTTAAAACTTTTTACTACCTTCGTAAAAATCAAACCACGTCAATAAACCACATCCCGCCAGGCCCGTATGAAATCCTATTTCACCGATTTACTCCCAGGCAATCTTCGACGGCTCCGCCAATTCCACGATTATCCACAGCGCTATGTCGCCCAGTATTTGGGAATTTCCCAGGTCGCTTACAGTAAAATGGAACGCGGGCTGACGCGCCTGACGGAAGACCGGCTCACCACGCTGGCGGCACTTTACAATACTGGGGTGGATGAACTCCTGTATTCACCTGCGGACGATTTGATCCGTTCCGCCCTTGAAAACAATCCGGCTGGCTGATCTTTTCCCCGCCCATCACATATTTGCCGGCTGTACCGGAAAGATTCCCGATTCTTTCCGAAGTTTGACCTCGTTTACCGCACCAAAATTTCTCCCAATGCAAGCACTCATCATCGGCGGCGGCATCATCGGCCTGAGCACCGCACTCTACCTCCGGGAAGCCGGCTGGGAGGTCACCGTACTCGAAAAAGGCGACCTCCGCGACAACTGCTCCTTCGGCAACATGGGCTACCTCTCGCCCTCGCACTTCGTGCCGCTGGCCGCGCCCGGCATCGTCAGCCAGGGCCTGTTTTGGTTGTTTCAGAAAAAAAGCCCGTTCTACGTGCGGCCCGTGCCGAGCCTGGCTTTGATCGACTGGGGCCTGAAATTCCTGCGCGCCGCCACACCCGAACATGTGGAACGTAGTGCCCGCCCGCTGCTCGATTTGTTGCTTTTGTCAAAAAAACTGTTCCAGGATTGGGCCGCTTCCGGCGACTTGCAATTCGGCCTCACCGAAAAAGGCTGCCTGATGTACTACCAAACGGAGAAGTACGAAAAAAGCGAACTGGAAACAGCCAAAAAAGCCGAGCAACTGGGCTTGCAGGTAGAAATACTCGGTCGCGAACAGGTGCAAACCATCGAGCCCGACGCCCGCCCCGATGTGCGCGGCGGCGTGCTCTACAAAGACGACGCCCACCTCAACCCCAACGCCCTGATGCAACAACTCCCGGCCCTGCTCGAAAAACGCGGCGTAAAAATTATCCGCAACGCCGAAGTGACCGGTTTCGAACGCCAGGGCGGTAAAATTACCACAGTGCATTACCGGCAGCCTCAGGCCGCGAAAATTGATACCAAAGATGCGCAGATCGTGCTCGCTGCCGGCTCCTGGTCGCCGCAACTGGCGCGCCTGGCCGGCGAACGCCTGCCGCTCATGCCCGGCAAGGGCTACTCGATGACCATCGACAATCCGGCGCAGCAGTTGCATTTTCCCTGCATTTTGGCGGAAGCCAAAGTCGCCCTTACGCCCTGGCCCAAACGCCTGCGCATCGGCAGCACCATGGAGATCGGGCCGATCAACGACCGCATCCTGCTCGCCCGCGTGCAGGGCATCCTGGAAGCGGTGCCGCGTTTTATGCCGGGCCTGGCGCGCGATCCGGGCTTTCAGGCGCTGGCCGATCCGGTGCAACTTAAAGCGCAGGCGCGCCAAAAAGTGTGGTACGGTTTCCGGCCTGTTTCGGCCGACGGGATGCCCTACATCGGCTATGCCCGGAACAACCAAAACCTGATCGTCGCTACCGGCCATGCCATGCTCGGCATCAGCCTGGGCGCCGGCACCGGCAAGGTGGTGGCCGAACTGGCCTCCGGGAAACCGACCAGTGTGGCCCTTCAGGCGTTCGACCCCAAGCGGTATTGAGTACGGAATACAGAGTGCGGAGTGCGGAGTGGTTCACCATTCCGTTTAAGGAAGATCGTTGCATTTGATTTGACAATCAATAAGGCCACGCAAATTCAACTATCCCTGAAGGTGAACCACTCCGCACTCCGCACTCCGTATTCCGTACTCTGCGGACTGGCATCATTCTTGATTTAACCAAAATCCCCGCGCTGATTACCGGCATTCGGTTGTTAATCAATACCTTTCGAATCAAATCGACCGTTCACTCGTGCCGAAACCGTACATTTTTTTAGCCCTGTTTCTGACAATTTCCTGTTTTTCCGCTGCGCAAAAACCGTTGCCGGAAGAGCAGCCGCTGGTGGTGCGCTTCTCCCTGCCGGGTGGTTTTTACAACCAAAATCCGGAAGTATCGCTGAGTGCCGGCGATGCCGCCATTTATTACACCACCGACGGCAGCCATCCTACCCTGCACTCGGCGCGCTACACCCGCCCGATCCGCCTGGAGCAAACCACGGTGTTGCGCGCTATCGCGCGGCGGGGCAAAATTTCGGGCCAGGCATTCACCCGCACGTATTTCCTGAACGAACCGGCGACCAATCTGCCGGTCATATCGGTGGCCATCAATCCCGGAATTTTATTCCACCCGGAGCGCGGTATCATGATGGATGGCCCGGATGCCAAACAAAACACCATGAACAAGCCCGGCGCCAATTTCTGGACGCGCCGCGAGTTTGTTTGCAATGTGGAAATTTTTGAATCCGACAAAAAATGCGTGCACAACAGTGGCTCCGGGTTTCGCCTGTTTGGCGGTTACAGTCGCATTTATCCACAAAAAAGCATGGTGCTGGTGGCGCGCAGCAACTACGGGAAGAAGTTTTTCCGCCACCGCTTGTTCGGCGCGGACCAGCCTAAAAAATTCAAATACCTCGTGCTGCGCAACGGCGGCAGCGATTTCGACGGCGCCCATTTTCGCGACGAACTGATGAACCGCCTCACCGAAGGCTGGGATTTGGAAAAACAAGCCTTCCGCCCGGCGCTGGTGTACCTCAACGGGCAGTACTGGGGCATTTACCATATCCGGGAAAAAATCAACGCCCGGTTTCTGGAAGACCACGCCGATGTGGACCGCGACTCGCTCGATCTGATGGAACACCAGATCAACGTCCGGCATGGCAGCAGCCGCCACTATCGCCGCCTGCTCGATTACATCCGAACGCACGATTTGTCTGACCAGAAACACTACATCTGGGTGCAGGGGCAGATGGATGTGTCTAATTTTATCGACTACCAGGTTGCGCAAATTTATTGCGACAACACCGACGCCGGCGGCAATATCCGCTACTGGCGCCCCAAGCGGGAAGGCGGGCGCTGGCGCTGGATCATGTTCGACACCGACTGGGGCTTCGGCCTGTACGACCCGCAAGCCTGGCAACACGACGCTATCGCTTTCTTTACCGAGCCCGACGGCCCCCGCTGGCCCAACCCGCCGTGGAGTACGTTTTTGCTGCGCAATTTGCTGCGCAACAAAGACTTCAAACGCGACTTTGTCAACCGGCTTTGCGACCGGCTGAATACCAGCTTTGCGCCGCAAAACGTACTTGCCGAAATCGCATGGTTTGAAAAAACAATGGGGCCGGACATGCCCCGGCACCTGCAGCGTTGGCGCTTGTCTTCCCTGGTTTGGGAGCGCAACCTGTCGGTGTTGCGTGCGTTTGCTGAAAAACGCCCCGATTTTTTGCGCAGTTGCCTGACCCGGCATTTTGACCTTGGCAATACGGCAGGCCTTCAGGTAACCGCGGGGGAAGGCGGTACGGTGCTGGTCAATCAATGCATTTCGGTGGGCGCTGCCGGGTATACCGGTACGTATTTTGAAAACATGCCCGTCACACTGGTGGCGGTGCCGGCCTATGGGTACCGTTTTGCCGGCTGGGAGGGTATCCAGCGCGATGGCCGGACCATTTTTACCTACCTCAAGGCGGGGGATACGCTCCGGGTGCGGGCGCGCTTCGAGCCTTTTGTACATGCGCTGACCGATAAGGTGCTGATCAACGAAATTGACCCTGCCGGCCACAAAACCGGCGATTGGGTCGAATTGTACAACACGTCCAACAAACCGGTCTCGATGGTAGGCTGGCGCCTCGCCGACCAACGGCACGAGTGGGTTTTTCCGGTGGTGACGATTCCGCCCAAGGGTTACCTGGTTGTTTGCCAGGACACAGCGGCTTTCCGGCGCAAACACCCTCGTGTTCCGCTGATTACCGGTGATTTTCGCTTTGGGTTTAACAAGCATGCCGAGCGCCTGGCGCTCTACGCCGCCGACGGCAGTGCGGTGGACAGTGTGTCTTACCTGATCGATCCGCCCGAAGGCGGTTTTACGCTCGACTTGCTAATGCCGGACCTGAACAATTCGGACCCGAAAAACTGGGCCATTCACCTGGGACCCGGCTCGGCCGGCGGTCCCAATCCGCTGTACCTGTCGAAGGTACTTTCAGAGGAAAAAGACCGCTCGTTGCGGGTGGGGCTGGCCATTGGCTTGCTCGTGCTCCTGCTGGGGGCAGTTTGGCTGCGCCAGAATTTTCGGGGGCGGTAAAGGTTAAATCGCACCCGGCTCGAATCACATTTTTGAATTACTTTTGCGCCGCTTTTTTCAGTCGTCCTGCGACTTCAGGTCGCAGGACGACTATCATTATCAAAAATTAGTAGTTGTCCGACGATTCAAAGTCTGTTTATTACACACAAGTTCTTATTTTAGAAAAATAAAGCCTCCGCGTGTCTACCCCACCCCCATCCCCCATAGCCATCAACTTAAGGATTCATAGGGCTATAAAACTTTTGACTTTTGACTTTTCAAATTTGACTTTTGACTTTCAAGGCAGTTTTCCCGCTCGTAAGGGCTCAATAAAGTCAAAAGTTTAAAGTCTAATTTGAAAAGTTAAAAGTGTACATCCCCTCAGGTTGCTTAAGTTGATGGCTATGGGGGATGGGGGTGGGGTTGACACGCGGAAAGCCGAAAAAATTAAACTTAACAGATTTGTGTGTACGGGACAAACTCAAAGTAGTAAGACGACCAGATTTAGACCATGAAACGAACAAAAATCGCCGAAATCCTCCGCACCGAACCCATCGACACCGAGGTCGTAGTAAAAGGCTGGGTGAAAGCCTTCCGGAACAATCAGTTTATTGCCCTGAATGATGGATCCTGCGCCGCAAACCTGCAGGTAGTCGTTGATTTTGAAAATACCGATCCGGCGCTGATCGATCGCCTGAAATACGGCGCGGCAATCGGCGCCCGCGGCATGTTGATTGAGAGTCAGGGGAAAGGCCAGCGCGTGGAGGTTAAAGCGTCTGAGCTGACGATTTACGGCGATTGCAATCCCGAGGAGTTCCCCCTGCAACCCAAACGGCAAACCCTGGAGTTTTTGCGGGAGCACGCCCATTTGCGCTTCCGTACCAGCACTTTTGCTGCGGTGTTCCGGGTGCGGCATGCGCTGGCGTTTGCCATTCATAAATTTTTCCATGAGCGCGGGTTTTACTACATGCACACGCCGATCATCACAGGCAGCGATGCCGAAGGGGCCGGCGAAATGTTCAGTGTGACCACGCTGCCGCTCAACAAGGTTCCGATGGATGAACACGGCGCCGTGGATTTTTCGCAGGACTTTTTTGAACGCGCCACGAATCTGACCGTATCGGGCCAGTTGGAAGCCGAACTGGGCGCCCTCGCACTCGGCGAAGTGTACACCTTCGGGCCGACGTTCCGGGCTGAAAATTCCAATACTACGCGCCATCTCGCGGAGTTCTGGATGATTGAGCCGGAAATTGCCTTCGCCGACCTGAACGACAATATGGATTTGGCCGAGGCCATGCTCCAATACGTGACCAATTTTGCCCTGGAGCACTGCAAAGACGACCTCGCCATTCTGGAGGAGCGCCTGCTTAACGAAGAAAAAACCAAGCCGCAGCACGAGCGTTCGGAGATGAGCCTGACGGAAAAATTGCGTTTTGTGGTGGAAAATAATTTTGAGCGGTTGACCTATACCGAGGCAATCGACATTTTGAAAAATTCCAACCCGAACAAAAAAGGCAAGTTCCAGTACCCGATTGAAGGCTGGGGCGCCGATCTGCAAAGCGAGCACGAGCGGTACCTGGTGGAAAAACATTTCAAAAAACCGGTAATCCTGACCAACTACCCGGCGGCCATCAAAGCATTTTACATGCGCCTCGACGACCCGAAAGAAGGCGTTCCGGGGCCCACCGTATCGGCAATGGATATTCTTTTCCCTGGGATCGGCGAGATTGTCGGCGGTTCGCAACGCGAAGAGCGTTACGAGGTGTTGCGTAAAAAAATGCAGGAAATGGACATCCCGGAAACCGAACTGTACTGGTACCTCGATACCCGGAAGTTCGGTAGTTGCCCACATGCGGGTTTCGGCCTGGGGTTTGAGCGATTGGTGCAATTCATTACGGGCATGAACAACATCCGGGACGTGATTGCATTCCCGCGCTTTCCGGGTAATGCGGAGTTTTGAATTGGCCGGTATTTTCGTTTCTTTGTCAGAACAACTCCCGCCAATTCTATTCATCTCCTAAACAATTTTTAAATGAAACCAATCCGATTTTTTCTTCCGCTCTTTTTGCTTGTGATTACCCAGGCCCTGCTGAGTTGCGCCGGGGATAGTGCCGAGAAAGCGAGCGAAAGTGCCGTACCCAATGCGGAAAATTCCTCGGCAGGCACCGATGCTGCCGGGCCGGCTACCATGCAGGACGCCATGAAACAGGCCCAACAACAAATCGAAAATATCCAGGGCGCCAACAAAAACGTTACTCCGGTAAACTTCCGGAAGTTGAAAGAACTCCTGCCGGATAAAATGCTGGATATGCCCCGTACCAAACATACCGGTGAAAGTGCCGGCGCCATGGGCATGAAGTTCTCCTCGGCAGAAGCACGTTATCAGGAGGGTGAAAAACGCCTGAACGTCAAACTTATCGATGCCGGCGGAATTGGCATGGCTACGATGGGCATGGCTGCCTGGACGACGCTGGAAATTGACCGGGAGGACGACAATGGTTACGAACGCACCTCAAACTGGGGTAATTTTAAAGCCTACGAGAAATGCCGTACGGCCGATAAATTTTGTTCCCTGAAACTATACAATGAAAAAGGCATAATGGCCGAACTGGACGGGTACGGAATTCCCGTTGCCGACCTCAAGCGTGTTGCCGAGCAATTGAACATTTCCAGCATTCCGGGTATGCGCGAATAGCTGAAACAGGGAAAAAACGACGGAGCAGGAAGTCGTCTGCTCTGTCGTTTTTTACATTTTTTTTCGTTATATTTGTGACCCATTCGACTGTTTTTCGTAAAAAACAGGTTTGTTTTGGGGAAAAACGGAAAATATTTGAGCATGCCCCTTGCGCCGTGTGTTAAGAGAATCTTAAATTGCGGTGCTTTTTAAAGCATAATCCAACCATGAACTTCGCAAGTACCTTGTAATCTTTCGCTACTAATCCCAGTTCCGTTCACGTCCCAACCGATTTACTCCAGCGGAAACCTGTTTGCCCTACGTACCATACAATGAGCAGTCAGAATCTAACTCTACATCTTGCGAATGAGCGATTTACACACAAACCTAACCCTTCAATCAAACCCCGATAATGTATCCCAAGTTGAACCTTTCGTACAAGATTTAGCACAGCGCTATAACCTTTCTCCAGATCTTCACGGCAATATTTTAGTCAGCCTGACCGAAGCGGTCACCAACGCCATGTTGCATGGCAATCGCGGGGATTGTTCCAAGCATGTTTGCATTTCCATGCGCCGCCAAAAAGGCGCCCTGGCCATCCAGGTATCCGATGAAGGGCCGGGTTTTGATCCGGGTTGTGTACCCGATCCTACTTGCCCGGACTTGCTGGAAAAATGCGGCGGTCGCGGTCTTTTTCTCATGCGCAACCTCAGCGACAGCTGCCGGTTTATCCGCAATGGCAGCACGGTTGAAATGCGTTTTAAGTTGGGTGAATAATTCAATTTACGCCCTGCACTTGCCGCCGGATGCTTTGCACCCGGCGGCAAGTGTTTTTTTAAGGAAAAGGTCAGCCGCACGCACACTATGCAATTTCCAAATCTTCCCATCGACGACAACCCGGAGCCCGGTGTTTCCTTTTTTTTCGAAGATGTTACGTTTGACTTTCCCAATCCGGAAGGGATAAATGCCTGGTTGTTGTCGATAGCCCTGCAGGAACAAAAGGAAACGGGCGAGATCAACGTCATTTTTTGCTCGGATGAATACCTGCGCCAGGTAAATGTGGAACATTTGAAACACGATTATTACACTGATATCATCACGTTTCAATACACCGAAGGCGTCGTGCACGGCGATATTTTTATCAGTTCCGACCGTGTTGCGGAGAACGCTGCAGGACATGGCGTACCTTTCCGGCATGAACTCTGCCGGGTGCTCGCGCACGGTGTATTGCACCTGGCAGGTTACGCGGATAAAACACCTGCGGCACAGGAAATCATGCGTGCAAAAGAAGATTTTTACCTTGCCCAATTGGGCCCGTAGGGGCGACCCTCACACTGGGCGACCGCGAGGGTCGCCCCTACATTCAACAACCACGTCGACCATGCAACTCAATCTTTCCACGGTACTCGAACCCTTTCGCGAAAAATTATTGGCAACCCGCCAGTCCTTTATCCGTGTGAAATCCGGGGCGGCCCGACCAACAAGCTGGTGGGAAAGTAAAGTTGGCGGCTTGCCCTATTTGCCTTCGGGAACGGCCTATCCGACGGCTCCCGACGGACGTCCGCTGTGTTTTTTGGCGCAGTTGAATTTTGCGGACCTGCCCAGTTTGGCGCCTTTTCCGGCGCACGGCATCCTGCAGTTTTATATTTACGACGACGACCTGTACGGCATGGATTTCGACGACGGTGAAAACCCCGACACCTTCCGGGTGCTTTTTTTTCCTGACCCGACTACCGATGCCGCGGCACTGCAAACGACCTTTCCGGATACTTCGGACTATGATCTGCTGCCCCACCATCCGGAGGTATCGCATCCGTTGACGTTTGCGTTGGCCGAAGAAGTAGTCCCGGCGACGGATTACCGGTTCTGGCAACAGTTTGGCGCCGGATTTTTCCGCCAGTTTGGCGAGCAGGAGTGGGAGGTGCAGGATGAATTCAACAAGCTCGTGAACAGCCAGGGCCACAAGCTGGGAGGGTACGCCTACTTCACGCAAGACGACCCCCGCCGGCCCGAAGATCCGATGTTGCTTTTATTTCAACTCGATTCCGATGAAGGCATGGACCTGATGTGGGGTGACATGGGCGTCGGGCATTTTTTTATCCGGGAAAACGACCTGCGCGCACGGGATTTCAGCCGGGTTTTGTACGATTGGGACTGCCTGTAAAACCTGGATTATCCGACTGTTGGGGTCATTTTTAAGATAAAAAGCGGTCCATAAGTTGCATGATATCCAGGTCGGGTGTTTTGTGGATCGTACGGATACCCAGTTGCCGGGCTGCTTCAATATTTTCCTCCAGATCGTCGATAAAAACACAGTCCTCCGCCACCAACTCGGCGTCGGCGAGCACGTATTCGTAGATTTCACGGTCCGGTTTGCGCAAGCGGATCAGGTGGGAATAATACACCGCGTCGAAATAACGCGCCTGAAAATCGCTCAAGTTGTGCTCCCGATGTAAGTAGTCGTCGATCCAACACGCATGCAGATCATTGATGTTGCTCAGTAAAAATACCTGGTAATGTTGCCGCAACCGTAGCACCCGGTCGAACCGTTCGCGCGGCATTCCCACAAAAATGGAATTCCAGGCATCGATCACCTGTTTCGGCTCCAATGCCGGATTGGCAGCCCGGCGCAAGGTGTCGACAAATTCTTCGGTGCTGATGCCGCCTGTTTCGTAGAGATGGAACACGCCGAGTTGGTCCAGCTTGTTTTTGATCGATTCGAATTGCGCACCGGTCAGCCGCCTAAGTTCCCGACTAATGGCGCCAAGTTCCAGGTCAAAAAGCACATTGCCGAAATCAAAAATGATGTTCTTGATGGGTTGCATAATTTATTTGTTGTGGTAGGGGCGACCCTTGCGGTCGCCCGCATGAATCGCGGTCGCCCGCATGAATCGCGGTCGCCCGCATGAATCGCGGTCGCCCGCATGAA
>CAZAEZ010000021.1:13330-88887 GCA_964484205.1 uncultured Saprospiraceae bacterium | reverse complement strand
GCGGTCGCCCGCATGAATCGCGGTCGCCCGCATGAATCGCGGTCGCCCGCATGAATCGCGGTCGCCCGGGTACCCAGCGCCACACCCGGGCGACCGCAAGGGTCGCCCCTACGGGCATTGCGGTTGTGAAATCCGGGCGACCGCAAGGGTCGCCCCTACGGGCCGCAAAGGTGCATTTTTTCACAAAATAAAATTCCAAAACGCGGCTGCAACTGTGGTGCAATGCCGGTTGTTGCTGTACCTTTGCGGGGCTTTAACCAAATAAAATAAATTAACAGGTAGTTCAGGTCAGCCTTTGTCCAGCAAACTGCCACACATCATTCGAACTATGGCGCGCGTAGAACTTGTGATGCCCAAAATGGGCGAAAGCATCATGGAAGCCACGATTTTGTCGTGGCGCAAAAAGCCGGGCGACCGGGTTGAACTGGATGAACCGGTGCTCGATATTGCTACCGACAAAGTAGACAGCGAAGTGCCTTCCCCAACGGAGGGTGTGCTGACGGAAATCCTGTTCAAGGAAAACGACGTGGTGCCGATCAATACCGTCATTGCCATTATTGAAACCGAAGCGGCCGATGCGCAGCCCAAAGCTTCGCCTGCCGTCAGCCAATCCGCTTCCAACGGCAATGGCGCCCAACCAATACCCGAATCTCCGCGCGTTCAGGAGGCGGTGGCGCTCACCACGGCCCCGGCAAAAACCGGCGCAACAGGCCGGTTTTACTCGCCCCTGGTGCGTACTATCGCCAGGCAGGAAGGTGTTTCTCAAGCCGAACTGGATGCCATAGCCGGTACCGGCATGGAAGGCCGAGTGACGAAAAAAGACATGCTGGCGTACGTCGCCAACCGGGGCGCCGCGCCGGCAGTGACCACTGCCCCGCAAGCGCCGCCTCCAATGGCCCAGCCGGTTTCCAGCCCCGCTGCTGCATCGTCTGGTAACGTGGAAATTGTTGAAATGGACCGCATGCGCAGGCTCATCGCCGACCACATGGTCATGAGCAAGCACACCAGCCCCCACGTAACGTCGTTCGTGGAAGCCGATGTGACCAACCTGGTTAACTGGCGGAACAAAATCAAAGACAAGTTCAAAAAAACATACAGCGAGAATATCACGTTCACCCCGATTTTTATCGAAGCCGTGGCGCGCGCCATCCGGGATTTCCCCATGATCAATATTTCGGTGGAAGGCACGCAGATCATTGTCAAAAAAGACATCAACATCGGGATGGCTGCTGCGCTTCCGAGTGGCAACCTCATCGTGCCGGTCGTGCGCAATGCCGACCACCTCAACCTCGTCGGGCTCACCAAACAGGTGAACGACCTGGCCAGCCGCGCCCGCCAAAACCAACTCAAACCCGACGAGATCCAGGGCGGCACCTTCACGCTGACCAACGTGGGCACCTTCGGCAACGTGATGGGCACGCCCATCATCAACCAACCGCAGGTCGCCATCATGGCAACCGGCGCCATTCGCAAAAAACCGGCCGTGCTGGAAACCGAATACGGCGACGTGATCGCCGTCCGGCAAATGATGTTCCTGTCCATGTCGTACGATCACCGGGTGGTGGATGGTATGCTGGGCGGCTCCTTTATCCGCCGGGTAGCCGATTATCTGGAGCAATTTGATGTGAACCGGGCGATTTGATGGTTTGATTTATTTGTAAAACATATGCTGTTTTTTTCAGGCGGTGTTATCAATCTTGGTATAGAAATACTGCCAACCAAAGCAATGCAATCTCAAATGTCCAGTGGAATTGCATATTTTGAAGGCGAAGTTTACAATGTCATGCGCCAGGGTAGAAATAATCCTCCGGTTCCTCTGCTAATTTTAGGTATTGAACCCTAAAAACTATGCTTTCTTTCATTCAGTCCCTCACCAAAATAGACGCCTACGCCGCCGCCAACCCCTTCCCGGAGGCGCCACGCGACCTTTACGAGCCCTGCGCCTACATGCTTGACCTTGGCGGCAAACGCCTGCGCCCGGCCCTGCTCCTGATGGCGGCAGAGTTGTTTGCCGATGCGATAGACATGGCGCTTCCCGCTGCCTGGGCGGTTGAACTTTTCCACAATTTCACCCTGATGCACGACGACATTATGGATGCTGCCCCGCTGCGCCGGGGCCAACCTACCGTGCATACCCGCTGGAACACAACCACCGGTATTCTCAGCGGTGATGTCATGCTCATACATGCCTACCGGTACCTGACTTCGTTCCCGGATCCGGCCGTCGTGACCGAATTGGTGAAAACCTTCAGCCGGGTGGCTACCGAAGTGTGCGAAGGTCAGCAATACGACATTAACTTTGAATCCCGGAACGATGTCGCACTGCCCGAGTACATCCGCATGATCGAACTGAAAACAGCGGTTTTGCTCGGCGGCGCCATGGAAATGGGCGCTATCTGCGCCGGAGCAAAGCCGGCCGACGCCGAACACCTGTACCATTTCGGACGGCTGGCAGGCATTGCGTTCCAAATCCAGGACGACCTGCTGGATACCTACGGCGATCCCGCCAAATTCGGCAAGCAGGTTGGCGGTGATATTTTGCAAAATAAAAAAACCTTCCTGGTGCTGAAGGCACTCGAAACCATGCCGGCCGAAAACCGGCGTACGTTGGAAACCTGGTTGCAAACCGGGCCGGAAGCCCCCGGAAAAGTCGAAGCTGTGCGCGCTATTTTTGATCAATACAACATACCCGAACTGGCTGCCGCCGAAAAAAAACATTTTCAAACCGAAGCGTTCGCGCAGTTGGAAAAAGTGGATGTTCCCGAGGCACGGAAGGTTGCGCTTCGGGAAATGATTGTCAGCCTGCTGGATCGCGACCGGTAAACGCCGTATTTTCGCCCGTATGCAATACTGGCTGCACATACCCACGCCACCGCTCGACCAATACATCGAACATTTTTTCCTGTATGAAAATTTGATTTCCGATCATTTGCGGGAGCGCATGCTACCCGACGGCCATATTGAACTGGTCATCGACTTGCGCGGCCAGCCAAATTTTTGGTACCAAAACGATGACCCGAATGCGGCACAACGCGTGCAAGGCGGCTGGATTTCCGGGGTGCACCGGAACTTCATCACGATCGAGGCTGCCCAGGGGGCATCCATGCTGGTCGTGCGCTTTCGGCCGGGCCGTATTTTATCCATTCTTGGCATGCCGGCCGGGGCGATTGCCGGCCAGGTGGTGCCGCTGGACCTGGTTTGGGGACCCGCCTTCGAACGCCTGCGCAATGGCC
Organism: uncultured Saprospiraceae bacterium; assembly: GCA_964484205.1. Taxonomy (GTDB): domain Bacteria; phylum Bacteroidota; class Bacteroidia; order Chitinophagales; family Saprospiraceae; genus M3007. The sequence continues at coordinate 85,654 of CAZAEZ010000021.1, read as the reverse complement.
TGCTGGAACGCCCGGAACCGGCCCGGAAATTTGCCTGGCTGGAGCAGTTTTTTCAGCAAAAAATTCAAAACGCGCCGGCGTCCAACCCAGTCATCGACTTCGCACTCAACCGCCTGCAAGGCATGGATACCGCTGCCGGCATTGCAGCCATTGTTGGAAAGACCGGTTATAGCCACAAACATTTTGTGTCGCTTTTTCACTTGCATATCGGCGTGCCGCCAAAAGTGTACAGCCGGATATTAAAATTTCAGCAGGCTGTCCGCCAGTTGGAATCCTCCCGTGGTGAACCCGACTGGAGTGCACTCACCTACGCCTGCGGCTACTACGATCAGGCGCATTTTATCAATGAATTCCGATCCTTTTCGGGATTTTCCCCGTCGTTTTACCTGGGGAAACGCGGTGCATATTTAAATTATCTGCCGCTGGATTGATCCGCATGCACCTGCCCTGCGGCCTTGCATTGCTGCGTGGATGGGATAGAAGGTAAAATTTTTCCAATCGGAACGTCGGCGCCGCAGTTACTTTTGCGTAAACAATTTGTTTTCTAAAAAAAACAGTTTTTATGAAAAATCTCACCCTGCTTTGCCTGCTTTTAGCGGGCTTGACTGCCTGCACCACTGCCCGGAAAAACACCCTCGATACCTGGAAAATTGCATACAACGTGCTGGTTGACAATGCCAACGACAATTATGATGTGTTCATCATGAATGCCGACGGCACACAAAAACAGAACATTACCAACCACCCGGATGTGGCCTGGACCTACTTCGCCTGGAAAAACCGCTTGTTCTTCATCTCCGACCGCGATACCTGCCGGCGGTGCTACTTTTTATACGAAACCGATGCCGGCGGCCGAAATCCGCGCAAAGTCACCGGACTGCAACTGGAAGACTCCTGGATGAGCAGCCGGAACGATGGCCGCGAACTGGTCGTCACCGGCCGCGTCGGCAAGGCGGTTCGAATGCAGTTGTTCCTTGTGAATACGGAAACCGGCGATTTTAGACAGCTGACGAACGACACCGCTGCGTTGCACCGCGACCCGCTATTTTCGCCCGACGGGCAACAGATTGTTTTTGCCTACAAAAAAAATCGCCGCGACCGGAATGCAATCGAAGAGCTGTACAGCATGCGCGCCGACGGCTCCGATATGCGCCAACTCACGCATTTCCCGACCGGCGATACCACCGCCCCCTGGCACAGCTACCACGCCGGACCGCCGCGCTGGAACCGCCGCGAAAATTTTATCAGTTATCAATCGTTCCAGAACGGGAAGTACAGCCTCTACGCTGTGGCGCCCGATGGTTCGCGCCAATGGAAACTGACGGAAAATAGTTTCGACGAAGGCTGGCACGACTGGAGCCCCGACGGGCGCTGGTTGTTTGTGGAAACATTCGACACCGACCAAACGCAATTTGCCATCCACCGCATTAACTGGAAAACCCGGGAACTGCTCCGGCTCACCGACACGACGTACAAGTACCAGCAGGCGCCGGTTGTACTTTGGAAATAGTGTTCATGGTTTTGATTGCCCCAACTGCCGCCACCAAACCATGCCGCCCCGTGCGAGCAGCATTTTTCCAAAAAACATCAATCCGGCGAATGTAAAACTGCGTCCGGCGAGTTTTGCCTTATGCCAGTGCACGGCATTGACCGTCCAGCGCACGGCATAGTCGTAATACCGGCGCGAGTAGTTGCGCCGGAAATCCAGGTCGCGGTCGGTGCGCTCGGTCCAGGGCAGGGCGCTGTGGATCGATGCTTGTACGTCCTCGTACAAGCCGGTTCCCTTGATCGGGTAGGCCACCGTGATGGTGAACAGATCAGGATTGGATACTTTCAGGTGTTCGACGGTTTCCCGGATATCGGCTTCCGTTTCGCCCGGATAACCCAGCATGATGAAGGTGCCGGCCTGAATACCGGCGCGGCGAGATGCCTGGATCATGCTGCGAACCTGCTGCACATCTACCCGGCGGTCCATCGCATCAATAATGCGTTGCGAGCCGCTTTCCGCCCCGATCCAGACCCGGAAACAGCCGCTGGTTTTCAGGAGTTGAACCACGGCTTCGTTCAAGCGGTCGGCCCGGGTGATGCACTCGAACTGCACCTGAATTTGGCGCAGCCGCAGTTCGTCGTGGAAAGCCTGCAACCATTTGTGGCTGATGGTGAATACATCGTCGACAAACCAGATCAGGTCGAAGTTGTAATGTGCCTGCAACCACGCAATTTCATCGACAACCGCTTTGGGGGAGCGCCGCCGGTAACTTTGCCCGTACACCGCCGTGCTGCACCAGCGGCAGGTGTAGGGGCAGCCGCGCTGGGTGCTCAGGCTCACGGCGCTGTGCCCATGCGCCTGTTTCCAGGCATCGAGATATTGTTGCAGGTCAATTTTTGGTCTGTTTGGGAGCGGCAGATCGTCCAGGTCGCGAATTTTTTCCCGGGGCGCGGTGCGATGCACGGAGCCGTCGGGAAGGCGGTAAGCCAGGCCGGGAATATTGACGAGTGCGGAGTGCGGAGTGCGGAGTGCGGAGTGTTCAACTTTTTCGGGGGAGGTTAGATTCCGCACTCCGTACTCCGCACTCCGCACTCGAAAATGTTCAGCAATTTCCAACAGCGTTTGTTCGCCTTCGCCGATCACCAGGAGGTCGGCGCCTGCGCCCAGGTATTCGCCGGTATTGTGGGTGACATCGGGGCCGCCGAGCACGATCAGACAGTTCCGGAGGCTGTTTTGATTCCGGATAAACTGCATGATGGCGATGACATTGCGTTTGGTCATCAGGTTGGTGTACAGCGCCACAATGCCGGGGCGTTGCTCCAGCAGGCAGGCGTGCAACGATTCGCGCGTGGCGAACGTCGTATCAAAAACCGTATTTTCCACACCGTGCCGGTCCAACCAGGCCGAGAGATAAAGAATGCCCAAAGGTGGATACGGCTTCATAATTGCCTGTTCTTTGGGGTCTTCGTGCAGAAAATAGCCGTGGGTCAGTACCATGTATCGCGAACCTCCGGTTCGCGGCAAGCCGCAGGCTTGCACCACCGGGGATAAATTAACGTGAGTTTTGGATAAAGTTTCAGCAAATGTCTCCCTCCGGTCGACATGACAAGTCGTTGATATTTAAGGTGGTCTATGAGGTTTTTCGCTACGCTCAAAACTTGCACACCGCTTGGGGAAGTTTTGAGCGTAGCGAAAAACCTGATAAAGAAGTTTGCAGAACGTATGTTGTCATGTCGACCGGAGGGAGACATCTGATTGATGCATGTTAAATCACGTAATCGTAAATTTAATGATCAAACTTATCCAAAACTCACGTTAAATTAGAAATGAGAATCTTGTTTTTTTCAACGGATTAAAAAAAAAAACAGTGGTGCCATATTCAACCTCCGGTTCGCGGCAAGCCGCAGGCTTGCAACGACCAGTGGGGAATTAAGTTGAAACAAAAGTACCTGCATTCAGCGATTCACTGCGTTGTAAAACCAACTTTGTCCATGTTTTGGCGCGAACCGGCGGTTCGCGTTACATTTGTCAGAACGCGAACGCTTGTAAAATGGAAAACTCGGAAAAGCATACTGAACTTGAGCAGGAGAACCGGCGCCTGCGTGAACGCCTGGCATTGCTGGAGGCGCAGCTGGCGGTTCGGAAAACCACCCGCAACAGGTTGGTATTGTTGATGATCCGCACCTTTGCCGGCAAGTCGCTTTACGGCAGTGTGACCCAACTGGTGGATGAGGTAGCCGAACGCCGCCTGGAGCGTGAAACCATAAAAAAAGTGCTTTATGCCACCTTGCGGCGGGTAACCCGGGTCGGGACGGTCATGGTGCTTATTGCCCTGGGGCCTCTGGTACTGGCAGGTTTGCAAACGTATTACCTGAAAAAGCAAAATGAAAAGCTGGACATCCAAAACAAACGGATCGAACAGCAAACGTACCTGCAGGAGGCTGAACGGCGCAGCTCGCTCGTTTTTCTGTTCGACAATGTGCTGAACAAGGTGGACGAGGAATTGCGCATGAACCCCGGACGCCGGGCGCTCAGCCCGCAGTTGGTGGGGCGGATCGTGGCGCTGACCAAGGCGCTGAAACCGTACTATTTTCTGGAAGGCGACTCCATTACGGCGCAAATGAGCAGCCCGGAGCGCGGGCAGGTTTTGCTCAGTCTTCTGGCGAGCAAGTTGAGCAAAGGCACCTACGATCAGATTTTTTTGCTGGCCGATTTTTCCTATACCACCCTGCAACATGTTAACCTGGATGGCGCCTACCTGCGAAATATAAATTTATCCAATGCCGTGCTGGAATCGGTATCATTGACCGGCGCCGATTTGCGCAATGCAAACCTGGAAGGCGCCCAACTGCGCGATGCCCGGGTGCTGGCTACGGGTGGCTCGGCCAGTCCGGCCAGTTTTGATTTCGCCAATTTTCATAAAGCCACCTTCAACAACTGCGACTTCAGCGGCTCCTCCTTCGATTATACCAACTTCACCCGGGCAAGCCTGCACCTGGTTAGCTTTCGCAATGCTTTTTTTAACCAGGCCCGCCTGGTCGAACTGTACGCCGATACGCTGGATTTTGGCGGAGCAACCATGCTGAATACGACGTTTTCAATTTTGGAAAAAAAAGCAGGCGCCGGAACCGTCTTCCATTGGCCGGATATCCACATCGATACGGCTACTTACCGACAGATTCGGCAGTTGCCACTGAATGGCTTGCCGGTGCTGGACACGGCGCAGCGCGAGTTTCGCATCAAGCGGGACACGTTTTATGTAGGCGATGCCGGCCAACCAATTGTGGTGGAAGACTCGGTGGAGTTGTTCCGCACAAAGCAGTAGTGGAAAAGCAGTGCTACGAGGTGCGGTGTTAAAATCCCCAACATGCTCTAATTGTACATGGCTTCAATTTCTGTCCGGAATTTGTTCAGGATAACCCTGCGTTTCAATTTCAGGGTCGGCGTGAGTTCGGCCTCGGAGCCGTCGGCTTTGACGGGCTCCCAGGGGGCCGCCAACAAAGTGAATTTCTTGACCTGTTCGAATTTGCTCAATTGTGCATTGAGTCGTTCGAGCAGCATTTCATAGCGGCGCTGTACCTGGGGGAGCCGGATCATTTCGGCCAGGTTTGTCCAGGGAATGCTGTGCCGCTGGCACCAGTCGCGCAGGCCTTCTTCAGCCGGAACCAACAATGCGGATACAAATTTCACATCATCGCCGACCACCATGGCCTGCTCCACCAGGTAATGTTCGCGGAGTGCCGATTCGATAGGGGCAGGGGCAATGTATTTTCCGTGGCTGGTTTTCAGCAATTCTTTTTTGCGGTCGGTGATTTTGAGGTATTTCCGTCCATTGGCCGCTTCCACCCAGGTGCCGATATCGCCGGTGGCAAACCAGCGTTCGCCGTCGATCTCGCGGAATACTTCGGCAGTTTGCTCCGGTTGTTTAAAATAGCCGGTCATCACGCCGGGACTTTGGGCCAGAATTTCGCCTTCGCCGGGCCGGTAGTCGGAACTGGGTTCAATGCGTACCGTCACGCCATCGAGCAGCGGGCCAACGGTGCCCAGAGAAGCGCCGCCGGGTTCGGGCCGGTTAAAACTCAGCGCCGGGGCAACTTCCGTCATGCCGTATCCTTCGCGGACCTGAATTCCGGCTGCGTTGAACGTGCGCATGACGCGAAGCGGGCAGGCGCTTGCACCGGTGATGATCGTTTTGACACAGCCGCCGAGCGCTTCCCGCCATTTGCTGAAAATGAGCCGGTCAGCTATTTTCCATTTCAGCGCGGCCAGGCCGGATGGTTTGTAATCGAAATACCAGTTGTCGGTAAGTTTCAGCGCCCAGAAAAACAGCCAGCGTTTTGGGCCGCTAAGGTCCAGCCCCCGGGCAATGATTTTTTCATAAACTTTTTCCAACAAGCGCGGTACTGTCGTGAAATAATGCGGGCGGATGGCGCGCAAATCACCGTTTTCGCCCCCCAGGTTGTCGGTGCCGGTAAAGGTCACGCTGCCGCCGAAGGCAGTAAACGCGTACACGGCAATCCGTTCAAAAATATGGCTTACCGGCAGGAAGCTGAGCACGCGGTCGCCGGGTTCGAAGGGCAGGAATTTGCGGAGCGCTTCAATATTGAACACGGCATTGGAGTGCGTCAGCATCACGCCTTTGGGGTTGCCGGTAGTGCCGGAGGTATACACCAGCGTCATCACCTGGTCGGGGCGTATGGTGGCTTTGATACGTTCGACTTCGGGGTAAATTTCATACGACAGGCTGGCTGGCGCTTCCGGGGTGTCGGCCTGTTGTTCTGCCGATTCGGTGGTTGATTCCGGCCCCAGCAAGACGTTCCAGTTTCGCACATCGGGGTGTCCAACAAAGCTGAGAATTTCGATCAGGCCGGGCAGGTTGGCTTTGGCGGCCAACACTTTGTCGTATAAGTCGCCCCCCCCGACGAAGCAATATTTTGCTTCGGATTCCTGCAGAATGTATTGGTATTCCCGGGCGCTGATCGTAGGGTACATCGGCACATTGAGCACACCGATTTGGCCCATGGCAAACTCCAGAACTACCCAGTCCGGGCTGGTTTGGTACACGACGGTGGCAACTTTGTCGCCCGGTTGCAGGCCAAGTTCCAGGAGTCCGCGACTGGCCCTGTTGACGCGGCGCACCATTTCGGCCGTAGAAAAATACTGCCATTGCCCGGCTACGTTGTGCCCGAAGGCTTTTTCCTGCGGGTACGATTCCAGTTGATCGTAGAGATAGTCGAATAACCTTTTTTCCTGCATTTGACAATAGAATTACACTACACCTTAAAATTTAAAACAATTTGACTTTTTAAGGGCTTGGCAATGGAGCAGAATAAAAAACGGCGCTAAAATGCATAAAAATATCTTTGTGTCCTAACGGCATGCTTTGCCGAAGAGCGCACAGCACTTTCGCCATTTTGTTTGGCAAACTACCCGGAGCAGCGCCGCTAAACAGAATAAAATTTATGCGATTTATTTATAAACAAATAATTTAGCTTATTTTCTTTCCTTAAACATTTGTTTTTGAACCCATTTTGCCGGATATTTGTTACTCTTTTGGGAAAGCGTTCCTTTTCGTCCGGTCAACCAAGTGCTTCGACCGATAATCCTACCGAAAAGGGCTTCGAAAAATGATTTTGTGGAAATTTAATACACGGCAAGCCGTTTTTTAGGTTGTCGTGTTGCTCGTTGTCTGGCTTTTTGTCCTGGAATTTGTTTGATCTTAAATAATCGAAGGGCATAAAAAGGCAGCAACGCAAGGTTATCCCGACGCTATTTTGCGGCCTTCAAACATGCCGTAAAACGTCAAGCTTTTTGCCTTAAATACCCATGAATACCTGGATCCCATGTCAACCCGGATTGAAAACGGATTTAGTCAAACAGCAGGCAGGATGAATACTACGACACAATTTTTAAAATTGATTTTTAAGGGCCGGCTTGAGTTCGGTAACCCCCGTACGTTTGAAATGGTGCTGCGCCACTGGCAGAACCGTTTGGAAACGTATTTCAAAACAGATATTCTGTTTAAAGCGGAAGATGTGTTTTCGGAAGAAGACTATTCCCTGACGGTGCCGCAGCAAAAGATCATGAATTCTGAAAAAGCCTACCGCAGCACAACGGCGCTTTTGGAAGAGATCGCCCAATTTGCGGTGGCCGGTAATATCTGGGCCTGGTGTATCGACGACGGCAGCCTGCTGGATACCCAGAATATTGAGCCCGATTCCGACAAAGTGGCCGTGCAGGAGTACCGGCGCGGGCGCACGCTCATCGAGGAGGGTGGAAAAGAATTGGAAGCTACCGAGGCCCTGAGCCGGGCTATTGAAAAATACGAGCGCCATGCACTGGCCTACGAGCGCCGGGGCTACGTGAATTATAAATTGAAAAATTTCAACGACGCCCTGCGCGATTTCTCGAAGAGCATCCGGTTTAACCCCAATAACCCCGATGCGTATTACGGAAGCGGCAAAATCAAGATGTTGAAAAACGAATGGGACGGCGCTTTTCTGGATTTTGAAAAGGCCGTGAAGTCTTCCCTGGCATTGCAACCGTTGCATTGGCTGGCCCGGTTAAAAAAAGGCGAATGTCTTTTTCACGCAAAAAAATACAAAGAAGCGGCCTACGAATTGCGGTTGTACCTGAAACGCAATTTTCCGGAGGACGACCCCAATTTTCCACGCCGCCGCCGTGCCGCGTATTTACTGGGTAAAGCGCTGCTGGCGCTGAATGATGCCCCCGCAGCGCTTGAGGCTTTCGACCAAACGCTGTCGTACCCTTCCGGTATAGAACTGGTGCCGGAGGCCGACGGACTGTTGCAGCGCGCCATTGCGATGCACCGCATTGGCAAACCCGAATATGCGTTTGACTTGCAAGCGGCAGCAAAAATGGGCTCCACAGAGGCGGCCCGGTTGCTGGAAGAATGGCAGGCGGCATAGCTTGCCACGCATTTCGTTTTAGATCAGCCTAATTTCTTGACAAGTTTACGGGCAGCATTCCACTGCCAATATACGTTCCGCCCAGAGCCGGAACCTGCAAATCGCCCGGTGTGTTGTTCGCGCCGGGCGGTTTGTATTTCCTACTTTTGCGCCCCAATTACATACTCGATCAAAAAATATGGAAAACCGCGACAACCTTCTTGGGGTCTTGCAAACCATTTACCAATGGCGCAAAACAATCCGAAATGTCTGCATTTTGGCCTTGGCCGGTAGCATAGGATTCTCCCTGTTGCTCGACAATTATTACCAGGCGACGACCATCTTCTACCCGGCCAGCCCACAACTGGCCAACCCGGAACTGATGTTTGGCAATACCGGCCAGGTAACGGACTATTACGGCTCCGACCGCGACCTTGACCGTTTGTCTGAAATTGCGGTGAGCAAAGAACTGGAAGATTTTATGGTGCAAGCGTTCAACTTGTATGCGCATTACGGCATCGATTCGGCGAGTAAACAGGGGCCTTTCAAAGTGCGGCAGGTTTTCCGCGCGCTGTACAATGCGCAGAAAAATAAAAACGATGCGATTGAACTGAACATGGAGGATACGGACCCCCGGATGGCTGCCGAGATGGCCAATGCGGCCCGTCAGAAAATCAACACCATCGCCCAACGGCTGATCCAGGAAAGCCAGGGGACCCTGCTCAAGGCATTTGAAGGCAACATTAAACGCAAAAAAGCTGAACTGGAACTTTTGGGCGATAGCTTGCGCCGAACGCAAGCGTACTACGGCATTTATGCGCCGACAGCCCAGGGAGAGCAGCTTTCGGAGCAGTTGACCAAAGCCGAGTCGGAAATCGCGCGCAACCGGGCCAAACTCGAAGTGCTGGAACCTGATTCCAGTATTCCCCGCGATACAATCGCCTACATCCGGGCCAACCTGAAAGCCTACGAACGGCAACGCCAGCAACTCATGAATGCAGCATCCGGAGCAGGTAGCGACAACATGACCATCAAACGGTTCAATGAAGGCTCGCCGCAGATTGCTGTGTTGCAGGACCTGCATTTTCAGTCGCGCAAACAATTGAGTTACGACCTGGAGCGCTACAATCAAATCCTGGCAACCTACAACACGGACATCCCGGCGGTGCTGGTGGTCGAAACAGCCGAAGTACCGCTGATCAAAAGCCGGCCCAAGCGAAGCATTATCGTTTTGGCATCGCTTGTTGGCGCCTTTCTGTTTACCGTGCTTGCGGCCCTGGTTGCCGATTCGTATAAAGATATTCGCTGGAAAGCAATTAAGGGGGCGGCGTGATGCGTGTTTTTCCTGAAATGGGAATCCGCTTATTGCAAAACAAACTGATGCGTTTCCAACCCGACATATTCCTTGCACTTCCTGCCAATCATCCGCAGCGCTGGCTGGTGGGCGCTTTGGTCGTGCTCCTGTTGGGCTGCCTTTGGGCTGCCATTTACCTGCAAATGTGGTGGCTGGCGGGTATTCCGGTAGCGGCTTTGGTCCTTTGGCTGGCGGTGGTCGATTTCAGGAAGGTATTTTTCCTGATGTTGGCCTGTATTCCACTTTCGATCGAGATGGAGCTGCCGGGGGGGCTGGGCACCGACCTGCCTTCTGAGCCGCTGATGTGGCTGCTGACACTGGTGTCGATCGGCTGGTTTTTGCGAAACTGGCGGGCGGTAGATGCGCGTTTTGTGCGCCACCCGGTATCGCTGGCCCTGCTGGCGCATTTGATCTGGACGGCTGTTGCGGTACTTGGGTCGACCGATTTTTTAGTGTCGTTCAAATTTTTGTTGGCAAAAGGCTGGTACGTGCTGGTTTTTTACCTGCTGGCGGCCCATTTGTTGCAGGAGGCGCGCGATTTCAAAAAATTTCTGTGGTGGTTTTTTATTCCCCTGCTTTTTACGGTGCTTACCGTTTTGGTACGCCATGCGCCGCACGGCTTTTCGTTTCGGGAGGTGAATTATGTTATGGGACCGTTCTACCGCAACCACGTGATGTATGCCTGCCTGCTCGCTATTTTCCTGCCTTTTGTCTGGTACGGCACGTATTGGTACCGGCGTTATTCCGGCGCCTGGTGGGTACTGGCGGGCGGTGTTGCGGTGTTGCTTTTTGGGATCAACTTTGCCTACACCCGGGCGGCGTATGTTGCTTTGCTGGCAGCCGTGGGGATTTACTGGCTGATCCGCCGCAAACTCATTAAAATCAGCATGCTCGCCTTCACCCTGGTGTTCACGGCCCTGGTGGTGACGGTGACCAGCCGCGACAACTGGCTGGAATTTGCCCCCGACTACGAACGGGCAGTTTCACACACCCGTTTTGACAATCTGCTGGAAGCGACGACCAAACTGGAAGACATTTCCATCATGGAGCGGGTGTATCGCTGGGTGGCCGCGGCCTACATGATCCGGGACAAACCGTACACGGGTTTCGGGCCGGGTAATTTTTATTTCAATTACCGGAATTACACCGTTACCAGTTTTAAAACCTATGTGAGCGACAACCCCGAGCGCTCGGGTATTCACAATTATTACCTGATGGTCACGGTGGAGCAGGGTGTGCCGGGGCTGGTGTTTTTTTTAATTTTTTGCCTGATAGTCATATTCAAGGGGCAGCAAATTTACCATCGCACGCCCGACCCCGCAAGCCGAAGAGTACTGGTGGCGGCGTTGCTCAGTTTCATGCTCATCGCCATGCTCATGCTGATGAACGATTTTGTGGAAACCGACAAAATCGGCTCCCTGTTTTTTATTTGCGCAGCCATCATCGTAAACACCGATCTGCATCGCAATAAAAAATAAACCCGATTTTCACCTCCCCCTGAAAGTTGGACACTCCGCACTCCGTACTCCGCACTCCGCACTCCGCACTCGAATCACGCTCTGTCACAGCGTTCGATCGGCGAGCAGTTGTCGAGGAGCAAATTGCCCCGGTAATGAAACAAGGCGCCGGGCGCGAAATACGCTTCGAAGGTGATGAACTGCATGTTGTGGTTGGGAACGAACTGGAATTTATACGACTTCCACCCCGAATGGTCGATCAGGGTTGACGTAGCGAGGAGTTGTTGTTTCGCCTGACCTGTGCTGCCCCAGATACGCAAGCGGGTAGGGTGGTTGTACCCGACATATTGGGCGGAGTGCGCCAGGTAGATGGTGATGGTGTAGCAGGTGCCCGACTTCAAGGGCTCCGGCAGGCGTTGGGAAATATCTTCCCGGGTACCGTCTTCCCGCGTTACCAGCGCCACACAGGTGTTGCCTTCCTGTGCCGGCACATGCACCCCCCAGGCGCCGGGCATGATGTCGGGCGTACTGCCGCGGGTGTACGAAGCCCAGCCATCGGGGCAGGTTGAGGCGCGCGGGGCATCTTCGAAGGAGGGGTTTTTTAAATAAATTTTTCCATCGCCTGCGGGCGCGGCAGGGCCCTGCCAAAACGCAGCCAGAAAAGTGAAAAGTAAAATACCCGGGGTGGTCATAGACAAAAAAATCAAAGGAGCGATTGAACGCAGGAATTCAGGCAAAGGTATTGGCTAATTCCTGTTTTCCGGAAATATCCTTCCCCAACAGGTACTTTTCCGCCCGGGGAACAGCCTTTTTTTAACTGAAAAGCGGCAACTTTGCCGGCCAAATTTATCCGGCGTAAAACACGTATGCCGAAAACAGCCAAGCACCAGTCTTTTTATGCCACGAACTAAACCAACGTACCTGTATGCTATTGCCAGTGTGGCGATGGTCTTGTTTATGGTGGGATTTTTTGCCCTCACGGCGCTGCATGGCCGGAAACTGGTAGCGCTGTTCAAAGAAAAAGTGGATATCTGGCTGGAGGTGCGCGCCAATACGCCACAGGAAGAAATCGGGCGGGTCATTCAGGACCTGCGGCAGCAGCCTTTCGTCAAACCGGAAACTATCACCTACATCACCCGCGAACAGGCTGCAGCCATCATGCGGGAAGACCTTGGCGATGAGAGCCTGATGGAGGACATTCCCAACCTCATGCGCGATGTGGTGCGCTTCAACGTGCAGGCCGAATTTTTTCAGGAAGACAGCCTGCGCCAGTGGCGGGAAACCCTCCGGCAGGATACCGTAATTTCCGAATTGTATGTCGAAGCCGCCAATACCAGCAACATCGGACGCAACATTGAAAATATTGGTTACTTAACATTGGGGCTGGGTTTTTTACTCATCTTTGCGGCCGTAACGCTCATTCACAATACGATCCGGCTGGCGTTGTACACCAACCGCTTTCTGATTAAAAATCAGGAACTGGTGGGCGCCTCCTGGGCATTCATTAGCCGGCCGTACATCCGCCGGGGCCTGCTCAACGGCTTGTGGAGCGCCTTGCTGGCAATTGCCTTGCTAATCGGGATACTCAACTGGGCGCAGCACCAGATTCCCGAACTGGAGGACCTGGAGGACCTGAACGGAATCCTGGCCATTTTCACCGGCCTGATTGGCCTGGGTGTGTTGATTTCCGGATTGAGCACCTATTTTGTTGTGACAAAATTTCTGCGCATGCGCGTAGATGATCTTTATTAAACGCCGGATGGCCCCGGCATGGCCCATTGAACCTTCATCCGTTATTCAACTATGGCAAAAAGAACACAAAAACAGTTTCAAAACAAGCCTGCTGCCCGCAAACAGGCGCCCGCGCCGGCCCGGCGGAAAGACAAACAAGAAAGCCTTTTCAGCGCCGGGAAAGAGGAGTTTATCTTTGGCCGTCAGAACTATATCTGGATTGGGGTCGGGCTTGCGCTGGTTTGCCTCGGCTTGCTGGCTATGGCCGGAGGCGCGATGCCCGACGCGAACACCTGGGACCCGGATATTATTTACAGTTTTCGCCGCATCACCCTGGCGCCCATCCTGATGGTAGCCGGTTTCGTGGTGGTTATTTATGGCATTTTTAAAAAATCAAACACGGAGGCAATTGCGCAACCAGATAATTCAACTGCTGAATGAGTCTTTTCCATGCCATTATTTTGGCAATAATTGAGGGATTGACGGAGTTCCTGCCGGTGTCGTCTACCGGGCATATGATTATCGGCTCGGCCACCATGGGTATCGCTGCCAATCCTTTTGTCAAAGTTTTTACCGTAGCCATTCAGTTTGGGGCTATTCTATCGGTGCTGGTGCTGTATTGGCGGCGCTTTCTTCAGAACCTGGACTTTTATTACAAACTGTTCATTGCATTTCTTCCGGCTGTCTTTTTTGGCTTTTTCCTTAAACCATACGTCGATGAGTTGCTTGAACACGTGGAAGTGGTCGGCCTGGCCCTGATTGCCGGCGGCATATTATTCCTTTTTCTAGACGATGTGTTCGCGCGCCGCAGCCAGCTCGACTCGGATATCAGCCATATCACGTCGCGGCGGGCGTTCAAAATCGGCTTATTTCAGGTGATCGCCATGATCCCGGGCGTCAGCCGTTCGGCGGCAACCATCATCGGTGGCCTGACGCAAAACCTCTCGCCAAAAACCGCGGCGGAGTTTTCGTTTTTTCTGGCGGTACCCACCATGTTCGGCGCCACCTGCAAATCGCTCTGGGAGTATTTTTGGCACGAAGGCGGTCATTTCACCCGCGACGAAGTGGTGCTGCTGACGGTGGGCAATATCGTGGCCTTTATCGTGGCCCTGATTGCCATCCGGGCTTTTATTCAATACCTAACCAACCACGGCTTTAAATGGTTTGGCTATTACCGCATTGTGGTGGGCCTGATCATCCTGGTCCTTTGGGCTTTTGGTTATTTTGAAGACGTGGACGTTGCCCATTTTTAACTATGAAACAACTGATCGAATGCGTGCCCAATTTCTCCGAAGGGCGCGACCTGAATATTATTTCCCAAATCACCAACGTCATTGAAAGCGTGGAAGGCGTGAAACTGCTCGACGTCGATCCCGGCAAAGCCACCAACCGCACGGTCGTCACCTTCGTCGGCGAGCCCGAACCGGTGGTCGAAGCCGCCTTCCTGGCCATGCAAAAAGCCTGCGAACTGATCGACATGCGCAAACACCAGGGCGAGCACCCGCGTATGGGCGCCACCGATGTGTGCCCGCTGATCCCCGTGAGCAACATAACCATGGAAGAAACGGCCGAATGGGCCCGCCGCCTGGGCGAACGCGCCGGCCGCGAACTGGACCTGCCCGTCTACCTCTACGAATCGGCCGCCAGCCGCCCCGAACGCCGCAACCTGGCCACCATCCGCGCCGGCGAATACGAGGCCCTGCCCGATAAACTCGGCAAACCCGAGTGGAAACCCGACTACGGTCCCGCCAAATTCAACGCCCGCAGCGGCGCTACCGCCGTGGGCGCCCGCGACTTCCTCATCGCCTACAACATCAACCTGAACACGACCTCCACGCGCCGGGCAAATTCCATCGCGTTCGACGTGCGGGAAATCGGCCGTGTGGTTACCGACCGCACCACCGGCAAACCGGTCATCGGCGTCGACGGCGAGCCCAAACGCGAGCCCGGCACGCTGAAAGGCGTGAAAGGCATCGGCTGGTACATCGAGGAATACGGCATCGCCCAGATTTCCATGAACATCACCGACATTCAGGCGACGCCCCTGCACCGGGCCTTTGAGGAATGCCACAAAAGCGCCGACCGCCGCGGCTTGCGCGTCACCGGCTCCGAACTGGTGGGCCTGGTGCCGCTCAACGTGCTGCTCGACGCGGGCAAGTATTTTTTGAAAAAACAACAGCGCAGCGTAGGCGTCAGCGAAAGCGAGCTGATCAAAATCGCCGTCAAATCCATGGGCCTCGACGAACTGGCGCCCTTCGATCCGCAGCAAAAGATCATCGAGTACAATCTCCGCAAAGACGACCCGGCCGAGGCCAAAAAACTGATCCGCAAAGACCTGCGCGCCTTTGCCGACGAGGCCGCCAGCGAAAGTGTGGCCCCCGGCGGTGGTTCGGTGAGCGCCTACGCGGGCGCACTGGGTGTGTCGCTGGCAACCATGGTGGCCAACCTGAGCTCGCACAAACGCGGCTGGGACGAGCGCTGGGAGGAGTTTTCCGAGGCGGCCGAAAAAGGCCAGGCACTGAAAGATGCCTTGCTGCGCGCGGTGGATGAAGATACCGAGGCGTTCAATGCCATTATGGCAGCCTTTGGCTTGCCGAAAAGCACGCCCGGGGAAAAAGCCGCTCGCCTGGCCGCTATCGAACAGGCGACGGTGATCGCTACCGAAGTACCCCTGCGCGTGGTGCGGCTGGGGCTCGATTGTTTTCCGCTCATCCGCCAGATGGTACAAACCGGCAATCCCAACTCGATCACCGACGCCGGGGTAGGGGCGCTTTGCGTCCGCTCGGCCGTCATGGGCGCCGCGCTCAACGTGAAAGTGAACGCCAAGGACCTGAACGATAAAGCCTACGCCGAAAAGGTGATCGCTGAAGCGGATGCGGCGATGGGTTCGGCGGCAAAGCTGGAAGGGGAGATTTTGGCGTTGGTTCGGGAGAAGATGGGGGTGTGATCGGAACAACGTCGGCAGGGTTTACAACGTCGGCAGGGTTTACAACGTCGACAGGGTTTGAAACCCTGCCGACGTTCGAGCTAGCTGGAGTGGGATTTTAAAATCATTGCTAAAAATCCAGAACTCCCGCTTTTGGCCTGGGTTTGTAATCGTCGACATGCGGCAGCAGTTTATCATACCCGCGTTTTTTGTCCACGCCTTCCTGCTCGTTGACATAGGGAATAGAGCAAAACCCGAGCATGGCCTTTTGGTTGTCGGTCAGTTTTTCATAAATTTCTTGCGGGAGTCCCATCGGGTAATCGAACATTTGTTTGACCCACCAGCGTGAAAAGGCTGCGATCAGCGACCAGCGTGTATTTTCCGTCTTGTTTTCCATGGTGCCGTGCCAGATGCGGCTGTCCCAGATGAGCAAATCGCCGGGTTGCGACAACACCGGGATGGCATCCTTAAACGCGCTTTGTTCCACATAATTTCCACTCAGGTGCGAGCCCGGTATCACTACGAAACAGCCGTTTTCTTCCGTTTGTTCTTCCAGCGTGATCCCTGCCTGAAGCATGAATAAAAAATTGCCGTGATAGGGAACAAACGAATCGATGTGCATCGCCAGCGCCCGGTCGCTGCTCCGCCCCATATAATTTTGCAAAATATAGTTGGGCTGATCCTGTGGAATGGCCCGAAACCATTGATCGTTCAGGAAGTGCATGAGGATTTCGTGCAGGATGGCCGGTTTGAAAAACAGCTCCAAAAAGTAGTGGTCCTTGTAATGCGGATTGAACAGATACAGGTCGTTCCGGGTCAAAGCGGAGAGGTTGGTGGCCGAATTTTTGGTTTTTTCGTACCAGTAATTCGTCAGATCAAGCGCTTTTTTTATTTCCGCTTTGCTGAAAACCTGGGGTATTCTGCAATACCCGTCTGTTTTGATTTTTTCAATTAATGCTTCTTTCATTCGAATAGATTTTAGCGCCCCAATCCTGGGCGTTTTGTGATGGTTTCCAGACTTAAAAAGGGGGAGGAGATAAAAAAGAAGGTCAAATTTAGAGCGATTCAAAACCTGGATAAATTTTTACCCGGTGACTTTGCTCTGGCCGGGGCATGATCGTGGTCATTATCCCGGAAAAACAAACGTTGTCCCTTAGTCGAAGTACCAAAACTTTTCATCAAAAATCTTGCGACGAGGGGACGCATGGCGGGGCCGGTACCGGCCGGACGGCTCCCGGAATTTTTAACAATACATTCAATCGTTCCCGGTCCGGCGAATAGACGCACGGTATTACCTTCGGGGCCGTTTAAATTACGCCCATGTTCACCCTCTCTGCATTTTTCCGTTACTGGTATCTCTGGCTGGTGGTTTGTGTTTTTCTGATCGCTGCGGCCACCGGCTTCCGGGAAACCATACGCATCCCCTTCGATACGGTGACGCTTTCCGCGCCCTGCTGGTCGGTGGTGCTGGGCTGCGCGGTTTTTCTCGGACTTGCCGGACTGACTTACCAGTATCTGGATCACCGGCTGATTTCCCTTTCTCCCGGGTGGTTGAAGCCCCTGCATTTGGGCGTCAGCCTGGCCTTTTGCGTGCTGCTGTTTGTGTATTTGGAAATTATGCTCAACCGCCGTTTGGCCAGCCCCCGGGCTGTTTTTGAAACAAATTACCAGCACTACGAATCGCTCTACGATTACTACCTCATCATTCCCGGCGTTTTTTTGCTGGCGCAAATCTGGTTTATCCTTGGACTTTGGCGGGCTGTGCGGGGGAACGTTCGGGCGTAAAAGACAATTGGCGCTTCTGCCAGCTTTACAGGCTAAAAACAGCCGCTATCTGCCATTTTGGCAAAAAATCAAACTTTTACACTGCTGGAATGAAATGTGTTGCCCACAACCATTCCCCCTTTGCCAAAACCGTATCTTTGCACTTTCGTAGGTTTCTGGTTTCTGGTTGGAAAGTTTCTGGTTAATACCATTTCGGGAAGTTGAACAACCAGAAACCTTCCAACCAGAAACCAGAAACCCTCCATCCAATCCGAAATAAAAAATATGTTAGGCTTACTAAAAAAAATACTCGGTACCAAGCAAGACCGCGACATGGGGCAGTATCAGGGCTCAGTGGACGAGATCAATGCATATTTTGCCGCCTACCGGGACCTGTCGACCGACGAACTGCGCAACAAAACCCTGGACTTCCGCGCCCGCATCGCGGAATACCTGAAAGATATCGACGCCGAAATCGGGTCCATTAACCAGCAGGCGCTCGATTCCGAAGATTTTCACGAAAAGGAAGACCTTTTCAAAGAGGTGGACGAGCTGCGCAAACAGCGCGATAAGGCCCTCGAAGAAATCCTGCGCGACATCCTGCCCGAAGCCTTTGCCGTGGTCAAGGAAACCAGCCGCCGGTTCATGGAAAATGAAACGATTGCGGTTGCCGCTACCGACCACGACCGCATGCTGGCCGCCGATCCAAAAAAATCCTACGTCAACATCGACGGCGACAAAGCCATCTGGAAAAACAGCTGGCAGGCTGCCGGCGGCGATATCACCTGGAACATGCTGCACTACGACGTACAGCTCATCGGCGGCATGGTGCTGCACGACGGCAAGATCGCCGAGATGGCAACCGGGGAAGGCAAAACCCTCGTAGCCACCCTGCCCGCCTACCTCAACGGCGTAGCCGGCGAAGGCGTGCACATCATCACCGTGAACGACTACCTCGCCCGGCGTGACCAGGAGTGGGTCGGGCCCATCTACGAATTTCTGATGCTCACCGTCGATTGCATCGACAAATACAAACCCCACTCGCCCGAGCGCATCCGGGCTTATCAGTGCGATATCACCTTCGGCACCAATGCCGAATTCGGCTTCGATTACCTGCGCGACAACATGGTCATCAGCCCCGAAGAACTCGTGCAACGCAAGCACCACTACGCCATCGTGGATGAGGTGGACTCCGTGTTGATTGATGACGCGCGTACGCCGCTTATCATTTCCGGTCCGGTTACCCGGGGCGCCGAAGACCAGGAATACGTCGACCTCAACCCCAACGTCAAACGCCTGTTTGAGGAGCAAACCAAGCTCGCCGCTAAATTTTTGGCGGATGCCAAAAAACTCTACAACGAAGGCAAACTCGGCATGGAAGAAGGGCAGGCCGGCATGGCGCTCCTGCGCACCCACCGGGCCCTGCCCAAATACCGCCCGCTGATCAAGTTTCTCAGCGAAGAAGGCGTGAAGGTGATGCTGCAAAAAACGGAGGACTTCTACATGCAGGAAAACAACAAACGCATGCCCGAAGTAGACCGCGAACTGTTGTTCTGGATCGATGAGAAAAACCGCAGCGTCGAACTTTCGGAAAAAGGCATCGACTTCCTCAGCCGCTTTAACAACGAACCGAACTTTTTCATCATGCCCGATATCGGCACCGAACTGGTCAAGATCGACCAGGACCCGGACCTGGATATCAACGAAAAAGCCGAAGCCAAGGAATTGCTTTCGCAAGACTACGGGGTGAAAAGCCGCCGTGTGCATGCCGTGCAACAGTTGCTGAAAGCCTACGCCCTGTTTGAAAAAGATAACGAGTACATCGTCACGCCGGACAACGACGTCAAGATCGTCGACGAACAAACCGGCCGGGTCATGGAAGGCCGCCGCTATTCCGACGGCTTGCACCAGGCGATCGAAGCCAAGGAAAATGTGAAAGTGGGCGAGATCACCCAGACCTACGCCACCGTCACCTTGCAAAACTATTTCCGGATGTACCACAAACTCGCCGGTATGACCGGTACGGCCGAAACCGAGGCCAAGGAATTGTGGGATATCTACAAACTCGACGTGGTGGTCATCCCGACCAACCGCAACATTGTGCGCGACGACCGCGAAGACCTGGTGTACAAAACCGCGCGCGAAAAATACAACGCCGTCATCGACGAGATCGAGCAACTGCGCGAAGCCGGGCGGCCCACGCTGGTGGGTACCACTTCGGTCGAAATTTCAGAATTGCTCTCCCGCCTGCTGCAGCGTCGCGGCATTCCGCACAACGTGCTCAACGCCAAGCAGCACCAGCGCGAAGCCCAGATCGTGGCCGAAGCCGGCTTGCCCGGCAACGTGACCATCGCCACCAACATGGCCGGCCGGGGTACCGACATCAAACTCGGCCCGGGCGTGAAAGAGGCCGGTGGTCTGGCGATCATCGGTACCGAGCGCCACGAAAGCCGCCGGGTGGACCGGCAGTTGCGCGGCCGCGCCGGCCGTCAGGGCGACCCCGGTTCGTCCCAGTTTTACGTGTCGCTCGAAGACAACCTCATGCGCCTGTTCCAGAGCGACCGCATCGCCGGGCTGATGGACAAAATGGGCCACAAGGAAGGCGATGTCATCCAGCACTCGATGGTCACCAAGTCGATCGAGCGGGCGCAGAAAAAAGTGGAGGAAAACAACTACGGCATTCGCAAACGCCTGTTGGAATACGACGACGTGATGAACATCCAGCGGGAGGCAATCTATAAAAAGCGCCGCAATGCCCTGTTTGGCGACCGCCTTTCGGTGGATATCAACAATGCGTTTATCTCCATCACTACCGAACTGGTGTACGTACACCGCGAACGCGGCGACTTTGAAACCTTCCGCATGGATGCGCTGCGCCTCATCGGCATCGACCCGGAAATGGAAGCGGAATGGTTCAAATCAGCGCCGGAAGACACCGTGCTGGCCACCTTCCAGCAGCAGGTTTTTGATACCTACACGCGCAAGCGCCAGCAGGTGAGCGACCGCTTGCTGCCACTGATCAAAAACGTGTACGAGCGGGAAGGCCAGCGCTACAAGCGCATCGTGGTGCCCTACACCGACGGGAAAATGGGGCTGAACATCAGCGCCGACATGGAAAATGCCATCAAAAGCGGCGGAAAAAGCATCATGCACGATGTAGAAAAAGTGGCCAACCTCGCGCTCATCGACGAAGCCTGGAAGGAGCACCTCCGCAATGTCGACGACCTGAAGGAAGCCGTGCAGGGCGCTTCGTTTGAGCAAAAAGACCCGCTGGTGATCTACAAGATGGAGGCCTACAACCTGTTTGAGAACCTGATCGGCCATATCAACAGCAACGTGACCTCCTTCCTGCTCAAAGGCACCCTGGATTTGCCCGACGAAAGCGATATCCAACGCGCCCAACAAGCCGAAGCGGCCCGGCAGGCCCGGCAGGCAGCCATGCGCAACCGTCTGAGCACCAACAACCAGCAGCAGCAAATGACCGAAACGCAGCAAGCCGCCCAACGCGCCGCCCAATCGGCGGGGCACAACGGTCCTGCGCAGCGTACGCAGCCTATCGTCAAAGAAAAAGTGGTGGGTCGCAACGAGCCCTGCCCCTGCGGCAGCGGCAAAAAGTACAAACACTGCCACGGCCGGTAACACGAACCTCCGGTTCGTGTTGCGCAGCGCGAACCGGAGGTTCGCGTCGCGCAACAAAAAAGGGCATCCCGAATTTTTTACATCAGAAAAATTCGGGATTTTTTATTCTTTTCAAGGAAGACCCAACATTAAATAAAAACAGAAATCAGCCCAAAAAAACTCACCCCAGCCGCGCCACCAACACCGCCGTAGCCGCTTTCGGGTCGGCCTTTCCTTTGCTCGCCCGCATTAATTCCCCCATGAAAAAACCGAGCAGGCCTTTTTTACCCTTGCGGTATTCCGCTGCTTTATCCGGGTAGCGGGCGAGCAGTTCATCGGCCAGTTTTTCAAGCAAATCCAAATCGGCAGTTTGCAAAAGTTGCAGTGTTTCCGCCAGTTGGCCGGGGGCTGCGCCGGGTTGTTCGAGCAGCGCGGGGAAGAGCTGCTGGTTGGCGGCGGTAGCGCTGAGTTTTCCGCTGTCGATCAGGTGCACAAATTCCCGCCATTGCGCCGGCTGCACCGGGCAGTCGGCCAAGGCCAGGCCGTTTTCAGTCGCCCAGGGGAGCAACTTGTGGATGACCAGGTTGGCGAGCAATTTGGCCGGCGGCTCGCCTTCGGAAACCAGGTTTTGGAAATACAGGGCCGTTTGTCGGTCTTGCACCAGTTGTTCGGTGTCGTGTGCGGGCAGCTGATGCACCGTCTGAAATTCCTGTTCCAACACGTGCGGCAGCGGCGGCATGGCAGCGCGGATATGCTCCAGGGTTTCAGGGGCGATCTGCACCGGCGGCAAATCCGGCTCGGGAAAATAGCGGTAGTCGTGGGCCTGCTCTTTTTCGCGCAGCGAAAATGTAAAGCCGCCGGCGGGGTCAAAACCGCGCGTTTCCTGTTCGACGCGGCCGCCGTTTTCCAAAATCTCAATTTGCCGGCCGGTTTCGAACTCGATGGCGCGCCGGGCGAAACGCATGGAGTTGATGTTTTTGATCTCGCAGCGGGTGCCATAGGCCGGGTCGCCGGTTTTCCGGACCGACACATTCACGTCGCAGCGGAGCGAGCCTTCCTCCATGTTGCCGTCGCTGATGCCCAGCCAGCGCACCAGGTGGCGGATGGATTCCATGCAGGCCGCGGCTTCTTCGGCGCTGCGCAGGTCGGGTTCGGTCACAATTTCGAGCAAGGGCACGCCGGTGCGGTTCAGGTCGATGAATGAAAACTGCGGATCCTGGTCGTGCAGGCTTTTCCCGGCATCCTCTTCGAGGTGCATGTGATGGATGCGCATGGTTTTGGGCGCCGGGCGGTTGACCGTCAGTTGCCCGCCCCGGCAAATCGGATTTTGATCCTGGGTGATCTGGTAGCCTTTGGGCAGGTCGGCGTAGAAGTAGTTTTTACGGTCGAAACTGCTGTTCCGGTTGATGTCGCAGCCCAGGGCCAGCCCGAGGCGCACGGCATATTCAACGGCTTTTTCATTGAGCCGGGGCAAGGTGCCGGGATGGGCCAGGCTGATCGCGCCGGTATGCGTATTGGGGGCGCCGCCAAAGGAAGCGTCGTCGGTGCAAAACACTTTGGAGCGGGTAGCCAGTTGCACATGAATTTCGAGCCCGATAACTGTTTCGTAGGATTGCATACGGCGCGATTTGGCGGTTTTGTTTTTCTAAAAAATAAAAAAAACGGTCAGCATGCCGATAGTAAAAAGCAGGATAAAACCGAGCAGGTAGGCTATGAAAAACACCAGCGATTTGCCCAACGTAATGCCCCAGCCCTGGCGGTAGTAGTTTCGCAAAGCGAAAACGGGGCTCACTGTCAGCCACAAGATCAGAGGGACCCAAAGCTTGCCTAAAGGGAAAACGGCGTTTATCCAAAACGCAACCATCAACAGCAGAAATATACTGGAGTGTTCGTTGAGCAGCAGGATGAAATGCTCCACATAAAAACGTTTTTGCCGCAGGTAGAGCAACTTGAGCACCGCTGCCATCAGCGCGACGAGGCCCAGCAGCGTCCAGGCCAGGCTGCCGAGAAAGGTTTTCATCAGGGCGCCGGGGTCTTTGAGCGTTTTCAAGCCTTGCCGGATGGCGACTTTGTCCAGCCAGTTATCGACCCCGTATTTTGCAATAACGGCATCGGCGTCGAGTTTGAAGGCGTCTAGGGTTGCCAGCCGGAAACTCCGGAAGCCGAGGTTGAGGTCCAGGGAGTCCTGGGCCTGTGTTTTGGTGGAGTCGGCGCCCAACGCCAGAATACTGCCAAATTTTTCGACGGCTTCACCGTAGGTTCGTTGCAGCAGGCTGTCCATGGCTTTGCGCACCAGCGGCGTGCGGTATTCGGGCGGCAGCGAGTCGATTTCGCGCTGCATGATTTCAAATTCGGCGCGTTTTCGGCCCAGCTCGTAAAAATCATATTTTATCTCACCGGCATTCCGGTTGCTCTTGAAAGTCAAGCCCTGTTCGCTTTGCCGGGCCTGAAAGCCGGTGGGCGAGCCCATACCCAGGTGGTTGAGCGTGAACAGAAATAAAAAGGCGACGATGAAGAAAAACCGGATAGGTTGGGGGTAGCGTTTTTGCCGGCCGCTGAAAAATTCCGCCGTCACATAGCCGGGGATAAAAAGCAGAAACATGAAGCGCAGCGAGCGGCTTTCGAGGTGCAACACCCGGAACCAGACCTGTTTGAACAAATTGCCCATGGAGATCATGTCGCTGGCCTGTTTTTGCCCGCAGCGCGCGCAAAATTTTGCCTTGTAGGGCAAGGGGAAGTGGCAGTTCGGACAATAATCTTTGGCCTTGTATTTCACGCGGGTGAAAATAGGTTGAAGTTCGGAGTTTAGGGGCATGTTCGGGATTTTCTACATTTGCAGAAAATTAAACAAGCTATGCGCAAACAAACGACCCGGCATATTCTGATGGTGCGGCCGGCCAATTTTGGCTTTAATGAAGAAACCGCCGCCAGCAATGCCTTCCAACGCCGCGAAGGCGCCCAGGAGACGGACAGCATACGCACGAAAGCCATGCAGGAATTTGACGATTTTGTTGAAAAACTGCGCGCGGCGGGCGTAAATGTTATCGTTGCCAAAGATTCCCCGCGGCCGGTCAAGCCCGATGCTGTTTTTCCAAACAACTGGGCGACGTTTCACCAGGAAGGATTTGTGGTGACCTACCCCATGTACGCGCCGACGCGCCGCCGCGAACGCCGCCGCCAGGTGATCGACACCGTGCTCAAAGCCGGCTTTCAGGCCGAGCGGCGGATCAACCTGGAGTTCAACGAAAAGATCAACCGCTTCCTGGAAGGCACCGGCAGCATTATTTTCGACCACCTCAACCGCCTGGCCTATGCCTGTATCAGCCCGCGCACCGATGCCGGCCTGCTCGACGAACTTTGCGCCCTGCTGGGCTACCGGAAGGTGGTTTTTCACGCCGTCGACGGCAACGGGCAGGATATTTACCACACCAACGTGATGATGGCCATGGGCGAAACGTTTGTCGTAATTTGTCTGGACACGGTGACCATTCCCGCCGAACGCAACATGCTGAAGCAAACCTTTCGGGATACCGGCAAGGAAATCGTGGAAATCACCCTGACGCAAATGAATGCCTTCGCCGGCAACATGCTCCAGGTGCGCAACAACCGGGAGCAAACCATCCTCGTCATGTCCGACCAGGCATACCGGTCGCTCAAACCCGCCCAGGTAAAAACCCTCGAACGCCACACCCAACTGCTGCACAGCCCGATCGATACTATCGAGACTTTTGGGGGCGGCAGTGCGCGCTGCATGATGGCGGAAGTGTTTTTACCGGAAATTTTATAAACCTGTAACCTTTCCAAACACCTTGCTGTCAGAGTGGACAAGAACAAACAAAAACCACTCTTTTTCATCAAAAAAAACAAGTTATCATGCACGAAGGAATTGTTGCACTGTTTATCCCCATTACGATCAGCCTGGGTGTTTTTCTCATGATTTGGGGTATCCGCTACCTGGAAAACAAAGAGAATATGGCCATGATCGAAAAAGGCATGGAGCCTGTTCGCCGCCGCCGCCAAACCGACCCCACCCGCACCCTCAAAAACAGCCTGATGTTTATCGGCGCCGGTCTGGGGCTTTTGCTGGCCCTGTTTGTCAGCAATGCTTTCGGCCTGGAAGACGGCGAACGCACCGGCGTATTCTTTGCCCTCATTGCCATCTTTGGCGGCCTGGGGATGTTGTTCTCCTACATCTACGAGCGCCGCAACCCGCCGGTCGATCCCGAAGCTTGATCAAGTCCGGATTTTTACCAAAAAATAAACCTGTCGTTGTGGCCAAATTGGCACGGCGACAGGTTTATTTTTGGCAAAAAAATTCACATGGGAACATCCTGGGTAAACTCCGATCTCTACCCCTTCAAATCCAATTACCTGGACGTTGAAGGCCATAAAATCCACTACATCGACGAAGGCGTGGGCCCGGTCATCCTGTTTTCCCACGGCACCCCCGAATGGTCGTTCGGCTGGCGCGATGTGGTCCGGGGCCTGCGGGACCGCTTTCGCTGCGTTGCGCCCGACTTGCTGGGATTTGGCCTGTCGGATAAGCCCCCGGGCGCCGATTATTCGGTGGCCGCGCATGCCCGGCGTATGGCGCTTTTTATTGAAAAACTGGGGCTGCGCGATGTGCACATTGTGGGCAACGATTTCGGCTTGTCCATTGCATTCGACTACGCCATCCGCCGCCCGGAACGGGTGCAAAAACTCAGCCTGTTCAACGGCTGGATGTGGCCGCTGGACACCGACCCGCACTATGCCCGCCCGGCGCGCTGGATGCAGGGCCGGCTGGGCCGGTTGCTGTACCTGCGGTTCAATTTTCCGGTCAACCTGGTGATGCCCGCCGCGTTTGGCGACAAAAAGAAACTGACGCCGGAAGTCCACCGGCACTACAAAAAGGCGCTGCCCAATGCCGCGTCCCGGCAAGCTGCCTATGCTTTTTCCGGCGAATTGCTGAATGCCACCAATTTTTGGGCGGATCAATGGCGCCGGGTGCGCGTTTTGGCCGAAAAGCCCTGTCTGATCTTTTGGGGCATGCGCGACAAATTCGTGCTGCCGTACGCACTTGAAAAGTGGGAAAAAGCGCTGCCGAATGCCCGGGTGGTCCGCTTCGAAAACGCGGGCCATTTTGTGCAGGAAGAGGAGCCGGAGCGGATGGTGGCGGAGCTGGCAGGGCATTTCGGGGGGGCATAGCCATCAACTTAAGGGAAGTGTAGTGTTATTAAAGTCAAAATGTAAAATGTAATAGTTAAAATGTAAAAGGGAAGCAGCGTCGAAAAAGAAGGTTTGGGGGCGACAGAGGCTCCCGGCATGCCAGCTTCGGGGACTTCCTTTAAACTTTTGACTTTAAACTTTTGACTTTTGACTTTAAAAAACGAAAATCAGGCCTTAGGTTGATGGCTATGGCATTTCGGGGGGGGCGTAAACTATTTGGTAGTAGTGAGGGGGTGACTCGCAGTCACCCCCTCACTTGGCCCCAAACTGGAACATGCGCAAGGGCGTTTGTGATTTGGCGGATAATCCGCCTTCGCCAAGGCTACGGCGGATAAAAAAAAACGAGCGCCTGACTTACGTCGGGCGCCCGAAAACCTCCGTGTTATTGCTCTGCTATGGTATTCTATCGGCGCCTGCCGCCTTGCTTTTCGGTGCGCTGATGCACACTTCGGGCAAGGGCAGGGTGGGGGTTTGTTCCGGGCTGATTCCGGTACGGTTGATCTCCGGTGCAGCGGTTTCCTGAACCGGTATGGGGCGTGTTTCGATGTATTGAGCAAGCGCGTTGTCCATCCACACCAGCAGGCCGGCAAAAGACAGGGTAACGATGCTTGCGACGAAAAGCATGTTCTTTTTAATGGTCATGGGTTTCAATAAATTAACAACCTGGAAAGTAGATTTGGAAGGAGGATGACAACCGGACAACAGCGTTAAAATGGCGGTACAGGTGCGGTTGCAAACAGTTACTTCAATAGACAGCCCCGGTTGCCGGCAGGTTGCAGAGGCCGGCGCGAAAAGGCCCGTTCTGGGATCGGGAACGCGTTTTAACACCTGAACAGTTTGTTTTTATGGACGAATCGGGCCGGCGCCGGATGCCGATTCAGCGTAGTGCAGCGTAATCCCGGCGCTATGATTTTATTTTCATCAAATAGTGCCTGAAGCGCAATTGTTTTTTCCCTGTTCAATAATCCAAACCCGTTCAAATTCGTTTGTTTACAAAAAAAACACCCGCCACAAACGTTTTCAAACATGCACAGAACCATCGTAATCCTCCTGGCCCTTTTCCTGGCCTCCAGCCTCGCCGCCCAGCAATCCGCCAAAAGCAAATCAAAAGATCGTTATCGTGAAAAAGACATGCCATCGCGCGTGGATGTCGATGCGGCCATCGATCAATACGGCACGCTGCGCGCCCTGGCCGAACAGCAATTGCGCCCGACGACGCTGGCACTCTCGTATGCCATGCTTTCCAACAATACCAGCGCACCGGCAGCCAGCCGTTGCTTTGCGTACTCCATGCTGGCCGGTTATGAAACCACGGCGCGGTACCAGTCGAAAGTTTCGTCCCTGCACGGCATGCTGCGCGGTATGCCGATCATGCTCAGTTTTACACCTGCCGATTCTGTTTTCTATCCATTCGCCGCGTTGTACGCCATACTTGAAACCGGGAAAAACCTGCTCCCTGCCGGGAATCAGCTGACCCAGCAACAAGCTGCCCTGGAACAGGCTTTCCGGCAAAACGGCCTGCGCGAAGCCTTCATTACCCAGTCCAAAAAAGCGGCAACGGATATTTCCCAGTTGGTGCTCGATTTTGCCCGCGCCGACGGCTATGCCCGGCTGGCCACCTACCCGGCCTACCAGGCGGAAAATGCGGCAGGCGCCTGGAGCGCTTCGAATGCCCCGGCTGTCGAGCCCTATTGGGCATACCTGCGGCCTTTTTTTCTGGACGCCGCCCAGCAGATCGCAAATCCGGCTCCGGCGAATTACGACCCCAACCCGTCCAGTTCCTTCCGGGCACTCGCCCAGGAGGCTTATGATATCAGCAAAACCATGGTGCCCGAGCAATACGCCGTCGCCTACTTCTGGGCTTGCGACCCGGCAGCCGGCACGCAGCCGGGCATTTCCCGGATTCCGCCGGCAGGCCGCTGGATGAATATTGCCGGCCTGGTTTGCGAGCAACAACGCGTGCCGATGATTACAGCCCTGAAAGTGCAAACGATGCTGGCGCTGAGCATGGCCGATGCGACCATCGCCTGCTGGGAGGAGAAATACCGGGTAAAACGCATCCGGCCGCAAACGGCCATCAACCAGATGATTGATGCCAACTGGCGCCCGGTGCTCAACGCACCGGCCTGCCCGGCGGGCGCTGATTTGCAAAGCGCAACATCTGCGGCAGCTGCCGAAATTTTGAGCCGTACTCTGGGCGACAATATTCCGCTGGCCGACAACACCGAGAATGCATTCGGCGTGCCCACGCGGCAGTACCCCACGATCCGGCTTGCCGCGGAAGAAGCGGCCTGGTCGGGCTTGTACGGCGGTATTTCCTATCGCGATGATGTGCTTTCGGGCCAACAAACGGGAAAAAAAGCGGCACAACTGCTGCTGCAACGCTGGCCGGTAGGGCAGTAGGTTACGGGGGTAAGTGAGGCGGTGACTCGCAGTCACCGCCTCACTATATAGTGAAGTTGCCGCTTCAATTTGTCGCTATATTCCCGGAGTGTTTATTTTGCATTCAAAACACAACCGCCGCACCATGAATGTACACCTGGCTTTTACCTCCGAAAATGCCCGTTTTGAAAAAATTCCGACCCGGATTTTTGATACCTCCATGGATGCTTCCGTCACGGTTGCCCGTGAAATCGCCGACCTGATCCGGGCAAAAGCCCAAAAAAACGAGCAATGCGTGTTGGGGCTGGCCACCGGCTCCACGCCCACCAGCGTATACGGCGAGCTGGTCCGCCTGCACCAGGAGGAAGGGCTGAGTTTTAAAAACGTGTTGACGTTCAATCTCGACGAATACTACCCGATGCAACCCAACGCGTTGCAGAGCTACGTTCGCTTCATGCAGGAGTACTTGTTCGAGCAGGTGGATATTTTACCGGAAAACGTACATATCCCGGATGGGACAGTTCCGAAGGAAAAGGTCGCCGGATTTTGTGCGGCCTACGAAGCCAAAATTGAGGCCTGCGGCGGTCTGGACCTGCAAATTCTGGGGATCGGCCGCACCGGTCATATCGGCTTCAACGAACCCGGCTCGGGGCAGCAGTCGCGCACCCGCCTGATCACGCTTGACCACATCACGATCACCGACGCCGCCAGCGATTTTTTCGGCGAAGAAAATGTGCCGCGCAAGGCCATCACCATGGGCGTAGGCACCATCCTGGCTGCGCGCAAGGTGATTCTCATGGCCTGGGGCGAAGGCAAGGCGGCCATCATCCGGGAGGCGGTGGAAGGCGCGGTTTCCGACCACGTGCCCGCTACGTATTTGCAAAATCACCCCGACGCCACCGTGATCCTCGACCGGGCCTCTGCTGCCGAACTGACCCGGGTGAAAACACCCTGGCTGCTCGGTGAAATCCCCTGGAACCATCTGCTCATCAAAAAAGCCGTGATCTGGCTTGCCATGAAACTGGAAACGCCCATCCTCAAACTGACCAACCGCGATTACATGGACCATGGGATGGGCGATATCATCACCGAATTTGACTCGGCCTATAACATCAACATCCGGGTGTTCAACGAACTGCAACAAACCATCACCGGCTGGCCGGGCGGCAAACCGGACGCCGACGATTCCACCCGCCCCGAACGCGCCAATCCGCCAAAAAAACGCTGCATCATTTTCAGTCCGCACCCCGACGACGATGTGATCTCCATGGGCGGCACGTTTATCCGCCTGGTCGATCAGGGCCACGAGGTGCACGTCGCCTACCAAACGTCCGGCAACATTGCCGTTTTTGATGACGATGTGGTCCGTTTTGTCGATTTCGTCAACGACTTTCACAAGGCATTTGACCTGGAAAAAACGGTGACGAGCATGATGTTCGACGCCGTCAAACGCAAGGTGCAGGAAAAACAACCCGGCGAGGTGGACGCCACCGAAGTGCAACGCATCAAGGGCCTCATCCGCCGCACGGAAGCCAAAGCCGGCTGCCGCTATGTGGGCATCGACGACAGCCGGGCGCATTTTCTCGACCTGCCTTTTTATGAAACCGGGAAGGTGAAAAAAAAGCCGCTTGGCGAGGAAGATATCCGGATCACCGTCGACCTGCTCAACACCATCCAGCCGCACCAGATTTATGCCGCAGGCGACCTCTCCGATCCGCACGGTACGCACCGGGTATGCCTCGACGCCATTTTCCGGGCCGTCGAGCGGCTAAAGCAGGAGAATGCCCCCTGGCTGAAGGACTGTTACATCTGGCTCTACCGCGGCGCCTGGCAGGAATGGGAGATCGAAAACGTGGATATGGCCGTGCCGCTCAGTCCGGAGGAATTGCTGCGCAAACGCAGGGCCATTTTCAAACACCAGTCGCAAAAAGACCGCCCCTTGTTTCCCGGTCATGATTCGCGCGAGTTCTGGCAACGCGCCGAATCGCGCAACAGCGGCACCGCCCGGTTGTACGATCAGCTGGGCTTGCCGGAGTATGAGGCGATTGAGGCGTTTAAGCGGTATTATTTTTGATTACATGATTTATGATTACATAATTACATGATTGCAGAAGGATACGTAGTGTGTCCACCTTTTCGCATAAGGACACAGTCTACCTTAATCAGGATGGTGAACCACTTCTTAAATCATGTAATTATGTAATCGGCAATCATGTAATCAAATCCATATCTCTATTAAACCATTTCCACTGTAGTATCAGCCCATGCAGGCACCTTGTCCAGCGCCTGTTCCAGGTCCCACCACAAATCGTCTACATTTTCCACCCCTACCGACAGGCGCACCAGTGCATCGGTGATGCCGAAGGCCGCCTTTTCGGCCGGATCGACACCGGCGTGCGTCATAGTGGCCGGGTGTTGCGCGAGCGATTCGGTGCTGCCCAGGCTGACGGCCAGTTTGACCAGTTTCAGGTGGTTCAGGAAAGCAAAGGCCTCGCGTTCGCCGCCCTTCAATTCGAAAGAAACCATAGCGCCCGGCGCACTGCATTGCCGTTGATAAATTGCGTATGCTTCGCCGTCTTCAGGGCGGAGCAAGCCGAGGTAGTAGACCTTGGCGATCTTCGGGTGTCGGGCCAGCCGCCGGGCGACTATTTGCGCGTTTTCGGTTTGTTTTTCCATGCGGAGTTTCAGGGTTTCAAGGCTGCGGAGCAGGAGCCAGCCGGTGTGCGGGGCGATCATATTGCCCAAAAAAGTGCGCAGGGTTTTCACGCGGGTGATGAGTTCGGCGGAGCCGAGACAGGCGCCGGCGATCACGTCGGAGTGGCCGCCGATGTACTTGGTGGCGGAGTAAAGCACCAGGTCGGCGCCGTGGCGGAGCGGATGCTGCCAGAGCGGACCCATGTAGGTATTGTCGACGGTAACCAGCGCGCGGCGTTCGGGTGTGCTGAACTGGTCGGCCACCGAGCGGCACATGGCGATGTCCACCAGGTCGTTGGTGGGGTTGGCCGGTGTTTCGAGGTAGATCATGCCGAGCCGGTCTTTTTTGCCGGAGGCTTCAATGAGTTCTACGAGTTCGGCGCGGTCGGCTCCGGGTCGGAAGCCGAGTACGTGGATACCGAACTTGGTCAGCACATGGTGGACGAAGTGGCTGGTGCCGCCGTACAGCGGGTTGCTGTACAGGAGCAGATCGCCGGGTTGCAAAAACTCGAACAGGGCCGTCGAAATGGCCGACATGCCGCTTTCGAATGCCGCGGCGGCCTCGGCGCCGTCCCAGAGTTTGAGGCGTTCTTCGAGGATTTCCATGTCGGGGTTGTTGATCCGGCTGTAGATGAGACCGGATTTTTCGCGGGCGCCTTGTGCGCGCAGTCCGTAGGCCACTTCGAAAAAAGCCTTGCCCTCTTCGGCGGTGCGGAAGGCAAAGGTGGAGGTTTGAAAGATCGGGCATTTGACGGCGCCTTCCGACCATTCGGGCCGGTATCCGTGGGACATCATCAGGGTTTCAGGTTGAAATTTTCGTTTCATGATCGTTGTTTTTTCCTTCAAATTTCAGGATAATAGATTATTGATCCAGTGATTTAGATTACATTGGAAAATGAATCTGGTTAATTGAGCCTATTCGGATTTTAAATCTTGATTTGTTTTAAAAACTGCCCGGAAATGGAAAAAAATTCTACCCTCCCCGACGCTACCGACCGCGCCATTTTGCAGCTCTTGCAGGAGGATGCTTTTTTGACGACAAAAGAAATTGCCGCCCGCACCCGGCTCACCACTACTCCGGTATTTGAGCGGATCAAACGGCTGGAACGCGAGGGCTACATCGCGCGCTACACGGCGCTGCTCGACCGGCGGAAGATCGGCTTGACGATGCTCGTGTTTTGCGATGTGCTGCTGAAAGAGCACAACCGCGATTACCTGCTGCGTTTCGAAGAATCGGTGGTAGGCCTGCCCGAGGTGCTGGAGTGCCACCACGTGACCGGGGAGTACGATTACCTGCTCAAAGTGGCTGTCCGCGACATGGACGATTACCAGCGGTTTATCAAGGAAAAACTGGCCGTGCTGGAAAATATCGGGCGGGTGCAGAGCCACTTTGTGATGACGGAGGTGAAAAATTCTACGGTGTTGCCGGTGGGGGCGTAGTGTGGGGTAGAGGCCCTCTTACTCCCCCAACAAGGCTCGTGCCCGCGCTACATCCGGGTGGGTAATGCCGGCGGCTTCGAGTTCAGCCAGGTCGGCGAGAAACACTTCCGTCCAACCGCGTTCGTCATCGTAGGGCCGGCCCTTGTATTTTTTGTAAATGGTTTCCGCTTCGGCATAGCGACTTTGGTAGAGCAGGGCCACAGTTAGGTTGGTATGCACCCATTCGGCTTCTTCATGCAAGGCAATGGCCCGGCGGGCGGCGGCTTCGGCGGCGGGAAATTCCCGGGTGAAGAGGCGGTACCAGGCGAGGCTGCCGCAGGCGGTGGCGGTGTAGGTTTGTAGGTCGGCGTTGCCGGAGTCCTGCTCCAACAGGTTTTCGAGCCAATCGACCAATTTTTGTTGATGTGCTGCTTTTTCGGCGGGGTCGATGGCGGCTTCCACTTGTTGCTCCAGGTTTTGGATTTGTATGAGCACCAGGTTTTCGGGTGTTTGCAGGCGTTCGGTTTGCTGCTCGATCCTTTGAAAGTCCTGCCGGTATTTTTCCAGCCCGAATGCGCGGTAAATCTCCTTGAATATTGCCGCCGCGCGCTCGTAGTTTTTTAAGGCTTCATTCAGCCGGCCCAGGGCTTCATGAATGCCGCCAAGTTCATATTTCGAATTGCCGAGGCCAAGCCAAATCTCGATGCTTTTTGGGTTTTTCTGGTAGAGTTCTTCGAACAGATCGGTTTGCTTACCAAGGTACACCAGCGCCGTGTCGAATTGCTCCAGCGCTTGATATATCGCGCCAAAATATCCATACGAGATTGCCAGGCCCCCCATGAGGCTTTCGTTTTTGGGGTTGTCCCGGCAGAGGTCTTCGAACAGATCAGTCTGTTTGACAAAGCACACCAGCGCCGTGTCGAATTGCCCCAACGTTTGATATATCGTACCCAATTCTCTATACGAGATGGCCAGGCCCCTTTTCAAGTCTACATTTTTGGGGTTGTCCAGGTAAATAGCTTCGCTGAGTTGCAAGCGTCTGACCAGGTACACCAGCGCCGTATCAAATTGCTCCAACGCTTGATATATTGCGCCTAATTTAGAATACGAGATGGCCCGCCCCCTTTTCAGGCTTTCGTTTTTGGGATTATCCCGGCAGAGTTCTTCGAACAGATTGGTCTGTTTAACAAAGTACACCAGCGCCGTGTCGAATTGGCCCAAGTCAAGATAGTGATCGCCTAATTTAGAATACGATATGGCCAGGCGTTTTTTCAGGTCTTCGTCTTTAGGATTATCCCGGTAGAGTTCTTCGTCAAGTCGGGATCCTTTTACGTAGTATATCAGCGCCGTGTCGAATTGCCCCAACGCTTTATAGAGATCGCCTAAACTTCCATACGAGCTGGCCAGTCCACTTTTCGGGTCTACGTTTTTGGGATTATCCCGGCAGAGTTCTTCGTTGAGTTGGGACTTTTTTTCAAAGTATACCAGCGCCGTGTCAAATTGCCCCAACGCTTTATAGAGATCGCCTAATCTTCCATACGAGCTGGCGAGGCCGCCTTTCAGGTCTACGTTTTTGGGATTGTCCCGGTAGAGTCCTTCAAACAGGTTGGTCTGTTTCACCAAGTATACCAGCGCCGTATCGAATTGCCCCAACGCTTTATAGAGATTGCCTAATCTTCCATACGAAATGGCCAATCCACTTTTCGGGCTTTCGTTTTTGGGATTGTCCCGGCAGAGTTCTTCACACAGATCGTTCTGTTTAACAAAGTACACCAGTGCCGTGTCGAATTGCCCCAGTGCCTGATAGAGATCGCCTAATCTGTTATAAGAAATGGCGAGGCCGCGTTTCAGGTCTACGTCTTTAGGGTTGCCCCGGTACAATTCTTCGAACAAATCGGTCTCTTTAACAAAGCATAACAATGCCGTTTCGAATTGCCCCAGTTCTTGATATATCGCGCCTAAGTGCTCATACGAAACAGCCAGCTCGGCTTTATAAATAAAATCCGGGCTACCCTGTTGAAGACTATCGTAGACAGTCATGTAGTTTTTATTCGCTGCGAGGGCTTCCGGGAGTTTGCCAATTTCCTTATATACCTCCCCTGCATTACGGTGGGCATCACCCACTCGCCAGGCTTCAACACCGGGGCTGGATTTCAGTTTCTCCAGCCATAGCAGCGCCTTGTCGTAGCGGTTGGCTTCTACCAGGAAATGGGCATAGTCATGCAGGTTTTCCACGTTCGTGCTATCGTATTGCAAGGCGAGTCCATAATAAAACTCCGCCCGATCAAATTCAAACTGCGTCTGGTAGAGCCGCCCAAGCAGCATTGCGGCGCGGATGTCCTCCCCGATCTGTTGTTTGCTTTGACCGACTTTTTCCTGGGTGTCCGCTATGATTTTTTCGCCTTTTTCCACATTGGCGGCATTCGTCGCCAGGCGTGTTTCCAGGCCGGCGCTTTCCAGCAGGGCGATCGCCTCAGGCACGTAGCCGTGCAGAAAAGTGTCGAGGGCAGCAGCGTACAGGTCCGATTCGTCGTCGAGGTTCACGAGGGCAAACTGTTCGGCCAGGCGGTTAGCATCTTCGAGGGCTTTTTTGTACTGGTTTTCGAGCAGGGTATAGGCAACCCGGGTTTCTTCCAACTCTGTGGTTTTTTGTTGACCGGCGCGCACGGCTGCCTCCAATTGGTCGATGCGTTTGGTCAGTGCGGCAGTTTTTTCACGGTAGCTGCGGGTGTATTCCTGCACGGAGAAATCGTAGTATTCAGCAATGCGGGCGTCCAGTTCGCCGGCCGGGCACATGTAGATGTTGAGCGGGCGGGTGCGGCCTACTACGGCGGCATCGGCCATGTCGCGTTTGTTTACGACTTCCAGGTTCACTTTTTTGACGCTCAGGCGGATAGGGGTACCGACGGGCACATCGGAAAAAACAAGGCTGAATGTTCCGTTTTTATCTGTTTGGGTAGGTACGGCTTGCGGGGCTGAAATATCGGCACCGGGCACAAACTGGCGGGCGCCGGTCTTGCGTTTGCTGTTTTGGATGGATACGACACCGCTCAGCGGGGCATCTTTTTGGGCAAAGAGTGGTGCGGCGAGAGCGACGCAAAGCAGGAGCAGGAGGGAGGGTTTTGAGTGCATTGTCTTTGGTTTTGTGTTTCAGGTATTTTGTTTGGCATAGTGTCGGCGTGGCTGCGAGGCACGCCGACATTCATCCGCACCGGTAACCAGTCATTTCGGGTAAAGCGATTGCGAAAACTCCCGCTGCGTATGCACGGGAATGCTGTCGTATACGGCGACTTTATAGCCTTTTCTGGACAGGGTGACCCGCTGGAATTTTTGCTGGATCTCGGCGGGGATTTCGAGATCAAACCAGCCGTTGGCATCGGTGTAGGCGGCTACATTGCGGATGCTGACGCGCACGCTGTCGAGAAAGGCGCCGTTTTGCGCATCGGTGATGGTGCCGAAGAGGCGGTCGGCGTTTTGAAGTGCCGCAGCCACGTACACCTTGCCGTCGGCTTTGATCCGGTAGAGTGAATCGGGGTGCAATACCTGGTAGGGTTGTGGATGTTCGAGGTAGATCTTTACTTTTTCTTCGAGCCACTGTGCCGGTATTTTTACAAAAACGGCTTCGCCGTTCTCGTTGATCCGGGCTTTTTCGGTGCGGTCAAATTCGATCACCACCTCGCCCTGGCTGCGCAGGATTTTCTGATGGGGCCCTGCAGCGCTGTGCACTACCACGGTCACCGTGGCGAAATCTTTGCAACGGCTGTCGTTTTTCATGACCCCGGCAGGGTTGATGAGGTAGACCAGGGCAAAAAAGCCGGCAGCGCTGGTGGCCTTTACCCCTTTGAAATTCAGGTCGAAAATACCCGGCACAATCGTACCGATCAGCCCGGCGCCAAGGGCCATCAACAATCGAAAAAGGCGCTCCGCGTTGGCGGAAGGGCAGGGCACGATGCCGATGAGCGCAATAGCAGTGCCCAAAAGCAACACCAGGCCAAGTATCCAGGGTAGTTGTGGCGATACGCCTGCCTGGCGGGTGGGCGTACCGGCGTCGGGAGGCGGTGCAGCTGCGCCATCATTCAACAGGCTGAGCGCTGCGGCAGCCACCTGGTTTTGCGCACGCGTCCATTCATCGAAGGAAATCGTGCCCATGTTTTTCTCCCGTTGGACCGCATTAAGTTTTGATAGCAACACGGCAGCATCAGGGTAGTCGGCGGTCATGGCCTCCAGGGCTTCCCGGAGCTGGTTTTGGCTGATAAGTTGGCGGATGGTATTTTTATCTGGCATCGGGAGAATTTGGTTTTAGAAATGAAAAACGGGTGAAATGGATTGCAAGCCGGCGTGTAAATTTAGCAGAAAGCCTGTATTTGCGGTAAATGGTAATTCCAAAATTCCAAATTGTAAATCCTAGCTACCTTTGCCCGCAAAACAAATACGCTATGTTCCGCCTTTTACCTACCCTGTTATTTTTGGGCGCAGCCCAATTCCTGATCGCTCAACGTTCTGACCTTTTTGTACCCCGAAACATCCAGCGCGCCTACGACAAAGGCACACGGAGCAACGACGGCACCCCGGGCCCCAACTACTGGCAAAACCGCGCCAGCTACACCATGCAGGTCAGCCTGGAGCCCAAAAAACGCCTGGTAAGCGGCCAGGCGACCATCACGTACACCAACAACAGCCCGGACTCGCTTACGATGATCCGGTTCAAAATGCAACACGATGCCTACCGCAAAGGCAGCATCCGCGACGGTGATTTGGACCCTGCCGACATCGGCGAAGGCACCGTGGTTCAGCGCATGACGTATAACGGCCGCCCGGTGGGCAAGGCCAAACAACGCCGCCGCAATACCTTCCTGGACCTGCAACTCGAAAAAGGCGGTGCGCTGGCTGCCGGGGCTTCGGCGACGATCACCGTCCAGTGGTCGTACACCATGCCCGCCGACAAGAATGCCACCCGGGAATGTGTGTGCGATCCGACGACTTTTTTCATTCCCTATTGGTATCCGCAAATTGCCGTGTACGACGACTACAGCGGCTGGGCCAGTACGCCCTACAGCGGCACGGTGGAATTTTACCACGACTTTGCCGATTACGACGTAACCATCACCTTGCCCAAAGGCTACATGGCCTGGGCCACCGGCGAGTGGCAAAATCCGGGTGATTTATTGGAAAAAACGTACCTCGACCGTTTCAACCAGGCGCATAGCTCCACCGAAGTGATCAAAATATTCACCGAAGCCGAACTCAAAGCCGGCGGTGTTTTCAAAAAAGCCAAACAGCACCGGTTTCACTACAAAGCCGCCAATGTGCCCGACTTTACGTTTGCGGTCAGCGACCACTACAATTGGGACGCCACTTCGGTGGTCGTGGATGCCGCCACCGGGCGCCGCACTTTCGTCAGTGCTGCCTACGATACCAAATCGCCCGACTACCCCAGGGTGGCCCGCATTGCAGCCGACGGCATTCACCTGATGAGCACCTGGCTGCCGGGTTACCCGTTCCCGTACCCTTGCATGACCGTGTTCAACGGCAACGACGGCATGGAGTACCCGATGATGGTAAACGACGCCAGCGTGGGCGATCGCGACCCGACCGGCCTGACGGTGCATGAAGTGGCCCATACGTACTTCCCGTTTATGATGGGCATCAACGAGCAGGAGTATGCCTGGATGGATGAGGGTTGGGCCAGTTTTTTCGACGGCCTGCTGACGGATTCGCTCACCGGCCGGCCAACCGGCGGCGGCCGCGGGTATTCGTTTGCTGCCGGTACCGATTCGGATGTGCCGTTGATGGTGCGTTCCAGTTTGTTGCGCGGGCGGGCTTATGGGGTTGCCTCGTACAGCCGGCCGCAAAATGCCTACCTGACTTTGCTCGACTTGTTGGGTTACGAAACGTTCCACCGCTGCATGGTAGCGTACATGGATCGCTGGAAGGGCAAACACCCGGTACCCTACGATTTTTTCAATACCTGGAACGACGTTTCGGGGCAAAATCTGGACTGGTTCTGGAAACCCTGGTTTTTTGAATGGGGGCATCCGGACCTGGGCATACAGTCGGTGGCCCGGCCGGAAGGCGGTGACCGGGATGTAATTGTCATCGAAAAAAACGGTAATCTGCCGGTGCCGATTCATTTGGAGGTCACCTATGACGACGGCTCCACCGAAACGGTCCATTTCAAGGCTTCGGTCTGGCAGTCGGGGGAGACCATTTCCACCATTGAATGCCAAAAAGGCAAAACCGTAAAAAGTGTCAGCCTGGGCGACCGCAACATCCCCGATACCGACCGGAGGAACAATACCTGGAACAAAGCGTAATTCCTGTTTATATTTGGCGTTTAACCATAACAGACAATTCCCGCCCTATGAATACGAACAAATTACTCAACTATGTGCTGATAGCGGTTCTGGCCGGCCTGGTCGTGGTTTTAGTGTATAAAGCCTGCGAAAAAAAGCAAGAAGACGAACGGTTTGCCCAGGAGAACGCGGAATTTCAGCAAACCCTGCGCGACTTCGGCTACGTCGAATCCGATACAACCGGCAGCACCTATAGCGGTGATGACAATACCTACACCGATCCGGCGCCCAACCAGCCCACGGTGACCAAAGACGGCATTGAATACGAAACACCGCAGCCTAAAACGACGACGCCGGCCCAGCCTAAAACTACCCAGCCGGCTTCCAAACCCACTCCGGCGCCGGCAACCCAAACACCTCAGCCAACAACCACTTCCGGAAGTTCCACTCCGGAAACCTCAAGCAGTACCGACGGGCGTTATCGCGTGGTGGCCGGTACGTTCACCATTCTCGACGGCGCGCGCCGGGAGATGGAACGCCTGATTAAAATGGGCTACCACGATGCAGAAGTTGGAAAGTATAACCGCGGAAAATACGCCGTGGTGATCATTAAGCGCACCAACAGCCTGAGTGAGGCACGCCGGATGGTGGATGAACTCAAACGAAAAGGCGTGGATGCGCGGGTGGTGGACCGGGACCGGAAGTAGCGTTAAGCGCGGTTGCCCGCAGTAGCGTATTTTCCCGCAGATTCGCGCAGAAAAGGCCGCAGATTTCCGCAGAAATTGGTCCGGGGAAAGCAGCCTTTTAGCCTCACGCCTAACGAATTTCTGCGTCGGTCTGCCAATTTTTCTGCGGGGATCTGCGGGGAAAAACGCTACGGGAACATATCCCCAACCGGCAGGAACACACGCTAAACGCCCGCTATCAGGGAAAATTTCCAAATGTTTGGCCAAGCTCAATCCTCGAACCGGAGGTGCTTCACCGTGGTACCCCGGTTGATGAGTTGTTTCAGGGAATCCACACCAATATCGAGGTGGATTTGCGCGAAATTGGCGGTTACTTTTTGGTCGGAAACTTCGGTTTTAATACCATCGTGCGTCATCGGCATATCGCTCACCAGGAGCAGCGCGCCGGCGGGCATCCGGTTTTTGAAGGCGGCCACGAAGATGGTGGCCGTTTCCATATCAATGGCATGGCAGCGCAGGTCGATCAGGCGCCGTTTGAAATCGTCGCGGTGTTCCCAAACGCGTTTGTTGGTGGTGTAGACCACGCCGGTCCAGTAGTCTCGCTCGTATTCGCGGATGGTTGTTGAAATTGCTTTTTGCAGGGCAAATGCCGGGAGTGCGGGCACTTCCGGTGGCAGGTAGTCGCTGCTGGTTCCTTCTCCGCGGATGGCGGCGATGGGCAGAATCAGGTCGCCTATCTGGTTTTTTCCCGTTTTTACGCCGCCGCATTTTCCTAAAAAGAGGACGGCCGACGGGCTGATCACTTCAAGCAGGTCGATGATCAGGCCGGCATTCGGGCTGCCGATACCGAAGTTGATGATGGTGATATTTTCAGCGGTTGCTGCCTGCATGGGTTTGTGCAGGCCGTGTACTTCCACGTTGTGTTTTTCAGCAAACATGCGCACGTAGTTTCCGAAATTGACCAGCAGGATGTATTCGCCAAATTGTTCGAGGGGCATGCCGGTGTAGCGCGGGAGCCAGTCTTTGATGATCCGGATTTTTTCCTCCTTCTCCCGGTTTTCCAGTTCTTGTGCGACGGCTTCAAGGTCTTCGGGAGTTATCGGGCGATTCGATTTTGTCATAGCCTGGAAATTTTTTGTTGAACGAATATCCGGTAGAAAGCTGAATTCAGAATATCCGGCGTCGTTGCATGACCCAATAGAGGAATCCGGTAAGCAGTGCCGTGAACAGGATGGTAAGGTAAAATGCCATGGGGCTATCCGGGATTCCATTGGGGATATTCATCCCGAAGAACGACGAAATAAGCGTGGGCACCATGAGGACCACCGTGATGATCGTGAGCCGGTGGATAAAAACGTTCAGGTTGTTGGAGATAATGCTGGAGTAGGCGTCCATGGTGCCGTTGAGGATGTTGGTGTACACGTGCGACATGGACAGGGCCTGCGAGTTGTCGATAATGATGTCTTCAAAAAGATCGGTCAGGTCTTCGTCGCCGTTGATGTGCAGAAAGTCGGTTCGTTTGACTTTCATTTTGAGCAGTTCGTTGGAGTTCAGGGAGTTGACGAAGTATACCAGGCTTTTTTCAATGGAAAGCAGTTGCTTGAGTTCGGCATTCCGGCTGGAATGCATGAGTTCTTTTTCAATGAGATTCCGGCGCAGGTTGAGTTTTTTCAGGCAGGAAAGAAAATAGTACACGTTTTGTTCCATGACCTGGAGCACGAAGCGTTTTTCGTCGGAGGGATTGAAATTGCGCACTTTGCCTTCCAGGAAATTTGCCAAAACGGGTGTTTCGAAGGCCGAAACCGTAACGATGTTTTCGATGGTCAGGATCATGCCGATCGGGGCGGTGATGAACACCGCTTCGTTTTCCGCTTCGGAGGTTTCGTTGAGCACCGGAGTGTTTACGAGAATAAAGCGCACGTCTTCGTCGCGTTCATAGCGCGCGCGTTCGTCGAGGTCCAGCGAGTCGGTGAGGAAAACAGGGTCGAATTCGAGCCGGCGGGCAAACTCCTCCAGTTCGTCAGGAGCGAAGGGTGGGGTAAGATTTACCCAACAACCCGGCTCCAGCTCGGGCAGTTCCACGAGCTTTCGTTTTTCGCGTGCATAATAACGGATCACAGTCCATTGATTGTCAGGTTCGTCATAAAAACAGTTTCAAGGGTGGTGCAAACTTACACCACACGGGGCAGGCATCCAACAGTTAAATTTGCTTATCTGTAAAAAACCGGAAAACCGAATTTGCCATTTTGGGGTAAAAAAGCCCCGCATTGGCCGGTCTGGGCGGTGCCGGGCTGATAGCAAACCGAAAGTTTGGGCTATCGGCGCAGGCCATCCACCGGGGATAGTTTTTTGTTAAAACCTGAGAAGATCGAAGGAAAATTATCTATTATTGCACGACAAAAAGCCACACAAATTCTCTGTGGTCAAGCGCAAAAGACCGAATATCAAGGAACATTTTTCAACGTTTTTTTAATCCATCCTGCATAGTAATCCCGCTTTGGCGCTTGTTTCATCTGTACCATCCCCTCATTGAGCAGCCAATTGTACCAGTACGGCGCCTGAAAGCGGCCCGTTTAATCCGTTTGCAATAACTTTGTATGCAGCGCTTCGGCGCTTAATTGTATCTGCTTTTAAGATTTTCAGCCGCCGATCCATTTCTCCGGCATTTTGAATACACTCAAACAAAATTCAGGCTTACACACTAAACCCATTTTGTATGTGCCTTTCTACTTCCCGCTTCTGTTTCCTATTGCCGTTCACTTGCCTGGTAGCTATGGCACTACAGGCGCAAGACGCTGGTAACACCAAACCCAAACCGGTTGTTATCGATGGTCACCTGCAGCGTCATGTGATTACGGCAAACACTGCACAGCAGGTTTTGCAAATTGAAAATTTAATTCCGGGTGAAACATATTCCTTCACCGTGCCCGAGGATCCGTCGCTGGGCGGCTGCCAGCCCGGTGTTGAGGCCGTGACTACGGCAGCTGAAACCAGCGCTTTTGACCAAAAATCACGCACGTTTACCTTTCAGGCAACCCAGGCGAGCATGCAACTCCGGCTGAACTACCCTTGCACCTGGGATTCGGAAAATCCGCCCCGGCATTATGTTTCGATCGTGTGCAACACCTGCCTGAAAAAAGATCTGAAAGCGTACGCCGAATCCATGGCGGTGCTCGAAGTACAGGGCGGCGCCAGTGCCCAACAGCTGGTTCAGGACGTGCTGATCGGCGGCGATTGTTTCGACATTACGAATGTCACCTTTTCCGGAAACGGCGGCCAGATCGGTACCTTTTCAAACGGCCTGACCAATATCGGCTTCAATACCGGGGTCATTATGGCTACCGGTGATA
Organism: uncultured Saprospiraceae bacterium; assembly: GCA_964484205.1. Classification (GTDB taxonomy): domain Bacteria; phylum Bacteroidota; class Bacteroidia; order Chitinophagales; family Saprospiraceae; genus M3007. Next base: position 42,375 of record CAZAEZ010000021.1, on the reverse strand, counting down.
TCAGTGTTGCGCCCGGCCCGAACGATCAGGACGGCGCCAGTGCGGGTTACGGCACCTCGACACCCGATGGGGATTTGGGTACGCTCACCGGCGGCGCGCTGTTTGATATGGCAAGTATTGAATTTGATTTTACACCGACGCAATCGCCCCTGTCGTTCAACTTTGCCTTTGCTTCGGAGGAATATTGCGAGTACGTAGGCACCCAGTACAATGATGTATTCGGGTTTTTTATATCCGGCCCCGGCATACCGGGCGGGCAGCAGAACATCGCCCTGATCCCTGCAACGACAATTCCTGTGGCAATCAATAATGTGAACCACCTTTCTTATTCCGGTTTTTATGTAAATAACCAGCCTGCGTCCAGTACCAACCTTTGCGGCCAGACGGCGGCAAGCGGCCCGGCGGTTAACGAATTGCAGTACGATGGTTTTACCCGGAAGTTCACGGCTATTGCCAATGTGCAGCCTTGTCAGACCTACCACATCAAATTGAAAATTGCTGATGTGGGCGATGGCGTTTGGGACTCGGCGGTATTTCTGAATGCCGGCTCGTTTTCTGCGGGCGGTAATGTTGCTGTGGATTGGGTTGTGGACGACAATCCGGATGATGACGATGTGGTGGAAGGCTGCGGAAAAGTTCAATTGGTGTTCACGCGTATTGGCAACACCTTCACCCTGCCGCTGGCGGTACAATTTAATGTTGGTGGTACTGCAACATCGGGTTTGGATTATTCACCGATTCCTCCGGTTATTGTAATTCCTGCCGGACAATCGTCGTACACCTTGAATGTCAACATCTTGAACGATGCTATCCTGGAAGGCCAGGAAACAATCATCATCACGCTGAACAATCCCTGTTCCTGCCTGAATCCCGAGGAGATCCTTACCATTTTGGATTATGAGCCCCTGGAATTGTTGACCGATACGGTGACCATTTGCGGCTCGGGTTTTGGTACCGTTTCGGTGAGCGCCACCGGTGGTGTAGAGCCGTATACTTATATGTGGCAAAACGGCGCAACAGACCCTGAAACTACGCTTTTTGTCGGCACATCCACCAATGTGCGGGTAACGGTCACAGATGCCTGCGGCAAAACCAAAGTGGCCACTGCGCGCATTATTGTGAGTCCAAAACCGATTGCACAATTATTTCCTCCGGCGCCTCAAATTTGTGAAGTCGGCCAGGAGGCCTTGCTACGCGTCAATTTCATCGGGGTCGGTCCATTTATTCTGGAATATACACTCAATGGGAACCCCCAACCCCCGATTTACGACATTACCGACAACCCCTATTTTATTTCGGTGAATCAACCGGGATTATACCAAATATTAAGCGTTACAGACTCTGCGGGATGCCAGGGGACCGGGCAGGGGGTCTTGCAGGTTACGGTGTCTACCCTTGACCTTACCGGGACTTCCTCGAACATACAATGTGCCAGTTCAACAAACGGATCGATTAACACCACAGTTACCGGCGGCCAGGTGAACTATACTTATGCCTGGCAGGGGCCGGTTCAAATCGGGAACAACCCCGATCCCATGAACCTGCCTGCCGGCACCTACACCGTCACGGTAACGGACGGCTATGGCTGTACGGATACGGAGCAGTTCAGCATCATTGCACCCAATGCACTCACGCCGACTGTTGCGGGCGTGCAGGGTACCAATTGTGCAAACCCAAACATCGGAAGTATCAATCTGGAAGTCACCGGCGGTTTCCCGAATTATATCTATACCTGGAGCAATGCCTCCGGTGTGCAAGACCCTTCCGGTTTGCAAGCGGGCACCTACACGGTCACGGTTACGGACCAATCGGGTTGCACGACGTCTACGGAAGCGATTGTACCCGGCGACTTTACCCCGCCGGTGGCCGCTGCTACAGTGAATAATATTCTGACCTGCACGGTAACCTCGGTATCGCTGGATGGCAGCGGCTCTTCTGCCGGCCCGAATTTCTCGTACCAGTGGACTGCCAGCCCTGGAAATATTGTCAGCGGGGGAACAAGCCTCAACCCGGTTGTTAACCAGGCGGGTAATTATATTTTAAAAGTGACGAATGCCACCAACGGCTGCGAATCTTTTGACACGGTTGCCGTTCAGGCGCAAACAACCTTGCCGACCGTCGAGGCGGGTCCGGCGCAGATGATCACTTGCGCGGTGACCAATGCTACCCTCGACGGCACAGGCACCTCAACCGGCCCTGATTTTACCTATGCCTGGAGCGCAGGTCCCGGCGGTACAATCATCAGCGGGGGGAATACGCTGACTCCGGTGGTCTCCACGGCGGGCACCTACACGTTGCTGGTAACCAATACCGCCACCGGTTGCACGCAAACGGATAATGTGGCCGTTTCGCTGAATAATAACCCACCCACCGCTGCAATAGCACCGCCGGGAACCCTGACCTGCACAGTTTCACAGGTAACCCTGAACGGCAGTGCAACACCGGCCGGAGGCAGTTATTCCTACCAGTGGAGTACCATAAACGGCAACATTCAGTCCGGGCAGGCCAGTGCCAACGCCATAGTCACCGAACAGGGAAACTACACGTTGATCGTCACAAATACCCTGAACGGGTGCACCGATGATGTCACGGTATTTGTGGACCTGGACTTCACCGATCCCTCGGCGATCGTTGTTGTTAACGATCAGATCACTTGCGCCAATCCGACGGTGACAATTGATGCCACCGCCTCTTCCAACGGACCGGGGTACAGTTTTTTATGGTTAACATCGGGCGGCGGAACGATCCAAAGCGGGGCGAATACACTTACTCCGGTGGCAGGCACGCCTGGATTTTATTCCTTGCTCGTTACCAACTTAACCAATAATTGCACGGCCTCCGCTTCGGTACAGGTGACCCAAAACACTATTCCGCCGGTTGTGAATCCCGGATCGCCGGGCACTTTGAATTGTACCATTACGCAACTCCCACTCGGCGATTCAACGACGATCGTACTGCCGAATGTGACCTACCAGTGGACCTTTACCGCAGGCGGAAACATTGTCGGCAGCAACAACACACCCGGTATTTATGTGAACCAGCCGGCTACGTACACCTTGCTGGTCACCAATACCCAAAATGGCTGTACTTCAACCGGATCGGTGCAGGTTGCCCAGAATATTATTGCACCCAATGCTGTTGTCGGTACACCGGGGCAGATCAACTGCCAGACGCCGACGGTACAATTGAATGGCGCCGGCTCCAGTTCGGGCGCCAACTACAACTACCAATGGACGACGTCGGGCGGCACGATTGCAGCCGGCGCCACCACGCTCACCCCAACGATCACCACCTCCGGCACCTACACGCTGGTGGTTACGAATACGCAGAATGGTTGTACAACCAGCACGTCGGCTACAGTAACCGAAAACCTGACGCCACCGACAGTGACCGTGGCGCCTCCGGCTTTAATTACCTGTTTCCAACCACAACAAACCCTGAATGCAACCGGTACCAGTACCGGGCTTAATTTCCAATATCAATGGGGCACGCAAAACGGCCAGATATTGTTCGGCGCCACCACCCTGCAACCGACTATCGGCCTGAGCGGAACCTACAACCTGGTGGTTACCAATACCAGCAACAGTTGTACCTCCAGCGCATCGGTGCTGGTGTCATCCGATGTGACGCCACCTGTTTCAAACGCCGGACAGACGCAGACGTTGAACTGTACCAACCCATCGCTGGCTTTGAACGGCGGCGGTTCCAGCCAGGGGGCAAATTTCACGTATCAGTGGACGGCAATAAACGGCGGCAACTTGCTGCCTCCGACAAACATCCTGAATCCGGCGGTAGATGAACCGGGGACGTACCAGTTGATCGTTACCAACACCCAAAACGGATGTACCAGTGCGTCTTCCGTGCAAATTCTGGAGGATGATACCGACCCGGTCGTGCAAATTGCCGCACCGGGCATCCTGAATTGCATCAACGACCAAATCACCGTAAGTGCAGCGGGATCCAGTGTGGGAAATAATTTTTCCTACGCCTGGACGGGCCCTGGTATCGTGTCGGGCGGCAACTCGCTGAACCCGACCGTGGATCAACCCGGAAACTACACCCTGCTTATTACAAACAGCAACAATGGCTGTACGTCGCAAAATCAGGTGGCAGTTGTTCAGGATATTGTTGATCCTGTTGCCGATGCCGGCGCCGATAACATTTTAAATTGTTATCAACCGCAATTGCAACTTGGCGGCAGCGGTAGTTCCACGGGTCCGCAATTTAGTTACAGCTGGACCGGCCTGGGCATCGTTTCCGGTGGCAACTCGGCCACACCTGTCGTTGACCAACCCGGCTTGTATACCCTGGTGATTACGAATACCGAAAATGGATGTACGGCTACCGATGATGTGAACCTGGCGATCGATCAGGATAATCCGCAGGCGGCGGCAGGTCCGGGTTTTCAACTTACCTGTACCGAAACCAGCTATATTCTGAACCCGAACGTTAGCCAGGGACCGAACTTTACCTACAACTGGGAAACCAATACCGGTAATTTCCTTTCGGCATCCAATATTTTGAACCCGGAAGTAAACGGCGCCGGTTTTTATTTCCTGACGGTAACCAATACCACCAACGGCTGTACGGCAACAGACCAGGTACAAATCACGCAATCGGCAGAGTTTCCAACTGCTGATGCGGGCACCTCCAATGTGCTCACCTGTGCGGTGACCACGCTCAACCTGAACGGCGGAAATTCAAGTACGGGCAATGAATTCACCTATACCTGGACGACAACAAACGGCAACATCGTCAATGGCGGAAACACGCTCAACCCGGTCGTTGACCAGCCCGGCACTTATCAACTGGCCGTCACGAACGTCAACAACAGTTGTATTTCCTACTCCAGCGTTGTCATTAACCAGAACATCACGCCGCCTGCGGTGGAAGCGGGTAACCCGCAAACACTGACCTGCACTCTCGATGCGATCACGCTGCAAGGGCAGGTAAGCACCAATGGCAATTTTATTTACAATTGGCAAACGCAGGACGGCATCATTTTGAGCGGTGCGAATACCCTTAGCCCGTCGGTGAGTGCTGTCGGTACGTACTTGTTTACCGTTACCAATACGATAAACGGCTGTACGGCTTCCGATGCGGTGGAAGTACTGGTGGATCAGAATGCCCCGGCTATTGTCGTCGCGGATCCGGAAATGCTGACTTGTCTGGTTACGCAAACCAACATCAACGCTGCCGGATCGTCTACCGGGAATATTCAGTACAACTGGACAACTTCGGATGGTAATTTTACCAACCTGAATGATCCGTTGAACCCTGTAGTGAACGAGCCGGGAACCTACACCTTTACCATCACAAACCTCGACAATGGATGTACGACGAGCCAGGATATTGTGGTGGAGCAGGATATCGTGCACCCCGTCGCCGAAGCAGGTAACAGCCAAACGCTGACTTGCGCACTGACAACCCTGAACCTGAACGGTACGGCGTCGAGCCAAAACGGCCAGTATTTCTACGAATGGACCACTCCGAACGGCCTGATCCTGGCCGGTACAAATTCGCTGACACCGACAATATCGGCCCCGGGCGCGTATGCCTTGTTTGTGCAAAACACCGTGAACGGCTGTACCGCTACCGACCAGGTGCAGGTGAATGTGGATGTGCAGGAGCCGACAATTGTGATCGCTCAGGCGCCACAACTCACCTGTGCTGTGCTCCAGGTACCACTCAACGCTACCGGCTCGTCGACAGGCCCGAATTTCTCCTACTCCTGGTCGACGCCGAATGGCAATATCGTGGGCAATGCCAATGCCATTCAGGCGCAGGTGAATGCTCCGGGACAATACACCCTCACCGTGCTGAACAACGCGAATGGCTGCTCCAGTTCAAACAGCGTCCAGGTGAGCCAGAATGTGGTGTTGCCGAATGCCGAGGCCGGGCCGCCCTTCACACTGACTTGCTCGGTCGACAAGGTGAATTTGCAGGCATTTGCTTCCACGGGGCAGCAATTCAGTTACGCCTGGAGCACTGCCGGCGGCCAGATCGTGTCGGGCGCCAATACGCTTGCTCCACAGGTCAACCAGGCGGGTGTCTATATGCTGTTGGTAACCAATACGAACACCGGCTGCTCGCAGACGGATAATGTGGAAGTATTCCTGGAAACGAATGTTCCGACAGACTTTGTATTTGACCTGGAAAAACCGTCTTGCCACGACAACGACGGGTCATTTACCTTCCGGGAGGTAACAGGCGGTTACGGCCCCTACCTGTATTCGATCGACAACGGCCAGACGTACAATACTGCCGTCAATTTTGGCAGCATCTCGCCGGGTACTTATGACCTGCTGATCCAGGATGCCAACGGCTGTGAATTCCATAAAAAAGTGATCGTACCGAAAGCGCCGGATCCCTCCATCAGCATTGCACCGGAGTTCGACATCGAACTGGGTGATTCCCTGCAACTGGAGGCCGTGTTGCCTTTCGGCTATTCCTTTGCCCTGATCGACTCCGTGATCTGGACGCCGCTGGACGGCCTGACGTTTACCGGTACGGATATTTTCAGCCTGCTGAAACCGATTGCCAAGCCGTTTAAGCCCACGGAGTACACGGTTACCATCGTGAGCAAAGACGGCTGCAGCGCCAGCGACCGCGTACTTATCCGCGTCGACAACGAGCCGCACATCTACATCCCCAACGCTTTCTCTCCCTGGGATGAAAACGGCGAAAACGATGTAGTGCTGATCTTTGCCGATGGCGATCAGGTGCTTCGCGTGCGCTCCTTCCAGATTTTCGACCGCTGGGGAAACATGGTCTTCCGCGATCAGAATTTCCAGCCCAACGACAAAAAACACGGTTGGGACGGCTACCACGACAACAAATTGATGACACCGGCAGTGTTTGTGTATTATGCCGAAATCGATCTGATCGACGGCCGCACCCTGCTGTATAAAGGCGACATTACCCTGGTCCGGTAATCCCCGTACCAGTAAACAATCTTCCCATATTGTACGCCACACCGGTTTTCCGGTGTGGCGTTTTTTGTGATTGAGGTGATTTAACCTTTAATCGCCTTACTTGCCTTAATCGGAATCAAATCCGCTAAAGGTAATTTTCGGATTACGGGCGAAGTATAAGTTTAAAGCACTTCATTTTTTAAATTCGAATAGAAACTTCTGGTAGGGTTTTTCGCCCAAGTCCAAAACTTCCCGGATTTTTGCCGCATGAATAATTTCCAGCAAAAACTGGAGGCTTTCGGCCGCCTCCTGAATATCATGGACGACCTGCGGGAAAAATGCCCCTGGGACCGCAAACAAACCCTCGAATCGCTGCGCAACCTCACTATCGAGGAAACCTACGAACTGGCCGATGCCATTCTCGACGATGACCTTCCGGGGGTGAAGGAAGAGATCGGCGACCTGATGCTGCACATGGTTTTTTACGCCAAGATCGGGGAGGAAAAAGGCGCGTTCGACGTGGCCGACGCGTTGCACGCCATTTGTGAAAAACTGATCGCCCGGCACCCGCACATCTACGGCGATGTGCAGGTGGCCGATGAGGCTGAGGTGAAACGCAACTGGGAGCAACTCAAACTCAAAGAAGGGAAAAAATCGCTGCTAGCCGGGGTGCCCCGCAGCCTGCCTGCCATGGTGAAAGCCTACCGCATGCAGGAAAAAACCAAACAGGTGGGTTTTGAGTGGGAAACGACCGAGCAGGTGTGGGCCAAGGTGGAAGAGGAGATCGGGGAGTTGCAGGAGAATATTCAGACACAGGCGCCGCAGGAAAAAATTGAGGAGGAATTCGGCGATGTACTTTTTTCCCTGATCAATTACGCGCGCTTTATCGGCGTGGAACCGGAGACGGCCCTGGAGCGGGTGAACCGCAAATTCAAATCGCGTTTCGAATACATCGAAGCCAATGCCGGGCGGCCCTTGCAAGACATGAGTTTGGCGGAAATGGATGGGTTGTGGAAGGCGGCGAAAAACCTTGAATAGTATCTTGGCTTGGATTCCCCGGCCGGTGAGCGTTTTTCAAGCGCTCCTGAAATTTTATTCGGAATCGCAGCCCGATTCCCCAGCCATTTAAAACTTTTGAGTGTCAACCCTTTGCACCTTCAATCTTCCAGCGTACTTTTGCGCCGGCTAAAACCGGACGGATAGGCAATAACTGCCGTTTGACCCTCAGAAGTTCGGCCTTGGTCCATCACACATTCACTCATTCACACATTGTTTCATTGAAATGGCAGTTTACTATTCAAAAGAAAAGGTCGCCGAAATCACCAAAGAATACGGCAAAGACGAAAAAGACACCGGCAACGTAGAAGTACAGGTTGCCCTGTTGACGTACCAGATCGACGGTTTATCGAGCCACCTTCGGGCAAATCCGAAGGACCACTCCACCCGCCGTTCGTTGTTGCATAAAGTTGCCCAGCGGAAAGCCCTGTTAGGCTACTATGCGAAAAAAGACATTTTCAAATACCGCGCACTGATCGAGAAACTCGGCTTGCGGAAGTAATCCCGGGCGGGGTTGAGCCGGACATTTACCGGGCTCAACCCCGCTTTTTATTGCCCCTGAAACCAAATCAATTCCCACCTGATCATGTTGTTTCGCGCTGCGAAATTTTAAGATATACGGTGTTGTTTTTCAAGGTGCGCACACCCGCTTCCGCACCGCCCCAGGGGTTGTAAACAACACAAACAGATAATTTCAAACGTTCTTTAATTTAATAACCGCACCTGGAATGGCGCCAGTGTTCCAACACTGGTACCCGACCGGCTGGTTTTGAAACGGGGAATTGTTTCCCCCACACAAAGACACAGGCGATTCGAGTACGGAATTCGGAGTTGCGAGTGCGGAGTGTACACCATTGCGATGAATAAAAATTTACGCATTTTACCTCAACGAAAAGGTGTACACTCCGTACTCGCAACTCCGTACTCGTAACTCCACAACTCCCTGCATCTTTGTGTGTATTTTCGGTTTCCGACCTGCCGGCATTTGATACGCCGTTTTACCAAACAGGCAGTATGTAAAAATGCGCCAAGGCGCACGCTGTTTTCCGGTGCATAAATGTTGATTTTTATGGGAAAACAAATCCCGCTCCGTACCAGCTTTTCCCTGCCCGATGGCCGGGAAGTATCGCTGGAAACGGGCAAACTCGCCACGCAGGCCGACGGCAGCGTCGTCGTGCGTATGGGCAACACCATGCTGATCGCAACGGTTGTCAGTGCCCGCAAAGCCAAGGAGGGGCAACCCTTCTTTCCGCTCTCCGTTGATTACCAGGAAAAATTTGCTTCTGCAGGCCGTATTCCGGGCAACTTCTTTCGCCGGGAAGCGCGCCTTTCCGACTATGAGATTTTGGTCAGCCGCCTCGTCGACCGGGCCCTGCGCCCGCTTTTCCCCGACGGCTACATGAACGAAACTCAGGTGATCATCAACCTGATTTCGGCCGACAAAGACGTGCTGCCCGATGCCTTGGCCGGCCTGGCTTGTTCTGCCGCCGTCGCCACCAGTGATATCCCCGTGGAGGCACTGTTTTCCGAAGTGCGGATCGCCCGGGTAGATGGCCGGTTTGTGCTCAACCCGGACCGTACCCAGGTGGAACGCGCCGATATGGATTTCATCGTTGCAGCCACCAAAAATGATATTACCATGGTGGAGGGCGAAGCAAATGAATGTCAGGAACACGACCTGATCGAAGCATTGAAAATTGCGCACGAAGCGATTCGCGTACAAATCGATGCCCAGGAGCGCCTGGCCGAACTGGTCGGCGAAAAAGCCCTGGTCAAGCGGGCTTTGCCGGAAATTCTGGAAAATGAAGACCTGAAAACACTGGTTGAAAAGCATTGCAAGGACGAAATCTACGCCCTTGCGCGCAGCGCCAGCGACAAGGCCACGCGCAAGGATACCCTGGAAGCGCTTAAGGAACGCCTCGTCGAAACGCTGACCACGGAGTTTGGCGAAGAATTTATGGAAGAATGGGGCGCTCTGGCCGAGAAGTATTTCGACAAGTTGAAAAAATACGTTATCCGGGATGTTGTCCTTTCCGAAGGCAAACGCCTCGACGGCCGGAAAAACGACGAGGTGCGGCCGATTTGGTGCGAAGTGGACTACCTGCCTTCCGCTCACGGCTCGGCTATTTTTAACCGCGGCGAAACCCAGGCGCTCACCTCGCTGACGCTGGGAACCAAGCAAGACCAGGCACTGATCGACAATGCCCTGAAATCGTACGACGACAGTTTTATCCTGCATTACAACTTCCCGCCCTACTCGGTGGGTGAGGTGAAGCCGATGCGCGGCCCCGGTCGCCGGGAAGTTGGCCACGCCAATCTTGCCGGGCGCTCCATCCGCAAACTGATGCCGGAAAATTTTGCCTACACGGTCCGGATCGTTTCAGACATTCTTGAGTCGAACGGCTCCTCCTCGATGGCAACGGTGTGCGCCGGCTCACTGGCCCTGATGGACGGCGGTGTGCCCCTCAAGGCGCCGATCGCAGGTATTGCCATGGGCTGCATCGCCGACGAAAACAAGCGTGTGGCTATCCTGTCCGATATCCTTGGCGACGAAGATGCGCTGGGCGATATGGACTTCAAAGTGACGGGTACCGCAAATGGTATCTGTGGCACCCAGATGGATATCAAAATCGACGGGATGCCCTACGAAATGCTGGAAAAAGCCCTGTTGCAGGCCCGCGAAGGCCGTTTGCATATTCTTGGTGAAATGGCCAAGTCGCTGGCCGCACCGCGCGAAGACCTCAAGCCACACGCACCGCGCATGGTTGAGTTCCGCATCGACCGCGACTACATTGGCGCAGTCATCGGGCCGGGCGGTAAAGTCATTCAGGAATTGCAACGTCAAACCGGTACGACCATCAGCATCGATGAAGATGAAAAAGGCGGTATTGTGGCCATCTTCGGTCCGGATAAAACGGCCCTGGATGCGGCCAACGACATGATCCAGGACATCGTGTTTGTGCCGACCCCCGGCGATATCTACGACGGTGTGGTGGAGCGCGTGGAAGACTATGGCGCTTTTGTTAAGTTCAAAGGCAAGAGCGGCCTCTTGCACGTGTCGGAAATTAGCTACGACCGCGTGGAAAACGTTTCCGACCTGTACAAAGTTGGCGACACGCTCAAGGTGCAATTGCTGGAAAACGACCCGAAAACAGGCAAACTCCGCCTATCGGTGAAATCTATGCTGCCCAAACCGGAAGGTTACGTCGAGCGCTCCGGTGGCGGCGGCAACCGCGGCGGCGGTGGCGGTGGTTTCCGTGGCAGCGGCGGTGGCCGCGACCGCGACCGTGGCGGCGATCGCCGGGGTGGCGACCGGGATCGCGGTGGCCGGGATCGTGACCGGCGTGACGGCGGCGGTGGACATCGCGGCGGCGGAGACCGCAGAGGCTAGGCTTTGAATTTTTTTAAAATAAAATCCCGGTGCAGGTTGACGCAGCACCGGGATTTTTTATTGAAAAAATGGCTTTTTCAAATGGGGGGGTGTTTCCGTGCATGAGACTGCCTCAACCTAACAACCGGATGCAGAAATAACAGACCGTCATACCTTGATTTCGCATAGCGCCCTATTTTTGCCCACCACTAATCGATTCACAGCCCTGCCATCCCATGCGAACACTGTTACTCCTGTTGTTTTCCGCCACCATCGCCCATACCCAGGTAACCCTCGTGCGGGAAGCGCCCAACGACAGCTTCGACCTTGCTTGCACCAACTGTCGCATGGAGGTGCTCGACCTGGCGATCACCCGCGGCCAGCATGCCATCCCGATGAATATGCGAAAACCGGTGTCCGTCAACCTGCTCCTGTGGCGCTACTACGACAACATCGTGCAAAAAGAAGTGCTGATGGCGGATGAGCCGTTCTGGACCGACGGCGTGCAACTGATCGACGAAGTGCCGGACGATGCGTTGCTGTCGATTCATCTGAATCTTAGCTGGACGGATTCCGCCGGGCAGGCACATAAATTTTACCTGGTATTGGCCGGGCTGAGCAAACAGGATTTTGCCCGGTTGCCCGTAGAAACAACCTATGACCCCGATACCTATGCCCCGTACCGCTTTGCAGCAATAGGTTTGGTCATGCTTGCCGAGGATGATTGGGAAACTTATGACAGTTTTGAAGGCAGCTGTTTTTTAAACAGCCTGGACTTGAAGAAACGCGCCATTTCCGGCACGTTCGACTTTGTGGCAAACCGGGTGGGCATGGAAAAACTGGGTATTTTTATCAACGGGCGATTCAGCCGGTAGCTTGGTTCACCACGTAATTACTCGAGGCTGTCCAATAAGTTATTCTTTCACCACTAAGAGCACTAAAAACACTAAAAACACCCTATGAACTTAGTGGTACTTAGTGTTTTTAGTGGTAAAAACCGACTTTCGAGACAGCCACGAGTAAGTCCACGGAGACAAAATGGACAGGATTGCAGGATTTGACAAGATTGACATGATTTATCCTGTTTTATCTTGTTAATTCTGTCCATTATATCTCCGCCGAAGGCGGTTATTCAAAAATCTGTACCTTAAAGGTCCTTTAAACTCCTGATAATGAAGGAACATACCCTGCAAAGTACATTCAAGCACTACGAATCCGATACCGAACTCCCGGCGCCGGAGCGCGAACTACTGGCGCATGCCCGCGCAGCCCTGACGCATTCGTATTCGCCGTATTCCAACTTTAAAGTCGGCGTGGCCCTTCAAATGGCCAATGGTGAAATGCTTGGCGGCAGCAATTACGAAAATGCGGCCTATCCGCTCTGTATTTGTGCCGAACAGTCGACCCTGGCCGCCGCGGCCAGCCGCTTTCCGGGCGTCGCCGTTTTGGCAATAGCGATAGTTGTAAAAAGTCCGCACAAAGTGGTGGACAGCCCGGCGGCGCCTTGCGGCGGTTGCCGGCAGGTCATTTGCGAAACCGAACAACGGTACGGGCAGCCCATCCGGATCATCCTGCAGGGCGAAACCGGACCCGTGTATGTGTTCGACAGAGGCGCCGACTTACTGCCCCTGGCTTTTGGCGCCGGATATCTGTAGGCTGGGCAGCGTTCAATTTTGATCGCTTCTAAATTGTCCTGTTCTTTAAAACCAACATATGCCTGCAGCTATTACCGTGTAGTACTTTTGTTGCTGCATCAGCTTTTTGCTTTCTTTGCACAGCAAGAAAACTTCACAATCGCTTATAACTCATCACTACGAAAATGAGTTGGTTCTCCAAATTTATTACGTCTTCCATTGGTCAAAAGGTAATCATGTCCCTGACGGGGCTTTTCCTCACGCTTTTTCTCGCGGTGCACCTGCTGGGCAACCTGCAGTTGCTGCAAGACGACGGCGGCGAAGCCTTCAACGTGTACGCCTATTTCATGACCCACAACCCGCTGATCAAAACGATTTCCTACCTGCTGTATGCTTCAATTCTGTTGCATGCCGTTCAGGGGATTTTGATCTGGCGCAGCAATAAAGCGGCGCGGGGCACTCATCGCTATGCCGTAAACCACGCGCGCAGCACCGAACGCGCCTCCCGGAACATGGCCTGGCTCGGGATCGTCATTTTTGTGTTTATCCTGTTGCACTTGTACCAGTTCTGGTTTCAGATGCATTGGGGCAACCTGGTGTATGTGGAATACGATGGGTATACCCAACCGGTCAAAGACCTGTACGCACTGGTCGCGGAAACGTACAAAAGTCCCGGCTTTGTGCTCTTTTATGTGATCTCGATGGCGGTAGTCGGTTTTCACCTGTGGCACGGCTTCTGGTCGCTGTTTCAAACCATCGGCCTCAATCACTCCAAATACACTCCCCTGATCAAAGGTATCGGCGCCGCCTATGCGGTGATCGTTCCCTTGCTCTTTGCCGTAATTCCGGTGGTCATGTATTTTAAAAGTTAAAAAGTTGGAGCGTTAGAAAGTTACTGGTTAAAAGTTTTCATCCACCCGGAATAATGTAAACCCTCTAACCAGAAACCCTCTAACCAGTAACCTTTAAGTTTAAAGAAAAAACAGGCAGTAATGGCTTCTAAAAATAAACTCAATTCCAACACCCCGGAAGGTCCGGTGACGGAGAAATGGGAAAATTACAAAGGGCATGTTTCGCTCGTTGCACCGAATAACAAACGCCGGATCGATGTGATTATCATTGGTTCGGGGCTTGCAGGCGCCTCGGCAGCAGCTTCCCTGGGCGAGTTGGGCTACAATGTGAAGGTATTTACGTTTCACGACAGCCCGCGCCGGGCGCACTCCATTGCGGCGCAGGGCGGAATCAATGCCGCCAAAAACTATCAAAACGACGGCGACTCGGTATACCGCCTTTTTTACGACACCATCAAAGGCGGCGACTACCGCGCCCGCGAAGCCAACGTACACCGCCTGGCGGAAGTTTCCACCGAGATCATCGACCAATGCGTGGCGCAGGGCGTACCCTTTGCCCGGGAATACGGCGGCCTGCTGGAGAACCGCTCGTTCGGCGGCGTGCAGGTATCGCGTACGTTTTATGCCCGCGGTCAAACCGGCCAGCAGCTGCTCATCGGGGCGTATCAGGCCCTCAGTCGCCAGATCGCCCTGGGTACCGTCAAAATGTACAACCGTCACGAAATGCTCGATGTGGTGGTGGTCGACGGCCAGTGCCGTGGCATCATCGCGCGCAACTTGCTCACCGGCCAACTGGAGCGCCACGGCGCGCATGCCGTTGTGCTCTGCACCGGTGGCTACGGCAACGTGTTCTACCTCAGCACCAATGCCATGCTGTGCAACACCACGGCCGCCTGGCGTGCGCACCGGCGCGGCGCTTACTTCGGCAACCCCTGCTACACCCAGATACACCCCACCTGTATTCCTGTTTCGGGCGACTACCAGTCGAAACTGACCCTCATGTCGGAATCACTGCGCAACGACGGGCGCTGCTGGGTGCCCCTGCACAGCGAGGATGTCAAAAAACACCCCAACGATATTCCTGAAAATGCGCGCGATTATTACCTCGAACGCCGCTACCCTGCATTCGGCAACCTCGTGCCCCGCGACATTGCCAGCCGCGCCGCCAAAACGGAATGCGACAACGGCAAAGGCGTAGGCCCCACCGGCCTGGCCGTGTACCTCGATTTTGCCGATGCCATCAAACGCCTGGGCAAAAGCACCGTGGAGGCGCGTTACGGCAACCTGTTCGAGATGTACGAAAAAATCACGGGCGACAACCCCTACGAAGTGCCCATGCGCATTTACCCGGCCGTGCACTACACCATGGGCGGCCTTTGGGTCGACTATGAACTGATGACCACCATTCCCGGCCTGTACGCTGCCGGCGAAGCCAATTTCAGCGACCACGGCGCCAACCGCCTCGGCGCCTCTGCCCTCATGCAGGGCCTGGCCGATGGGTATTTCGTGCTGCCGTACACCATCGGCTCTTACCTGAGCAAGGAAATCCGCACCGGCCCGATTTCAACCAACACGCCGGAGTTCGACAAAGCCGAAAAGGACGTACTCGACCGCATTCATCAACTCACGGCAGTACAGGGCAGCCAAAGTGTGGAGTCGTTCCACCGCCGCCTGGGCAAAATCATGTGGGACAAATGCGGCATGGCCCGCAATGCCGAAGGTTTGAAAGAAGCGATTAAAGAAATCCGGGAATTGCGCCATGAGTTTTGGAAAGATGTGTTCGTGCCCGGCCGCCGTGACGAGTTTAATCCCGAACTGGAAAAAGCCTGGCGTGTAGCCGACTTCCTGGAACTGGGCGAACTGATGTGCGAAGACGCTCTGCACCGCAACGAAAGCTGCGGCGGCCACTTCCGAGAGGAATACCAAACGCCGGAAGGGGAAGCCCTGCGCGACGACAAGAAATTTATGTACGTGGCAGCCTGGGAGTGGCGCGGCGACGATGCCAAGCCGGAATTGCACAAGGAAACGCTGGAATATGAGGAGATCAAGGTGACGCAGCGGTCGTATAAATAAAAATATTAGGTAGAGGCTTGTTGGAAATCTTGCGGGACAAGGTTTTTGAGAAATTTAAATTTTTTAGAATGCGGACAATTGTGGTTACTTTTAAAGTAAAAAAGTGAAGAATATGGTCTATTTAACAGATCGCATAACTGTATCAGATGGTCTTTGCAACGGGAAGCCAACCATTCGTGGAATGCGGATTACAGTGCAAACTATACTGGAGTTTTTACGAGCGGGCGATAGTCGGGAGGAAATTCTCGAAGCTTACCCGTTTTTAGAACCTGAGGATATTGATGCTTGCCTGGATTTTGCCATCCACATGGCCAATCATCAAATTACCGTGAAACCTGTAGTTGCAGCCTGATCTATGCCGCAATATTTAGTTGACGTTAACCTGCCTTGTTATGTTGGTGGGTGGCAAAAACCCGAATTTCTGGCGCAGAAAGATATTGACCGGACTTGGGATGACGAGGCTATTTGGGAATATGCTAAAGCAAACAACCTGACCATAATAACGAAGGATACCGATTTTCAGGATAAGATACTATTTCAGTCTCCACCCCCTAAAGTCATTTGGGTCCGTTTGGGAAATATGCGATTGCGGGAATTCATAACATTCTTAGATACAAATTGGAAAACAATTCAAGACTTGAGTGCCACCCATAAATTGGTCGTGGTTTATGTTGATCGTATTGAGGCTTTAAATGAAGTTGAATTTTAGGTCAATTTACGCGCTCAATTCACCTACAACTTAATCTGAAACAAATATGCGTTTAACACTCAAAATCTGGCGCCAGGGCGGCAAATACCAAGGTGAATTCGTCACCTACAAACTCGACAAGGTGAACGAACACATGTCGTTCCTGGAAATGCTCGACGTGCTCAACGAACAACTCATTGAAAAACGCGAAGAACCCATCGCCTTCGAACACGACTGTCGCGAAGGTATCTGCGGCTCCTGTTCCATGGTGATCGACGGGCGCGCGCACGGGCCCATGCAAGGCACCACCACCTGCCAGGTACATATGCGCCACTACAAAGACGGCGATACCATCGTGATCGAGCCTTTCCGCGCCAAGGCTTTTCCGGTTATCCGCGACCTGGTAGTCGACCGTTCGGCCTTCGACCGGATCATCCAGTCGGGGGGCTACATCAGCGTGAACACCGGTCAGGCGCAGGACGCCAACGCCATTCCAATCGAAAAAGATCAGGCTTCCCGGGCTATGGACGCGGCGGCCTGCATTGGCTGCGGCGCCTGCGTCGCTGCTTGCCCGAATGCGTCGGCCATGCTGTTCACCTCGGCAAAAGTGAGCCACCTGGCGCTCCTGCCGCAAGGCGAAGTGGAACGCAAACGCCGCGTGCTGGCCATGGTAGCCCAAATGGACGCCGAAGGTTTTGGCAAATGCTCCAACGTGACTGCCTGCGAAGCGGAATGTCCGAAAGAAATTTCCGTGAGCAATATCGCGCGGTTGAACCGGGAGTATTTGGCCGCAACCCTGGCCGGAGAGTTGGTGTAACTCCGGAAGTTTCTTTAATACTACGTTGCCACCATCACCCAGATGGCTTGCTGTGCTCGCCATGACAGCATTTGGCACAAGTAATTTTCGTGGCAAAGTAGTATTAAGTAACACTAAAAAACAACTTCCCGATTAGAATGAATCAGATTCCTCCCCCGCAGGGCGGGGTCGGAATGACAACGGTTGCGAACCGGAAAGGGAGGGGCGACAGACGCCGATAGCGAAACATTTCCTGGCCCCTCCCATTGAAGCCAAACTGATCGAGCAAAACGTAAGGGTTCCGCCTGGGGGGCGTCACCAGGCAGCCTATGCCTGAATCTACCGCCCCCCACATTCTTTCCAAAGACCTTGTCATTCCGACCCCGCCCTGCGGGGGAGGAATCCGGCTTTAACAAATCGTGACTTTATTTTTTAAGCTTTACTAAGTCAAATTTGAAAAGTTCAATTTGAAATTTGAAAAGTTTAGTCCCCCTCAGCTGATTGAAAATACAGGCCAACGCGCGGACCCACGCAACGACTTTTCCCAATTAAAATTAAATTTGACTCCAAAAAATCCATGCGCCTGTTTCCCTTCCTGCTCCTGGGCACCCTGATCGCCTGCACGCCAACCAAACCCACGCAACAAGCAACCCAATCCACCAATATCGAAACCAAAACCAGCCGGATGCAAAAGTTCCCCGGTTTTTTTACTTTTTACCGGGACGAAAAAGCAGGCAAAATCTGGCTGGAGATCGACAAACTGGATACCGAATTTCTGTACGTCGAATCGCTGGCAGCGGGCATAGGCTCCAACGACATCGGCCTCGATCGCGGCCAACTGGGTCCGGGCCGGGTGGTGAAATTTACGCGCAGCGGCACAAAAATCCTGCTGGTGCAATCGAACTACAGCTACCGGGCAGTCAGCGACAATGCCGACGAACGCCAGTCGGTCGAAGAAGCCTTCGCGCAGTCGGTGCTCTGGGGTTTTAAAGTAGAAGCCGAATCAAAGGGGAACGTGCTGGTGGACGCTTCCGCTTTTCTGCTGCACGATGCCC
Source organism: uncultured Saprospiraceae bacterium (assembly GCA_964484205.1). Lineage (GTDB taxonomy): Bacteria > Bacteroidota > Bacteroidia > Chitinophagales > Saprospiraceae > M3007. The sequence continues at coordinate 23,938 of CAZAEZ010000021.1, read as the reverse complement.
ACCAGGTAGCCGACCGCTTGAAACAGCAAAAACAAGGCACGTACAAACTGGACGAAAGCCGCTCGGCTTTTTACCTGCCGCTCACCAAAAATTTTCCAAAAAACACCGAGTTTGAAAGCACGCTCACGTTTACCGGCGAAGCCACCGGCGCCTGGATACGCTCCGTGGCGCCCAGCCCCGACGCCGTGACCGTTCGCCAGCATTATTCCTTTGTCGAGCTGCCGCCCCTGGATTACAAGCCGCGGGACTTCGATCCGCGTTCGGGTTTAATTCCTATGCAATATTTCGACTACGCCACGCCGGTAGACCAACCGCTGGTCAAGCGCCTGATTTATCGCCATCGTTTGCAGAAAAAAGACCCGTCGGCGGCAAGCAGCGAGGCGGTGGAGCCCATTGTGTACTACGTAGACCGGGGTGCGCCGGAGCCCATCAAATCGGCCCTCATCGAAGGGGCCGGCTGGTGGAATCAGGCCTTCGAGGCGGCAGGCTATCGCAACGCTTTTCAGGTGCGCGAGCTGCCCGAGGGCGCCGATCCGATGGATGTGCGCTACAACGTCATCCAGTGGGTACACCGCTCCACACGCGGCTGGTCGTACGGCAGTTGGGTGGCCGACCCGCGTACCGGCGAGATTATCAAAGGCAAAGTAACGCTGGGCTCGCTGCGGGTGCGGCAGGATTTCATGATTGCCCAGGGGCTGCTGGCGGCATACGAAAAAGACGGCCATACCCCCGACCCGCGCCTGATGGAAATGGCCCTGGCGCGGCTGCGCCAACTGTCGGCGCACGAAGTGGGCCATACGCTGGGATTCACGCACAATTTTGCCGCCAGCGTCAACGACCGCGCTTCGGTCATGGACTATCCGCATCCGAAAGTTGACATCCGGGACGACGGCAGCCTCGATTTTTCAAATGCCTACGACAACAAAATCGGGGCATGGGACAAACGCATGGTCCTCTACGGCTACCAGGATTTTCCGCCCGGCACCGACGAACCCAAAGCGCTGGAGGCCATCCTGGCCGAAAATCAACGCCTGGGGCTGCATTTCCTCTCTGACCGGGATGCCCGCCCCGAAGGTGGCGCCGCACCGCTGGCCCATCTCTGGGACAACGGCCTGTCGCCCGCAGCGGAATTGCGCCGCCTGATCGAACTGCGCAAACGCGCCATGGACCGCTTTTCATTGGCCAATATTCCAAACGGAACCCCGGTTGCGGAACTTGAGCGGGTGCTGGCGCCACTTTTTCTGGCCCATCGGTATCAGGCGGAGGCTGCCGCCAAATTAGTGGGCGGGGTGGCCTACCGGTATACCGTCAAGGGGTTTGAAACGGAAAAAGACGACAGCTGGACCGTACGTCCGGTGCCGGACTCGGTGCAGCAGGATGCCCTGCTCGCCCTGCTGGAAACGCTGGACACCCGGTTTTTGGAAATTCCGGCGCACATCCGGCGCCTGCTGCCGCCGCAGCCGTACGGTTACGGCCGCGACCGCGAAACCTTCAACAGCCAAACGGGATTGACTTTCGATCCCTTCGCGGCCGCGGAAAGCAGCGTGGAGCACACGCTTCGGTTGATCCTGAATCCGGAACGGCTGGCTCGTTTGGTGGAATTGCAAGCGACCGAGCCCGGACGCATCATGTCGGTGCCGTACACCGTCGGGCAAACCCTCACGCAGGTGCTGGGCAATCGCAGAGAAACTGCCTACCAGCAGGAACTGGCTCGTATGGTGGAAAAGCGAACGGTGCAGCGGATAATCGGCCTGGCTGCCGATCCCGGGATCAATCAGCAGGTGTCGGCGCTGGTGCTTACCGACCTGACGACCTTGGAAACGATGTTTGCCCGAAGTGCTGCAGCCGGTACTGCCAGTGATGCCGATCGCGCGCACTGGCAGTACCTGATCCGGCAACTTGCACTTTTCCGGGAGAATCCGAAGGAATTTATCCCGGTACCGCCCCCGTCGATCCCCGACGGCGCACCGATCGGCTGCTGGTAACGCCGTCTGTTAGACGGCGTAAAATCGGAAAAGAAGTTTACCCGAAGTGCCACGGCGGGACGGCTGGTGAAGCAATTTTCGCACATTGGCAGTACCGGATCGGCTGTTGGCCACGCCGTCTGCCAGACGACGTTACATTACAAACTGTTGGCCACGCCGTCTGCCAGACGGCGTTACATTACAAACTGTTGGCCACGCCGTCTGCCAGACGGCGTTACATTCTTTTCTGAAACCAAATCCAATTAAACCACGTCCAACCCGGCAACCGCAATTTCAGGCACTTGCCCAATTGCATTTTTTGCCCTGTTTGAAATTTTTTATACCCGGTAAGCTGGCGGCTTTGTGAAAAACCTGTAATTTTACCGACCGTTCGGTAGGTAAATATTTTGCTTGCCATTTTTTATAAATCTACGCCGTCTGCCAGACGGCGTTACATTGGGCCGTCTAACAGACGGCGTTACATTATGCCGGTACAAAAAATTGAAAAAGAAGATTTTTTGATGCGTTGCTGGGAGGAGTTCCACCTGAACGGGTATTACAACACCAGCATGCAAAAACTGGCTGCTGCGACCGGTTTGCAAAAAGCGGGGCTTTACCATCATTACCCGACCAAAGAAGACCTGATGCGGCGGGTGATGGAATTTGCCCTGGAGCAGTTCCGGAATTATGTTTTGTCGGTAGCCACAGAACTTGATCTGCCCCCGGAGCAGCGTTTGGAAAAACTCCTGCGCCGGCATAAAAAACTGGCTACACTGCATCGGCGCGGCTGCTTTTTTGCCAACATTGCCCTGGAGACCGGCCGCGAAGGGCTGTTCAACGAGGTGCTCAAAACCGGGATGATGGATTGGGCTAATGCGGTTGGCCGGATTTTGTCCGAATATATGCCGGTGGATATGGCCAACAAGGAAGCCCTCCGCCTGATCATGGAGTACGAAGGGGCCGTATTGTTTTACAAACTGACCGCAGATGAGCAACACCTGGAGGATTTTATTCACCGGGCTGTTACGAAGCTGATGCAGGCTTCCGAACATTCAACCTCCCTTAAACAAGCTTAAAATTTAGAATACCCTGTCATGTCTTCCTTTTCTCCCGCCCGCATTATGGGCTTTCTCTTGAATACGCTGGCTGCCATTGCCCCAAAACTCGCCGGCCGGCTCAGTTTTTACCTGTTCGGGCTGCCGCTTCGGAAACGAAAAAAGCCCCAGGAGTTGCAATATCTGGCGACGGCCGATTTGCAGTATGTGCGCATAAACGGCAAAAAAATAGCCGTGTACCACTGGGGTTTTATGGGACCGATCGTGCTGCTGGCACATGGCTGGGAGAGCCATGCCGGGCGCTGGCGCAAAGTTGCTCCCTTGCTGGTGCAAGCCGGCTTTCAGGTGGTGGCGGTAGATGCGCCGGCGCATGGGCGCTCGGAGGGGCGGCATTTTACCATGTTGAAATACGCCGATGTGCTGCGTGCTGTTTTTCAACGGTTCGGCCCTGTTGATACCGTGATTGGGCATTCGGTGGGTGGCGCGGCAGCAATCTGGGCTATGGGCACCCTGAGCCCGGCTTTGCGGCCGCGGCAGGCAGTTATTTTGGCATCGTTCAGCTCGTTGCACTACATCATGGAAAACGCGCGCCGCCTGATTGGCGCCAGCGACCGGCTGATGCGCGCCATGGACGACCATATCGAGCGCCTTTTTGGAAACCGCATTCCGCATTACGACCTGGCCCGGATGGCTGAAAAGTTGACGGATGTGGCGGCGCTGCTCATTCACGACCGGCACGACCGGGTGACGATATTTCGCGAAAGCGAAACACTGGTAGCTGCCTGGCCGGGTGCGCGCCTGCTGGTTACCGAAGGTTTTGGCCACGGCCTGACCGCACCGCAGGTAACTTCCACCGTGCTGGAGTTTGTGCACGAGGAGGCTCTTGGCTGTTAGCCTTTGGCTGTTGGCTGGTTCCGGCGTGTGGCATTCCGCACAATTTTTTGATCCTATTCCTGTTTTCTAGGCGCCTTTCCGGCAGTTTCCCTACATTTGCCAACCGGCTAAGCGCCAACAGCCCAAAGCCAACAACCAACCGCCAATCATGTCAAAAATTTTGGAGAGTCAGGATATCCGCGCCTTGGGCAGCAACCTCGAATTGCTGGCCCGGCAGGTCGTGGAAGGATTTATTGTGGGTTTGCACCGCAGTCCGTTTCACGGTTTTTCCGTTGAATTTGCCGAACACCGCTTGTACAACTCCGGGGAAAGCACCCGGAATATCGACTGGAAGGTGCTGGCGCGGACCGACAAGTTGTTTGTCAAACGTTTTGAAGAAGAAACAAACCTGCGCTGCCAAATTGTAGTGGATGCTTCTTCGACCATGTACTATCCCTGGGATGCCAAAAACCCGGAGAAATTCAAGTATAAAAACAAATTTTGTTTTGCGGCCCAGTCCGCCTCCGCACTGATGTATGCCCTGAAGCGGCAACGCGATGCGTTTGGCCTGACCCTGTTTGACGATGATATCCGGATCAGCACCAATTGCAAATCCACGACCCAGCACTATCAGCAACTGCTCAGTTTTTTAGTGGAAAAAATTGAAAACCCGGAGCTCAACCATCCCACCGACCTCGCCGGCAGCCTGCACAAAGTGGCCGACGCCATTCACCGGCGTTCCCTGGTCATCATTTTTACCGACGTCATGGAACGCCCCGATGAGGCCGACCAATTGTTTGCCGCGCTCCAACACCTGAAGCACAACAAGCACGAAGTCATCCTGTTCCATGTGACCGACAAGCACACCGAGCTGGATTTTGAGTTTGAAAACCGGCCTTATATTTTTGTCGACATGGAATCCGGTGAAGAACTCCGGCTTCAGCCAAATCAGGTCAAGGAGTTTTACACCCAACAGGTGCACGCGTTTACCGAACAACTCAAACTCCGCTGCCTGCAATACAAAATTGATTTTGTAGAGGCAGATATCAACAAAGGTTTTGCCCCGATCCTGCAAACCTGGATGGTGAAACGCGCCCGCATGGGCTGAATCGAGTGCGGAATGCGGAATGCGGAGTGGTACAACTTTTCCGGGAAAGGACGTATTGACAATCAATGAGCAAAAGACAAAACCATGGCTTCTAAAATCAAACTGGCAGATTTTTCCACCACGGCGCCCAAGGGTTGGGACGAGGACGACACCGAAAAAAAGACCAAAAAACTGGTCAAGGAACTGGGCGATTTGCAGCAGTTGCTCCATGCCGAAGCCAAGCATTCGGTGCTGGTGGTGCTCCAGGGAATGGACGGCAGCGGCAAAGACGGCGCGGTGCACAAAGTATTCGATGCCTGCCGCATCACCGGTCTGACTTTGACTGCGTTCAAAAAACCGACCGAGGAGGAGTTTGCCCACGATTTTCTGTGGCGGGTCCACGAGGCTGCACCGGAAAAAGGCATGATCGCCATTTTTAACCGCAGCCATTACGAAGACATCCTTATTCAGCGCGTGCATGGCTGGATCGACGAAAAACGGGTGGAGCAGCGCATGAACGCCATCAACGCCTTTGAGGAGTTGCTGGCATTTGACAACAACACCCACATTTTCAAATTTTATCTCCACATCTCAAAAGACGAGCAGGAAAAACAACTGCTCGAGCGCATGGCCGAGCCCGATAAACACTGGAAACACAATCCCGGCGACTGGAAAGAGCGCGAACTTTGGGACAAGTACATGGAGTGCTACGAAGATGCCATCAACAAGAGCAGCATCCCCTGGCATATTTGCCCGGTTGACGACCGCTGGTACCGCGATTATTTTATCGCTAAAACGCTGGTCGACGGGCTAAGCAAGGTGCCCATGGAAATGCCGCCGTTAGAGACGTAACGCCGTCTGGCAGACGGCGTACAAAATCGCCCAACATGGAAAAGGTACGCATCGACAAATGGTTGTGGAGCGTCCGGATTTTCAAAAGCCGGACCATCGCTACGGATGCCTGCAAGGCTGGGAAAGTCCGTATAGACGGGGTCGCTGTAAAACCCTCGTACCTGCTTTCCGAGCAAGAAGAATTGGTTGTAAAAAAGGACGGGTTTAATTTTCAATTCCGGGCGCTGAAACTGATCGAAAAACGCGTCGGAGCGCCTATAGCCGTCACCTGCTATGAAAATATTACACCGGCGGAGGAGTTGAATAAATACCAGTCCTGGTTCCTGAACGCCAAAGCCACGGCTGAAAAGCGGGAAAAAGGCGCCGGCCGGCCTACGAAAAAAGACCGCCGGGAGATCGATGAATTTAAAACATAGGGCTTGCCTACATCAGCCCAAACACCTTGGCGTATTTCAGCATTTCACCGGGGTTGCTGATCTTTAGTTTGCCGGTCATCATGGCCATCATCGGGTTCAGGTCGCCGGCAAGCAATTTGGAAAACGATTCGGCAGAGGTTGTCACTTTACAGCTGGGTTCTCCGGAGAACCCTTCCGAAACGCTTAGTTTCCCGTTCTCCAATTGCACCGTAAACTGGCCGGCGTCGGCAATATCGAAGTGAAATAGCGTGCTCATCCCTTCCAGCACATCGGGATTTGCTTTGGCGGGCAGGTCAAAAAGAAATTTTTTTACGTCAATCATGGAAAAACAGGATTTGCAACGCGGTAAGGTTTAACATAGCTAAAACTTAACCCCAAGCGGACTAATGATCAGTTAAATTGCACGCCAAAGGTAAGCGTTTGCCTAAATTTCCATGCTGAGCCGGAAGCGAGCGAATTTTATTTCAGGCAAGGCAGATTTTGGAACCGTAGTCGGCACTACGGTGAAAAATCTAACGCAGCATGGAATAAAATTAGCCGCTTGGAGGCCAGTGATGGAATTTTAGGCAAACGCTAAAAACGCACTGCATAAAAATGACTGCACAAAAGCACATTCTTCTGACCTTCGGACTCATGTTTTCTGTCATTTCTTTTTTCGCTTGTAAAATCACCGAGCGCAAGCCCGTGCAAGCGCCCCCAGGCTTCGACTGGCAAGGCCACCGCGGCTGTCGCGGCCTGTTGCCCGAAAATTCCCTGCCCGCGTTTTTGCATGCGCTGGAGTATCCGGAGGTGCAAACCCTGGAACTCGATCTGGCCGTTTCGAAAGACGGGCAATTGATCGTCAGCCACGAACCCTGGTTTAACCCGGCTATTTGCCGGCAACCCAACGGCGACTCCATTTCCAAAAAAGATGCGGAACGTTTCCTGATCTATGAAATGACCGCCGCTGAAATCCGGGGCTTTGATTGTGGCAGTGCCGGCAATTCCCGTTTCCCACAGCAAAAAGCCGTGCCGGTGTACAAACCCACTTTTCGCGAGGTGGTGGAGGCTGTGCAACAAGCGCGCCCGGGAAAAAATATCCGCTGGAATATCGAGATCAAAAGCCGCCCGGAATGGGACGGCGTGCGCACCCCGCCGATCCGGGAATTTGCCGAACTCCTGGACACTGAAATCAAGGCACTAAACCTGGAAGAGCAGGTTATCGTGCAATCGTTCGATGTGCGCCCCCTGCAAATTTTGCATCAACGCAACCCCAAACTCCGGCTGGCCCTGCTCATTGAAAACCTGGATGGCTTCGATGCCAACCTGAAACGCCTGGGCTTCGTGCCCGCAGCGTACAGCCCGTACTATGTTTTTGTGAATAAAAAACTGGTGCGCAAATGCCGGTCCAATAACATGCAATTGGTCCCCTGGACGGTCAATGACGTGCCGGCCATGCGGCGTCTGATCCGGTTGGGTGTGGACGGGATTATTACCGACTACCCGAATTTGATTTCGGAAGTAGGCCGGGAATAGAGGCTGCCTCATCAGCCCTTCATCAATTTTGCCCGCCGTAGCATGGTTTTTACCGCAAAGACGCCAAGACGAAGCGGGGAATTCTTCGCGTCTTGGCGTCTTTGCGGTAAAAATAGACTGCGCCGTGATTGGGTTTGCGTAATGTTTCAGTTCACCCGTTTCACCGAGCCGGAACCGGAAATATCCGAATCCACCGAGGCAGTCCCCGAGTAGTAAACATCGCCACTGCCGGAAATACCGGCTTTCAGCGTCTGGGAAGCGTTGCAGGTAACTGTACCGGAGCCGGATATGCTCGCCTTGGCGCGTTCCGATACCAGGTTTTTGGCATCGATATCGCCGCTGCCGGCAATGCCGAACTCGGAATCGGCAGTGCGGCCGCTTACCTTGATTTCACCGGAACCGGCAATATCGCAGTTCAAGGATTGCACCTCGGCTTCCGGCAGGATGATCTCGCCGGAACCGGCAATCGACAGATCAAGCCGGTTGCCCCGGATCGGGTCAAAAGCCTCCAGACGACCACTTCCGGCCATTTCAAACGCATCGAAGGACGGGGCGCTCACCCGGATTTTCAGGTCGTCCGCATTGGATACATTTTCATCAAAATAAATCCGCAACTTCCCGTTTTGAACCTCCGTTTTCAGAATGGGCATCAGGTTTTCCTGGGCCTGCACCTCCACGGAATAATTATCGGAAATGCGTACTTCCACCACGCCGGGGATTTGCGCCGAAACTGCGTGAAAATCGCTTACCGTCCGGCTTTCCGTATTTACAGGACCTTCGCCGCGGATACCGAAGCCGAAATTCCAGCCGCCATGTCCGCAGAACAGCTGATTGCCAAAAATGAAAAAACCGGCCACCAGCATGAAAAGAATTAGATAACGCATACGTAAGAGCTATTTTGTTGGATAGAATTGTTTTGAGTTTTTTACCGGATCGCAAGCGGGATTAACAGGCTGTTATCAGATTAAAAGTGATTTTTGTCGTTGATTTGAGGCTGTTTTTTAGACACTTTGTTTGAAACCGTATTTTTTCAAAGGTTACAAATCTGCATAAAAATTTGATGCACTGGCTTTTTTTACTCTTGTGCTGGCCGACAGGCTCCGGCAACCTGTTCACACCAATTAATTCCGGAACGGTAGTACGCTGGACAAGCGAAACCGACCATGATTTCGGTGAAATCCCTGCCGGAAAACCCACCCGTTTCGTTTTCACCTTTCAAAATTTGCTGGACGAACCCATTGTCCTTCAAACCGTACGCACCACCTGTGGCTGCACTGCGGCCGACTGGCCCGAAGCGCCTGTCGAATCCGGCGAATCCGGCGAAGTACGGATCGAGTACGACGCCAATAAAATTGGGACCTTCCGGAAAAAAATCACGGTATTTTTCGACAAACAACGCAAGGCGGAAACACTCTGGATCCGGGGGGAGGTTTTGGAGTGATGAAATATTAATGATGAGTTTTTATACCAGAAATAAAGTGGTTTGCGAAAAATTGGAGGCGATTAGGTTATTGTCGGCGTGACTCGAAGTCACGCCGACAATATGCGTGACTCGAAGTCACGCCGACAATATGCGTGGCATCATCACTTTCGCAAACCACTTTACGGCGGGCATACCGCACCTGGATGGTGAACCCACTCATCACTCATCACTCATCACTAATTCCCCGTTTTTCACCTCAAAAATCCGGTATTTCCCCGGAAATGCCATTACCACCGATTCGATCCGGCTGCGTTGGGTATCGGTGATGAAGATTTGCCCGAACTCCCGTTTGATGAGCAGGTTCATGAGTTGTTGCACGCGCTGTTCATCGAGTTTGGCAAAAATATCGTCGAGCAGGAGCAGTGGAGCGAGGCCTTTTTCGCGGCGCAGCAGTTCGTATTGCGCCAGGCGGAGTGCCAACAAAAATGATTTTAACTGGCCCTGCGACGCGTATTTTTTGATGGGCTGCCCGTGCAGGCTCAGGCGCAGGTCGTCGCGGTGGGGCCCGGCGGCAGTGCGTTCGAGTGCGCGGTCTTTGTCGCGGTTTTCGAGCAGGACCGCCGCAAAATCCCGTTCGCCAAGGCTGGATTCCAGTTCAACAGATACCAACTCATCCGAACCGGCAATCGCCGAATAAAACTCCTGAAACAGGGGGACGAACTGTTCCGCAAAGGCCCGGCGTTTTTCGACGACGGCCTGCGCCGGCCCGGGTAGCTGCCGGTCCAGGGCTTCGAGCAGGGTAGGGTCGAAGCGGCGGTGTTCGGCAAACAGCTTGAGCAGGGCATTCCGCTGTTTCAGCAGGTTGTTGTACAACAGCAGGTTTTGGAGGTACTCCGGGTAGATTTGCGACAGCGTTGTGTCGAGAAAACGGCGGCGCTCCTCGCTGCCTTCCTGCACCATGCTGATATCGTCGGGCGCGATCATGACCACGGGAAACCGGCCAATGTAGTCGGCCAGGCGCTCGTAGGCGCTGCCGTTTTCTTCAACAACTTTGCGCTGCCCGGCGGCGTATTTGATCGCAATTTTATTTTTCTCCTTATCGTGTTGAAACTGTCCTTCGAGCCGGAAAAATCCCTCGCCATGCAAAATCAGGTTTTTGTCGGGCAAATTCCGGTGGCTGCGGGTCAGGCAAAGCATGTACACCGCATCGAGCAGGTTGGTTTTCCCCATGCCGTTCAATCCTACAAAACAATTCAGCCGTGCCGACAGGGACACTGCCTGCCGGCGGTAGTTTTTAAAATTGGTGAGTTTTATCGATTGTAGAACCAATGCCAAACAAGTAAATAACCCAAATGACCTAAATGACCCAAATGACCCAAATGACCCAAATGACCCAAATGACCCAAATGACCCAAATGACCCA
>CAZAEZ010000021.1:0-13230 GCA_964484205.1 uncultured Saprospiraceae bacterium | reverse complement strand
AACAAGGCGAAGGTAAAAAGGATATTTTTGCCGCCTGAAACAACCCGATGCTTATGTTCCGATTGATCTTTTTTGCCGGCATTGCCTTCCCCCTGCTCCAGGCCTGCAACCCGCCCGTTCGCCTCAAACCCGCCAATGTCAAAACCGGCCTGGATTCCACCTACTATGCCGGTGTGGTGGAAGACGCCAAAATGGTGGATTTGCGCGAAGCGCGGTATTTGGCCCGAATTAAGGTGGGCGACCTGGGGGTGAGCCTGGATTGCAAATACCCGGATGTATTGGACCTGGCTACTGCGGAGGTGCGCCGGATCGGCGGCAATTTGTTGGTGCTGACGGAGCACACCAGGAACAAATCAAAGTCGAACTGCCACCGGATTAAAGGCGAGATTTATCAAATCGGTAGCCTCGAAGGTTTGGAGGCTCAGATCCACTGGCATTCTGCGCGCCCGCTGTTGCCCGGCGACCTGCGTGGAAAAGTGCCGGGCGCGCTACTGCAGGCACTGCCGCCGCTGCATACGGAGATCAGTTGCCGGATCGGCGGCGACTATTTCAAGGAGGCCATCCTGCGCACCGAAACGCTTTTTTTTACCGACAGCACATACGGTACCATTGATGCTGCCCTTCAGAACTTTTTTCTCCGGCGTGCCCAACTGCATTTTGACCTGGCAGAGCTGCACGCCCGTAAGCTGAAATCGCGCCTAGCCGACCTGGGCGCCGATGTGACCGCCATTACCGGGCAGTTTCGGGAAATGACTATTCAGCAAAAAGAATTGCTGCGCCAGGAGCAGCAAAGCCTGGAAGCGGAGTTTGCCGCCGGCAACAGAAATACCGTGCTGGAACGCTGGGAAAATCGCGTCAAAGTCGACCTGACTGTGCTTGCAAACTTTGATGCCGATGTGGTAGTGGATTTGCGCAAGCAAAAAAACCGGCGGGGTTAGTCCGGGTTGTCGGGTACATTGTCGGCGTGACTGCGAGTCACGCCGACAATTTGCCGGGCAAATCCGGTCCAACCGTTTCCCGCAAAAACGCCACGGTCTGGGCTATGTCCGGGCTCAACATCCGGTCGTCTTCCAGCCTGGGAACCACCTCCCGGTATTTTTCAACGATGGCCTCGATCTGCGGTGCAGACCGCAGCGGCCGCCGGAACTCCAGCGCCTGCACCGCTACCATAAATTCGATGGCGAGCAAACGCTCCAGATTTTGCATCACCCGCCGGGCTTTGGTGGCGGCGTTGGCGGCCATGCTCACATGGTCTTCCTGGCCATTGCAACTCACGATGCTGTCGGCGGAGGCCGGCATGCAAAGCGTTTTGTTTTGGCTGACGATGGCTGCGGCGGTGTACTGCGCGATCATCATGCCGGAGTGCAAGCCGGGGTTTTTTGTCAGGAAATCGGGCAAGCCGCGCTGGCCGCCGATGAGCTGATAAATCCGCCGTTCGGCAATATTGCCCAACTCAGACAGGGCGAGCGCCAGGTAGTCGAGTGGCAATGCCAGCGGCTGCGCGTGAAAATTGCCGCCGGAGAGGATGAGGTCGGCATCCGGAAAAACATTCGGGTTGTCGGTGACGCTGTTCAGTTCGGTGAGCACCATTTGCTCGATATGGGTGATCGCATCGCAGCTGGCGCCGTGCACCTGGGGCACGCAGCGGAAGGAATAGGGGTCTTGCACGCTGGTTTTCTCCGCCTCGGCGATGGCACTGCCGGCCAGCCATTGGCGGAGGCGGGCGGCCACGGCCAGTTGGCCTGCATGGGGGCGTATCTGGTGGATCAGCTCGTTGAGCGGGGAAAGCCGGCAATTGAAGGCGTCGAAGCCGATGGCGGCGTTCAGGTCGGCTTGTGCGGTGAGGCGGCGGCTTTCGAGCAGGCACCAGACGGCATAGGCCGTGGAAAACTGCGTACCGTTGAGCATGGCCAGTGCTTCCTTGGCTTTGAACGCCAGCGGTTCCCAACCGCGCAGTTGCAACACCACATCGGCGCGTTGGCGGCGGTTTTCGTACCACACTTCACTCATGCCGGCAAGTGGCAGGCTGAGGTGGGCGAGCGGCGCCAGGTCGCCCGAAGCGCCCAATGAGCCCAACTCGTACACGACCGGGTAAATCCCGGCATTGAAAAAATCGAGCAGCCGGTCGACGACCACTTCCCGCACGCCGGAAAAGCCATAGCACAGGCTTTGGGCTTTGAGCAGGAGCATGATCCGGACGATTTCCGCGGGCGCCGGATCGCCGGTTCCGGCAGCGTGGGAAACCAGGAGGTTGTGTTGGAGTTGTTCGATGTCTTCATCGGAAATGCGGATGTTGCACAGCGAGCCGAAGCCCGTGTTGATGCCGTAGTACAAATCCTTGGGGTGCTCCATTTTGTTTTCCAGGTAGGTACGGCAATGGCGCACGCGGCGGCGGGCTTCGTCGGACAGTTGGAGCGGGAGGTTTTCGCGCAAAATTGTGGCTATCGATTCCAGCGAAAGATGGTCGGGATCAATCTGGTGCATAGTGGTGGTCAGGTGCGTGAAAAATTGTGAAAGGCGTTGGGCTAAACCGCAATGTTTTCGGGGCGGCAAAGGTACGGGTTGGCGTTAAAAACGCTTAATGCTCCGTTAAGCGGCGGTTAAAGTGAAAAACAAAATACACCCTCCCTTTATTTAAGTAATAACATTATCAGCCGGTTAGATTTTATTAACTGAAAAAATTAAGCCGGTGGTGCAACTGCAGGCGTGTTCGTTTCGTCAGAAAACCGTCTGAACTTTTGAAATCGACTAACTTTGCCCGCGCTTAGTTGCCCTTTTTTTAAAACACCATCCACTCTCAAATCAGATTCCATTTTATTATGAAAAAATTAATTTCAACCGCCCTTTTCGCGCTGCTGTTCAGCGGCCTTTCGCTTGCCCAGCGCGTTGCATACGTAGACCTTACGGCAATTTTGGAAAGCGTTCCGGAATACAATAAGGCACAGGAACAACTCGACCGCCTGGCCACCCAGTGGCGCCAGGAAATTGCCCAGGCACAAGACGACATCAAAGGCCTGTACAGCAAATACCAGGCTGAGCAAGTGATGCTTAGCGAAGAAATGAAGCGCCAGCGCGAAGAAGAAATCATGAACAAGGAAAAAGAGGTGCGGGAACAACAACGCCTCAAATTCGGTCCGGAAGGCGAATTGTTCAAAAAGCGTGAAGAACTGGTGAAACCGATCCAGGACAAGGTTTATGCCGCCATCGAGCGGTTTGCCGAAGACAAAGGTTTCGAATATGTTTTTGACAAAGGCAGCGCTTCCGGGATGTTGTTTGCGGATAAAAAATACGACAAAACAGAGGATGTCAAGGCGATCCTGAAGCGGGGCTGATACCTGATTCGTTTCGACCAGGCATATAAAAAACGAATGGGCCATTCCGGTTTTTCACCGGCATGGCCCTTTTCGTGTGCAAATGTGTATCTTAAGGTGGGAAACCGTCTTTACGATAGAATGAGTTTGAAAAGACGGAACTGTCCGGGGGATTAAAATTTGATGCATCAAATGTCGGGAGAATTCAGCGGCCCAACGGCACCCCGGCACCCCGATTTAAGTCCCCGGTATCCGGTATTTTTACCGGAGCGCATCCCTGAAATCAGGTAGGCCGGTACCGCATCCCCATGATTTTTAAGAAATATGGAAACCGGTGGGGGATTATTTCCCTGGGGGGTGGAACTTTGCAAACATGAATGTTTCACGGTTACTGGTATTGCCGTTTCTGGGCTTTTTGTGTTGGAACGGTGCCTTGTGGAGCCAACCGACCATGGTTGTCGATTCCGCCTTTTGGGAGCCTTACCCGGAACAGTTCATGGAATATGTGGTGCAACCTGCCGGAACCTCCTGGCAACTTGCCGATGTAACGGCCCTGCCGGATTCGGCCTGGCGCCCCCTGGAAAAAGAGTCGGGAGTGTACTTCGGCATTACCACCAAAGGGCACTGGCTTCGCTTCCGGTTGCGCAACGACCTGGAATATTCCGTCCCCCTGCTGCTGGAGTGCAACAACCCCAACCTCGACACCCTGGCGCTGTACCGCCTGAGCCCTTCCGGCGACTTGTTGGCAGATACCACCGGTGCGCGGTTTCCGCCGGTGGCCCGGGCCTTGAACTATCCCAACCTGATCTTTCAATGGAAGGAGCCGCGCGAAAGTGCGGCCACGGTGTATCTCTATTCCCGCGCGCTGTATTACCCGGCCAATTTCACGTTTTCGCTCTGGAATGCCGACCGCTGGCAATTGGAATTCAAGCAGATCGAGATCGGCGCCAGTATTCTGTTTTTTGCACTGTTGTTTGTGTATTTATTCACCCTCACCTTGCTGTTTTCCATTATTCGGGAGCGGTATCTGTGGCTGTTCTATTGTTATGTGTTGCTGGGCGGGTTGTTTATTGCCAGTGATCTGGGCTTGTGGTATTGGCTCTGGCCCGACTGGGATTACCGGATTTTATCGCCGACCATTACCAATCTGAGCCTGGTTTGCGGGTTGGTTTTTATCCGGTATCAGCTTAAAACCTACCGGCGGTACCCGTATATCGACTGGAGCCTGGTGCTGCTTTGCGCGATGGCGCTGGCCACCTCGGGGCTGAGTTTGTTGTTCCAAAACCGGCCGGTAGCGTTCATGACATTTTATAAAATTCTGATCATCAACCAACTCGCTACCTGTGCGGCCATTGTTTGGTTGGTGTTGCACCGGTACATCACTTCCCGCAAATCGGAAAATATCTGGTTTGTCGTGGCCTTCACCCCGCATGGCGTTGCGCTCGTGCTGACTTGTTTGCACCAACTGGACATCGCGCACCCGAACCTCCCGGGCTTGTTGCAGTTTTCACCCACACCTTCGCCCTTTTTTGTTCAAATGAATACTCCCTGGCTCCTGCTGGGCGGCATGATTTGGGAAATGCTCATTGTGTCGGTCTTGTTCGTCCTGCGCATCAAGGATTTTTACGAATCCAGCAACCGCGTGCTTGCCGAGCGGCGCAACGCCCTCGTGCTGGGGGTCGAAACAGAACGCAAGCGCGTGGCCCAGGAAATCCATGACGGCATCGGGGTGCTGTTGTCGTCCACCAAAATGAAACTGGCCGCGCTGCGTACCCGCCTGAAAACTCAGGACGAACTTTACCGCGAAACCGGCGACCTGGTGCAGAATATTGACCAGGCCCACGAGGAAATGCGCGGCCTGGCCTACAGCCTCATGCCCAAATCGCTGGAAAAACTCGGCCTGGCGCAGGCCATCGAAGGTACGGTGAGCCGTATGCGCCGGAATCATCCGGCCGTGCAGTGGCACTTTTACAGCAATTTTCAAAACGACCACCTCGACGATCTGACCAAAATAAACCTCTTCCGAATTGCCCAGGAAATGTTGCACAACGTCCTCCAGCACGCAAAGGCCACCGAGGCCCACATCCAGCTCCTGCGCCGCGATAAACGCATCCTGCTGTCCATCGAAGATAACGGCGTGGGCTTTCAGACAAAGGCGCACCGGCTGAACACCGGGATCGGGCTGAGCAATATCCGCTACCGCGCCGAAGATGTGCTCAAAGGAAAAGTATCCATCGAATCCAGTCCGGGAAAGGGGACTTTTCTGGCGGTGGAGGTGCCGGCGGTTTAATTTCAACGTGCGGACAAACTGCCCGGTATGCGCTTACCGCCGTGGCAGGGCCTGCAGGTAGGTTCGAAGCAATACTCCGGTTAAACCGATTACCTGCATACCGAAAAAAGCCAGGTTGACGGGTTTGCTGATCGTAAGTGCGGTGGTGTTAAAAATGCCTTTGTCGCCATACAAGGCCAGAAATAAAATCATAACAAGCCCCAGAACGATCAGGTGAAAGGCAAAAGACACAATAGGCATGTGTTTTCGCAGCATAGCCGAATAGATCAAAAGCAATAAACCGGTGAGCGGCAGCGCCAGGTATACCAGGGTGTGCCAGTAATACCAGTATTTCAGAAAAGCGCTGTTAAAATCCAGGCTGATATTAAATAATGTTCCAACTGCACCGACAGTCAAAGCGCCCAACGCCATGCGAAAAGAAAGAAAAGGCGCCGCAAAAAGCAACAACGTGATGAACGGCAGGTAATAGAAAAGCGTTTTGTAATGCCAGAACTGTATCCCTTCCCGGATGAACTGCCGGGCATGCTGCACAGAGTTGTAGGCGTTTTCAAGGGCAATGGGGCATTGAGGTTTTACCAGGATGAAGGTGTCCAGCGGGACCGTGTCCAGGCCAACCGGGATGCCGTATTTTTCAATAACCGATCCTGGGAACACCGGATTTTTTTGTAAAAAATAATAGTTGTTATACAGTGCGAGCAAGCGCCAGTCCTGCCTGCCCATCCGGTATTTTTCTTCCTCCAGTTCGATTCGGAACAATTCAAAGTAGCGGAAGGAGCGGTATGATCTGAAGTTCGGAAGGCGGTTCTGATTCCGGGGGCCACTGTTTTCTGTTTTTTTTTCAATTTGAGGCAGGTAGGCCCAGTAGTCCCACATCGGTAAAAAGGAGCCGAAGTGAATGCCCGGCCTTGGAATATAGGAGCGGTCGCCATAATGGTGCAAAAATCCCGTAAAGGAATTTTTAATCCCTATCGATCGCCGTTTCAAATCCTGTTCCATCGCTATTCCGATGCTGTCTATGTAGGCAATATCATAACGACGTTTCAATATTGTATTTTCTATTTTGAGAATGGTTGCCAAGTCTTTTTCCCGCTCCTGGAAATAAGTGGTCAGCTTGTTTGGGGGAATATTGAAACTATCCGAATCATTAAAAACAAACCCATACCGGTAAAAATCCTGCCGGGCCCAGTTGTTCAAATCTTTTTCATCAATGAAAAAATAAGCCGTTCGTAAGATAGTTCCCAAGCGGAACATCGGCGTTGTAATGGCGAGCATGGCAAATATGCCCACGCTGTATATACCCAGGGTCAAAAAAATGTCCTTCAGGCGGGTAGACGAAAATCCGGTTTGATATTGCGTATACGCCCAGTACAGCAGGCCTATGCTGAAGAGCACAAGCATACCCTTGTTATAAGGGTCGTAGAAAAAAATTATATGGTTGTACGGATCAACCGTCAGGTTGGCCACGCTAACGGAATAGGCAAAGCCAAGTGCAAAAAGCACCGGGATCAACAAAAAGGAATAAAACAGGACATAATGCCCCCGCGTACGCCAGACAACCGGATAGTTTTCCAATAAGAAACGGTCCAGCCGGCGCATAAACCCGGGAACCAGCCACTTAAAGATCGTCTTCATAAAACTTGGTTTTGACAGAATGGCTCAAATCGCGGAAGTAGACCAAACTAATTTGCTGTTGGTCCAAATGGTTCAGCAGGCTGTGTCCGGTGATCGACAGGGGTGTGGTTACAATCCAGTTCAGGCCGTTGGTCCAGATGCGATGGTGCGGGAAGTTTTCCAATGCCTTTTGAAGGTCGGTGTAGCGCAGGGAGCCGCCGAGTTCAAAGATATTTTGTTTACGGTTGGCCCCCAGATTGCCGGTTGCCCCCAGATTCTCCAGTCGGCCGCCACGCATGAACAGCATTTGGTCGGCCACAGCCTCGGTTTCGTGCAGGTGCTGCGAACTAATCAGGACGGCCATTGGGCGGCGCAGGCTTTTTGTCAGGTTGCGCAAGTCGTTCAGTACAATAAACTGCGTTTTCACATCAAGAAATGCCAACGGCTCGTCGATGATCAGCAGTTGGGCTTGCCAGACCAGCGCTTTGGCCAGGGAGAAGCGCAGTTTGTACCCTCCGGACAACGCCGTCCAATCATTTTGCAGGTGCAAACCAAGACCCAGTCGCTGCACAATGTAGTCCACCGCTTTTCGATTGGCCTCGCCGCGCAGGCCGTGCCGGGCTGCTTCATAATGCAGGTTGTCGCGTAGCGAACCATGCCAACGGGGCAGGTCTTGCGGTACAAACGCGATTTTTTGTTTGAGTTGGGGCCATGAACACCGGGCATCCGGGTCAAACAATGGGTACCGGAGCGTGCCCGAATCAGCCGCTAATTCGCCTGCAAGTATGCGCAGCAGCGTGGTTTTTCCGGTGGCGTTTTCACCAACCAGGCCGGTGATTTGCCCCAGGTGGAGTTCCAGTTTGTCCAACTGGAGGGTAAAACCGCTGGAAGGATACCGTTTTACAATGTTTTCGGCGTGCAGCACCAGGTCGTCGGGTACGGTTTGTTGGCGCACGGCCTGGGCGAGCGCATTTTCTTTGGCCGCAAAAGCCTGTTGCGCGGCAGGGTTGTATTCCGCAGTGATCGCCTGGGCCAGGTCTTCCAGTTGTTTGATGATGCGGCGTTTTTCACCCGGGCCTTCCAATTCGGCAAGTTGGATTTTTAGCAGGATCACTTCATCCTCGCGTTCGGTGTTGACCGCAAAATTGCGGGCAAAATCGACCAGCAAAGCTGCCCCGCGCTCCGGATGCTCGCGAATGACCTGCCGAATGGCTTCGGCGCGATGTTGAACCTGTTCCGTCATGCGCGTTCGAGTTTGGATTCGAGTTTTGACCAGGCTGTGTTCAGTGCAGACAATATGCGGTTGGCTATTTGTCGCTTGTTGTCCTTCGCTTCCTTCCTGTCAACGATTGCACGTTGCGTTTCTTTCTCCAATTCGGTAAAATCCATGCTGATCATAATCGCTTCATCTTCCATATTTGCATGGAAGTCGCGCATAAAATCGATAAGCCGGCGCACAGCATCGGCTACAGCGTCGGCTGCGATACAGTCCTTAATCTCGTTGCGTCGGTCCAGTATTTCGTTTGGAGAAATCAAGCGCGGGTGTCGTATTTGCTGTTTATCTAGTGCAAATCTAGTTTTTTTGAATGACGTGCGGTAATTGTTTGAAAAATACAAAAACGGCGCGTACAAACCAACGAGGGTTCGTACGCGCCGCTTTTGGGTCGCGAACCGGAGGTTTTAAACGTACAAGGTTTGGGCAGGTAACGATTCTGATTGGGTATTTTGGGGGACACTACGTTCAAGGGCTTTTTCAGACATGTAAAAATAGCTTTATCGGTTATTGCACCAATATTTGAAATCGTCAAGCCGCATCAGCGTGACCTTAGGAAAGTCTACGGTTTCCAGTTTGCGAAAATGACGGTCTTCCGAAACGATGAAAGCGGCTCCTCCTGCCACTGCTGCGTCTACAAACTTGTTGTCGGTTTCGTCGGCCAACAAATTCCAATGGTACCAAACTTCCACATTGTTGACATTGGGAAGTTCTTGCAGGGCTTTTAGAAAATTGGTGGCGATAAGTTGGCCGTATTTGCGAAGCAGCACTTCTTCATATTCAAGCAGGATGTCGTGGCTAACACAAATTTCGAAGCGCTCTTCCAAGAGTGCTTCAATAACCCAATGATGGGTTGACGTGCGCGACAGCGATGCAACCAAAATGTTGGTATCCAGGACAAACAGCATGCATCAGGACGGCTCGTTCAACAGTTGTTCGGTGGTATAGCCTTTCTCCTTCCAGACTTCCGTAGCGCCATTCACCGCTTTTTCCATAAAGTAGCGCGCTAATATCCGGCGGATTTCAAGCACTTCTTCGTCTGATACACCGATTGCAAAGAGTTTTAGCAATTCGAGTTGAACATTGGTAAGTGGTGGTGCGACTGGAGTGCTCATGTTTTATTTTTTAACAAAAATACAAAAACGGCGCGTACAAACCAACGAGGGTTCGTACGCGCCGCTTTTGGGTCGCGAACCGGAGGTTCGCGTTACGCGTGCCGATCCCACCACTGCTTCACCTGCCAGCCTTTCAGGTACATGACCGGCAAAATGATCAGTGTGATGAAGGTGGCAAAACCAAGGCCGAACACGATCGTCCACGACAAGGGGCCCCAGAAGGCCACCGAGTCGCCACCGAAGTAAATCTTCGGATCGCCGGTGGCAAACAGGCTCTCGAAGTCGATGTTGAAAC
Organism: uncultured Saprospiraceae bacterium; assembly: GCA_964484205.1. Lineage (GTDB taxonomy): Bacteria > Bacteroidota > Bacteroidia > Chitinophagales > Saprospiraceae > M3007. Next base: position 3,335 of record CAZAEZ010000021.1, on the reverse strand, counting down.
CGACCGCCAGGGGGATCAGACCGAGGATGGCCGCCGTGGCGGTGAGCAGCACCGGCGTCATACGAATGCGGCTGGCTTCAACGATGGCGTCGTGCACGTTTTGGCCGCGTTCGCGCAACTCGTCGGTAAACTCGACGAGCAGAATTCCGTTTCGCACCACAATACCCGCCAGCGCCACAATGCCCACGCCCATCATGATCACGGAAAAGTCCATGTCGAAAATGGCCATGCCGAGCAGTACCCCGATGATGGAAAATACCACCTCGGTAAGGATGATCAATGTTTTGCCGATGGAGTTGAATTGCGTCACCAAAATGAGCAAAATGATGAAAAGCGATATGACCAGCGAACGCCCGAGGAAGCTCATGGCGTCCATCATTTCGGCGTCTTCTCCGGCAAAACTGACCGTCACGCCGTCGTATTGCGGCAGGGCCAGCAGGGCGGCTTTCACCGCGTTGACCACCTGTGTTTGCTTGGGCTGGTACTCGGCGGTGATGTTCGACGCCAGGGTGACCATGCGCTCCTGGTCTTTGCGGCGGATGCCGGCAAAGGTGTTGCGGTATTTCACATCGGCCAGGGCCGACATCGGTACGGAGCGCAACACGCCGCCCATGTTCATGTCGCGGAAGGTGATGTTGAGGTTTTCCACGGCATTGATGTTCTCGCGCTGGTCTTTTTGCAGCCGGATATTGATCGGCACCTCGTCTTCGCCGTCGCGGTATTTGCTGGCTTCCTTGCCGAGAATGGCCGTGCGGAATTCGCCGCCGATCTGGGCGGTACTGATGCCCTCGCGGTTGGCGCGGTCGCGGTCGATCTGGATGTTGATCTCGGGTTTGGACACGATCAGGTCGCTGCGCAATTCCTCCACACCGGGTATGGCCAGCGAATCGAGGTAGTGTTTCACGGCAATGGACACGTCGCGGAGTTGGTCGAAGTCGTCGCCGCGAATTTCCACCGAAATCGGCTTGGGCGTAGGCGGGCCGCCCTGCTCCTGGTCGACGGTGATCTCGGCGCCGGGAATGACGCCTTTGGTGGCCTGGCGGATTTCGTCCATCAGGGCTTTGGTGCTCACACCGTTGCGTTTGCCGTATTCGACGAAGGCAATACCCACCTTGCCCTTGTTGGAAGTGGCCGAGCGGTCGAACTGATCTTCCGAGGCGTTCAGCGCCACATTGGCGATGACGGACTCGACGATGGGATTGTCGGGGCCCAGCACTTCCATGACCTTGCCTTCCATGACCCGGGTGAGCGAGTCGGTGACGTTCACGTCGGTGCCCACCGGCAGGTTCAGGTACACGTAGATAAAGTTGGGGTCGGCGCTGGGGAACAACACGATGTTGGCCTGCCGGCTGGCAGTAATGCCGCAGGAGCCGATGAGCAGCACAAACATGCCGATGAGCATCGTCCAGGGGCGGCGCAGGGAAAACTCCAGAAAACGGGCGTACAAGCGCTGAAAAGCGGGCCAGAATTTTGTTTGAAAACGCTCGACCACCCCGGCCAGCACGTAGCGGTAAAGCACAACGAACAGTGCAATGGTGACGAGCAGGTTGCCCATGAAAAAGTTGCTGTTCAGGTAGAAATACACCAGGGCCAGGCCATACAGCACATAACCGATGATGGTACGGCGGCGGGCTTTCACCGGGTCGGTCTTGATGGTTTCATCGTCGTCGCGACGCATAAACCACACGGCGAACACCGGGTTGATAATGTAGGCAACCAACAGCGAGGCCGTCAGGGTGATGATTATGGTGACGGGCAAAAAGTGCATGAATTTTCCAAAAATACCACCCCAGAACACCAGCGGGAAAAACGGCGCCAGGGTCGTGACGGTGCCCGATAACACGGGCAGAAACACTTCGGCGGCAGCTTTTTTTGCCGTGGCAATAATGCCGAGTTTTTCCTCGTGGTAAATCCGGTGCGTATTTTCAATGACCACAATGGCGTCGTCCACCACGATACCCAACCCGAGCAAAAAGGCAAACAGCACGATCATGTTGAGGGTAAACCCAAACGCCGGCAACACCATGAAGGCAATGCACATCGACAGCGGTACCGACATGGCTACGAAAATGGCGTTGGTGCCGCCCATGAAAAACATGAGGATGAGCGCCACGAGGATGAAGCCGATGATGATGGTGTTGATCAGGTCGTGCAGCGTGACGCGGGTGGCGCGGCTTTGGTCGCCGGTGATCACTACGTCGAGGTTGGACGGGAAATCGGTGATTTTCATTTCCTCCACGATTTCCTTGATCTTGTCGGAGGCGTTGATGAGGTTTTCGCCCGAGCGTTTGATGACGTTGAGCGCGATCACATTTTTGCCGTTCAGGCGGCTGAAACTTTCCTGTTCCTCGTAGCCCATTTTTACCTCGGCCACGTCTTTCAGAAATAATTGCGCGCCCGATTGGGAGTTGATGACAATGTTTTTGATCTGCTCGATATTGGTAAAATCGCCGCGAATGGAGATCGAGCGCGTCATGCCGCCGATGTCGACGTTGCCCGCCGAAATGGTCATGTTTTCAAAGGCAATTGCGTTTTCGATATCCATGAAACTCAGTTGCGCCGCGGCCATTTTGTATTTGTCCACATTGACTTGCACCTCTTTTTCGAGGGCGCCCACCATGTCGACGCGGGTGATCTCGCGCATTTCCTCAATCCGGTCTTTGAGTTTTTCGGCGTAGTCCTTGAGTTTGTCCAAACTGAAATCGCCCGAGATGTTGACGTTCATGATGGGGATTTCGGAGATGTCGAACTCCGTGACTTCCGGGTCGTCCAGCAGGTCGTTGGGCAGGTCTTGCTTGGCTTTGTCCACAGCATCTTTGACCTTGTTTTTGCAAAGCACCACATCGAGGTTGGTGTTAAACTCGACGATGATGCTGGAAAAATCCTGGACGGAGGAAGAGGTTACTTTTTTAACCCCGGCGATGCCCTTGAGCTCTTTTTCAATGGGTTTGGTGACCAGTTGTTCCATATCGGTGGGCGAGGCGCCGGGGTACACCGTGGATACGAAAATGGTGGGCACCACCACGTCGGGGAATTGCTCCTTCGGCAGGGAGTTGTACGACATGATGCCGGCGAGCGTGATGAGCACAGTGACGATAAAAATGCTCGTCCGGTTATCGATGGACCAGGAGGTTGGTTTGAATTCTTTCATTGCTTAAGCGTAAAAGGGTGATTTTTTAGTTTTGGTTTTTTGGGTTTTTCGACCCCACCCCCATCCCCTCCCCCCACGGGGAGGAGTGTCTGCTCTCATTTCAATTTTAATTTAGTTAGAGGGCAAGCCCCCCTCCCCCCACGGGGAGGAGTGTCTGCTCTCATTTCAATTTTAATTTAGTTAG
>CAZAEZ010000020.1:0-103240 GCA_964484205.1 uncultured Saprospiraceae bacterium | reverse complement strand
CGCAGCATTGCACAGGTAAATGGTGTAATCTACGGTGTACGTTACGGCTCCCCTCACCCTTGGGGAGGGGCCGGGGGTGGGGTTGACCCGGCGGAGCGCAATTTGCCAAAAATGCCACGTCGATTTCGATCCTATTAAAAACTTTTCAACCGACTTGTGGGTAATCGGGAGCCCCGCTGGGGGAGGGGATGGGGGTGGGGTTGACGTGCCGTGCCGTGGAGTGGCACTGAAAGTACAAAATTCATTCTAATAAACTTGTGTGTAATAGACAGACTTCAAGCCGTAGGACGAGTAGCAGGCATGTTGTTTAAACTTTTTTGCAAATAAAACCCGAAGGACTAAACAGAACAAACAAAACTACTGTTAAACGATCGTCTTTGCCCAAACGGCTATTTATTTCACCAACCAATTTCCCCTTTTATTATGGCTGAGCTCCTGATCAATGGCCATCATTTGGCCAGCCCCGATGCTGACGAAATGGGCGACATGCACGTCGCTGCGTCGATGGATACGCCCATGCACGCCCATGCTTTTGACCTGACGGATTCGGAAAAAATTGCCCAGATCAGCGACCGTTTTGCCGAGATCATGGAAATCCTGGGCCTCGACCTGACCGACGACAGCCTGCGCGGCACGCCCAAGCGTGTGGCTAAAATGTATGTGCAGGAAATTTTTCGCGGCCTGAAACCGGCCAACAAACCGGTAGCCACCACCTTCGAAAACAAATACCAGTATCGCCGCCTGGTCATCGAGCGCAACATCCCGCTGCAAAGCACCTGCGAGCACCATTTTCAGCCGATTTTCGGGGTGGTACACATTGCCTACATCCCCAACGGCAAGGTGATCGGCCTTTCCAAACTCAACCGCATTGCCGACTACTACGCCCGCCGGCCGCAGGTGCAGGAGCGGCTGACCATCCAGATTGCCGAAGAGCTGAAACGCACCCTGCAAACCGAAGACGTCGCGGTGTACATCGACGCCAAACACATGTGCGTGCAGGCCCGCGGGGTGGAGCACCACGGCGCCAGCACCATCACAGCAGAGTATTCCGGAAAGTTTTTGAATGAAACGACGCGGCAAGAGTTTTTGATGGCGATTAATTCCCGGATGCCGGAGTGACGTTTGGACGGGATCAACAGGGAAAATTTCATTTATTCAACTCTACGCACTCCTGGATGATCAGCGCCCGGATCACCTTGGGACTGCCGCGTTAGAGCCGGCCGCGCCGCCAATGCGCATGCCGTTTATCATGGCTCTATTTCAATCATCGCGGTTATAGTTCCTGTATGCTTCCCGAAGGCCATAATAGAAGAGCCAACCGACAAGAAAAAAACCGAGGACAACTGCAATCGACAGTTTAATTTCCGAGGCGGATAGTGTTGACAGGTTCAGCAAAACAGTGTTCATGCCTGGACATTTTGTGTTTTTCCGGAATTTTGAACACAGCAAAGCACGGCCAACTACCATAAGCAATTGATAAAAAAATATAGACCCGTATAAGGATTTTATAAAGAATTATTGAAAGCGATACCCGACGCCGCTTTCCGTTACGATATGCCGCGGGTTATTCGGGTTTTCTTCCAGTTTTTTGCGCAATTGCGCTACAAAAACCCGCAGGTACTGTGTTTCGGTTTGGTAACCGACCCCCCATATTTCTTTCAGAATGTATTGGTGGGTGAGCACTTTGCCCTCGTTTTTGGCAAAGAGCGCCAATAAATTGTATTCGGTTGAGGTGAACTTGATAATATTGTCCTTGCGTTTTACCACCCTTGCCACCAGATCAATTTGGAGGTCGTCGCAAACGATAACCGTTTCATCTGTTTGCTGACTTTGGCTTCTGCGAATGGCCGACCGGATGCGTGCCAGCAACTCCCCGGTGCGAAAGGGTTTAACCACATAATCCGTGGCGCCGTTGTCCAACGCGGAAACAATGTTGTGTTCACTGTCCTGCACCGAAAGGATGATGACCGGTTTGGTGAACCATTCCCGCAATTCTTTCAATACTGCATGGCCGCTTTTATCGGGCAGGCCAATATCGAGCAGGATCAAATCCGGCGCATGGCTTGCCGCCAACGCCACACCCTCCGTGCCTGCCGAGGCCTGGAGTATGCTGTAGCCATTGCTTTCCAGGTTTATTTGCAGCAATTTTCGAATTTGCGGCTCATCGTCGATAATAAGAATTTCCGGTTTAGTCATTTTCAAGGTCGTTGATGCGGGAGATTCCGGCAGGAATTTCGATGGTAAATTTTGCGCCACCCCCCGGTTTGTTTTCCAGATGAATGGCGCCTTTGTGCGCCTCGGTGAATCCTTTTGCGATGGAGAGTCCGAGACCTGTTCCGCCGGTATTGGCTTGCGGCAGCCGGTAAAATTTTTCAAAAACAGCCTGCAGCGCATCGTCGGGAAAGCCGGGGCCATTGTCTGAAACAACAATCCGGCAGGCACCTGGTATTTGCTCGACGGCTATATTGATCACAGAATTTTCCGGCGTGTATTGCAGCGCGTTTTGGATGATATTCTGGAGCACCTGCTCGATCAATCCGCGGTCTATCTTGAAAAGCGGTAATTTTTCATTGAGATGAAATTGAATGCTGTGGTGCCGGGCATCGTTCTGGTTGTTGTGCAATACGGTGAACATCAGCTCATTCACATCGCACCAATCCAGTTTGGGTTTTAAAATCCCGGCTTCCAGGCGGCTGATGTTCAGGAGGTTTTCAACTTGTCGGTTCAAACGGAATCCCGCCTTTGCTATTTCGCCGTATAGTTCCGTTCTATTGTGCTCCGAAATTTTCCCATTATTTTCCGTTATGGTATCGATTGCTCCGATTATCGTCGAAATCGGCGTCCTCAATTCGTGCGACAGGGAGCTGAGCAGGGTATTGTACAGTTTGATGGTCTTTTCCCGCCCTTCTCTGTCGCGTGCCTTTTTTTCGTATTGTCGTATTTTAAACGTCAGGACGGCATTGATCAGGGCAATTACAAAATACATGGCAAACATGAGGGCATCTTCTGTAGTGCCGATGTAAAAATTGAACGTGGGTGGAATGAAAAAATAGTTCCAGGTCAGGGCGCTGAGCACGGCCGTTGCCAATACCGGGAGAATGTCAAACAGCATGGCCAAAACGGAAACCACAAACAACAGGAGCAGCGCAACCACCCGGTATCCGATAAATCCAACGGTAAAATAGCAGGTGGCAGCGGTCAGCGTGATCAGGGCCAGGCTGATCAGGTATTGATTCGCTGTGCCGTATTTTTTTAATGCGGAAAATTCCACGCTTTTTTAATTGCGAATGTACTCGATAGGATATAAGGAAATTATAAAAACGCGACCATGCTCTTCCTGGCCTCCGGACTCGGAAGTCCTGATTTTAAAAACTATTCTGTTTTAAACGGCAGCTATCTAAATGGAGAAATTGGTGATGGCGTAAAATGCCGCCCAGCCGAGAAACAGTACCATCATAGCCCAAAACCAGCCGGGTACACTGTGTGGCGTTTCGCTGCCTTTGATGAGGAATGTTTTTTGGTTTCCCTTATTGTAAGCGTTGATCATCAGTAGGATGACGCCGTTTACCGCTTCGTTTTCGCTCAGGCCTTCCAACATGATGGCTGGGCCGTTCTGGACCGTGAATTTAAACGCCGGATGCCTTCTCTGCCAGCCGGTGATTTGCTGACGATAGTCAGTGTATGTTCCCTGTCGATGAGCTTGTGGGTATCTAGTTCGAATTGCACCGGTGTATCCAGCACGGCGGCCGGCTGCGCTTCGTTGTCGATAAAGATGGAAACCTTACTGTTTTCAGTGCTCATTTTCATGAATTGTTTGGAGGAAGGAAAATTTGATGTGCTGCCGGTTTTGCTCGCCCGGCTTGATCAGGTATTTCAGGGAAAGGAATAGCATCAACAGCGTAATCGCCGATACGACGCCAACAATCACCCAATCCAAATCGCTTTGCGGCCCTGCTCCATGCGCGATACCCCGGAGTACCTTTGGGTTGCTGCTTTTCACATACAGGGCAAGCGATGCCTGTTTGGCTGGAAAGCAGGAACAGGGTCAATACGACAAATTTTAAGTGTGTGTCCCGTAAAGATGAACCTATTCATCACTCATCATTAAAAAAAAAACTCACTTCCCCAGCCAAATTTTAAACGCTTCCACTTTTTCCCGGCTGATCAAAACCGGTCCTTCACTCAGGGGCTCTTTCAGACTTACCTTCAGGCGGCTGTTCGAATAACTCACCACATCAGAAATGGCATCGATGGCGGCAATATACTGCCGGTTGAGGCGGAAAAAACGGTTGGGGTCAAGCATTTCCTCCAGTTGTTCCAGCGTGTAGTCCACCGGGTATTTCCGTTGGTTTTGATGGCGCAGCCAAACAATTTTGTTTTCACCGAAAAAGAAGTCGATGTCGGCGGCATCGATCGCCGTGAGGTGGTCGCCGACCTTTACCATAAACCGCTCTTTGAATTGCCGGGGCTGCAGCGCCTGCATCATTTTTTGAATGGTAGCAGCGTCGAGCGCTGCCGGTGTGCGCAGTTGGCGGAGTTTGGAAAAAGCGCGGGCGAGGTCGTCCTGATCTACCGGTTTGAGGATGTAATCGACGCTGTTGACCTGAAAGGCGCGCAGGGCATAGCTGTCGTAGGCCGTGGTAAAAATGATCGGGCAGTGCACGGGCACCTGCTCAAAAATTTCGAAGCTGAGCCCGTCGGCCAGTTGGATGTCAAAAAAAGCGAGTTCGGGCGCCGGGTTTTCCCGGAACCAGGCTATGGCAGCCTGCACGGTATCGAGTGTGGCCACAATTTCGATGGCGGGGTCGAGCCGCTGGAGTTTGGAAATCAGCCCCCAGGCGGCCAGGTCTTCGTCTTCTATGATGATAACTTTCATGCGTACCGGTTCAAATTTTTGTGGTTTACCCGTCGGGCGGCCTGGAGCCGGCCGACGGGAGTTTGGCGGATAACACCGGTGTTTTCACCGTAAAAAAGCCCTCGCGGTCGCTGATCAGCACGTCTTTGTCCGACAGTATCTGGTAACGCGCCTGAATATTGGCCAACCCAAGTCCGGTAGATTCGGGCAAGCTGTTTTTTGGCTGCAAGTTGTTGCGCACCACGATGTAGCCGTTTTCCTGAAATACTTCGATTTTCAGGGGCCGTGCTTTTGAGGCTTCGTTGTGCTTGAGCGCATTTTCCACCAGCATTTGCAGCGTGAGCGGCGCAACAAACCCGGGTGCATTTTCCGGCACGGAAATCGAAACCTGCAGGCTTGCGCCAAAGCGGGTGTCCATCAGAAAAAAATATGCACGCAAAATGGCCAGCTCTTCTTCCAGCGGAACGACTTCCTGCTCGCGGCTTTCCAGGATATAGCGGTACACCGTCGACAGGCGGCGGATAAACTCCTCGGCCTGGTTGGCGTCTTTATGCACCAGCGAAGCCAGCACGTTCAGGCTGTTGAACAAAAAATGCGGGTTTACCTGGTTTTTCAGCGTTTCATACCGGGCCGATGCCTGCTCTTTTTTCAGGCGTTCGGCCTCGATCAGGGTCTCCTTCCAGCCCAACAGAAAACCCCGCCCGTGCATAAAAATGGAAATCAGGAAGGTGATTACCAGCGTCGGAATAAAATCCTCCAGGGTCATGCCGCGCAGCAAGGCGCCAAAATCCCACCCATAGCGGTGATTGAAAAACAGCCAGGTCAGTAAAATCCAGGCAATACAGGTAAATACCACCGTGATCAGTACCGACACCACCAGCCGGCGGACCGGCGCTTCCACCCAGCTGAGCCAGCGGTCGGGCAGATTGGCCAGGTGCGCATTGCCCAGCCAAAGCACCGCCGTACCCACACCGCCGCGCCAGTAGTACGCCCACAGCAATCCAAGGCCGCCCTTTTCAAACAGTTGCATGGGGCTGGCAAAAACGAGCATGACCGCCAGGCCGCCGATGCCGCCGATGACAAGAAAGTCGCGAATGAAATTTTTTATGAAATCAGCCATGTGTTGTGTGGGCGAATTTATGGTTAACGTGAGTTTTGGATAGATTTTGGTTGATTTATTCAATTTATCATACTGTACGCAATGCTTTTTCAGATGTCTCCCCCGCAGGGCGGGGTCGACATGACATCTTACTACATGGCAAATTTTTCAACAGATTCCTCGCTACGCTCGAAATTTCCCCAAGCCTTGGTGAAGTTTCGAGCGTAGCGAGAAACCTGTTTAACCATTTTATTTTCAGTGATTTGTCATGTCGACCCCGCCCTGCGGGGGAGACATCTGAATTGGTTTAAACAAAATCTATCCAAAACTCACGTTAGGTTAAACATCTCTGTGCCCTCCGTACCTCTGTGTCACTTTTGTTTCACAGAGGAGCACAGAGAGACGGAGGGCCACAGAGTTAATCTTTGGTTTCGGTGGCCGCTACTTTTTCCAGGTACTCCGCATTCACGCGTTTTCCCCAATGCGGCAGCAGTCCGCGGTCGGTTTCCTGTTCAAACAAGGTAGCCGCTTTTTCAAAATACGGCTTGGCATTATTAGCGCCGCCGCCGTAAAACTCGGGCATATTCAGGACATAGGTGCCGCGCAGGAAAGGCGCCCGCGGGTTGGCGGGGTTCAGTGCAGCCGCTTTTTCCAGGGCGGCAAAAACCTGCGGCGTGATTTGCCCGCCCAGGGCCATGGGGTTTTCCATGAGGCGGCCGATCAGCAGGTAGGCTTTCAGTACAGCCAGTTCGGATTCTTGCGGCGCCAGGGTATTGGCTTTTTCGAGCAGCGTTTCCGATTGGTCGAAGGCGTAAATGGCTTTGTTCAGGTCTTTTTCATAGCGGGAAAACCCGACCATCAGGTTGCTGAACGCCGCGTAATAATGCGGCAGCCACTCGGCGGGTTCGGCGGCAGCGATTCGGGCGAAGGTGTTGGCGGATGCCTGGTAGTCATCCGCGGTGTTGGCGGAGTCGAGTTGAGCCACGGCCTTGGTCATGGCCGCAGTGTATTGGGCACTTTGAGCGGTGAGGAAGCCGGTGGTGCCGGCAAGCATGCAGAACAAAACGAAGGTTTTCATAGCGTACTTTTTTTGCGTTAAAGGATGGCCCAAAGATGCAGGCGAGGGCATCCGGCAGGGAAATGGAACTGCCTGAAGTGTCGGATTGGGGGAGTGAAGTGTGTAGGGAAAGTAGACGTAGCGTCAGGTGTGGATATCGCCTAAAGGGGACCTGCTGCTCCGAACGGTGAGAATGTCCACCTGCTCATAATCGACATGGGCATAAATGATACGGTAACCCCGAACCATAACTTCCCGAAAAGTAGAAATGTTGACTTCCGGAACAACCCGGCCGGATGCCGGAAAAACGCGCAATTGTTGCTCCACATCGAAAATTTCTTGCAGGAGCATGGCAGCATAATTTGGCGAACTGGCGGCATGAAATTCGGCAATGGCCGTCAGGTCATCGAGCGACTGAAGCGTCCAGGTTACTTGAGCCATTTTTGCAGGCGTTTCTTCGCTTCAGCAGTGGAGACAACTTGCTTTTGACGCACCTGCTCCATGCCTTTTTCAATTTTTTCTAACAGAATTAGCCGTTCGATGACCTCTTCGAGGGGGAATTCATCCGGCAAGCTGTTTACCGCTTCCAGCACTTTTGTTTTTTTCATGAACAAGAAAATTCAGATGAATTTGGATAACAAAAATAAGCATAAGTTTTTCGGCCTCCTACACCGTTTGCTCAAATATCCTCCGAATTAAGCGCTGTCGCCCGGTAGCGTTTTCCAAAGTTGCCCCGATGCGGTCATAAGCACCAAAAGGGCTGGGACAAAATAAAAGGCCCGTTGGATGCCTTGGATATTTGACGCCTGGAATTATATTTGAGAAATGAACGTCCGAAGGAACGATTGTTTTTCAAAGTAAAGGCGCAATGCGGAGTTGCTTTGTTGAAAATCAAACGTCAATATTATATTTACAAGGTTCAACTACGCTCAACTATGCACAAACGCCAATTTCTCCCATTCGGTCGAATCTGCGTTTGCGCTATTGTTCGCTCCAACTCCAAAAAAAACCACACAAAAAAAAACAACTATTGAACCACCCATTCCAAATCTTCCCCATATCCGAAGAGGATGCAAAAAAAATTGCTGCCGCTCCCGACGAGCCGCATCACCACGACTTTGAGGAATTGATCGTCGGTATGAAAGGACAGTTGGAGCATTTCATAGATTTCAAATCCACCACGTTCAAAGCACCTTTCGTCAGTTTTGTTACGAAAGGCAAAATCCACCGGGTGCTGCCCGGAACCGTAAACGGCGCCTGCCAGATGTGGGTGCTGCGCTTCAAAAGTGAGTTCATCGCCGAGACCACCTTTCAACTCTACGCCCATTATCACAACCACGCTAACCTCGCCCTGCAGCCAGGCAGTTGTTTCGACCGGTTGGTCACCGTCTGCGAGATGATTGCCGGAGAAATGCAGCAGCCTTCGCCAGATTTGGCAGTGGTTCGGCATTTGTTGAGCGCACTTTTTACCATGATTGAATCGGAGCGGCGGAAAACCGAGCCGGACGAAACGGGCAGCTTTTCTACCCAAAACACTACGTTCAAAAACTTTTTGGCTATCCTCGAAGAAAATTTCCGCCGGCCGGAGGGCGTGGAGTTTTATGCCGAAAAACTCTTCATGTCGCCCCGCAACCTCAATTTGATTTGCAATCAAATCCTGCAAAAAAGCGTCTCGGAAATCATCGAGACCCGCAAACTCATCGAAGCCAAAAATTTGCTCACCACCACCGATAAGACGATTGCCGAAATCGGTTTCGATTTGGGCTACAACGATAATGCGTATTTCACCGCCGTTTTCAAAAAGAAGTCGGGGCAAACACCGACCGAGTTCCGGGAGGAAATGCGGCAGCTGACGTCCTGAACCACCCTTTTTCCAAAATTCACAACCATTCTTCCGATTTCTGATACCTGCCCCGGGGCGGCCGGGCCGACCTTTGTACCGTCAGTTTTAACAAACAAAAATGGTTCAACATGAAAAACAAAGTAATCATCATCACAGGCGCAGGCATGGGCCTTGGCCTTGCCGCTGCAAAAGAACTTGCCTCCAAAGGCGCCAACCTGACGCTGGTTGACTACAACGCAAGCAGTTTGGAAAATGCCAAACAGGAAATCAGTCAAGCGTTTCCGGGAGTAAAAATCATAACGGTCGTGGCGGATGTTTCGGACGAAACTGCTGTAAAAAATTATGTGGACGAAACGGTAAAAGCGTTTGGCCGGATTGACGGGCTTTACAACAATGCCGGAATCGAAGGAAAACAGGCAAGCATTACCGAGTACGATGTAAACATTTTCAAAAAGGTGATTGACATCAACCTGATGGGCGTGTATTACGGCATGCGCTATGTAATTCCCGTGATGCAAAAACAAAAGTTTGGTCGAATTGTGAATGTGGCGTCCGTAGGAGGCATCCGTGGGGTGCTTAATCAAATGCCCTATGTGGCGAGCAAACACGCTGTTTCGGGCATGACAAAAAATGCTGCATTGGAATACGGCAGCGATGGAATTTTAACCAATGCCATTGCACCGGGGGCAATTCTTACGCCCATGGTGGCGGAAGCATTCAAGCAGGTTAATCCGGCCGACCCAAAAGCGGCAGAAACAGCATACGCACAGCGCAACCCTACCAGGCGATTGGGGCTGCCGCATGAAGTTGCCAAATTGGTTGCTTTCCTTTTGAGCGAGGAAAACGGTTATGTGAGCGGGCAAACTATTGCCATTGACGGCGGTGAGTCGAATATCTATGGAAACGCATAGATTCCCCGGTAAGCGTATAGTTGGTCCACGAAATCAACAATCTTTGACCCGAAAATGAATTTCACAACAATTCTCGATTTCCTGGGCACATTTGCCTTTGCCATTAGTGGCATCCGGCTGGCATCCGGCAAGCAGATTGACTGGTTTGGCGCGTACATCATTGGTCTGGTCACCGCCATCGGTGGCGGAACCTTGCGGGATTTGCTGCTCAACCTCACCCCCTTCTGGATGCTGGACCCCACCTATTTCATCACAACCGGAATTGCGCTTGCCGCCGCCATACTGTTCAGAGATAAAATCTTCAAATGGGGCAGCACACTGTTTTTGTTTGACACTATCGGTCTTGGGTTGTTTACCATCGTCGGAATTACCAAAAGCATTGATGCCGGACTACCCATTTGGGTTTGCATCGTCATGGGAACCGTCACGGGTACTTTGGGCGGTGTGGTGCGAGACGTTCTCTTGAACGAAGTTCCCTTGCTTTTTCGCCGGGACATTTATGCGCTCGCCTGTGTGGCTGGCGGTGGGGTTTATTTCATTTGCAAGTACGTTGGCCTTCCGACGGGTGTTACCGAAATAATTGCTGCGTCTATTGTGATTGCATTCCGTTTGGTGGCGGTGAAATTTCATATCCATCTGCCGCAGTTGCAACCAATTGGCCGCAAACCGGGAGGGCAAAAAGGGGAGTGACCATTTTTGTGTTCATAAGCCTATTTTAACGTGAGTTTTGGATAGATTTTGTTTAAAGACTTAAGATGTCTCCCCCGCAGGGCGGGGTCGACATGACAAATCGTTGTTTTTTAATGGTTTATCAGGTTTCTCGCTACGCTCGAAACAAGCCTGAGCGCTGGTGAAATTTTGAGCGTAGCGAAAAATCTGATAAAAAATTGGCCATAAAACGCTGTTGTCATGTCTCCCCCGCCCTGCGGGGGAGACACCCAAAAAACATCGAAACATGCCCATTTTCCCGCTGATTTCCGCAGAAAAGGCCGCAGATTTCCGCAGAAATTCGCTTGGGGTAAGCCCGCGAAACTGATTTTCTCCGGACCAAATTCTGTGTCGATCTGCGGCCTTTTCTGCGGAAATCTGCGGGAAATTCCTCTACGAAAGTCACCGCCTCACTACCAGCCCGCTGGGAACATGAGCCAATTTCTTTGTTCTTACAATCGTGGCTTTCGAAGCCTTTGCATTCACCACCATCGCGAATTTTTCGGTGGACACCAGCAAAAGCAAGGTCGTATGGACGGCATCCAAGGTGACGGGCACGCACACGGGCACGGTCAAGGTCAAGTCCGGCAACCTCCAACTCGACGGCGGCAAACTCGTTGGCGGCTCTTTCTTCGACGGACTGGGCGACAAGACGATTTACGACGCGTTCGACCTGCAAGTGACGCTGGCATCGAAAGGAGTAACAACCCATTGTTGGGCGACCCGGATTTGGGCGAAGGGCTGATGAAGCAAGATTTTTTAAAAAGAAATTCAATATGAACCGCATAGATTTTTTAAAAACATTGGCAATCCTGCCAGCAATCGGAGCAACAATGAAACTCAACGAATTAAGCAACATGACCCGGGGCCTGAACAACACGGAGCGGATGCCCGTGCTGTTCCTCGGTCACGGTAGCCCGATGAACGCCATCGAGGAAAACGAATTTGTTTCGGGCTTTCGCAAAGTGGGCAGCGAAATCAGCCGCCCGGCTGCCGTTCTCGTCATTTCGGCGCATTGGGAAACGCAGGGGACATACGTCACCGCCATGGAAAAGCCCCGCACCATCCACGACTTCGGCGGCTTCCCGAAAGCCCTTTTCGATGTCCAGTACCCCGCTCCCGGCAGTCCCGAACTGGCGAAAGAAACCAAAACCCTCGTGACGAAAACGGAGGTCGGTTTGGATGAAAAATGGGGCCTCGACCACGGTGCATGGTCGGTCATCAAGCACCTGTACCCGGATGCCGATGTTCCCGTGATTCAGATGAGCCTCGATTACCGCCAGACTGGCCAATGGCATTATGATTTGGCAAAAGAACTCGCCACCCTGCGGCAAAAAGGCGTGCTGATTGTCGGCAGCGGCAATATGGTGCACAATCTCGGTAAGGTAGAGTGGAAAAGATTGAATGAGACATTCGGCTACGACTGGGCAATCGAAGCCAATGAGACGATGAAAAGCAGCATCCGGTCAGGCGACCATGAGCCGCTCATCAACTTCCGTTCGCAGGGAAAGGCATTCGACCTTGCCATCCCAACCCCTGAACACTACCTGCCGTTGCTTTATGCGCTGGCTTTGCAGGAAAAAGGCGAGGAAGTCACGCTTTTTAATGACCGCGCGGTAGCGGGCGCTTTGACCATGACTTCCGTGAAGGTGGGATGAGCCGCAAGTAGATTTTTAAAGGGTTACTTCTTTCAAGGGGTAACCCTTTTTTTTGTTTCGGGACTTGAAAAAAGCAATAAATGCCGCCTGTTTTACTGCTGGGCGAAGTCTTCAGACTCGCCCAAATATCGGGCGGACTTTGTCCGCGTTTCTGATTTCGATGTAGGGACAAAGTCCGAATGATATGGCTTTCGAGTCCGAAGACCCGAAAGAGCACGGGGCTCGAAGGAGCAGGGGTATCACCAAAAGTGCCGGGACAAAATAAAAGCCCCGTTGAACGACTTGGATATTTGAAGCCTGGAATTATTTTTGAGAAATGAACGTCCGTATGATCGATTGTTTCACAAAACACACCCGCAATGCGGGGTTACTTTGTTGGCAGACGTTTTGTCGACTGGCGGTATTCCCAAAATAGGTAAGTATTAAGACGCATTGCGGGAGTGCAGCAGTTGAGTGGATAGCCGCAATTCAGTGGAATTTGGGAGATTGCCGATAACTCAAAAGTTGTATGTCAATAGCAAATAGATCCTAGAATTATGTATACTGTGGTTTCGGAAAGCAAGCTTCAACCATTTCCATGTAAAAAAACGATAGCATGTCAGAAGACCACAAATTAGCTATTATTCTGTTTGCTGACATAGCGGGCTATACTGCCATGATGGAGGAAGACGAAGCTGCTGCTTTGATTGTCCTGGGACGCTTTAAAGAGGTGATGGAAAGAGAAACTTCCGGCCACAACGGTCAGCTTGTGCAGTACTTTGGGGACGCAGTTTTACTCGCTTTTGACAGTTCCTCAAAGGCTGTTGACTGTGCAGCGGCCATTCAACTGGCATTCCAGAAAGAACCCCATGTTCCTGTGCGCATCGGGATGCACATGGGGGATGTCCTGTTCAAAAACGGCAATGTCTTTGGCAACGGTGTAAATGTAGCCTCCCGGATCGAGTCGTTGAGCGTACCGGGGGCTGTCCTGATGTCCAAAGAAGTTCGCGATCAGATCAGGAACCGAGGCGACTACCAACTCAGCTCCCTTGGCTCCTTTGCCTTCAAGAATGTCGAAGAACCGATGGAAGTCTACGCGCTGGCGAGTGAAGGTCTTGTCGTTCCTAAACGGTCGGAGATACAAGGGAAATTGAAACAAGCCGCCTCCCGCAGCGTATCCATGAAACTGCTGCTGCCGGTGATAGCGGTTCTGATCCTGGGCGCAATTTTTTTGGGGCAATTTTCACATGTACAATTGGGATTCCAAAGCGTATACCTGTTACCTGTTAAAGGACTGGGATAAGACCGAACAAATCCTGCTTGGATTGAAAAACAAGAACTGGAAGGAATTTTCGCAGGGTGTGTTTACGGGAAGTTTCAGGCACCTGGGTAACCATATTTCCTGGCACATGAATATCTGGGTCGAAGGGCTGTTGGGTGCAGCCCTTGCCCGCCAGGGGAAACGCGAGGCTGCTTATGCGCAGATCCAAACCCTGGAAGCCATGCGCCCCGGCTTTCCACCGGAAAGTCAACGCATGCACAAAGGAACGATCTCCTACTGGCAAGGCAGGATCTATGCCATCCTGGGTGACAAGGAGCGAGCTGTAGCGGCCCTGACCCGTTCACGTGCGGAAGGTCGAACGATTGATTACGGCAGTTTTGTTTATGACTGGGACCTGGCAAGTCTGAAGGGATATCCGCCGTATGAGGAATTGGTGCGACCGCAGTAGTTGGTTGGAGCAATGGATATCCTCAGCATGCAGCAACATAGTAATTGGACAAAGTCCATAGGATATGCCATCCGAGTCCGAAGACTCGGAAGAGCAACTAGCAGCAGCAAAAAACTAAACAGGGTTGAGCGCCTTCGGGTGCTCAACCCTGCTGCTGTTATATAAACTGCCCCCAAATCGCTCGTGCGACTGAAAATGCGAAAAGCAGTTTTATCCGCGTTTAATAGGCAACCGCTCATTTACCTCGTCCAAACTTTTTTTTTTGCAAAAACATCGCACCATCATGCCAGCCGCCACTGCACGAATCATCCTGTCTGTTGACAAAGAAAAAGAAAAGGCGTTCTTAGAAATGCTCAAACTGTTCGACTTCGTAAAAGTCGAATCGAAGGATGAATTACTGCGCCGCTTCATCCGGAACGCACCCCAAAATGTGCCGCTTACCGAAGCAGACATTGTAGCCGAAGTAATGGAACATCGCTACGGCAAAAAAAAAATGACCCATGCGAGTCATCATTGACGTGAATATCTGGGTTAGTTTTTGCATTGGCTAACATTTAGACGATTTGCCGCTTGCTGTCGGCGACCCTTCAGTCGAGCTATTTATTTGCGAAGCATTGGAAGTTGAATTTGCCGATGTGGTAAGCCGCCCCCGGTTGGCAAAGTATATTCGACCGGAACGTGTTATCGAGGTTTATCAAATCATGGAAGCCTACGGTGTTTACGTTGAAATTGAGAAGGCCGAGGCGGACTTCACAGATGCGAAGGACAACTATCTTTTAAATTTTTCCCATACAATTGAAGCCGGGTATTTGGTCACCGGCGATCAGAATTTACTTGTGCTGGGGAACTACTATGAGACGACGATTATCTCGTTTCGGGATTTTATGCGCCTTTTATCTGCTGAAAATTGAGTCTGCTTTGTGGGCGGGCCGAACAGTACCGGCAAGACGCCAATAAGCGCTAAAAAACACCTTCAGGAATGGCAAGAACCTGCGCGCTTCACACCTTCTTCCTCATCTGTTCCTCCACCTTTTCCGCATCGTACTGGCGTCGACGAATGATATCAATATACGCGCGCGCTTTTTTGTTGCCGTATTGGGTCCAGGCTTTTTCGGCCCATTCGAGGGCAATATCGAGGTTGCCTTTAACCTCGGCCACGACGGCCATGTTGTAGGCGGCCCGTCCGGCGGATTTTGGGTTGTCCGCTGCCGTTGCTTCGATTTTTTTCCAGATTTCAGCCGCGCGATCCCAGTTGCCCGCCTGGGCAAAGCGGTTTGCCTGCGCGGTTTGTTCCGAAAACCCTTTGGCTTTGGTGTAATACTGGCGTTTGATCGTCACATACACCGGCGCAATGCGCATGCCGTATTCCTGGCCGACGATAAAAGCGACTTTGCGCGTCACGGAAACCTGCGACGGCAAGCCGGATACGGCGCTCCGTTCGGTGCTCCCGGTATGCTGGTTTTCCAGAAAATCGTCCGTCACCACCTCGTCAAAAATCGTTTTCGAGGTCGGATCGTAAAAACGCCAACCCATACGCACGGCAGTGCGCATATTGGCCACGTAATCGGTGCGGGTAGTGGTCGTGCCATCCTTGTTTTTCTTTTTGGATTGCCGGGTGCGGGTGCTGGTGTTATTGTCGGAATCAAACGATTCAATGGCAACGACCGCGTCGGCGCTGTATTCACCGCAGATTTTTTCGATCTCGGCCCAGGGCAAGGGCGCCGCCAGGTTTACCCCGGCTTTGCTGCCGGTCATTTCTACGCCGGTGGAGATTACCCGGAACCTGGGCGTGCGGTGCAAGGCGTCGGTCAGGCCCCGTACAGCCTCCTCGCGGCTGCGCCGGTCCTGGCCGATCGCTTCGCCGGTAAACAGGCCTTCCAATACGTTCAGCCAACCGTTGGAGGGCTTGCTGCGGTCGATCACGGCAATTTTGGCGATATGGTCCGGGACTTTGAATTGTGCCGGTTGCAACACCGTCAGGCTGGTGGACCGGGTACAGGCCGACGACAGGGCCAGCATGCCTGAGAGGGTAATGGCAGTTAATACATGCATGCGCATAATGCTTAAATTTAGATGATGGAGCGATGGGTTCCTGATAACGGGTAAAATTCGCGGATTTTCCGGAAACTTGTGTGTAGAAGATTAGCACCATTTTATGCCTTTCAGGGCCGCTCTTCACAACTGTACGGAATTTTTTGCCGCTATTGGCGCGGCCGCAAACGAGGGCTAAAAGAAATCGCCCATGACCTTCAATAAATTCAACAGCATAGGGCACGAGATCACCCACTAGCCCAACACCTTTAAAAATTTCATCAAAATAAAACCACCCCCCATGCGAAAAATAACAGTCCTCTCAATGATCACCCTGGACGGCGTAATGCAAAGCCCCGGCGGCCCAAAAGAAGACCCCGAAGGCGGCTTCAACTATGGCGGCTGGGTGGCGCCCTATGATGACGACGTGTACGGTGCAGTGGTGCAGGAAGAGCTGAAACCTGCCGATTATCTGTTGGGCCGAAAAACCTATGCCATTTGGGCCGACTTCTGGCCTGCGCATGGCGAGTTTTGGCCGGGTATTAATGCCGGCACGAAATACGTCCTGTCCAAAACCATGACCGGCTCGGACTGGCAAAACTCCGTATTCATCGACAACCTGGATGCGATCAAAAAGATCAAAAATTCAGCCGGCGCCGACCTTCAGGTTTGGGGCAGCAGTGCGCTGGTGCAGCTGCTGCTGAAGCATGACCTCGTGGATGAACTCCGGCTTAAAATCCACCCCCTGGTACTGGGCAAAGGGAAAAAGTTGTTCGACGACGGCGCCTTCCCGGCAGCGTTTACACTGGTGGAGAGCATTGTTACACCCAAGGGCGTTATCATCGCCAATTACACGCGCGCCGGGGAGGTTAAGACGGGTACTATGGGCGCTTAAATTGATCGCTGATTCTGCGCTGCGTTTATAGCGATAGGACTTGCTGTCCGAAGACTCAAAAGAACATGTGCATGACATACTTTACGTAATATCTACCACACACGTCCATGGAAGACTTCTTACAAGCATTTAACCGGCTTTCCCCACATACCGACGACGCCCGGCGAGACCTGGAGCGCTGTTTGCGATCGAGGTTCTTTGAAAAAGGGGATTGCCTGCTCCGGAGCGGGGCGATTTGCCGGAACCTGTACTTCCTGGACAGCGGGCTGGTGAAAACCAGTTTTACGACCAGCGACAAAACGTTTATCATGCGGTTTTTCCCCGAAAACAACTTGTTTACGGTGCTCGACAGTTTTACCACGCAAGCGCCGACCATCTACGAAATTGTGGCCCTGGAGCCAACTGTCGTAACGTACATCGAGCAGGCCGACCTGGATGTATTGTGCCGCAAACACCACTGCATCGAAACGGCCTACCGCAAACTGCTTGCTTTTGCCACGGTGAACATGATGAAGCGCATCAGCGAAATGCTGGAGGAAAATGCCACCGCGCGCTACAAGCATTTTCTGAAAGACCAGGGCGTGCTCCTGCAGCGGATCAGCCTGGGCGACCTGGCCAATTACCTCGGCATCACCCAGGTGTCGTTGAGCAGGATTCGAAGCAAAAAATGATTATTTATACTCTAAGTAAAGTGGTTTGCGAAACTGATGATGCCATGAACATTGTCGGCGTGACTTCGAGTCACGCCGACAATAAACCAATCGCCACCGCTTTTTCGCAAACCACTTTCCGCAGGGTATCACGTGAGTTTTGGATAGGTTTGACTCTATGCGTTTCAAAACCAATGTTATAGCGGCAGGAAAAACTTATCCAAAACTCACGTTATTTATCATTTGTAAAAAGAGGTCAATCGACCCCGGCTGAACTTTGTGGCATAAAAAAAACTTATGCCAACTTCAAAATTAGTTCAACGCATCAGCCTTCTTATGGTAGGCGCCATTTGTATCGCCGCGCCCGTCGCCGGATACCTCAACATCGGGCTTCCCCCGGTCATCATTATCGGCGGCTCGGCCTTCATCGGTTTTTTCTTCTGGTATTTCACCTATCTCAAAAAACCGACGGATCCGGCGGTAATCCTGCCGCTTTTCGTCCTGACCGTGGCCGCCCTGCAAATTCACATTGTGGAGGAATACCTTACGGGTTTCGGTCCGGCTATGAGCCGCCTGTTCAATATTTCCTGGACGGAGCAAGGCTTCGTGATCATCTTCGCGTTGGTGGGGCCCACCCTCTACACCCTAACTACGCTCGGGCTGTATTACCGGGTGCCGGTCGCGGGTTTTATTGCCTGGTTTATTTTTATCGGACCCGGTTTTGCGGAATTTACCCACTTTATTTTTCCCCTGATCCAGCCCCATCTGGAGCCGGAAAACCTCCATGCGATCACGCAAACCATCAATGGAACGGAGGTCGCCGATATGCCCAACTATTACTTCAAATCCACCGGGAGGTATTACTTCTCCGGCATGTGGACAGCCGTGCTGCCGATGATTCCCGGGGGCTATGCTATTTATCGCTTAACCAGGGATTACCTGCGGAATAAAAAACATGAAACCGACGTATAAAATGCCAACTTCCAACGTCCGGCTATACGGCATTTTTGTCGTCGTCTTTCTGGAAATGCACGGTTTGGGCACGTTGTTCTTCCACTTGCCGTACCTGTTGAACGCCGGCCTTACATCGGGTGTGGTTTTGTTGACCTTGTTGTGGCTTTACAACCGGAGTTTTGGCGGCACATTTCATACGGCAATCCGGGGAATCGGATTGCGAAAAACCAGGGTAAAAAATCTGGCCCCGGGAGTGTTCATTTCGGCGCTGTTGCTCCTGTTCTTTCCGGTGCTCGGTTGGTTCTTGCACACGCCGATCCAAATGGCCGATGCCGGATTGTTGAATCTGGCCGGCCTGTTCCTCACCGGCGGGCTTATGGAAGAAGCGGTTTTCCGCGGCTTTTTATTCGCAAACCTGCGCCGGCGCGGAAGTTTTCGCCGGGCGGCGCTGGAATCAATGATTTGTTTTTCGCTGGCGCATTTGCTGCTTTTCCTGTACCTGGACTGGCCGATTGCGCTGCTGTCGACCATACTGGCCACAGGCATTTCTATTCCCCTGGCCTATTTATACGAAAAGGCTGGAAATACAATTTGGGGCGTCGCTCTGGTGCATGCCAGCATACGAACAATAGGCCTGGTTTTTACCACCACGGAACAACAGTATCAGGCGCTTGCCCTGGCCTGGATGGGGGTGTGCCTGTTGGTTCCCTGGTTGGTGTTGCTGTTTGATTCAGATTTCCGAAAACACTGGTCTGTAAAATCCGGTGCACAGCCAGGCCTTGTCTGAAGGGTTTTTCTATCCGGAGCACTATACTTTTCTATTAAAAAACCGGCTTTGAATACTGGGACGCGCAAATACAAACCGAGCAAAAACTGGCGACGGCCAATTACAATACCGTTGTGTTTACCGCCGGTGGCGGGCATGTCTGGAAATTTTACAAAAACTTTTACCGCAATCCCTGGGCGGCTGTGCACCTGCGTATTGCCGGCGATGCGGCAGTGCCGGTAGATGAGCGGGTGTTTGAGCCGGCCGTGTTTATTCCGGAAGGCTCCCTTAAAATTGACTGGTACTTTAACCGAAAAAAGAAAATCTATGAACAGAAGAAAGTTTTTAGCGATTGCCGGCGCCTCGGTCGTCGTTGCGGGGGGAGCCGGGTATCTCCTGAGCGACCGGCGCAATGTTGTCCGGTCCGATATTCCCCAAGGCACGGGGCGGAAGTTCCCTTTTCAGCCGCAGGAGGAAGAAATCCTCTACCTCGCATCCCTGGCGCCCAGCGGCCATAATACGCAGCCCTGGACGGTGAAATACCTGGCCCCTTTTCACTGGATCATCGGAAACGACCAGAGCAAGTGGCTACCCGCCATCGATCCGGCACAACGGGAAACGATATTGTCTATCGGCGCCTTTTTGCAAAACCTGGAATATGCGGCCAGTAGTTTTGGCTACAGTTGCGCCTTTACGCTGTTGGCCACCGACAACCAGTCGGAGGATATCGTGGAGCTTGTTTTGAAAAAAGCGGGCAAGCAGCCCGCATTTGATGTGAACAAAATCAGGATGCGCAGAACGGTGCGCTCCAACTACCGTTCCGAAACCATAAAAAAAGGCCATCTGGATGACTTGACCGGCGGAGCGGTCGATGCTTTTCAGTTTTTCCCAAACAGCTCAAGGGAATTCCAGTGGCTAAACGAACAAACCATCGAAGCCAACCGCCGGCAGGCTTACCGCGATGATGCCCAATCGGAACTGGCGGACTGGATGCGGTTTTCGCGAAAAGATGCGCAAACGCATTGCGACGGACTTACCACTGCCGGCATGGAAATAACGGGAATCCCAGGTTGGGTGCTCCGGAACTTTTATTCCAAGAAAAATGTGCTGACCCAAACATTCCGGGAGCAGGGCATCGATAAAGTCAGGGCGCAGGTGCGCCAATCCGGCGGCTGGTTGCTGCTCACCAGTAAGGACAGCGCGACTGCAACGTTGCTGGAGACCGGCAAACGGTTTCAGCAGATGCTGTTGCGGACCCGCGAAAAACATATTGCGGTGCACCCGATGACTCAAATTTTAGAGGAGGCGCCGCACCGGGATGCCCTGAAACGCACGATCGGGTTTTCTGATCCGGTGCAGTTCATATTGCGCATCGGGTATATTGACCGTTATCCCGATCCGGTTTCGTTGAGGCGGCCGGTCGAGCGTTTTGTGGATGGGATGTGAAGTTTGAAGGGTCTAAAGACTCAATAGGCTCGCAAAGCGACCAGCACCATTCATCCTCTAAACCCAGCCTTCCGTCTCCACCAACCAGCAGTTTTCCGACAAACCAGGTTTCAGGCTTCTACGGCGTGTACGTTTGTAAAAATCAACCGTTCACCAAAAGCAGAAGTCATGAAAAACTTGGTAAAGTATCTGTTGTATCTATCCCTTTTTCTATCCCCGGCCGGGTTCTTCGCCCGAATGGCTGTTCCGGCTGCAAGCCCGGCGCCTGGCCCGGAGATCACCGTTGAGCGCATTTACGGCGGTGCCTATTTGCTGTTTGCCGGAAAATTCGGCGGCGAGATCAGCCGGAAAGAAATTGCCGGCCATTCCGAAGTACGTGTCGACGGCTGCGCAAAAGGCTCGCAGATTTTTCAATTTACCCTGCACATCACAAAAGGCGGCAACACGGTTGCGCTGAAAAGTAAATCCAATGTGCTTACCGCCGACATGATCGCCAAACTGAAAAGCCTGTCGAAAGGCGACTACTTCGAATTCCGGAACACTAAAGCCCATTTGCCCAACGGCAAGGATGTGGTGAATGTGCACGCCAGGCGATTTTATGTGGTGTAATGGATAGTGTTGGTTTTTACCACGGAGACATGGAGGACACGGAGATGTCGCCTGCGACGCTGTTTTTTTTTTGACAGGATGAACAGGATTTTACAGGATTAAACACGCGGATCTTGTAAAATCCTGTTCATCCTGTCTGATTAAAATACGCTGCCGAGGGCAGCAAATATCCGTGTCCTCCATGCCTCCGTGGTGAAAAAACTTATCTGCGAAGAGCGTTTCAATCTGATGCAGCTGCCATAACTTGCCAACGCAGGGCATCACACTTTCGCAAACTGTTTTTCGTTGAATACAGATTTCCAGTATTCCATGATACAATTGTTCAGAAAACTCAGGCAGAAATTAATTGCTGAAAAAAAATTCGGCAATTATCTGTTGTATGCTATTGGAGAAATTATTCTTGTGGTTATCGGAATACTGATCGCCCTGGCGATCAATAATAATAATGAATACAGAAAGACAAGAAAAAAGGAACAAACCTATCTGCTTGGTTTGCGGAGTGAATTTCAAACCAGCAGTATAAAATTGCAGGAACTGATCCGGGTCAATAAAAGCAATTACGAAGGCGCGAAAAAGATAGTGGAATTTATTTCTGATAAAATGCCCGCTCCTACTGAGAAACAGTTTTCGGAATTGCTGTACAACACCTTTGCCTTCGATATTGCCTTTAATCCCAATAATTCACTGTTGAGCGAAATGACACATTCCGGGAGTTTGAAGGACATCTCAAATATTGAATTGCGCAGGCGGCTGACCAATTGGCTGTCAACCATAGACGATATTGCCAAACAGGAACATGATCTTGCCGTTCAACGGGAGCGGGTGCTCGACCTGTTTCGATCCGATACCTACAGCCTCAGAACCATTTTGGACCTGACTGAAGTCTCTGACAAGGAAATCGGTTTATCAAAAAAGGCGAGCACTGCCAGCAACCTGCAACTCTTGCATTCCACGGCATTTGAAAACAATGTTCTGCTGTTTATCCTTGCGAGTCGCGCAACCGAAACGGCGCATTACCAACCGCTGTTGGAGGAGATAAATACCATCCTGGAATCGATCGATTCGGAGATAAAAGGCAATTAAGTAGTAATTTCGATGGCTCGCCGTAGATTATTTTTCTTACCACGGAGGCATGGAGAACACGGAGGCACTCTACTCGTCCTACGACTTCGAGTCGTATGACGAGTGTCCTCCGTGGTAAAAATTAGGAATCACGTGCACCCTTGAGGAATTAGCGCTTAAACCCGTGTTGCCCAAGCTTCCGCCGCAAACGCTTTCACTTTCTCATAAGCGGCAGTTTCATCGGAACAAACCTGTACATTTTCCAACCGGGCGCCGGCAGGGTTTTCAAAATCAAATTCCAGTTCAGCCGTAAACTCGTTGGTCGTGTTGCCGAGCAGTTCGCCAATGAAGTTGCCTTTTGCGTCGCGGTAAATTTTTGTTTTCACAAAACCGCCCTGATTCAGCACGGTGATCCATTCGTTTTCCGGCGTGTGGCCCAGTAACGTGCTCACAATCGAAGAGGCGAACATGCCGGTGCCGCAGGAAAAAGTGATGCCACAGCCACGCTCGAAGGTTTGCACAAAAATGGTGTGCGCGTCGAGCGGGAGAAAAAAGTTGACATTGACGCCTTCGGTGAAAAAATCGCGCTGGTCGTTGCAGCGGATGCCGATGCGAATCAGTTCGGGTTCGTCGGGGGCGGCCACGCGGGCCACCAGTTGCGGATTGGGTACGGTGAGTGCCGTGAAGCGCAGGGTGTCGGAGAGGAAATCCAGCTTTTTATCGATCCAGGTTTCGGTGTCGACCAATAGGGGCAGGGTTTTCACCGCAAAATCCACGGTGGTGATTTTTATGGAAAAAGCCGCCACGTCGTCAAAAAAATCGCGCACGCGCTGCACCGCATAAACGCCCCCGAGTGCCTCCAGCACCAGTTCGTCTTTTTTCGAAACATCGGACACATAGCGGGCGACACAGCGCAGGCCGTTGCCGCTCATGTTGGCTTCGCTGCCATCGGCGTTGAAATAGCGCATTTTCCCGTCGCCCACGGCGCTGTCCTGCACAAACAAAAAACTATCGGCACCGATGATGGAGTTCCGGTTGCACAAGTGTACCGCCAGGGTTTTCCGTTGGGCTTGCGTCAGGGGGTCGGGCAGCCGGCGCTCGTCGATGAGCACGAAATCGTTGCCGGAGCCGTGGCATTTTATAATCTGGAATTTAGCCATAGCGTTGCGAAAATTTGCCCTACGGTTTCAAGCCTGTCCATTACACACTAGTTGGTTGCGGCCCGCTGTTTGTCGACCCCACCCCCATCCCCTCCCCCAGCGGGCTCCCGATTACCCACAAGTCGGTTGAAAAGTTTTTAATAGGATCGAAATCGACGTGGCATTTTTGGCAAATTGCGCTCCGCCGGGTCAACCCCACCCCCGGCCCCTCCCCAAGGGTGAGGGGAGCCGTAGCGTCGACCGCTCTTTTTTACCCCAAATCCAATGGTGATCGTGTAGTCTACGGTGTACGTCGCGCCTCCCATCCCCCTTGGGGAGGGGCTGGGGGTGGGGTTGACAAGGGCGGAGCGATTTGTTCCTTAAAAAACGGCAACTCAAGTTTAATACATTACCAAAAAATTATTCAACTTGTGGGTAATCGGGAGCCCCAGCGGGGAGGGGTGTCTGCCCTCATTTCAATCTATAAATTAAGGAGAGAGCAAGCCCCCCCTCCCCGCTGGGGGAGGGGATGGGGGTGGGGTTGACGCGCGGCTGAAAAGAGAATTTAAGTTACAAAAATCCATTTTAGGCAACTTGTATATGATGGACAGGCTTGAAGCCGTAGGACGGGTGAAACTCCTCCTCCATACCGCCTCCGTGGTGAACCAAACTTAATCCGGCTCAAAGCCCAACACAATGTTGAACTTGGCAAACTCCGACCACTTCGCCCCGGAGTTGATCAGCGCCGGTTTGTCGAAGCCGTAGCCGTAGTCGAAGCCGAGTGTACCAAACATGGGCAGGAACACCCGCAAACCAAGACCGGCCGAGCGGCGCAGATCGAAGGGGTTGAAATCCCGGGCGTCCTGGAAAGCATTGCCGCCCTGGGCAAAGGCAGTTACAAAAATCGTGCTTTGCGGGTTCAGCGAGATCGGGTAGCGCAGTTCGAGCGTGTATTTGTTGAATACGCCGGCGCCGCCCGGAAAGGGCGCCATGATGTCGCCTACTTCGTAGCCGCGCATGCTGATGATGTCGCGCCCGTTGAGGCCGAAAGTTTGGTTGTTCAGGCCGTCGCCGCCGAGTTCGAAACGTTCGAACGGGCTGAGGCCGGTTTTGTCCGTCCACTGATCGAGGATACCAATTTTGGCCTGGGCTTTCAGCACCAGTTTGCCGACGAGGGTGGTGTACCATTCGGCGTCGATGCGCCATTTGAGGTATTCCACGTAGTTGTAAATTTTTTCCACCGATTCATTTTGATAAAATTCGGCGTCGCGGAACCAGGAGTACGGCGGCGTGGCTTGCACGGTCAGCGAGAGCAGCGAGCCGGATTTCGGGAAAATCGGGTCGTTGATGCTGTTGCGCGCCAGGGTAAGACCAAGGTTGTAGTTGTGGTATTTGCCCTGGGTAACGAGGCGGCCCTGATCGTCGCGGAAGCCCGTCCAGTTGTTCAGGCGCAGCGTTTGAATGTCGAGGTTGGCGCGGAAAACGAAGTTGTCGTCGGGCCACTTCAGGCGGGTACCGAAACCTACGCTACCCTGGATGATCTCGAGCCGCTGGTAGGCGGAAGAGCCCTCGAAACCGTAGGCGTAGCGGTTGTAAAAACCGGCTACGGTGAGTGAGTTCGGTTTTTTGCCGCCCAGCCAGGGCTCGGTGAAGGAGGCGTTGTACGACTGAAAATTTTGCCCCGAGGTTTGGCCGCGAATGCTGAAGCGCTGGCCGTCGCCTTGCGGAAGCGGATTCCAGGTTTCTTTTTTACTGATATTCCGGATCGAAAAGTTGTTGAAGGTTACCCCCAACGTGCCGATTACGCCCCCGCGGGTAAAGGCCGTGCTGGGCTGATAACCGGCGGAAAGTTCCAGTTGATCGGAGGGCTTCTCTTCCACGGTATATTCGATGTCTACGGTGCCGCGGTCGGGATTCACCGGCGTATTGATATCCAGGGATTCGGGGTTGAAGTAGCCGAGGTTAACGATTTGGCGCTGGGAGCGGATAATATCCGAACGGCTGAATTTTTCGCCGGGGCGGGTGAATAATTCGCGCCGGATGACGTGCTCGTGGGTGCGGTCGTTGCCTTTGATCACCACCCGGTCGATAGTGGCTTGCGGGCCCTCGAAGATGCGCAGTTCGAGGTCGATGGAGTCGTTGTCGATGGACGTTTCCACCGGGTCGACCCGGAAAAAGAGGTACCCGTTGTCGAGGTAGAGCGAGGAAATATCCCGGCCGTCCTGGCTAAACTGTAGGCGGGTGTTCAGCAGTTCCTGGTTGTAAATATCCCCTTTGTTGATGCCCAGCACCTGGTTGAGGAACTGGGTTTCGTAGATGGTGTTGCCTTTCCAGGTAATGGTGCGGAAGAAATACCGGTTGCCTTCGTCAATGTTGATTTGCAACATCACCTCGCCATTAGCTGTGCGCCAGGTGGTATCGCTCACAATGCGGGCGTCGCGGAAACCCACCGTGTTGTAATACGCCTCAATGGCGTGCTTGTCTTCCTCGTATTCGCTTTCGACGAGCTTGGATTTTTTGAAAAGTTTGGCCTTGCGGGCCGTGTTTTTCATCTTTTTCCGCAAGGTTTTGGATTTGATATTTTCGTTGCCCACAAAGCGGATATCCTTGATTTTTACCCGTTTGCCCGGCTTGACCACAAATTCCAGTTTGACGGCATTGATGCTGCGTTCGTCGGGCGCTTCCTTGATCTCAACCTTGGCATCCAGGTGGCCTTTTTCGATGAAATAATCCTCCATGCCGTAGCGCAAGGCCGATTTGATGTTTTCCGTGAGGATGGCGCCTTTTTGAATAAACTTTGTCACGATGGCGTTCAGGTCGTCGTGCTTGTTTTTCTTCACACCGGAGTACGAATGCCGGGTGTATCGCGGGCGTTCTTTGACAATGATTTCGATAAAAATAACCTCGCCTGCCGTGCGCTCCTTGATGATTTGCACATCGGTGAACAAGCGCAAATTCCACAGGGCCTGCACCGCTTTGGTAATGGCCGGGCCCGGCACGCGAATTTTGTCGCCAACCCGGAACCCCGAAATGGCGATCAGTGCCTGTGGGTCGGAAAACTGTTCGCCGGTGACACGAATACCGCCGATTTCATAATCCTTCGGGGTTTCATACGATATGACGGGCAGGGCAGAACTGTCGGGTTGTACCTGGGCCTGAGCGAGTTGTACGCCAAAAAGTACGAGCAGAAGGCTGGATATGGGTAATTTCATGGACATGTTGTACGAATGTTTGTGTGGGCGCAGAGCCGCGCAGTCGGCCGCAACACTGCAGCACAGTGTTGCCGGTTGATTTACGGGCGTTCCGGTTGGGTTTGGGCGAGCAGCAATTGAAGGTTTGGACAATCTTTGTACAGATCGCCAATGGACAGATATGTTTTCTGAAGTTTGTCCAGCACCCAGCGCTCAATGTAGTCGCCTTTTTTTTGCTCGAGCGCTGCGGCCTGAATGCGGTTGTAGTCTTGTTTCAGATCGGCTTTGTGGGGTTTGGACCGGCTTTGTAGTTGCACGAGCCGGAAGTAGCGGGTACCGTCGGGCGCCCGGAAAGGCACCGGCTCGGTGATGTCGCCCGGGTTGAGGCCGTCGATGGCGAAGAAAATATTGGTGTCGAGGTCGGCGACTTCAAAAAAAGTGTTGCCGGTGCGGGGGTTGGCCACGCGGCCGTCGTTGTTGTAGCTGGGGGTGTTTTTGTCGCCAAATACTTTTACAGCCGTACTGAACGTGACGTTGTTGCTGAGGATCAGCTGGCGAATGGAGTCCAGTTTTTCAATCGCAATATCCAGATCGGCTTCGGTGATTTCCGACCGGATTAAAATGTGCCGGGCGTGCACGAGGTTGCCCCGGCGCTCCAGGAGCTGAATGATGTGAAACCCGAATTCGGTTTCGATGACCTGGCTGATCTGGTCGGGCTCCAGGTTGTACACGGTGGCTTCAAATTCGGGCACGAAGGTGCCGCGTTTTTGCCAGCCCAGGTCGCCGCCTTTGGAGCCGCTGCCGGGGTCGTCGCTGTATTTTTTCGCCAATTCGGCAAAACTCTCGCCGCCTTCGGTGATGCGCTGGCGGTATTCTTCGATCCGCGCACGTGCCTTGGCTTTCTCTTCGGCGTTCACCTGGGGTTTGTACACAATTTCGCGCACCTCCACTTCGGAGTTGAAATACGGCAAGGAATCTGGCGGGATGGCGTTGAAAAAAGCCTTCACCTCGGAAGGGGTGATGGTTGCTTTTTCGGTAATTTTTGCCTGCATGCGCTCGGCCAGCAGCTGGCTGCGCATATCGCCCCGCATTTGTTCTTTGATGGCATTTACATTTTGGCCGTAATACTCTTCGATGGCTTGCTCATCCTGGTTGAAGTAGGTGCGCAGGCGTTCAACGCGGGCCTCGAGCTGGTTTTCAACTTCCTCTTCGCGCACATCTACCGAGTCGAGTTTGGCCTGATTGACGAGCAGTTTTTGCACCAGTTGATTCTGAAGCACAATGCAAGCATATTCATCGGGCAAGTCTTGCTGTTGCTGGCGGGCGTAGGATAGTTGCTCCTGCACTTCGCTCAGCAAAATGATCTCGCTGCCCACGGTAGCCACAACCTTGTCGATCACGGCCTTTTCCGGTTGTGCCTGCGCCAAAACAGGCAGTAAAGTCAGGCAAATGGCGATCAGTTTGTTATTCAAGAATGGTGTGCTATTTTTTATGTTGTTGGTATGCATAACTCAAAAAAGGTTGTCTGATTCTGATTTCCGTTCACCGCCTTACTGCATGATCTGAATATTTTGCCGGCGCAACTCCTGTTGGTAGAGGTCTTCTTTCCAGCGCTCGAGCAATTCCATTTTGCGTTTGTGGAGGATTACTTTGGAGGCCTGTTCTTTTACGTATTCGAAGGGAGCGGTTTCTTTGCCTTGTACGGTTTCGAGCACCCGGTAGTAATACCGGAAATCGCCGTCGCTGAGGGTGCCTTCCCGCCGCGAGCTCACGTTGTCGGAAGTTAACGTTCCTTTGGGCAAAAGCGCGGCCACTTCATCCAATTTATACCACTTTTCTTCGTCGAGCAGGGCCAGTGCCGCCCATTGTTTGGCATAGTTGCGGAGTTTGGCGGCATCTGAAGGTTTTTTGCTGTACCAAAGCGTGTTGAGCTCATTCCGGGGTGCGTTTGGCGGAAGTTTTAACAACTGGCATTTGAGGATGGTGTTTTCCAGTTGAAACTGGTCGGTATTGTTTTCGTAAAACAATTTCATTTCGGCTTCCGAAACCGTACTGTCGAGTTTTTCCGCAATAATTTGTTCTTCAAAATTGAACCGCACGAGGCTGGCGCGGTAGTCGCGTACCAGTTTGTCGATGTTCAGGTCCTTGGGAATATTGCGCTCGGCTTCGTACATCAACAGCTGCTCGCGCACCCAGCGCTGGGTATAGGCGCTTACCATCAGCGCACTGTCGTTGGGCGTGCTCCCTTCCGGCACTATGCCATCCAGTTCAGACAAATAAAGGCTTTTGTTGTACACTTTGGCTAACAGCTTATCGCCTTCCTTGGGTGGATTGTCCGAAACAGAACACTGCCAGAACAGGCCAGTGCCAAACAGAAAAAACAGGGAGTAAAGTATACGCGCCATGTCTGAAAAACTTGTCCAAACCCGTACCCGGGGTTCGGAAGCGGCGCAAATTTACTGTAAAAAGGCATAGGGCTATGCAGCTTGCCTGTCCGGAAGCTGTAAAAGTTTGAAAAAGGGCCGTTTAACAACCCGGAATATCCAATGATCTTCGTCAGGCCGGGCAATGAATTTTCAGCTGTGGCTGTTCTGCGTACTGCCGGAATTTTGCGGCATGGAATTTAAAACGATTATCGAACCGTTCCGGATCAAGTCGGTGGAACCGGTCCGCATGACCACCCCCGACGAGCGGGCGTATTATTTGCGCGAAGCGCACAACAACCCCTTCCTGCTCCCTTCAGATAAGGTGCTGATTGATCTGCTCACCGATTCCGGCACTTCAGCCATGAGCAGCCGGCAGTGGGCTGCCATGATGCTCGGCGACGAGTCGTATGCCGGCGCCAAAAGCTGGGAACGATTTTATGCGGAAATAAACGACCTGACGGGCATGCCGCACATATTGCCGGCGCACCAGGGCCGGGCCGCCGAGCGCATCCTGTACGGCCACCTTGGCGGCAAGGGAAAGTATTTTTTTTCCAACACGCACTTTGATACCACCCGGGCCAACATTGAATTCTCGGGCAGCACGGCCATCGACCTTCCCTGTCCGGAAGCCCGGGATTTTGACTCCGACGAACCCTTCAAAGGCGATTTGGATGCCGACGCGCTCGAACAACAGATTCGAAAAGTGGGCGCCGCCAATGTGGCCGCCGTTATCCTGACGGTGACGAACAACAGCGGCGGGGGCCAGCCGGTCAGCATGGCCAATGCCAAAGCGGTTGCAGGCATCTGCAGGCAGCACCATATTCCGTTTGTGCTCGACTGTTGCCGGATCGCGGAGAATGCCTATTTCATCCGGCACCGGGAGCCCGCGTATGCCCATTTATCGTACCGCGAGATTGCCCAGGAAATGTTTGCCCTGGCCGACGCCGCCATCATGAGTATCAAAAAAGACGGCCTGGTCAACATGGGCGGTTTTTTGGCCCTGCGCGATCCGAAACTGGCAGAGGCCTGCACCAACCTGTTGATCATCACCGAAGGCTTCGCCACGTACGGCGGGTTGTCGGGCCGCGACATGGAGGCGATTGCCGTGGGCCTGGAAGAGGTTTTTGAAGCCGATTACCTGCATTACCGTATTCGGAGTACCGCGTATTTGGGTGAAAAAATTCGCGCGCTCGGCGTGCCGGTGATCTACCCGATTGGTGGCCATGCCGTGTACGTCGACGCCAAACGGCTCTACCAACACATCCCACCCGAACAATTCCCGGGCCAGGCGCTGGTGTGCGCGTTGTACCTGGCCGGTGGCGTGCGCACCGTGGAGGTTGGCTCGGTGATGTTTGGCAAATACGACGCCAAGGGAGCGTTCGTGCCGGCCCAGCAGGAGTTGGTGCGGCTGGCCATACCGCGCCGGGTGTATACGCAGAGCCACATGGACTATGTCATCGAAGTGTTTGATGCCGTGCAGCGCCGTCGCGAAGCGGCCCGGGGTTACCGGATCACCCATGAACCGCCGTTTTTGCGGCACTTTACGGCGCATTTTGAGGCGCTTTAGTTTCGACGCAGCAGTGCCGTTTGACAAAGATCATTGCGGCTTTTGACCGGGGTCAACTTTTTCTACGGCGAAGTTGCCTTGCTTTGCCGGGTGTAGTGCGTGTATGGCGCGCGTGCCTACGGAGGCATATTTTCCCGCAGATTAGCGCAGAAAAGGCCGCAGATTTCCGCAGAAATTGATCCGGGAGAAAGCAGTCTCTCAGCCCCATTCCAAACGAATTTCTGCGTCGATCTGCGGCCTTTTCTGCGCTCATCTGCGGGAAAAAACGCTACGGGAGCATACCCCCAATCTGCGGGAACCCACGCTAAACACGTACCCAAGCCAAAGCAGCCTGAATATTTTAAAAAAAAACAACCTGACCATGCCTTTTTACCACAAACTCGGGATCATTCCCCGCAAGCGCCACGTGATTTTCCGCAACCCCGAAGGCGGACTTTACCAGGAAGAACTGGTGGGTACGCAGGGCTTCAGCGGCATGTCGGCGCTGGCTTACCACCTGCATGCGCCCACGCAAATCCGGGCTATCGAATCGCCCTACCCGGTGCAGCCCAAAATTGCGATTGAAAACAACATTAACCCGCTCAAATTTGAAGGCTTTGCCGTGCCGCCGGTCGACGATTACATCGACAGCCGGCGCGTGTTGTTTTTGAACAGCGACATGGCCATCGGCCTGGCTGCACCGACGGCCACGAGTGCCTATTTTTTCAAAAACACCGATTCGGACGAACTGATTTTTGTGCACAAGGGCCGCGGCGAACTCCAGACCATGTTCGGCATGGTACCTTTCGAGCCGGGCGACTACCTCGTGATCCCGCGCGGCACGATTTACAAACTGGAATGGGAAACGACCGACAACCGCCTGCTGCTCGTCGAATCGCACGGGCCGGTGCTCACCCCGAGCCGCTACCGGAATGCGTTCGGGCAACTGCTGGAGCATGCGCCGTTTTGCGAGCGCGACATCAAGCGCCCCGAGACGCTCGAAACGTTCAACGAGCAGGGCGATTTTGAGGTGCGCATTAAAAAACGCAACACCATTTTCCCGTTCCAGTATCCCTACCACCCCTTCGATGTGGTGGGCTGGGATGGCTACCACTACCCGTATGCGTTTAACATCCGGGATTTTGAGCCGCTTACCGGCCGTATTCATATGCCGCCGCCGATCCACCAAACATTTGAAGGGCGCAATTTTGTGGTTTGCTCCTTCGTGCCGCGGCTGTACGATTACCACCCGGAGGCCATCCCGGCGCCGTATCACCACAGCAACGTGGATTCCGATGAAATTTTGTACTACGTAGACGGCAACTTCATGAGCCGCAACGACGTCCGGCCCGGCCAGCTCACCCTGCACCCGGCCGGCATTCCGCACGGCCCGCACCCGGGCGCCATCGAGCGGAGCATCGGCCAAAAGGAAACCGGCGAACTGGCCGTCATGATCGATCCCTTCAACCCGCTTATGGTCACCGAAGATGCGCTGAAACTGGAAGTCGAGGACTATTACCGCGTTTGGTACGAAAACGGGGTGGCTCAGGAGTAAAACAAAGCACACACTCATTCACTCATTGTCTCATTGAAAACTATGGCTACGTTAATACAACCTGCATCAACAAAACCCCGGAACGCCGACTTTTTGCCCCTGCATGGCACCGACTACATCGAATTGTACGTGGGCAATGCCAAACAAGCCGCGCATTTTTACAAAACAGCGTTCGGCTTTCAGTCGCTGGCCTACGCCGGTCTGGAAACCGGCGTTAAAGACAAAGCCTCCTATGTGCTGCAACAAGGGAAAATCCGCCTGGTGTTAACCACGCACTACCATTCAAATTCTGAGATTGCCGAACACCAGCGCCACCACGGCGACGGGGTGAAAGTCATCGCTTTTTGGGTGGATGATGCCAAACAGGCCTTCGAAGAAACTACCCGGCGCGGCGCCAAGTCCTACCTCCAACCCGTAACGGAGCGCGACAGCTTCGGAACGGTCGTACGCTCCGGCATCCATACCTACGGCGATGTGGTGCATATTTTTGTCGAACGCAAGCACTACGAAGGCGTTTTCCTGCCCGGCTATGAAAAATGGGAATCGGATTACAACCCTGCGCCGGTTGGTCTCGAATATGTCGACCATTGCGTAGGCAGTGTGGGCTGGGGTGAAATGAACAAGTGGGCCCGTTTTTACGAGGATGTATTGGGTTTTAAAAATCTGATCACGTTTGACGACAAGGATATTTCAACAGAATTTACCGCCCTCATGTCGAAGGTCATGGCCAATGGGAATATGCGGATCAAGTTTCCAATAAACGAACCGGCCCACGGCAAGAAAAAATCGCAGGTAGAGGAATTTTATGATTTCTATGAAGGTGCGGGTTGCCAGCACATTGCCGTGGCCACGAACGACATTGTCAACACCGTGCGCGAACTGCGCGACCGCGGCGTGGAGTTTTTGTACGTGCCCGGCAATTATTACGACACCGTCAGCGAGCGGGTCGGCGTCATTGCGGAAGACCTGGCTGTGCTGAAAAGCCTGGGCATCCTGGTCGATCGAGACGAGGAGGGCTATTTGCTGCAAATATTCACCAAGCCGGTAGAAGACCGCCCGACCATGTTTTTTGAAATTATTCAGCGTTGCGGTGCGCAATCGTTTGGCAAAGGCAATTTCCAGGCACTTTTTGAAAGCATTGAAGCCGAGCAGCGGCGGCGCGGTACGCTCTAAAATTTCCGCGTCCGCTCCTGCAAAATTCGCACTGCCGCTTCCCGCGTGGGGTACATGCCATTTACGTTGACGAGGTAGTTGGCCAATGTATGGTAGCGTTTTGCCATCAGCAAAGCCCAAATACCGTGGTAGTCGATGCCTTCGAACACCAGGGCTTTTTGCTCGGCGTATTTGTCCTTGTTAGCTAAAAAATCGGTGGGCATCTCCGACCAGTGGAGGTGTGGTTTGAGGTGGTGCCCGATGTGGTAACCATCGTTCCAGCAGCGTTTGTTGTAGCCGTTGTTGATGCAGGTGATGCTGTTCAGGTAATTGTTTTCCGGCGCTTTCGGATCGACAAAGGCGTGTTGGGCCCAATTGCCCGTCATCATCAGGAAACGCACGATCACCAGCGGCAATACAAAAACCACGAGGGTGGCTTTCCAGTTGAACCAGGCCAGTACCAGACATACGGCGACGAACACCGATTCGCCGATGATGGCTTTTCTCAAAAACTGGCGCTTGTTTTTAAGTTTATGGTAGCTGACGACTTCGAAAATGCCCAAAAACAGGAAACGGAAGAAGTATTTTAAAAAATCCAACAGACTGTCGCGCTGATAGCTCATCGTGGAACTGGTATCCAGATCCAGGTTGTTTTCGGCGTGATGCATCCCGATGTGGTGGCTGAAATAGGTGTCGGGCGACTGCCCCATGAACGGGCACAGCGCCCAGGGAATCAGGCGGTTGCCAACTTTGTATTCGCGTTTGAAAAACGCGTTGTGGCTGGTGTTGTGGAGCATGAGGATGAATGGCCCCATGAAATAAATTTCCAGAATCAGGAACAGGCCCAACAAAACCCACCAGGCAGTGCCTTCCACAAAAAACAGGGCAATGGAAACAGGCAGGATGGTGCAGGCAATTTGGGCGCAGAGGTACAGGAAGGGGAGATCCCGTTTGTCGCGAATAAACCGAAGCAGAAACTTTTCTACTACATTGTGCGGCTTTTCGCGATAGACCGGATCCGTAATGGTGGTCAAATGTCGCATGGAACACAAAAAGATTAAGTTGACGCAAAGTTAGTGTAAAACTTACGGTAAAATCATGTGGCTGGATATCCTCCTGACAATCATCGCCGTGTTGTGTCTGTTGATCGGCCTGGTAGGCGCAGTGCTGCCGCTGCCCGGGCCGCCGCTCAGTTTTGCCGGTTTTTTACTGCTGCACGGCACGCGTTTTGCCGACTTTCCGGGCAGCCTGCTTTGGGGGCTTGGACTGGCCACCTTGCTGGTTACCCTGCTCGATTATTACGTGCCGGTTTGGGGGCTGAAAAAATTCGGCGGCACCAGGGCCGGCGTTTGGGGCAGTACGCTCGGCTTGCTCGTGGGCATGTTTTTAGGTCCGGCAGGTATTTTTATCGGCGCCTTTGGCGGGGGCTTGTTGGGTGAACTGTTGGCGGGGCAGGATTCCCGTTCTGCCACCCGGGCGGCTTTGGGCTCCTTTGTCGGGTTTCTGCTGGGCATTGGATTGAAGCTCGCCTTGTGCGGCGTCATGCTGTGGTATGCCGGGGCGGCCTTGGTTCAATACGCCGGCGCAGGGCTTTGATCCGGCATATTTTGCGCACCTTTGCGCCGCTTTTCCATCATTCTTTTTTTCGCACATGATGTCGGTCAAACTCAAAAAAACGCTTCAGTTTTTAGTTTTTCTTGGAATCGGAGTTACGATCCTGTGGCTGGTGTTTCGCAGTCAGAATGCAGCATTTCAGGAACAATGCCGGCTGGACGGCGTACCCGCCGATCAATGCAGTTTGATCGATAAATTGCTCCACGATTTTTCCACGGTACACCCGGGCTGGATTTTACTGGTGATCGCCAGTTTTACCCTGAGCAACGCTTTCCGGGCCTGGCGCTGGCAAATGTTGCTGGAGCCCATGGGCTACCGGGTGCGGTTTGTCAACAGTTTCCTGACCATTTTGCTGGGTTATTTTGCCAACCTGGGCTTTCCCCGGATGGGTGAAGTAGTGCGCGCCGGCACCCTGTCGCGGTACGAAAAAATACCGCTCGAGCGGGTGATGGGCACCCTGGTGGTCGACCGGCTTATGGATTTTTTCTGCCTGGGCTTTGTGGTTGGCCTGGCCTTTATTTTCGAGGCAGACACGCTGTGGGGGTTTATTCAACAGCAGCAGGGCGGGGCGGCTGAAAGAAGCAGTTTTTGGAAAAGTCCGCTGGTGGCGGGTCTTTTCATCGTCCTGCTCGGCGGGGCTCTGCTCGCCTGGATATTTCGCAGCCGGATCGGGCGATCGGCCGTCGTTCAAAAAGCCGGCAATCTGATCGAGGGTTTTTGGGACGGCTTGCGCAGCGTGTTTCGCTTGCGGCATGCGGGGCTGTTTTTGGTGTATTCGCTGGGTATCTGGCTGATGTTTTATCTGCAATGCTGGTTCAACCTCCTGGCTTTTCCGCCCACCGCCCACCTCGGAGCCAGCGCCGCGCTGATGGTTTTTGTGTTCGGGACGCTCGGCTTTGTCATTCCGGCGCCGGGGGGCATGGGGTCGTTCCATGCGCTGGCCATTGCCGGGTTGGCGCTCTACCATATCGAGGGTAGCGATGCTTTTTCGTACGCCAACATTGCGTTTTTTACGATCCAGATTTTTTATAACATCGTGGCGGGATTGCTGGCGCTGGTTTTATTGCCGGTGATTAATAAAACGGGGAAAATACCGCCTGTTTCAACTGCCGCTTAATGGATATTAGCATGACCGCATTTGCACATATCGAACAAAAAATTCAAACCCCGGAAACACTGGTAAAAACCCTGTCGGCCTGGCGCGCTGCCGGCGACCGGATCGTTTTCACCAATGGCTGTTTTGATATTTTGCACTTCGGGCATATTCACTACCTGTCGGAAGCCCGCGACCTGGCCGACCGGCTTGTTGTCGGCCTGAACAGCGGCGATTCGGTGCGGCGGCTCAAGGGCCCCAACCGCCCCATCAACGACGAGGCTACCCGCGCCCACCTGATGGCAGCCCTGGAAGTGGTCGACGCCGTGGTGTTTTTCGATACCGACACGCCGCTGGATTTGATCAAAATGGTGCAACCCGATGTGCTGGTAAAAGGCGGCGACTGGCAGCCGGAGCAGATCGTGGGCCACGAAATAGTGCTTGCGCTTGGCGGTTCGGTGCGCAGCCTGCCGTTTGTGGAGGGGTATTCTACTACGAATATCGAGCAGAAAATACGCCGCGGAAGCTGACGCATACCGCACAAATAATTTTTAGAACTTTATCTATTGTCGGCATGACACCCACTCTAATGTCGTACATTCTTCAATGGAACACGGATGACGCCGATCCCGCTTTCAGCGGGAACACGGATTTACGCTGATTTTTTAAAAAAAATCTGTGGCAATCCGCGTTGTTTACATCCGCGTCATCCGCGTTCCAAATTGCTAAGTTTACGCCATTCGCCATTGTGGGCGTCCTCGCCAACAATTTGCTTCGTGAGGATATTGATGGTCACAACTTGAGTTATATAGTTGAAAACAAAAAAACTATGTGATCTATGTGCCTATGTGTTTAAATCTAAATTCCAGCCTGTCTATTGTCGGCGTGACTCAAAGTCACGCCGACAATACGCACGAATAATTTATAAAACTTGAACGTAGAACGCTGGCGACTCATCCTCGGCCGGGCTTCCGACCCGGAGCAAACGCTGCCGCTTGGCGCCGAAGCTGCCGGCATGGATGCCGTGCTGGAAGCCCTGTACGATGGCGAGCGCAAAGGCGGCCTGGGGCGCTCCACGCCCAATCTGAACCGCTGGCTGGGCGATATCCGGCGCTATTTTCCGGCGCCGGTCGTGCAGATGCTGCAGCGCGTTGCCCTGGAGCGCCTTGGGCTGGCCCAGTTGCTGCTCGAACCGGAGTTGCTGGCCATCGTGGAGCCGGATGTGCACCTGGTCGGGACCCTGCTTGCTCTGCAAAAAGCTATGCCCGACAAAACCCGGGAAACGGCCCGGCTCGTTGTCCGGCGAGTC
Source organism: uncultured Saprospiraceae bacterium (assembly GCA_964484205.1). Lineage (GTDB taxonomy): Bacteria > Bacteroidota > Bacteroidia > Chitinophagales > Saprospiraceae > M3007. The sequence goes on along the minus strand of CAZAEZ010000020.1, from coordinate 65,962 downwards.
GTGGAAGACCTGGAAAAACGCCTGCGCACCGATTTGCAGGAGGCCGTCCGGCAAGCCCTGAATCGCAGTGCGCGCACCCGGCGTCCGCGCCTGCATGCGATCGATTGGCGCCGCACGATTTACAACAACCTGAAGCATTACCAACCCGAATTGCGGGCAATCATTCCCCACCAGTTGTATGGTTTCGGCCAAAAAGGCCGGGCCATGCGGCATGTCGTTTTGCTGATCGACCAAAGCGGTTCCATGGCCGATTCGGTAGTTTATGCAGCCGTGTTTGGCGCCGTGCTGGCATCCTTGCGCAGTTTGAAAACCAACCTGGTGGTGTTTGATACGGCAGTTGTTGACTTAACGGAGCACCTGAGCGATCCGGTGGAGCTGCTTTTCGGGACGCAGTTGGGCGGCGGTACCGATATTCACAAAGCGCTGGCCTATGCGCAAAAATTGGTGCAAACGCCGCAGGATACCATTGTGGTGCTGATCAGCGATTTATACGAAGGCGGCAACCGGGTGGAAATGCTCAAAAAAGCGCGGGCTTTGCGGCAGGCGGGCGCCACGGTAGTAGCCTTGCTCGCCCTCAACGATGCCGGGGCCCCGGGCTTCGATCAGGAGAACGCTGCCGCCATGGCGGCTTTGGATATTCCGGCCTTTGCCTGCACCCCGCAACAATTCCCCGAGCTCATGGCCACCGCCATCGCCCGGCAGGACATTCGCGAATGGGCCGGGCGGAGCGGGATTTCGTTGAAGGCGTAAAATCCTAAACCCGCTTTTATGGACAAATGCAGAAAATACAGACCTTCGCGGTTCAAAAAAACGACCGGTGGATAAATCCGGCTTAACAAGAAGAATATGGCATTTCAACTGACGAATCAGACGCGGGTTTACTTTTTTGTAATCCTGACGGCAATGGCTGTAGGCAGCTGTAAAAACAAAGCAACGGAAACCCAATCGGAAACGGCAGGCGACGCACCGGTAATGCTTGAAGAAAAAACGGATTCGCTCATGGGCTTTGAAGGCTGTAGTCGCGCCGGCTTTAAAATGCTTTCCCCCCAGGTGCATGAATTTAAATACCAGTACTACACATTTCGGATTACCACTAAAGAAGACGGCGCCGAAAGTATTGACGTGCGGATCGACTCTACCGGTCGGCGGTTTAAAGTTCCCGACGTGGAGCCGACTTATTTCCGGGGGGCTGCCCGCGGCCATTTTTTTGTGGATGTCGGTACCGCACCGGGTATTCGCGAGCTGATCGTTTACAGCCTGACCCGCGAAACGTTGTCGCAGGTTTACCGCACCCAATATTTGCTCGAAGAGCCGCCTTTTGTCCATGAAAACGGCAACTTGTGGTTCTATGTGCCGGTGCCCGAAGGTGAAGTGACCAAAGAGCCCAATTGCCCGGACAAAGCGGCCTGGTTGAAAAAAGGCCTGAAGGTAGGCTACGGGCAGCGGTACCTGTACAACATGGTAGAACGTGGGCTCACCCGGAAATCGGAGTTTATCTGCGCGCCGCTGCAATGACCTTGGGTTAATACTACTTTGCCACGAAAATTACTTGCGCCGAATATTGTATTCAGATGGCTCCCCCGCAGAGCGGGGTCGCCATGACAACATTTTTTCATGTAAACGGTCCAACAGATTTCTCGCAACGCTCGAAATTTCACCAAGCACCGTGGAAATTTCGAGCGTTGCGAGAAATCTGTTGAAATAGTTGCTCTTAAACGGACTCTGTCATGGCGACCCCGCTCTGCGGGGGAGCCATCTGGGTTATGGCGCCAAAGTAGTATTAAGCTGATTCGGTAAACTTGTCAATCACCCAGCACCACCTCCACCACATCTTCGACTTTAAGGCCCAGCAGTGTGGCTGCCTTACCCATGTTCACCGCTATTTCCAAATAGCCGGCGCTGTTGAACAGGCAAAGCGGCGCCCCAACCGGTACGTCGGCGTAGCTCTGTGAAAGCTGGGTAATGGGGTCGTTGCGTTTGAAAAACAATGAAAACGGTTGCCCCTGCACGGTTTGTTCGAAACGCTCCCGGCGGATATTGACAATGGCATTTTCAAAATTATCCACATGGATAATCGTGCCCCGGATACGCGTTGGCGTATGCACAGGTTGCAAGGTAATCCGTTGCAACAGCGGCCCGCCGGGTTCGCCCAGCTCTTCAAAAGGCTTGCCCGCCGCCAGATGTTGTGCCGCCAAAGCAAACGTGTTTTTTACCGGAAAATGCTGTTCCTCCGCAGGAGGTAAAGCGCGTATATCCGAATCGGCAAGTTGTTCAAAAAGCAGCGTGAGTATGCCGTTGTCGGGCGCCAGGAAATAATGCCCCTGGCTGCGTACGGCGACAAAACGAAAATCGCCGGCATAACAACAATTGACGGCGACCAGGTGGATGCTGCTTTCCGGAAATTCCGGATAAGCATTTCCGACCACAAAAGCGGCCTGCACGATATCAAACCCGGTAATGGCATGCGAGAGGTCGATCAATTGAACATCAGGACATAGCCGCAGCAGTGCGCCCTTGAGCGCGCCGGTGTAATAGTCCCGGGTGCCAAAGTCGGTGGTTAGGGTAATGATTGGCCTTTTTGCCATTGAACTTTCCTGGATAAAATCTTGTTGAGGAATCCGTTTTCGCGTTACTTTTGTAAGCGAGAAGCGGGAACTAAAATCACATGTTGCATGGAGGCGTGCATTGTTTACTGACCATCAGCCCGCACGATTACACGAGCCTCCCGCTGCGGTAAAATTAGGACTAAAATTTGAGCGAAATCATTCTCACAGTCGAGGGCGTTGACCCTGTCGAACTTTATGGCGAGAACAATGCAAAATTAAATCTTTTGCGCAAAGCCTTTCCCGACGTCACCATCACATCGCGCGGCAACAGCCTTAAAATTGCAGGCGAAAAAAAATTTACCCAATCGGCAAAAGCAAAATTTGAACAAATGGTCCGGTACCTGCGCGAGCACAACGAGCTGCCTGCGCAAATGGTAGCGGATTTGCTCGGCGGCAGTAATCCGTTTGAAGTGCGGATTCCGGTCAACGGCGGTTCCAACAATACCATTCTGTTTGGCCGCGACGGGCGGCCGATCAAGGCCAAAACACGCAACCAGAAACTGCTGGTCGAAGCCTGCGACAGCTCCGATATCGTTTTTGCCGTCGGGCCCGCCGGAACCGGCAAAACCTACACGGCGGTAGCAATAGCCGTGCGCGCCTTGAAAAATAAACTGGTTAAAAAAATTGTGCTCACCCGCCCGGCCGTTGAAGCCGGTGAAAATCTGGGTTTTTTGCCCGGCGACCTGAAAGAAAAAGTTGACCCGTACCTGCGCCCGCTCTACGATGCGCTCGACGATATGTTGCCCATGGACAAGTTGCAGTTTTTTATGGACAACCGGATCATCGAGATAGCGCCCCTGGCGTTCATGCGCGGTCGTACGCTCGATAACGCCTACATCATTCTGGATGAAGCGCAAAATGCCTCGCCCCTTCAGCTCAAAATGTTTCTGACCCGCCTTGGTCCGAATGCAAAGTGTATTATCACCGGCGACCTGAGTCAGATCGACTTGCCGGGCCATCAAAAATCCGGCCTTCGCCAGTCAATGACCATCCTGGAAGGCGTGCAGGGTATTTCTGTAATTAACCTTACAGCCGAGGATGTCGTGCGGCACCGCCTGGTCAAGGAAATTATCAAGGCTTACGATAAAATCGAAGCCGAGGATCGGGCACGCAAGGAGCGGATCCGGCAGGAGCGAGAAGCAGAGACAAAGGCAAAACAGGACGTGCCCGCGACCGACCCGACAACACTTTAGTGCATCAGGTTGTATTGCAACACATACGCTGCAGCACCTGCCAGGTAGCCTATGACGGCCCAGATGGTAATGCGGCGGAGGTACCAGCCGAAGCGGATATTTTCGATGCCCATGGCGGCCACCCCGGCGGCCGAACCAATTATCAGTGCGCTACCGCCGGTGCCGGCGCAGTAGGCCAGGAATTCCCAGAAGAAATGATCTACGGGGTACTGCTCCATCGAATACATCCCTTGCGCTGCCGCTACCAGGGGCACGTTGTCTACGATAGCCGATAGGAAACCGATGATAAGAACGATTGCAGTCGTGTTTTGAACCGTGCGATCAAGCCAGCTTGCCAATGCTGTTAAAAGCCCTGAGCTTTGCAAGGCTGCTACCGCCATCAGAATTCCCAGAAAAAACAAAATACTCGGCGTATCAATCTTTCGCAGGGCATGCAAAACAGATAATGTGCCCTTTTCGCGTTCGTCTTTTTCACTATGAATCAATTCGGTGACTACCCACATGACGCCCAAGCCTAAAAGCATGCCCATAAAAGGCGGCAGGTGCGTCAGTGTTTTAAAAATGGGGACAAACAGCAAACACCCGATCCCGAGATAGAAAACGGTATTGCGTTCACGCATTGGCGTAATGGCGCCATTCGCACTTACGCTTTTTGGGGGTACCACATTGCCGCTCAAACGAGGTGACAGGAAAAGCAACGGCGCCAACAGGCAAACCAAGCTGGGTACCAGAAGCATTGCGATGATATTTGCGACGGTGATTTGTCCGCCGATCCAAAGCATGGTAGTCGTTACATCGCCCAGAGGCGACCAGGCTCCGCCGGCATTGGCAGCCACCACGATCATCCCTGCAAAAAACAACCGGTCATTCCAGTCGCTGATGAGCTTCCGGAGGAGACTGATCATTACGATGGTGGTGGTCAGGTTGTCGAGGGCAGCCGACAGAAAAAATGTTATGAAACAAACCAGCCAGAGCAATTTCCGCTTATTCGTGGTTTTGATCCGGTCGGTCAGAATTTCAAACCCATCGTGCGCATCGATCAACTCCACGATGGTCATGGCGCCCAACAGAAAAAACAATATCCCGGAGATTTCTCCCAAATGGGTTTCCAGGTGGTGCACTACGTCGTGATAATCGGTGGCAGCGGTCACATAAATTGTCCAGCAAAGCACCCCGGTAATCATGGCGCTGGCCGCCTTGTCAATTTTTAACGGGTGTTCGAGCGTGATTGCCAGATACCCCAATACAAATACTACGATTAGTAATCCTTCCATGAATAGCGTTCTTGTGAATGCCGGCAAAGAAACGGAAAAAGCCCCGGCCGGGTGTGGTAAACGGCAAGCAAAAGGCGCTACTCCGTCAATTGAGGGTAGCGCCTTTTGTTCAGCGAAATAATTCTACGAAAACATTTACTGCGGCGGATTCGCCGGAGTGCTCAGGCTGTCTGGTTTTGGGCCGACGTAGTAAATGATCCGGGTCAGCCATTTTGCGGTGTCGGGTTCCTGGCCCGGGTCTGTGATGTATTCTTCAATTACAGGCGGAATATTTTGCAGGTTTTTCTCCTGCATGTAGTCGTCCATCGCGTAATGCGCATTTGCCAGGCTGTCGTATGCGCCAAAATATTCGATCAGTAAGGCCTGGCCTTTGCCAACCGGAAATACGCTGAATCCACTTCCCAAATTTTGATTTTCGGCAATTGGGATAGTGGCAGCCATGTCGGTTTCGCCTTTTTCTTCGTCATATGACCAATACAGGCCGGTTGGAGCGCCGGCAAGAGCAACGCCTTTTTTCTGAGCCGCTTCGAATACTTTGCCCAGGTTCGAAGCATAAAACCCGGCGATTTCGGCGAAAGGAACTGTTTTTCGTACGCCGACGTAAAATTTTTCCGGGAATTCCACCTCAGCGATTTCATAGCCGCGGTATTTTTTATGCGCCATTGCTTCACAAACCGCTTTCATATTTTCGAGCCCCTGCTCGTAATCTTTTCCAATGGCCGCATCCATGTCGGTAAACATGGCCAGGCCATTCCAGGGGAACGCCACGTGCATGTCAAATGCCCAGGTAACCTTCGTTTTGGCTTCATTGGCCTCAAAAATCAAATACGTCGGCGATGTGCTTTCAAAAGGCTCTTTGAAGTGCACTTCCATGTCGATCCGGTTGGCAGTCATGGCGGTGATAATTTGCTGCCCTGTGCCCACATCGTCGTTGCCCTTCCAGCTGTACGTTACTCCGGGTTCGCCGTCGGTACCGGTTATCGTCGTTTTCATGGCGGGGTCCAGTTTTGCCCAGGGCGACCAGCTTTCAAAATTTTTAAAAAAACGAACGTGCTCATAGATCAGCGCTTTGGGCGCATCAATCTCAATGCTGCGTTCGATATGGTAATCTTTCCGGGCAAACAACCCGAGCAGTACTAACAGGCCGACAAGGCCAAGCAGTAAATAGAGCAGGATTTTAAGAATTTTCATAGCGCAATCTGTTTATAAAAAGTTGATTTTGAATTGATGGCATTTTACGTGCGACAAATTTAAAATAAATAGTTTTTAATAAAAACAAAAAGTTTGTATTTCTTTGGGTGCTGTTTTTAGAGCATGTCGGAGGGCAGGAAGCACAACGGCGGCGGGAAAGTTCAACTTTCCCGCCGCCGTTGTGCTTCGCGTTGTTTGTTTTTGCCGTTTGTTTATTCAAATTCTATCAGCAGTTGCGCTTTATCCACCGACTGGCTTTTTTCAACGGCGATGGTTTTTACCACTCCCTCGCCATCTGCCTTGATTACATTTTCCATTTTCATGGCTTCCAGGATAAGCAGCGGGTCGTCTTTTTGTACGGTTTGGCCGGGTTTGACGAGTACACTGAGCACCAGGCCCGGCATGGGGGCTTTGATGCTGTTTATCTTTTGTGTGCCGCCGACCGTTAGGCCGAGTTTTTTTACCAGCCGTTCGTAATAATCGGAAATCCGCACCGTGTGTTTGATGCCGTCGACCTGGAACGTATAGCGGCGGTTGGCATAGTCCGCTTCCAGCAATTTGATGTGGAAAGCGCGCCCGTTTTCCAGCAGGTGAAAGGCTTGCTCGCCATCCGGGACGATATCAAGTTGTTGTGCAGCCTCCGGTTGTACTTCAAACTGGAACTGATCGTCGACTGAAACCTGAAAAGGATCTTTTTTCACCATTGTCGTTGTGATTTTGGGCAAGTGCGCTGGCGGCGCAGGCGTTTTTTCTTAAACAAAAAACCTGCACGTTAGTACCGTAATATCGTCAGGGAAAGCCTGGTGCTCCCGGTATGCTTCAACGTGGCTGAGTAATTGTTTGTTCAATTCCCCGGCGCCCAGCTGACTGTTTTCCTGAAGGAATGCGAGTAGTTTTTCTTCGCTGAATTCTTCCCCGGCATCGTTCAGTACATCGGTGAGCCCATCGGTATAGGTAAAAATGGTGGCTTCTTTGGTCAGGCAAACGCCGCCGATTTCGAGGAAGGGCAGTTCGGGCATCCAGCCCAGTACGGTGCACCCGTTTTTAAGTGGAATCGCTTCGCCATCGCTCAGTAAAAACGGCGGTGTGTGCCCGGCATTGATGTAATGCAGGGTGCGGGAATGTACATCATACCGCGCCAGGAAAAGCGTGATAAACCGGTCGCCCTGGGTAACACTGTGGACGGCCATATTCATTTCCTGGACAACCTCTTCCAGCGTTTGGCAGCGGGTGAGGAGGGTGCGCAGGTTGGCCTGAAAGTTTGCCATCAGTAGGGCGGCCGCCACACCTTTTCCGGTAATATCGGCGATGCAGAATGCAATGGTGCCGTCCGGAAATTCCACAACGTCGTAGTAGTCGCCGCCTACCGCGAAGTGTGGTTTGTAAATGCTTGACAACTGGTAATTTTCACCCTCAGGCAAGCGGGTTGGAACCAGGGTGCGCTGAATTTCGGCAGCCAGCTCCACTTCCCGGTTGAGGACTTCCTGCCGCAATTGCGTTTTAAACAGGCGTTTGTTTTCAATGGCTACTGCGATCACATTTGTGATGGTGGTGACGAACTGGACCTTGTTGTACACGTCTTCATCGTCCAGAAAGCCTCCGATAAATGCGTAGGCAATGGGCTCGTCTTTGTGCATCACCGGCACTACCAGGTCGAACTCGCGGATCAGTGGATGATCGATATTTTCGAGGCCGCGGGTGGTTCGAAAATTGGGTAATTCCTGGTTGACATCCTGCGACAGCAGGTCGTCGGCCACACCCAGGGCAGTTTTGCATTCCCAGCGCCCATCTTCATGAAAAAACAGCGCCATTTTCCGGATGCCGATTTCCCAGCGCAGGAAGGTGTTGTACATGTTGAACAGCCCTTCCGCGGAGACGTTTTCGTTGATCGCCTGCGTAATGGCCAGCAAGCTGTTAATTTGCAGCTGTTTCAGATTGACCTCGCGTTCTAATTTTTCAATGCGGGTCAGCGTGCGTTTTATTTCTTGTAATTCCGGCATGCAGGATGTCTGATAATTCTGCCAAAAAAGCAGAAAAGCAGCAATTTTATAATTCAGCGAAAAGGTACGCACATTTCAACAATCCAGGTATGTGCCGGCAATTTCAGCTGGCCGAATGTCGGTGTTAAACACATTTTCAAGCATCTGATGCGTATATCCCCGGAAAACTTGTGAAATTTGCAGCCCCAAACATACCCGTATTGGATAATTACAAAGCTGAACCACACCATTATGGAAGACATTAAGCAAACTATGGCTGAAGCCAGGGAGCATATGGATAAGGCCATCGAACACCTTGAACACGAATTGCAGAAACTGCGCACCGGCAAGGCTTCAACCTCTATTTTGCAAGATATGCTGGTCGAGTATTACGGCCACCCGACACCCTTACACCAGGTTGCCAATGTGCAGGTTTCGGATGCCCGGACGATCATTGTTCAACCCTGGGAGAAAAATATGCTTGGCCCGATCGAGCGGGTAATTATCAATTCCAATATTGGCATCACACCGGCAAATGACGGCGAAATCATTCGGCTTATGGTGCCGGCCCTCACCGAAGAGCGCCGGAAGGACCTGGTGAAAATGGCCAAACAAGCCGGCGAGGAAAGTAAAGTTGGCGTGCGGAATGCCCGCCATAAGGCGCTTGGACACATTAAAAATGCAGTTAAGGAAGGGTTGGCCGAAGACGAAGGGAAACGCGTCGAAAATGAATTGCAGGAATTGGTCAATACCTACGTGGACAAAGTCGATAAAATTGTAGCAAAAAAAGAGGAGGAAATCATGACGGTGTAATTGCCGCCTCCTTTTCCCAGGGTATATTCCAGCAAACCCCAAACTATAAAACAGGGTAATCATAAAAACTATGAACTTAGACAAATTCCTCGTGATCGCCGGGGTTCCCGGTGTGCACAAACTGGTGTCGACACGCAACAATGGTTTGCTGATCGAAGACCGCAAAGAAGGGCGCACCCGTTTCGTGCCGACCCGGCAAAACCAGATAACGCCACTGGGTACCGTCGCCATTTATGTGGATACCGACGAAGGCACCATGCCTTTGCCGGACGTTTTTCAGCGAATGCTCGATCAGCAGGAAGCCATCCCGCCGGTGTCGCCAAATGCCAATAGCACCGAATTGCGGAACTATTTCAATCAGATACTGCCCGAACATGACCACGATCAGGTACACATAAACGATATTAAAAAGTGTATCAAGTGGTTTAATTTCATGCAGGAAAAAGGCATTTTCGAAGAAGCAAAACGCGAGGCGGAAAAAGCGGCTGCCGAGGCGGCGGAAAAAGAAAAGAAAACCGACGCCTGATTCAATCTGAACAAAAACGAATTAAATCCACTGCCCTGATTTGCAGCGTGGTTTACAAACTATGTATAAAGAAAAAAAAGTTGTTGTCGTTCTTCCCGCCTATAACGCTGCCAAAACGCTGGAAAAAACTTACCGGGAAATTCCTTTCGATTTAGTTGACGAAGTGATACTGTGCGATGATCATAGTCGCGACAATACCGCAGATCTGGCCAAGCAACTGGGTATCCGGCACGTGCTTGTGCACGAAATAAACACGGGCTATGGCGGCAACCAGAAAACCCTGTACAACAAGGCGCTGGAATTGGGAGGCGATATCATAATCATGTTGCACCCCGATTATCAGTATACGCCCAAGCTTATTCCGGCCATGGTTAATATTATCGGAGAGGACCTTTACCCGGTAGTGTTGGGCTCGCGTATCCTGGGCATGGGCGCCCGTAAAGGCGGTATGCCGGGTTATAAATACATCGCCAATCGTTTTTTGACCTTTACCCAAAATACACTGGTCCATTATAAACTTTCGGAGTACCACACCGGCTACCGGGCATTCAACCGGGAGGTGCTCGAAACGATAAATTTCAATCAGAACTCGGACGATTTTGTGTTTGACAACGAGATGTTGTCGCAAATCATTTATGCAGGTTTTGACATTGGCGAAGTAACCTGCCCGACCAAATATTTTGAAGAAGCGTCCAGCATCAACTTTAGCCGGAGCATGAAGTATGGCCTGGGTGTTTTGCGTGTTTCGGTCGGCCACTTTTTGCAGCGCCTGGGACTTGTGAATCTGCCCAGGTACCAGAAAATGCGGTAATATTTTGATCGCGTTCAAGCGCTGTTGCTCATGTGTACCGTTACCTACCTTCCTGTCTCAAACGGATTTGTGCTTACGCACAACCGGGATGAAGCGCCCACGCGTTCCCCACAAATTATTTCGCGAGAAAAGCGCTTCGGCACGGAAATTCTTTTTCCAAAAGATACCAAAGCCGGCGGCGCCTGGATCGCCACTGCGCGCGACGGGCGGACGGCCTGCCTGCTCAATGGTGCATTTGAAAAGCATAAGCACCAGCCGCCATATCGCCTGAGCCGCGGCCAGGTATTGCTCGATTTTTTTAGCTGGCCCGAGCCCCGGCTTTTCTTTGAGCAATATGCGTTGGAAGAAATCGAGCCTTTTACATTTCTGTTTTTTTTACCAGAGCAAGTGGCAGAGTTTCGGTGGGACGGGCATACGCGTCACCTGAAAAGCTTGCCGCCCGGCCAGGCGCATTTCTGGTGCTCGGCAACTTTGTACCCGGCTCCTATGCAGGAACGACGCGAACGGGTTTTTCGTGACTGGCTGGCCCAGCAGCATTTAGAACACCCGCGCTTGCCTTCCCGGATTTTTAACCTGCACCTGACAGGCAGCGTGGGAGATCCCGAAAACGATTTTGTTATGAACAGGGCCGGGCGCGTTTGCACGGTGAGTGTAACGCAGGTAGTTCTTCAAAACGGCCATGTCCGGATGCGATACACGGACTTGCTCGATGTAAAACACGATCGAAAAGGTATGCGCCTGCTGACTGGTTAGCAAAAAAAATAATTTGTTGTTTTGTTGCAAAAATTCTGCAAACGTGCATCCTTTTACAAATTTATTGTGTCTGAGTAGTTAATTTTTTCCAAATTTCAGAACCAATGGTTGTTGCCCCGAGTTATTGTATTTACTTTTCGTGCTAAATAATCGCTGCCGATGAAACATTGCTTACCCTTGATCATTTTTTTACTCGCCGCTTTGACGGTCCAAGCCCAAAACACTTCCAAAGCCGACCTCTCCGTTTACCCCAATCCCACTGCGGATTACATCTCGGTTAATGATGCCAATGACGAAGTGAGTTATGTTGTCATCTTCAACCTCGTAGGAAAAAAAGTAAAAGAATTCGACTTTATTAAAGGCGAATCACTTTTTATAGCCGACCTGCCCAAGAGTATGTATCTGGTTCAACTCCAGAACCGCAAGCGATCGGTGTTGAAAACCCAAAAAGTTGATAAACGCTAGGCGTTAAATGCTTTTGGGTCGTGATACAAGCATAGGCCATTCCGGACATTAACCGGGATGGCCTATGTTTTTATGCTGCATTGGTTGAAACATTTTAAAACACTATACATGAATAAGCAACTTATCAGGCTGCTCAATCTTATCATGGCCGGACTGATTGCCGGTACGCTCTTCGGTATTTGGATTGGCTATAACCCGCAAAACCTGTCTGCCCAAGCGTATGTAGAGCAGCAGCAAAATGCAATCAATGCATTAAATACGCTCATGCCTGTTCTCGGATTGATCACGATTATTCTGACAATAACTTCGGCAACACTTTATAAAAGTAATTCTACTGTTATGTGGACCTTTTTGAGTGCTGCGGGGCTCTTTATCGTGAGCGGGTTGGTTACGCGCTTCGGCAACCAACCAATCAACAGTATCGTTATGACATGGAATAAGACGGCAATGCCAACTACCTGGATAGAGTTAAGAGACAAGTGGTGGTTTTTTCATACCCTTCGAACAGCCACTGCATTTGGTGCTTTTTGCCTGATCTGTTGGGTTAACATATTTAAGATAGGCGCTACCCAGACCCAGGGTGAGTCTTAAAACGGCTGGCGTCCGTTTTTTTTAAAAAAAACATATCCGATCCGGTGAATCATCAGCGCGGATTGGCCGGATCGGCTTTTCGACAATTAATACGCGCCAAAGTAGCGCCGTAAAAACCACTCAACCGACAACAACCCGGCCAGCAGGATAAATATCCATTTGATATTGATCAGCGGATTGGTGCGGGTGCTTTGATAGATCACCGGCTTGATGGTTGCACTGCTTTTGATCTGTTCGGCGAGTCCGGCAAGTTGGGCGGCAGGCACCAGTGCGCCGCCGTATTGGCTGCTTAACTGCCGAAGCGCTGCGTGGTTTGCGGTGGTTTCAAACAGTTCCAACTGGATTGGCTGTACGCTAAACCGGCCTTCATAAACATAGTTTTGGCCGTTGAAATTTGTCGTGGCCCGAAAACGGTAATTGCCCATTGGGAAAATGCCGGCATTTAGGGCATAGGCTTTGCCCACCTTGTTGAAAGTGTACAAAAATTCTTTTCCCTCGGCATTCCGGACAGACATAGCCACGTCCGGGTCGTTGGTGAGTTCGTAGTTGTCGTTGTACAGCTCGGCGCCAAAAGTGACGGCCTCGTTTTCATTAAAAATATTCTGATCGAGGGTTACCCTGAATTTGCGTTTGTCTTCCTTGAGTGTGAGGTATTGCACGGTTTTGCCCACCAGTTCTTCAAAAATCTGGTGGTTGTTGTGCTGCAAATAATCGAACAACCGCCATTTCCACAAGCCTTCGCCCAGGAAGAGCCCAACCTTGATGCCGTTGCTTTCGCCGATTGCGAGCAATGGCTGCTCCGTATCTACCTTGCCGATGCGTTTCCAAAGCAACACCTGCGCCTGCGGCGTAGCGGCAAAATTGCCGAATGCACTGGTTACCGGATTGAATTTTGGCAACTCGGAAACAAGCTCAGGGCTCAGCGAAAAGGTAGCAAACTGGCTGGCTACCGTGCCCTGCACATCATCGCTTTGTTGGGCATTGCTCTGCACGCTGGCCAGATTTTGCGCCCGGGCCAGCGCACCGTAGTTGGTTTGCATGCCGGCGATGAACATGCGCGGGATATTTTTGGTGTTCAGGGTATTCAGCAACCCGGAAATGTCATTGGTACCGGAAGGCAGGTTGTGAAAAATGACAAAATCAAATTTAGAAACATCAATGCCCGGATCATTGATATAGGCCACTGCCACCTGGTAGTTTTTGTTGCCCTCCAGCGTTTGACGCAGGGCGGCCAGATCGGGGTGGGGGCTGTTGGCCAGCAGCAGTATTTTCTGGCGGGCATCGAGCACGTCGATAAAAATATCGCGGCTGTTGTTGGCTGCCGACGCTTCACCGGGCACCTTGGCTACCTGGATGCGGTATTGGGCCACACCGGGTTGGTCGGCTTCAAGCAGCACTTCCCGGGTTGTAAAAAAATCGTTGCCGGTTACACTGATCGGAAACGACTGCAAACTACGCACCTGTCCGCCGTCTACTTTGCTCACCGTCAGCACACTTTGTGTACCGGAACAGTTGACCGCGGCCACATCAATTTGTATGGAAAACTTGTCGCCCAAATAGGCGATCTTATTATGAAAAACGCGTTTGACCAGAAGGTCCTTTTTCGGTGTAGTGTCGCCCAAAGCAACCGCATACACCGGTGCGGCAAGTTGGGCGCCTGAATAAGCCGGGTTGCTGCCCTCGTTGTAAATGCCGTCGGAAGCCAGAATGACAGCACCCAGGTTTTGTGCCCCATAGCGGTCGTAGATGTCCCGCAGCACCTCGGAAAGGTTACTCACTTTGTCGTCGAACGTAAAATCAACCCCTTCCCGAACGGCATCGCCAAAAGCCAGTTCGTGCACTTCATAGTCGTCTTCCAACGCTGCACGCAGGTTTTGCCAATCCTGTTTGTAGGTTTCCAGGGCCGGGCCGCGCAGTTCGGCGCCGACACTCTCCGACGCGTCCTGGGCCAAAACGACTACCGGTTTTTTTGTTTCGGTCAGCACACTTTTGAGCAGTGGCGATAACAACAGGGCACTCAAAATCGTTACGGTGAGCCAACGCAGCAAACCCAGCCAGCGATTCAGGGCAGGTGCTTGTTCGCGGAATGTCGTATCGCGGTAATATAACAGCAGGGCATAACCAAGGCCCAACAGGGCGCAAAAGATCAGAAACCAGGCAGGGTATTGAAAAGAAAGATTGGGCATTGGATTCGAACGTCGTTTTATCAAACAGCACTTCCGCAGTAGCAGCGAGCTGGGGCTGGTGTGCGGCCAGAATTGGAATTAAGGACGCAAAGTTGGGGAAATTGTTGCGAACAGCAGACAAATACACAACGTTGACCAAGCTAAAATCACGGCGGTTTGTCCAAAAAAGCCGTTGCGGCAGAAAAAGCGATACTTTTGCAGCTTGTTTGTGTTACGAAACAACGCTGCTGAAAACGGCGTCTGATAATCTACATTTTTGATCAATACACTTGTAATGAACCGGTTTTTAACCGTCACTTTTTGCCTCGCCGGCCTCGTCTTGGCTACGGCTGTGGAGGCGCAAAAACCTGCCGAACTGAAACGTGCAGGGGAAAAAAAATTTGCCGATGAGCAATGGGCCGAAGCGCTGCACCTGCTTGATCAGTACCAACAGGCCAAACCCGGCGACCTGGAAATACTGACCCGGCTCGGCATCTGCAACTACCACCTGCACCAGGCAGAAAAAGCACGGCAGTATTTTGAATTTGTGCTGCAGAAAAACCCGAATAACAACGACCCCGGCCTGCACTATTTTCTGGCGCGCACGCTGCATGGCCAGCAGGTATTCGACCAGGCAATAGCCGCTTACAAGCGGTTTTTGCGCGTGAGCTCCGACAAACACCCGCTGCGCGCCAATGCACTGGATAATATTCGCCGCTGCGTGAGCGGCTTGCAAATACCCGCCAATCCGGACGTGGCACTGGTGGAAAACCTCGGCGACCGGGTAAATACCCCGGGCGACGAATTTGCCCCCTTGCCTTCGGTGAACCACCCCGGCAGAATTTATTTTTCCGCTGCGCGGGAAAACTGCACCGGCGGCAGGCGCAACGACGAGGGTTATGAAGATACCGAAACCGGGCATTGGTGCAGCGACATGTTTTTCAGCGATCAAACCAACAGCGGCTGGAATTACGCCACCCTGCTCGGCGATCTGCTGAATACCCCTCGTTTTGAAGTAGCCCTGGAATTTAGCGGCGATGGCCAAATACTCTATTTTTTCCGTGGATTCACCCTGTACAGCGGTGAAATTTTTGCCGATACAGCCGGCCGCAAAGACGAATATGCGGTTACGCCGCCGGCATTTGGCAGCCCGATGCAACCTGAGGAGGGCGATTTGGCGCCTTTTCTGGCCAACGACAGCCTGCTGATTTTCGCCAGCCGCCGGGAAGGCGGTTTAGGTGGGCTCGACCTGTACTTTGCCACCCGCAGCGATACCGGCTGGACAACCCCGCAGCACCTTGGACCGGAAATAAATTCCAACTACGACGAAACGACGCCTTTCCTGGCGCACGACGGGCGCACACTTTATTTTAGCAGCAACCGTCCGGAAAGTATGGGCGGGATGGATGTGTTCAAATCGGTTTTTGATGAAGAAACACGCACCTGGTCGGCGCCGGTCAACGTGGGCAAACCCATCAATTCCCCCGGTGACGATGCTTTTTTTCGCCTTTCAGTGGATGGCTTGCATGCGTTTTTTGCCTCCGACCGGCTCGATAGCTATGGCGCCCGCGACATTTATATTGTGTATTTCAAACAGGAACAACCCGAGCAGTTAAACGACCGCCTGCTTTTTGCCGATGCCGAAAAACGCGCTGCCGCCGCTGCCGATGCTGCGACCGACGTGCGCAGCATCGAAAAAGTGCAGCTCCCGGTGTTGTATTATAATTCTGACGAGGATATTTTAAACGAGGCAAACCGAAATACCCTGACGGAGATAGCCCGCCTGGCCAGAGCTTATCCCAACGCGGAAGTTTTGGTAACGGTGCATACCGATGAAACCGGGCCCGCCAAATTCGACTTGTACTACGGCATCAAACGCGCCGAAATTGTCGGGAAAGCCCTGATGGACCGCGGGGTGGCGGCACGGCGGGTTTCGCTGAAAAGTTTTGGCTCGGCCTACCCGGTGGCCCGGAATGTGCTCGACACCCGGCCCAACCCTGCCGGGCAGGCGCTGAACCGGCGTATTGCCGTTACGTTTGCGACGGTGGAAGCGCCGTTGCCACTCGAACTCAGCCTGACCTACCGCCCGGTGCCGGAGCCGATGGCCATCCCCTCCGGCACTGCTCCGGAGGCGCGTTTCGGCGGCCTGGCCTACAGGGTGGAAGCGGTTACCGCCCGGCAAATATTGACCAACGACGTGTTGGGTATGTTCAACGATCTGATGATCGAAAGTCAGCCCGGCTCGGGAGCATATCGTTATTCCGTGGGTTGGTTCCGTACGTTCGACGATGCTGTTGCCCTGCGCCGCGAGCTGCAAAACCAGGGCTTTGACAACGCGACCATAGCCGCCTACCTGAACGGCATCCGGGTTTCGAGAGCCGAAGCGGTAGGCCTGCTGAAAAAATACCCTGATCTGGCGCCCTTCATTAAAAACTAAACTATGACAGAACCTGTAAAATCCAATGTTGTGGCATCGCATAAAAATATAACCCGTGGAAGATGGTTTGCGATCTATTGTCGGCGTGACTCGCAGTCGCGCCGACAATACGCATTGAATAGTTTTATTATTGCAACAATAGTTTTTCTATCGGCATGCGATTCGGGTGCTTATTATAAGAAAAAAATAGAATTGCCGGATGCAAAATGGGCATATAGCGATACACTCGCTTTTCAGTTTTCTATTTCGGATACAATGGAAATCTATAATCTCTATTTGGACATAGAACATGCCGATACTTTTTCCACCCAAAATGTGTATATGAAATTATACACGTTGTTTCCGGATGGAAAAAGATTGAGCAAACAAAAATCCTTTGATTTGTTCGACCAACAGGGGACGCCGGCAGGCGTTTGTTCGGGGGGCAAATGTCAATTGCATACAATGCTGCAGGAAAAAGCCTTTTTTAACAGTCCGGGGACCTACGAAATTACCCTGGAACAATACACCCGGGAAGATCCGCTGCCGGGTATATTTTCTATCGGATTGACGATAGAATCGGCAGGGCTTCGCCGGTAGTTAATTTCTCAAATCCGACCCCCAGGTAAGTTTTTCCCGCAGTGTTTGCAGGAACGAGGTGTCTTGCAATTGCACGAGTTTAATGCTGAAGTCATTCCGGCGAACAGCAAACTGGTGCGTCGCGCTGATGAGCTCGAACCGGGAGTCGAGCGAACAGATAAAATTCTCGGCGCGGCCTTCAATTTCAAAGGAAATGACGGATTGATCGGACAGCACGATGGGGCGCAGATTCAGGTTGTGCGGGGCGACGGGGGTGATCACAAAGTTGCCGGAATTGGGCAGCAGAATCGGGCCGCCGCAACTCAGCGAGTAGGCGGTGCTTCCGGTGGGCGTCGCGATAATAATGCCGTCGGCCCAGTAAGAATTTAAGTAATCGCCATTCAGAAAAGTGTGTATGGTGATCATGGAAGACGTGTCGCGTTTCAGCAAGGTACAGTCGTTCAGGGCAAAAGGAATATCGCCAAACAATTTGGGCATACTTTCCAAATACAACATGGTACGTTCGCCGATGGTATACTGGCTCGTGACCAGTTTTCGAATAGCTCCGGCAATATGTTGTTTTTCAGTGCTGGCCAAAAAACCCAGCCGCCCCAAATTGATCCCGAGCATGGGCACCCCTGAATCGCGGACAAGCGTTACCGCGCTGAGCATGGTGCCGTCGCCTCCCAGTACGATCACAAAATCGATCCGGTGCACCCGAAAATCGCGATGCCCGTCGAAGGCGGCATAATGTCCCGGAAATTTCAGTTCGGGCTCCAGTGCCTTGAGATAGGGCGTGTAGACATAGGTGGTGATCCCATGCGCATGCAGTGCTTCAAACAGCGACTGAATGTACGGCAGGTCTTTGTCTTTAAACTGTTTGCCAAAAACGACTACTTGCATGCTGCTGGTCGGGTTAATGTGGTCAACAGGCCTGATTGTTGATTATGGTAAACGTTGTGCCGGGACATTGGACGGTAGGTATTACATTTGTGCACCACGCTGCCATAAATCCTGCTGCAAGATAGAACCTTGGTATCTGAAAGCCTAATGTTTGATCAAAGCAGGCCCGGTACCGCACTGAACGCACCGAACCGCATCCAACACATGAAGACACTTTCTTACCGCGACGTTATCCTTAAAGAGAAGGAGCAACTCCTGCTTCGTCGGCAAAAACTAAACATCGAACACGGTAAACCCGGCCAGGAAAACTGGTTTGGAATTGCCCTTTCGGGTGGTGGAATCCGTTCGGCGACCATCAATTTGGGGATTCTGAAAACGCTCAACCGCTTCGGTATTTTAAAAAAAGCGGACTACCTGAGCAGTGTTTCCGGCGGCGGGTATACCCACGCCTATGTGCAGGCAACAACGAAGGAAACGGGCGATTTGGACCAGTTGTTCAACGACCAGCATATTGCCGATATGCGCCAGCACGGCGAGTACCTCACCCCCGGCACCGGCATCTGGAAACTGGGTAACACTTTTTTGTTGCTGGTGGCTGTAGTGATCAGCTGGTGCATGAGTATTCTGAGCCCGCTTATCCTTGGCGGCATGGTCTATTTTGCCTATGGGATTGTGGAGGGTTTGGTAGGCGCCAATCCGCTCGCCGGAACCGGCACCCTGGCTGCCCAACTGGCCCAACTGATGCTCTATGTTACGGCAGGTATTTTTGTCGTGCATTTTGTCATCAATATTTACCTCAATTACAACCTGGGTATTTCCAAACTTTTCAACCGGGTCGAATCTATCTTGGTTGGCCTGGCCATTTTGGTGTATGCCTGGTTGATGGTTTCGGGAATATCAGGCGGTGAGCGCACTACCGACGGCATCTTGCTGGCATTGCTCAAAATGATCACGCTTTTTGTCCTGGGTTTTTACATAAACCCCAACGCCATCAGCCTGCACCGTTTTTATAGAAAACAACTATCCGAACTATTCCTCCGGTTTTCCGGTGGATTTAAAAATATTCCGCTCAAGGATATTTTTGATGCCAAGTCCACAGATACCAAGCAATACCTGGCGCCTTACCCCCTGATCAATACCTGCCTGAACCTGCTCAGCCCCGGTGGCGACGAGAAATTCAAAGGGGTTAAAGCCAACGACTACTTTCTGCTCAGCCCCCTCCATTGCGGTTCCAAACTGACCGGGTACCGCCCGACCACCTTTTACGACGACTACCGCAATCTGACACTGCCCGCCGCAGTAACGATTTCCGCTGCAGCGGTAAATCCGGGTATGGGCATGTATTCCAACAAAACACTCAGCGTGCTGATGACCCTGTTCAACGCCCGTTTCGGGTGCTGGGTGTCAAACCCGCTGGTGCTTAAGAAAGCCTACGGGCTGGTTTGGTGGCCGATCTATTTTTTCAAGGAATTACTTGGGCGGATCGGCTCGCAGAACAAAATGGTCAATATTTCCGACGGCGGGCATATTGAAAATTTCGGCGCATACGAATTGCTCCGGCGCGGCTGCCGGCTGATTATTTCGGTGGATGCCGGCGAAGACCGGAACTATGCCTTCACGGATTTGAACAACTTTATCCTTCGGGCCCGCAACGAACTGGGACTTGAAATCCGCTTTCGCGACAATCAGCAACCTGAAGATGTGATCCGCCCAAAGCCTTCGCAGGTGTATTCCAAACAGCGGTTTGCGGTGGCCGATATTTACCAGTGGTGGGAAGACGATAAAATCGTATTTCACGCCGACCAGGTGACACCCGACGAAATCGTGAATTTTGACCAACCAAAGAAGATCGGAACCTTCGTGTACATAAAATCGTCGGTAACGGCGCCTTCCGGCAAACCCGATCTGGATAAAAAAGACGAACTGAAGTACGGTACCTACAAATACAAAATTTACCACCCGGAATTTCCACACGAATCCACGGGCGACCAATTTTTTGATCCCATCCAATGGGAAGCCTACTACCAACTGGGCCAATACCTGGGGGCAGACATCCTTGGGCTCAAGCACCTCGACGACTCAGCGCCGGCGCCCGACCTTGCCGTCGAACAACTGATCGGCTGGTTTGACGACCCGGAAAATTGTCCGCTGTTTGCACCAAAACGAGGCGCGCGGGCTATGCCGGACAGCGACATCTATGAAAGTGCCCGTCCGGAAGATGAAGGCCGGGTGGCGTACCGGATGTAAGTGCGCCGCGATGCGCCGTTTTGCACACATCAATTCAATTTTTCAAGCTTAACCCAACCCGGAGCGCCGCTGTCGGGTTATAAAATGAAGCGGAACAAATGAACTGGCAACGATGGCTGTTCCCTTTTTGGGATAAAACCGAAAGCGACGGGAAGTATACCGACCTGGACCCCGAGAGTATTCTGGCAACAATTGACAAACTGGAAATGCGCATTGCCGAGCGCTTTCCGGATGCCGGGTTGCGACAGGTCTGCAAAGAATTCCGGAAGCTGGCAGGTCCTTCCACCGCGCTGGCTCGCCGCCTGGGGCCGCCTATCTGGCCGGTACGCATCGTGATCATTTTGGCAACTGGCTTGCTGTTGTTTGTAGCGATAGGCGCCGTGACAGTATTGGCCGAGCGTTTTTCAATTAATACCGACGATATTTCCGAACTGCTGCAAGCGACAGAAGCCGGTATCAATGAGTTGATTTTTCTGGGGCTCGCGCTGTATTTCCTCATCGGCCTGGAAACCCGCATCAAGCGCCATTCAGCGTTGCAGGCGTTGCACCGCCTGCGTTCCATTGCCCACGTAGTCGATATGCACCAATTGACCAAGGACCCGGCGCACTTGCTCTCGCCGTTCAGGGATACGGAATCTTCCCCTGAGCATGCGCTTACCCGCTTCGAACTTATGCGTTACCTCGATTACTGTGCTGAGATGCTGGCACTGGATAGCAAACTTGCGGCGCTTTTCGCCCAGAATATGGATGATCCGGTGGTGCTTACAGCCGTAAATGAGCTGGAATCGCTCACACAGGGACTTTCGGGAAAAATTTGGCAAAAAATTATGATCCTCGACCTTGCTGTCGATCAAAGTCATCTATCGGACGGCTAAGTGTTAAAACCTCACTGAAACCGGAAACCTTGTTCCAAATGTTGTTTCTTCGCACCCCTGTTTGCTTGAAAATTAAGCAGTGCTGGTTTGGAAAGTTGACAGATAGAAATACGGTATTCGTTGCAGGATTGCCACATAAATTATACAATTTGTGGCATTATTCACTCAAAAAACGGCTTAAAGTGTAATTTTTGACAAAATGTTTTGTCAGTTTTACGTTGCTTAGTACTTTTGTGCGCCGCCAGGCTAAAGTGCCAGGTTGGTTTAACAAGCCAGGAACATCGCCTGCAACGACAGATAACTTCAGAAAACCCACACGCATTTACTTTAATCCGGTTGTCGTTTGCACTATTGATTCAAAACGAAAACAATCAGTACCCGCATTCAGAATCGATTTAGATGGTCCAGGTAAACACCTAATGTATGGGCAGGAAAGAAAAGTTTGTTTACAACATTCACACCCTATCCTACGAGAAAGTCGTAGTCCCCATTAAAACCAGAATTTGGCAAGCCTTCGGATTTTTTTCCGTCGTATTAGTCACCTCTTTTGTGTTGCTTGCAATCCTGTACGCCAATTTTCCATCACCGCGTGAACAGGAACTCCGAAATGAAATCGGACAAATGGAGTTAAAGTACAACCAGCTGAACGATCAGCTGGCTACAATGTCAAAAGTACTCCACAATATTCAGGAACGCGATGCCAACGTCCACCGCAGTGTTTTCGGCATGGACCCTATTGACGAGGATGTCTGGAACGGCGGTATTGGTGGTCATGAAGCACATCCGGAACTCTCCGCATTCAAATACAGCCGCGAAGCCATTCGCTCCACTGTTGAAAAAGTAGATGCCCTGAGTCACCAGCTGTCGCTGCAGAGCAAGTCGCTCGATACCCTGCAGTATCTGGCCAACGACCAGCAAAAAATGCTGGCCTGCATGCCCAGCATCAAACCGGTCCGGGAGGATAAATTGCAAAAAAGCATCCACATCCTTTCCGGTTTTGGCTACCGGATTCACCCGATTTACAAGATCAAGAAATTTCACGAAGGTGTTGACTTCCCGGCCCGGGTCGGAACAGCCATTCAGGCTACCGGCGACGGTGTTGTCATGGAAGCCGGCTGGCACCATGGATATGGAAAATGTGTGCGGATCAGCCACGGTTACGGCTACGAAACCTGGTATGCGCACATGAGCAAAATGGTGGTTTCCCGGGGCGACCGTGTAAAGAAAGGACAGAAAATCGGCGAAGTGGGCGACACCGGTACTTCCACCGCGCCCCACCTGCACTACGAATTGCACTACAAAGGGAAAAAGATCAATCCGATCAATTTCTGTATGGATAATCTTACACCGCAGGAGTATCAGCGAATGGTGAACAGCGCCAATAAGGCCAATCAATCGTTCGACTGATGTTCTATTGTATTTAGCAAGAACACAATAAACAGCAGTGAAAAAGGGAGTTCGGGTCAACCGGATTCCCTTTTCATTTTGTGATTGCCCCAATTAGGCGTCGATCCGGGCATACTTCGCATTCGCCTCAATAAATGCCCGGCGCGGCGGCACCTCGTCGCCCATGAGCATGGCAAACATCCGGTCGGCTTCAGCCGCATCGTCGACGGTCACCTGCTTCAGAATGCGGGTGTTTGGATCCATCGTGGTTTCCCACAACTGCTCGGCGTTCATTTCACCCAAGCCTTTGTAGCGCTGCACTTTAACGGAATCGTCATTTTCCTTGCCGCCCGAAAATTCGATGGTGGCGGCTTTCCGCTCTTTTTCATTCCAGCAATAGCGTTGGTTTTTGCCTTTTTTAACCAGGTAAAGCGGCGGCTGCGCAATGTAAACGTGGCCATTGTCGACCAATTCGCGCATATAGCGGAAGAAAAACGTCAGGATAAGCGTGGTAATGTGGCTGCCATCGATATCGGCGTCGCACATGATCACGATCTTGTGGTAGCGCAATTTGTCGATCATCAGCACCCGGTGACCTTCATCATTTTCGGCTACCGACACGCCCAACGCCGTGAACATATTTTTGATCTCCTCGTTCTCGTAAATCTTGTGCTCGAGCGCTTTTTCGACGTTCAGAATTTTACCCCGCAAAGGCAGGATAGCCTGGGTGTGCCGGTCGCGGCCTTGTTTTGCTGTGCCGCCGGCGGAGTCGCCCTCAACCAGGAAAATCTCACTTTCTTCGGGGTTGCGGCTGGCGCAGTCGGCCAGTTTGCCGGGCAAGCCGCCGCCGGTGAGCGCGCCCTTGCGCTGCACCATTTCGCGCGCCTTTCGCGCGGCATTGCGCGCCGTAGCAGCCAGCACCACTTTTTCAACGATGCGTTTTGCTTGCGGCGGATTTTCTTCCAAAAATATTTTGAGCGCATCGCCCACACAGCGGCTCACAATGCCCAGCACTTCCGAGTTGCCCAGTTCGCCCTTGGTTTGACCTTTGAACTGCGGTTCGGGTACTTTTACCGACACAACGGCCGTCAGGCCTTCCATGAAGTCCTCCCCACTGATGGCGAAGTTGATTTTTTTGAATAAACCGTTGTCGTCGCCGTATTTTTTGAATTCACGGGTAATGGCTCGGCGAAACCCGCTTACGTGCGTGCCGCCGTCGCGGGTGCTGATATTGTTGACGAAAGAAATGACATTGTCGGAGTAGGACGTGTTGTACATCAGGGCCACCTCTACATCCACATTTTCCTCATTTGCCGTAATATAAATTGGCTTTTCAATGAGTTTGGTTTTGGCTTCATCGATCCAGAGCACGAATTCCTGCAAGCCGCCTTCCGAATGAAAATGCTCATTTTTAAAGCCGCCGTTTTCTTTCTCGCGCTCGTCTATCAAATCGAGGTGCAGGCCTTTGTTCAGGAAAGAAAGCTCCCGCAGGCGGTGCGCCAGCACGTCGAATTTGTACTCGTCGGTTTCAAAAATTTCCGGGTCGGGCAAGAAGGTGACTTTCGTGCCGCGATCATCGGTTTCGCCGATTTCCCGCACCTCGTATTGCGGTTTGCCCCGCATGTATTCCTGCTCGTAAGCCTTGCCGCCGCGGTGTACTTCAGCGCGCAGGTTGACCGAAAGCGCGTTGACGCAGGATACCCCAACACCGTGCAAACCGCCGGAAACTTTGTAAGAATCTTTGTCAAACTTACCGCCGGCGTGCAGCACCGTCATGACGACTTCGAGCGCCGATTTTTTCAGCTTCGGGTGCATATCCGTCGGAATGCCGCGACCGTCGTCCCGCACGGTAATACTGTTATCGGGGTGAATGATTACCCAGATATTTTTACAATGCCCGGCCAGGTGTTCGTCGATGGAGTTGTCCACCACCTCCCACACCAGGTGGTGCAAACCTTTGGTGTCGGTGCTCCCGATATACATGCCCGGACGCTTGCGCACGGCTTCCAAACCTTCCAGTGCGGTGATGCTACTCGCGCCGTAATCGGCGTTCTTTTTCGGCTGTTCGGCAGCCGGATCCAATGCTTCTTTCATAGGGGTGCAAAATTACGACTTTTTGCCCGGTTCAGGAAGGGAAAAAGATTGTTTTTGTAAACAAAAAAAGCGACATAGGGCCCTATTAATCAGTCGGTTATAATAAATGCGGGCCTATAAGTTAAATCACCGATTTTAGCCTTCGGCCCAACCTGTGGTGCAACCATTCCCTTTGGGTATGATTGGAACACTTATCGACTTAAAAAATTCGTTTACCCGCTCCGGGTTTTCCAGCGAAAGTTTCAACTCAAACCTGTTTTTCGCAGACAAGTGCGTGCGCAATTGCCCAGTATACAATTGCCTGCCTTTTACACCAAATGCCTGGATGAACACCGGCTCATCGGTTGGCAGGCGGGCATTAAAATCCCAGTTTCTTACAACGAAGGATTTTTCCAATGGCACCAGTTCCAGTACTAGGTTCCGATTCTCATATACCAATACGACTTCCAGTTCGTCATAGGTTGCACTGTTTTTTACCGTGACCGCAAATTGAGCCTCCGGTATTTCCGCTAAAATAATATCGCAATTGCGCCACAAAAATTTATCACTCGGGAAGGTGTAATACCGAATCCCCAGCAGATTCATACGAGCCGTTTTTTCTATTAAAGCACTATCTTTTTCTGTAATCACACGATTGGTTTTCGGAATACCTTGCCGTTTGCTCTCTTCAGCGATCCAATTATAGATTGCCGTGATTTCGGCGTCGCTCAGAAATTCGAAATCGTTCATCATTGTCGGTTTGTATTGACTCCAGGTCTGAAGCGCAAATCGGTCGCCGGCCTGAATCATGCGCTGGGAGTTTTTGGTAAACCGCACCAGCCAGTCCATGGTACGGTCCAGATGGATATTTCCCAGTGGTGGCCCGGTCAATGGTTTGTCCAGTTGTTTATCGTGACAGTATGCACAATACGCGCAAAACAACCGACGCCCCTCGGCGATTACAGCAATCAGGCTATCGTTGTCCAGTTTTCTGGGGTTTTTCCAGCGAACCAGCCCGCCGGTTTCTGTTCCGGAAAACAGCAGTGTGTGGTCCGTTACTGCCTTTGCCGGAAAATCGACCCGAATCGGACAGTCAGGATTAATTTTAAGAGTGCCATCGTCAACAGGTTGGATATTTAGCATGCCGGCACTTTCGAGTACCTGGCCATTTACAGTGCGTGTATTCAATTGCAAGGCCAGCATCTCGGCGCGGGTAAACACCTCCTGGACCTCCAGCAAAACGCGTGATTTAGTCGTCAAAAAACTGTTTTTACAAAAATGCAAAACGGTCCCGTTTTTACAGGTAATCGATGTGTCTCGGCCAATGGGTACGGTAAAGCGCTGAACCTCCGGCGCAAATTGGTTTCTTAAGTCCTTAAGGGTATTTGAGTTGTCTTGCTGGCAGTTGGCCAGGAATAGCAACAGGGTGCAGCAAAGGAGAAAGGGGCGCATCATTTTTAACCAGGGTTGTGTGAGAATCCTTAAAAATACAACTTTGTCCCAGCTGTCTGGAGAATTAAATTGAGCGTGATTTTTTAAAAAAATATACACCGGATATGAAACAGCAGCAGCAACACCTGTCCTCCGGAAACAGTTACCATTTCCTTACCCAATGGCACTTTCCCAACACCCGTCGGGAGGAGGTGTACCGCATCCTGGAAGATGTCGAACCCCTGGCCCGATGGTGGCCGTCGGTGTACCTCGACGTGAAAGAACGCGAAAAAGGCCAACCCGGCGGCGTCGGCAAGGTGGTGGAACTGTACACCAAAGGCTGGCTGCCTTACACCCTGCGCTGGTCGTTCCGCGTTACCCGGGCCGAGTTCCCCAATAGCTTTGCCCTCGAAGCGCTGGGCGATTTTATTGGCACCGGTGTTTGGACGTTTGAACAACAAGGCAACGACTGTCTGGTGGAATACGACTGGCAAATTTCGACAACCAAACCCCTGCTCCGCCGTCTGAGCGGCCTGTTGCGGGGCCTATTTTCTGCCAACCACGAATGGGCCATGCGCCAGGGCAAGATCAGCCTTGACCTGGAATTGCGCCGCCGACGGGGTGAGCTGAACGTGCCATCGCCTCCGGGCCCCACCTGGCCCCACAACTGGCTGAACAACAAAATTCTGTAGCCCTTTTTGGGCAAAGATTTTGGCTCATGTTCCCATCGGGCTGATAGTGAGGGGGTGACTGGCAGTCACCCCCTCACTTGGCCCCCCGTTCAGCCAAACGGGAGTATGAGCCAAGATTTTTATAAACAGACAATTATGCCAAGCCGTAATACAACCGGCCCGACTTTTACTTTTACTTTGCCGCAGGCGCCAATGCGCGCCGACCAATTTGTTTAACGAATTCTGTTACTGTTATGTGGAAAGAAGAAAATAACAGCCTGCATGCTACCTTTACTTTTAAGGATTTTGCCCAGGCCTTTGCCTTTATGACCGAAGTGGCTATTCATGCAGAAAAACAAAACCATCATCCCAACTGGAGCAACGTTTGGAACACCGTGCGTTTTGAACTCAATACCCACGACGCCGGAAATACGGTGACCGACCGCGACCGTAAACTGGCCAAAACCATTGACCAGGTTTTTCAAAAATATTCCTGAATGATACGGCTGAACCGCCTGGTTGCCCTGAATACTAAATAAAAAATCATGGAAATACAGTCTAAACTCCCGCACGTCGGCACCACCATTTTCACGGTCATGTCGGGCCTGGCCAGTCAGGTTGGCGCCATCAATCTCTCCCAGGGCTTTCCCAATTTCAACCCGGAGGAGCGCTTGCAAAAACTGGTCTTCGAGCACATGCAACGCGGCAACAACCAGTACTCCCCCATGCCCGGCCTGCTGCCCCTGCGCGAGCGGATTGCTGAAAAAATGGAGCGTTTGTATGGGCAGGTACTCAATCCGGACACCGACATTACCATAACTGCCGGGGGCACACAGGCGATTTTCAGTGCCATTGCCGCATTTGTGCATCCGGGCGACGAGGTGATCCTCATCGAGCCCTGCTATGATTCGTACCGACCTTCGGTCGAAACAGTGGGCGGTGTGGCGGTGCCGTACGCCCTGTCGGCGCCCGACTACCGGATCGATTGGGATCGGGTCGGCCAACTGATCACCCCGCGCACGCGCATGCTCTGCATCAACACGCCCAACAACCCAACCGGCACCCTGCTGCGCGAAGCCGACATGCAGGCACTGGCCCGGCTGCTGAAAAACACCAATGTGCTCGTGTTGAGCGACGAGGTGTACGAACACATCATTTTCGACGGCGAGCTCCACGCCTCTGCCCTGCGCTACCCCGAGTTGTACGAACGTAGCCTGTGTATTTATTCCTTCGGAAAAACGTACCACTGCACGGGCTGGAAAACCGGGTATTGCATTGCGCCGCCCGAGCTGAGCCACGAATTTCGCAAGGTGCACCAGTTCAATGTTTTTTCGGCAAACAACCCCTTGCAGGCCGCCTTTGCCGACTACATGGCCGAATCGGACGACTACACCGACCTGCCCGGATTTTACCAGCAAAAACGCGATGTGTTCCAACGCGCCATGGCCAACACCCGGTTTCGGGCCATCCCCTGCCAGGGCACCTATTTCCAGCTGTACGATTATTCGGCCATCAGCGACGAACCCGACCTGGATTTTTGCAAACGCCTGACCACCGATTTTGGCGTGGCGGCCATCCCGGTGTCCTCGTTTTTCTCCGACCGGAAAGACGACAAGGTGGTTCGTTTTTGTTTTGCCAAAACGCGGGACATGTTGGAAAAAGCGGGGGAGTTGTTGCAAAAAGTGTGACACCCGACCGGTCAGACCGAATCGAGAATTTTCTGCATAGCGTCAAAATACAAACCCACATGGTAGCCGTCCATCATGGCATGATGCACCTCAACGGATAGCGGCATCAGCCAACTGCCGTTTTGTTCGTAGTATTTCCCAAGCACAATTTTCGGCACCGTATCGGCCACGCCCCAGCGCCGGGCATGTTTGAAACTGGTAAATGCCACCCAGGGAATCACCGAAACGTGCAGGAGGTCCAAAGCGTCATCGCGTGGGTCGAGCTGCTGTGCGTTCCGGAGCGCCGCGATCCGTTGCCGGCCTTCCTGTTCAAAAACCATTGGATCGGCTTGATAATCAAAATAGCAAAACCGGAAGGTATTATCCGGCATCAGCACGGTGGAGCCGATATGCACCACATCGTACCGGACCAGCTGGCCATCAAGCAGCCGCAAACGGAAAGCCTCAACATCGTTGGCGGCCTGCATAACCGCATGTAAACTGCGCAAAAAAAATGACGCACCCGTCGCCTTGCAATGCGCATGCAGTGCCGTCACATCCACCGGTGCGGTAATGTTGAAAAACGGGTCGTCGTAATTTTTGAAAAATTCGAAGGTGGCGCGGCGCGGCCAATTGGACAGATCAACGGTGGCGTACATGGCAGGCAGTTGGTTGTTTGCAATTTGCTGTTGGTTGTTTCCAGGTTTGGTAAAATTCGCGGATTTCTACGTCACTCAAGTTGCGACCTACCTATGATTACTATTCTAAACATGCAAGCAGACTCTCGCGGCATGTTTTCCCGCAGATTTCCGCAGAAAAGGGCGCAGATTGTCGCAGACACACAATGGAAATCTGCGGTGATCTGCGGTTTTTTTCTGCGGTAATCTGCGGGAAATTTGCTCCGCCGGGCTTGGTCACAACTTGGATTACTGAGAAAAACGATGAGCTATTAAATACTCCGGAAACAGCCAATAGCCAACTACCAACAGCCAATAGCCTGCGCTCAGCTCCGTACCACCAGCACCTTCCCGCTTTCCACCTGGTTCCTGCGCCAGACGCGCAGGGTGTAAAACCCCGGCGGCAGGTCGTTGACGGGCACCCGGTGCGTACCGACTGGCAATTGGGAAAAACTGCGCACGGCCTTGCCCTCGGCATCGTACAGGGTCAGCTTGTCGGCGTCGAAAGGCAATTCAACTGAAAATTGATCCGAGCTGGGGTTGGGATAGTACAAAATGGAGGACTGTCCGGGATCATTATTTTGCTGCTGCTGATCGGCAAAACGAATACTCGATTTGCCTTCGCAGCTGGGCATGGTGCTGTACTCGGTGATGAGGCGCACCAGCAGGTCGTTGAGCTGTTCCACCTTGTATTCGTCGCTGGTAGGCTCCAGGTGTTTGCCGCCGACGCCGGAGTGGTCGGTCAGGAACACATAACTGCCGTTGGTGGCCAGGCCGAAAAATTTCATCAAAAATTCGGTGTCTTTCTGAATGCCGCTGGCGCTCACGGGCACAATGCGGATGCCCCGTTTGGCGGCTTCACGTATGCTTTTTTGCAAACTGGCGATCACTTCGGGCTCCTGGTGCGGACTGGCATCGAGCACCAAAAAACAAATGCGGGCTACGGCCTCACGGCTCCAGGGCTGCTGAAAAATGGCTTCCTCCAGGGCGCTGTGCACGGCTTCCGGGTAGTCGCCGCCGCCACCTGCCGACTGTTTGCGGATGTAGTCCACCGTTTTGGCAATATCGTGGTTGAGGGCGCTGCTTTTTACAATGTAGTCGTCGCCCTGATCGCGGTAGAACACCGAGCCCATGCGCACGCTCAGGTCGGGGTTGTTCGATTTTACCCGCCCGATCACGTCGAGCAATTCGGTTTTGAGGTACTCCAGTTCGTCGCCCATACTGCCGGTGGCGTCGACTGTCCACACGATATCAAGCTGGTTCGCCTGTTTGCATTCGCGCTCGATTTTGATGTGGTTCAGGCCGCTTTCGGCGGCTTTCAAGTGTCCAAGACTTTTGTCTTCGCCATCAATAGTTGCGCGGGCAAAATGTATATTCGATTCGTTTTTTTCCTCGAAAAAATTGCCCCAAAGTTCAGCCCTTCCGGTGTTGTCGGTGCGGGCTTCCCAAACGGCTACTCCCCACCGATTATACAAAGTAACCGGCACGTCGCTGATCGGGAAATTCTGCGCATTGGTGAGCAACACCGAGTAGCGCTCTTTTGGGAAAAACTGGTACTGCTTCTGAAAGGCGTCAATTTCGCCGTCGGCGAGCAGGTCTACCCAGTGTTTGTTCCAATTGTGCAGGTCGTTCCACTCGCCGGCGGTGAGCAGGCCGGCGCGCGGTGTGGGCTGACTGGGTACGCCGGGCGAGCCTTCGCCGAATTTGCCCGAAGCACTCATATCAATCGACATATCAAAATCCATGGTCTCCATTTCCGTTACCGGCGGCGGGGTTCCGTCTACCCGAATACCGTCGATGTAATATGATGTTGGTTCGGACCGGGAGCCCCGGATTGTAATTTCGCTTTCGTCGGCTGCCGGCGCTGGTTTGGCAACCATTGGCGCCCCCGCTTTTTCTTTTTTGGCCGAAGGCCGGCGTCCTGCCGGGCGCGGCGCAGCGGCGATCGATTCGGAGGTGAGCACCATTCCGGTCGAGGTGGCGTCTTTTTCGATCAATGGAACTTTATACGCGGTAATCACAACTTCTTCCAGTACGGCGCCGCTTTTCAGGCTGATATCCAGTGTGTTTACCTGATCGGGTAGTACCTGAACATCGGTAATCCGCCTGGATTCAAAACCGGTGTAGGAAAACTCAATCGTGTAGGTGCCGGGCTCGATGGCAACCCGGTAATTGCCCTCAAAATCGGTAATAATACCTTTGACCAAGGCGGTATCCTTCATGATTTTGATGGTTGCGCCAATCAGCGCTTCGCCGCTTTCGTCGGTCACTTTGCCGGTGAGCACCGTGCTGTTTTTTGGGGTAAAGGCCATCAGGCTGAGCAATGCGGCAAAAAAGAGGATAAGGAAGTGTTTCATACGTGCAGGGTGTTTTGGTAAATGAACGAATAGGCAAGCCTTGCGGGTGTGTGGATGCAGCGCCAAGGGCGATTGCATAAATCTTCCGATTTTTTTCACGGGTTCACCGACGAGAAACCCGTTGCGCCCATTTCCCCAGGCGCCAAACCAACGACCATTCGTTGTATACGCGGAAGTAGGGTTTTTGCGCTGCGCCAAACTGCCGACGCACGCGCTCGATCGGCTTGATCATGCTGCCGGCAAAATCGAAATAGCGGAGGTTTAAATTTTCTTTAGCGAAACGAATGGCTTCCCAGGCGATTAAAACGCCGGCGCCCGAGCGGCGCAAGGCCGGATCGTCGCCTGCGAGCAGGTAGTAGGCCGAATGCCGGTCCCAGGCCAGGTAAGCCACCGAATGCACGGCGCCGGTTTGGCGGTCGGCAGCCCAAAAAATGGTGCGGGCCTGACGGGCTTCAAGTGCCGCGTCGAGGGTTTTCAAAAAATCAAAACTGACCGGCGCCGCCATGCCCTGGCGCTGAAAACTTTGGTTGTGCACCCGGTAAAAAAGTTCGAGGTCGTTGCCGGAGTGTACCTGTACCAGTTCGGCGGCTTTGGGAATTTTGTTGTTGCGGTAATCGGGCGCCAGATTTTCTTCCAGGGTTTCCAGCCCGGCGCTGAGGTCGAGGACGTACGAGTAGCGCGTCGTTTGGCGAAAGCCCTGCCAGTAAAACGGCAGCCAGTTGGTGGCGGTGTAGTTGAAATCCTGCTCGAAGGCAGCCAGGCGCGGCAGTTGTTCGATGAGTTGCCGCAGCAGGCCGGTTTCGTGGCGCGCCGTGCGAAATTCCGGCAGCAGGTACGGGCCCATCATTTTGGCCAGCGGCGGCATGGCTACGTAGCGCCAGTGCAGTTTTTGTTTCAAAAAATAGGGCAACACGCCGGCTACTTTTTCACCTTTGTGCGCGAAAACAACCTGCCAGTTGGCCGGCCCGCAAACGGCGTCGAGGTACCAGTCTTGCATAAAAAGCGGCATGTCGGGTGCCTGAGCGCAAAAGGTCCGGTAGATTTCGCGGAAGGGCATGGTCGGTGGCAAGTACCTAAATTTTTATTGAAAAAAAAATCAAAGATACGTCAGGGTAAACGCTACCCCAGCGTGTCTTCAACTGTGGATGCGGATTTTTGGATTAAACAACCATCCGCAACCGGACACTAAAACCGCAAACTGATTTGAAGGATCAAGACGAAAACAAGCTGGCCCGGGCAATTCAACTCGGCGACGAAGCGGCTTTCGAGGCTGTATTCCGGCGCTGGTACGAACCACTTTGCCACTACGCCTGCCGGCTCGCCGACGGCGACATGGACGAAGCGGAAGACCTCGTGCAACAGGCTTTTGTAAAACTCTGGGAATACCGCGCCAAACTGCAGGTGACCTGGTCGCTAAAGGCCTATTTGTACAAATCCGTGCACAACGCCTGCCTGAACCGCTTGCGCTCCCGGCAGGTGCAATCGAAATACCTGGATTTTACCGCTCAACAACCCGACACGATGCTTACCCAGCCCGACGACACGACACCCGAACTCCGCGAGCGCTTCCAACGGGCGCTCGACAGCCTACCGCCGCAGTGCCGGCATGTGTTCGAACTGAGCCGTTTTGAAGCGCTGAAGTACCGGGAAATTGCCGACCAACTGGGTATTTCCATTAAAACCGTGGAAACCCAAATGGGCAAGGCGCTGCGCGTACTGCGTGTTCAACTGGCCGATTACCTGGTCACCCTGATTGGCGTGCTCAGTATTTGGAAACTTTTCGGTTGATTTTTTTTGATCCGTAAACCTGCGTTTGAATGAACAATTTTGACGAAAAAATAGACAGCCTGCTGGCCAAATACCTCGCCGGCGAATGCTCGCCGGAAGAAGAACGGGTGGTACAAAACTGGCTGGCCGAATCGGCTGAAAATGAGCAGTACCTGTCGGATTTGGTCTGGCTTTGGGAGCGTTCTGCTTCGGGGCTTAGTCCGGCGCCCAGGGCTGTCGATACCGATGCCGCCCTTCAAAAAGTAAAAAACAACTTGCGCGGAACGGGAAAAGTGGTTTCGATGGGCCGCTACCGTACATTCTGGCTCCGGGCTGCGGCGGTGCTGTTGCTGGCTGCCGCGGCAGTGTATTGGTGGCAAACGGCCGGTACACCCGAACCGGTACGGATGGCTGCCACCGAAACCATTTTGACCGATACGCTTACCGATGGTTCGGTGGTAACGCTACAGCAAAACTCCGCACTTACCCTGCATACAAAATTTAACCGCCGCGAGCGCCGCCTGCGCCTGGAAGGTGAGGCCTATTTTGAAGTAGCGCCCGACAGCACCCGGCCTTTTGTGGTGGAAGTTCAGGACGTGCAGGTGCAGGTGGTCGGTACGGCATTTACCGTCGACAATTTTAGCGATGTCAGCAAAGTCATCGTGACGGTAACCGAGGGCAAAGTCCGCGTGCGTAAAAACGGCCAGGAACTGCTGCTCGGCCCCGGTGAACAGGCCACTTACGACCGTACAAATGCGCAGTTGCAACGTACCGTGCAGGAGCAGGGGACGCCGGTTTTCAAAAACCGGATTTTCCGATTTGACGCCACACCGCTGCAAATGGTGGTCAAACAGCTCAGCGAAGCGTACGGTGTGGAAATTTCTTTGAATAAAGCACAACTGGAAAACTGCCCGCTCACCGCCCGCTACAACAACCTGACCCTCGACCGCGTGCTGAACCTCGTGGCAGAATCTTTTTCCTTTAAAATTGAAAAATCGGGAAAAGGCTATGTCCTGGTCGGCGAGGGCTGTGAATAAAAAAAGGCAATAACAATGCGCTATGAAAACAATATCCGGTGTGCAGGCCTGTTGCTGGTCCTGTTTCTGGTATCAGGAGCAGGTTTGCATGCCACCGATGTACTGGAGCGTACCATTACGGTCCGGTTTGATCAAACGCCGTTGAAAGAAGCCCTGGCTGCGATCGCCAGGGAAGGCGGTTTCGAATGGTCGTACAATGCCAATATTCTCGATGAAAACCGCCGGGTAACGCTGACTGCCGAGGGCTGGTCGGTGCGCGAAACACTCCTGTTTGTGCTGGGCGACGACTATACATTCAAAGAAAGCGGGGAATACCTGATTTTGAAACGGCAAAAGAAAAATCAGCAAAAACTGAGCGGATACATTTCCGACCAAAAAACCGGGAAACGCATGGCCAACGTGACCGTGTACGACCGCAAAACCCTGCGCTCCACCACCACCAACCGGCACGGATTTTACGAACTGCCGGTCGGCGAGCGTTCCGAAATTGTTGTTTCCAAACTGGCTTACCGGGATACCGTGTTGCAGGTCAGTTCCCAAACGCCCCGGCTGGTAAAGCTGGACATGTACATCGATTCGCTGCCGCCGCCGGCAAAACCGACTTTTGAGGAAGAACTGACAAAAGTGGCCGTGGAACTGGAAGATTTTTTTGTGCGCTCCTCGCAAAAACTTTCCACCCTGAATGTCCGCGATTCGCTGCACCGGCGTGCGCAACTGTCTGTTTTGCCCGGTATTGGCACCAACCACCGGATGAGCGGCAGTGTGGTCAACGATTACTCCCTGAATATTTTTGCCGGGTACTCCCGCGGCAACCGCATTGTTGAAGTCGGCGGCCTGGGCAATATCAACCGCGAAAATGTTTCGGGTATTCAGGCGGCCGGCCTGTTCAACATCACTGGCGACAGTTTGTGCGGGGTGCAGGCGGCCGGCTTGTTCAACAATTTGGGCAATACAGCCCGCGGCGCACAGTTTGCCGGGGTTTACAATTTTACAGGTCACACGCTACGCGGCGCGCAATTTAGCGGCATCGGCAACTACGCCGGTTTCACTTCGGCGGGCGCATTGCAAGCCGCGGGAATTACGAATGTGGCGCTGCGCGGCGAACCCGGCATCCAGTTGGCCGGCATCGTCAACCATGCCCACCGGAGTGCGTTCCAGGCGGCCGGCATTGCCAATACTGCCGACAGCTTGCAGGGTGTTCAGGTGGCCGGTGTTTTCAACCGGGCCGGCCTTGCCCGTGGCGCACAAATCGGTTTGATCAACTATGCCCGGGAAATCCGCGGCGTCCAACTGGGCCTGATCAACCTGTCGAAGCGCGGCGGTTATGTCGTGCTGGAATTTAGCGCCAACGATGTGTTTGTTGCCAATTCGGCATTCAAATCCGGCGTGCCGGCACTCTACACCATCCTTACCGCGGGCTTCGACCCGGACAGCCCCAACAGCAATCGCTTCTGGGCCTACGGGGCGGGTTTGGGCGCCCGTGCACGACTGGCAGGCTGGAGCGGACTGTCATTCGACCTCATTCACCGCCACCTCAACGAGGGCGACCATACGAATCACATCCAGGAATGGGACCAGGCCGCGCTGGCGCTCGACCTCAATTTTGGCAAACACTTTTCCATCGCCGGCGGCCCTACCGCCAACCTGTTTTACGCCGACCCAAACCGCCTGGGGACTGCAACCTTGCGCGAACGGGTGGTGTCGAACGACCGGTTGAGCGACAGCCAAAACGCCGACGGCTGGCTTTCTGCGTGGTGGGGTTGGACGGCTGCCGTGCGTATCCGCTTTTGAATTAATAAAAAATGCACCCTGCACGTCAGGGTAAAATCTATCCAGCGTGTCTTATGATCATACTTAAACACAAAACCCATTTTTTTTTTACAAAAACTATATTTCGCTATGATCAAGAACATGCAAAAAGTACCCGCCCTGATTTTTTTAGCCTTGTTAACCTGGACCTTTAGCGCC
Source organism: uncultured Saprospiraceae bacterium (assembly GCA_964484205.1). Classification (GTDB taxonomy): domain Bacteria; phylum Bacteroidota; class Bacteroidia; order Chitinophagales; family Saprospiraceae; genus M3007. The sequence continues at coordinate 29,541 of CAZAEZ010000020.1, read as the reverse complement.
TGCGACGATGTGCTGGGCATCAAAGGCAAAGGCGACCTCGTCACGGAAGTCCGCGATGTGAAAAATTTCCACGCTGTGGATATCGCCACCAATGGCCAGTTGGAATTGCGTGTCGACTCGGTTTTCCACGTCGAAGTGACCTGCGAGGAAAGCATCATTCCCTACCTGGTAACGCTGAAAGACAACGGCACGCTGAAAATCCACTTCGACCGCGATGTGTACGACGTGGATAACCTGAAAATTACGGTTTCGGCGCCGTCCTGGGATGGTGTTGAAATTTCCGGCTCGGTGGATGTGGATGTTCCCGACGCTATTTCCGGCGACAAACTGGATCTCCGGATTTCCGGCAGTGGAAACATGAAAGTTTTCAACGCCAATTTTAATGAAATCCAAACCCTCATCACCGGCAGTGGCAACATCGCCATCGACGGCGTTGCCGACCACCTGAAATGCACTATTAGCGGCAGCGGCAACCTCGATGCCCTGGGCTGTCCTGTGCTCACGGCCGATGTGACCGTTAGCGGTTCGGGCGATGTGCGCGTGGATGTAAGCGAGTCGCTTTTTGTGACCATCAGCGGCAGCGGCAATGTGGAATATCGCGGTAATCCGTCGGTAACTTCAAATGTTTCCGGTTCGGGGAAGGTGCGGAAAATTTAGAGGTGATTACTCGTCCTACGACTTCATGTCGTAGGACGAGTAAGGTATCTCTGTGCCGCTTTTTTTAGACGCACCGGAGGTGCGTGTTACATTTTCACCTTACGCCCCGGCAACGCCGCCCACGCCGGTTGTTTGGGTTCCAGCCCACGCCGTGTAATTACCCAAAGCACGGGCATACGCAGTTGCACGCGGGGCTTGTCGGCAAAGCCGTCTGTGAAAAAAATGAGCCCGTCGGGGTGTTGCCGGTTGGCATGTTCCAGGGCATCGTTGAAGTCGGTGCCGCCGCGCCCGGTTATAAGTTCAGGGGTGGCGCCACGGTAGGCAAACTGCCGGTACACTTTCGTGTCGCTTTCCAATACCTCGACTTGCGCGCCGGCGCGCCAGAGGTGAAAAATTTCATTGAAAAACAAGGTGAGGTCATCCTGCCCGATACTGCCCGAAGTGTCGATGGCAACGAGCAGGCGCTGCCGGTGCCGGATGCGAAGTCCGGGTACGGTACCAAAGCGCTTGGAGGGGCGTTTGATCGTATTTTTCAGGCGGGTTTTGGCGGCGCTCTCTGCGAAAAGGCGCAGCACCAGGCGCCAGTTGAGGCGTGCTGCGGGGCGCAGGAGTTGCTGCTCGAGCAGCTCGCGCACGTCGCCGGGCATCGCGCCCCAGGCGTGTGCGCTGGTGCGCTGGTGTGCCGTTTGCATCAGGCTGTCGAGGTGCAATTCGGTGGCATCGCGTTCCAGTTCGCTGCGGCTGCGTATCTCGCGCCAGGGTTGGTGGCGTTCCAGGCCGTGGGAGTCGGAGCGGATGTTGTTGAGCAGTTCCTGGTCGGGCGAACCGGATGCTTCCCCACCGCGGCTTTGGCGCAGTTCTTCGAGTTGTTTGTAGTAATAAAACCAGGTTTGGCCGGGCTTGAGGGCCAGGTTGGGAAAGGATTCGAGGAAAATACTGTCGTCGGGCAAACGGTCGCGCTCCACATACTGGTTTACCACCAGGTCGAAGGCAATGTTGAGCAGCATGGGGTCGAAGTAGGGTTCTTTCACAAATAAATGGCGAAAAACGAGGTGCAACAGTTCGTGTTTCACCACGCCGTAGCGATGCAGCGGGTCGGTGAGCACGGTATCCCAAAACTGCGCATTGACGTACAGGGTGAGTGCCTGGTGCCCCTGCCCCACAGCCAGGGTTTCTACCAGGTGGCCTTTGCCGACAATCTCCTTGTTCAAACTTCCAAACACATGCGCATAAAACGGCTCGCGCAACAGCAGGTCGATGCCGGTGCGCGCGAGTTCGTCGAGGATGCGGGCGGTAGGGAGCATGCGGTGTTTAGTTGTGTTTTACGGGTTGGATTTTCAGCTCCAGTTCTTCGAGTTGGAGCAGGTTTTCGAGGTTCAGGTTGATCTGGCGGAAGGGGTTGTCGCTGAGTTTTATTGTGCGCAGGTGTTGACAATTGGAAAGGAATTGGGGCAAAATTTCTATTTGGTTGTGGCTGGCGTCGAGGCGTTCGAGCTGCTTGGATCGTTCGAGCATGTCGAGCCGGGCAATCCGGCAGCGCACAAGCGTGGCTTCGCGCAATTTTGGGAAAGGTCCCAAGCGTGTTTCGCCCTCAATGGGATAGGCTTCAAGAATCAGTTTTTCAAGTACAGGGCTTCCGTATGGCCCGCCTTCCGGTACCCGCATGGGCGCCCGGGGGCGCAGGTTTCCTTTACGAATGATGAGCGTGTGCATGGCATTCAAATTAAAAAGCCCTACCGGGAACTGTTCAATCCGCACATTTTCGATGATTACGACTTCCAACGGCAGTTCCAGTAAAATGGGCACAGCGGCAGCCAGGTCGAAGTTTTTGTGTGCCGGCAGGGCGATAAATTTCAAAAAATTCAAGGTTGCCAGCGCCTCCGATAGCGTATCCACGGCGAGGCGGCGCAAGTCGAGCGTTTGAAAAGCAACTTGCGCGCTGCTGCCCTGGCCTGGGCGGTTGCGGTGCCAGAGGCACATTTTGCCGGCCAGCAGCAAGTCGAACAGGTCCACTTCGGCACTCTGGTAGCGGCTGAAATACTCGGCCTCGTCGTAGTGATACGCGACCGATTCGCGGAGTTTGATGGCCTGCAACACGGTGGCTTCGGAGGCATGCCGTTGCAGCAGGGCCATTGCCCTGCCGTTCACGAGCCGGTTGGTGTGAAATACGGCCATGCCAAACAAATATCCCAGCAAGCGTCGGTTTACGCCGCCGCCTTCCATCAGTTCGAGCAGGAGCGGGCAGTTATCGGTTTCGGTATCGCGCAGCAAACGCGTGATCTGCGCCGTGTAGTCGCCACTGCTGTCGGAAGAAAGATAAGAGCCGGGTTTGGTCATGTTTTTGTTTGTCTTTAAACGCAGGCTGTCGCTCAGGAAACATTTGCTCCTTTAAAAAGTTAATTTCACTGGTTTCAATTATTTTTGAAAACAAAATAGCCCCAAATTGTATTTAATTGGTTGACAACGCTAAAACACAATTTTCCTAACCTTTTTTACACCGTTATGGATATTCAGGAAGGCAAACAAAAATTCATCGAATCCTGGGGCAAAATGGCCAGCGACTGGGGGATTAACCGCACCATGGCACAGGTACACGCCCTGCTGCTCGTGGCGCCCGACGCGCTCACTGCCGATGAAGTTATGGACGGTCTTTCGATTTCGCGCGGCAATGCCAACATGAACCTGCGGGCGCTGATCGACTGGGGTTTGGTGCACAAAAAACTCAAATCGGGCGAGCGCAAGGAATACTTCTACGCCGAAAAAGACATGTGGAAAGTTGTACGCCAGATCATCATCCACCGGAAAAAGAAAGAGCTGGAACCTATGCTCAAGGTGCTCGATGAAGTAGCCGGCGTGGAGGCCAACTGTCCGCATTCGGAGTCGTTTTGCAGTGTGGTCAAAGACATTCGGACGCTGTCGCAAAAGGCCGACAAAACACTCGACACACTCATTAAGGCCGACTCCAGCTGGTTTTCCACAATTTTTTATCAGATGGTGCGGTAGGGCTTTTATGTTCCGGGTGTAATGGTCCTACGACTCCAAAGTCGTAGGACCATTATTAATACCGCCAAACCTGCAAATACGGCCTGCGTTGGCCGCCGAAATTTCGAAATACATGCTCGATTCCGGGCTGCATACTTCCTTCAAAATCAAGACTGAGTTTGCGCACAGCGCAATATTGAATTGCCTGCCAATACAGGCCGTGCAAGGCGCCGGAGTGCCGGTAGGCGGGATCAAACCCGGTGAGCAAAACGGCTGCCTGCTGTGTGTCAAACACCAGGTACAGCCCTGCATGCGGCGTTCCGGTTTTTCGGTCGCAGGCTAAAAGTGCGCGGACCTGTTGGCGCACAGCCAGTGCCTGGTGCAGCTGTTGAAATGTGCTCCGGGAATAGTGTTGGCGAAGTCCCTTTCGGGCAAAGGACAGTTTGTTCAGGTGAAATATTGGCTCCGGGTCTTCCACCACCACGGCTTCGGTGCATTCCGCTGCGCGGCGAAGTTCAGTGCGCAGGCTGCTTTTAAAACCGCGGTAAAGTTTAGCGGTATCCACAGCGTCGGGCAGCAAATACGTGTAGCGCGTCGTTTGACGAAAGCCTGCCCAGTAAAATGGCAGCCAGTTTTGAATGGCGGGGTGAAAACACTGTTGGAAAAACAACACGCGTGGAAGCCGCGCAATCAATTCTTCAAGCACGCGGTGCTGCCAACCCAGTTGTTTGTGCACAGGCAGTTCCGGATGTTGAATATCCGGATGAAACCAGGGGCCGGCATAGGCTGTAAACGGCGGTTGTTGGACAACCGGCAAACCCAGGCGGCGGGTTTTGAAATACGGCTGAGCACCCATGGGAATACCCTGCCGGGCAGCGGTGGCAATGGCGACGTCCCAGTTATCCGGGCCGCAAACCGCGTCGAGCCACCAGGGTTGGAAGTGCAGGGGGACATGGGCTACCCGGCAGAATTCGGTATAGGGTGCTTTGCTGCCGGACATGGATGCGGTACATTTGCTGGCATACAGCGGTTGAATTTTATGCCTGTTTGTTATTACTGCTGGAAACAAACATACAGGCCGTTTTTCAAAATAAGGTTGCAAACAATGACGCTTGGTGAATTCTTCGACTACCTGAGTGCAAATCCATTGGCCATCATCGGCTATTTTTTGTTGATCCCGCTCATTGCGCTGCTGGCCGGTTGGATGGGGCGCGGCGAAGGCCATGTGGGCCCCTGGAACTACCTGTACGCGGTACTGGTGTATGCCGTGTGTATCCCGGGGATATTCTCCATTGCGTTGAGCATTTACCTGTTTTTGTTCGAACGCGGCGGCAGCATCCTGAACACAAACATACTCACGCAGGTGGTCCCGGTACTTTCGCTGGTACTGAGCCTGGGCATCATCCAAAAAAATGTGCGTTTCGAGCAAATCCCGGGCTTTGGCAAACTATCCAACCTGATGTTGCTCATCGGTACTCTTTTTGTACTGATGTACCTGCTGGACCGCACCCACCTGATCGCATTTGTGCGGGTGCCGGTACATATTTTGGTCCTGATCGTGGTTGGCGCCTTGCTGGTTTTTCGGTATAGTTTTAAAAAACTGCTCACCTGATATTTTGTCCATGAACAACCTTTCACGATGGGTTTTATACGGCTGCTCCGGTCTTGTTGCCTGGGCAGTACTGGTTTTTTTGGCCTGCGACCCTGTATCAAAGCGGGAGGAGCAACAATACGGCCCGGACGATACCGGCGTGGAAATCGGGCGCGATGTGGAAATATTGTATTCAGACAGTGCCATTGTGCGGGTGCGCGTTACGGCGCCCTCCCTGTACAACTACGTAGACCGGCTGGAGCCCCGCCAGGAATTTCCCGACGGCATCAAACTGGAATTTTTGACCCCCCAACTCCAGGTTCGGAGTACGCTGACGGCTAAATTTGCCATTCGGCAACAGGATAAAGGTCTTATCATTGCCCGCGACAGCGTTGTGCTAACAACGGTGCAGCAGGAAAAACTCGAAACGGAAGAGTTGATCTGGGACGAAAAAACGGAAAAGGTGCGCACCGATAAATTTGTAAAAGTGACCAAGCCCGATGAGGTGATTTACGGTTTTGGCCTGGAAGCCAATCAGGATTTTTCCTATTGGAAAATTACGGTTCCCAAGGGTATTATCAAGGCCGATCAACTGGACAAAGCCCTGGACTGATCAAACAACACAACAACCACATGGACGAACAGCAAACCCGATATGCCGGATGGACTGCAGCGCTTCAACCAGGAAGCTATGCTTTCGCATCAACCGTCCTGTTTGTTGGCTTGGCAGCACTCGTGGCGTTTTGGGCCGGACCGCTGTTTTCTTTTTTGCTTGGCAGCGGCTGGGTCGCGGGCTTGATTGTTGCCAGTTTGTTCTTTTTGATCTTACTGCTACTTCGCAAAATCGTGTTTCGCCACCTGTATCATACTCCGGAAGAAGCGGATGAGGCATTGTTGCAATACTTTGTTCAACAGAATACCGGCACGAGTGCCGAGGAAGATGTGGCGGCTGAATTGCTCGAAAATGCGCTGCATCTGAATGCCGTGCGCGCGCACGATTGCATGGCGCCCCGGCCCGAAATTGTCTACATTGATGTCAATGCCAAAGTGGAAGCATTGCGGCAACTGATGATCGAAAGCAGCCTGTCTCGCATCCTAGTGGTCGACGGTGAATTGGACAAAGTGCTGGGCTATGTCCATGTGCAGCAATTATTCAACCAGCCGCGCCGGATTCGCGAGATCATACTGCCAATTTCTTTTGTGCCGGAGGGTATCGTAGTGAATGATCTGCTGCACAAGTTCATCCGCACGCGCACCAGCATAGCCTGTGTGGTCGACGAATACGGCAGCCTGTCCGGACTGGTGACGCTGGAAGATGCCCTGGAGCAACTCTTCGGTGAAATTGATGATGAGCATGATCAGGAAGAATTCATCGAAGTGCAGGTTTCAGACACCGAATTCATTTTCTCGGGCAGACTCAAGGTAGATTACCTAAACGACAAATATCCTGTGCTGAACATCCCTGAGGGAGCGTACAATACCTTGTCGGGGTACCTGGTTACGACCACGGAAACGATCCCGAAGCAGGGCGCCCGGCTGAATCTTGACGGCAAAACATTTATCCTGGAGTTGGTGAGCGACCGCAAGATTGAAACCGTACGGGTGCTTTTATAAAGCCCGTTTTTTAACTACAAAGGGCATGGTGCGAAATGTGCACCATGCCCTTTGCAATTTTACGAGCGGGTATTTTTATTCACATCCGATTTCGCGGCGCGACTGCTGGTCATTGTTCGGGAAGCAAAAGCCGGAGGGCAAATGGTCCGGCACATAGCGCTGGATGTTCGGATCGCGCAAGCCGTTGCGCAGGAAGGCTTCCAGGTCGGATTGTTCTGAAATCGACAGGTTGAGCGGGTGAAAGAAGGGTGAAATCTGGGATTTCGGAACACGGGAATTTTCCGGTACGCCATCGTTAAAATACTCAACAACCTCCCGCAGGGTATTCTTGCTGCTGCCGTGAAAGTAGGGGCCGCCGTCGCCGAGGTTGTACAGCTGCGGAACGCGGAAGCGGAACATATCCTCCGGATTGCCGGTAAAACCACCGCGCCCGAGATTGCGCAGATCCGAAGCACTGGTTTTGAGCCCGCCATTTTCAAAAAGATCCTGCACACCCAATGCGTGGAAAGTGATTGAACCCAGATTGGGCTCGTTGTGGCAACGATAACAACCGGCTTTGCCAAAAAATAACAGCGCCCCGCGTTTTTCCTCATCAGTCATAGCATCGTCTTCGCCCTTTAGCCAGCGTTGAAAAGGCGCTTCCGTACACAACAAGGTGCGGAGGTAGGCCGAAATGGCAAAACTTGCAGTCTTGCGGGTATACCGCTCTGCTTCCGGTACATCCGGGAAAGCGGCGTCGAAGTATGCCTTGTAACCGTAAAACTCCACCAGTTCCCGGTTGATCAGGAGGCGGTGTGTTTTCAGGCCTTCAATATTCTGTCCTTCAAGCGATCCCAGGTCTTCGTGGTTTATTGCAGTACCCGGATCGGCCACGCCCCAGCGGCTCTCGGTGCCTGCGTTCACGCCACCGGCGCCGAACGAACCGTTCCACATGGAGTTGGTGACATAGGCCACATTCAGCATGCTCAATGGCCGGGCGCCCTGGGCATCAATGTCCTGTTCGGCATATTCCAGGCGTTTGCTGCGTCCTTCGCCATTCGTGCCAAAGCCGTATGCGCCGTCGGCGATGCCTTGCACCCGGTTGGGCCGGAAGCCTGCCGCCGGGATATGGCAGGAAGAGCAGGAAAATGTAGCCATGCCTGAAGTATGTTTGGCTTCCACGGCAAATGCCGATTCGTAAAACAACAACTTGCCAAGGGCCACCTTTTCGGCGGTGAGCGGGTTGGCCGGTGATTGCGGAATGCGGTCAAAATCGGTGCTTTCCGGCAGGATAAAATAACTTGGTGAGCCGTTCTGCGAAATATTGGTAATTGCCTGGTGCAATTCAATATTCAATGGCGCCCACAACGGATCGTGTTTGCAGGCAAAAAGAACGGATGCAACGATAATTGAGAAAACGTAAATTTTCCGCATAAAATAACCTGAATTAATAGTCACACAAATGGTTTAGAAGTAACAAGCACAGCACGAACTTGTCCGGTCTTCCATGTACAAACATTAAGCCAAGGGCGGAATAAAAATGACAGGTATCCGACATTAATCCGGAAGGCCTACCCAATTCAAAGTATTTTAAGCCAGGCATTAAAAACGGCATTAATGCGAATCTGAAGGGGAGGCAGGGTGTTCAACCAGTGTCACATTAATTTCTGCCAACTCTTTCGGGTCGTCGCGGTAGAGCAGGGCCCCCAGCATCATGATCAGGCTGGTGGTCAAAATTACAAAAAATAAAACACCTTCATCAAACTGGTCGATTCGCTGCCAGGTTGGTATTTTGTAAAACAAAAGAATGGTGACCAATCCGCGCGGGATATAAAGCAACTCGGGAAAAAGGTCGTAACGGTGCACCACCCGCAAATAAATATAACGCAAAACAAGCAGGGCGCCAACAATGCCCGACCCAACCAACCATACCTGCTGGTCTTGCAGAAAACTGAGATTGATCCCGTAGCCAAAAATGATAAAGAAAAACGTCCGGATCAGGAACGACGACTCGGCCGTTATCGAAATCAGAAAACCGCGCACTTCGTCCACATCCTTGTTTGTAAAATACCGGTGCAGTGCCTGCCAGGGCAGAAGTTCCCAGTTGTTCACTACCAGGCCGAAAAGCAGGATGGTCAACAAAGACGGCAGGTTCAGCATTTTTCCGCCGACATAAATCACGATCAACACGGCAAAAGCCAGAAAGAATTTGATATTGATCTGGTTTTTGACCAACAGGAACATCAGGGCAAAACAAACCACAATGGACAACACAATCGCGATCGGAATGCTTCCAAAAAACCAGAGGGTGTCATTTCCGGTAATTAATTGTTTTGCCGTCAGAAAATTGAACACCATAATCCCCAGGATATCCGAAAAAGAAGCCTCGTAAATCAGAAATTCTTTTTTCTCGGCACTCAAATGGTGCACGCTGGGCAAAACAATCGCACTGCTTACAATGCTCAGCGGGATGGAGTAGGTAATACAATGAATAAACGGAACATGGGGCAGGTAAAGCATCAGGATACCGGCCACACCAAAAGTGGAAAGCAGGAAAATGATGAGCGCAGAAAAAAAGGAATTCCGGATCAGGGGAAGTTTGGAGCGGTTCACTTCCAGGTCAAGCCCGGCTTCCAGTACGATCATGATCAACCCGACAGTGCCGATAATTTCGATCAGGTTTTTAGGAATCGTAAAGGTGAACCCGGTAAAGTCTGCCAGATACCGCAACAATATCCCGGTACCCAACAGCAGTAAAACCGAGGGGATTCGGGTTATTCGGTTCAGCACCGAAAAGAGATAGGACAAAATGATCAGTCCACAGAAAATAAATAAAATGGTATACGCTGAAAAGTCTTGCATGCGCGTTTGCCAGATTTGCCGGTGATTTACAGGGTGAAATATAAGAATTAACAGATATTGGCTATTCAATTTGCCCCAATAGTCAGGGCGTTGCGAACCTGGCCTTAAACTCCGTGTGGCCGGCTACGGCTACAACCCTCAAAGTCCCAACCTACAACTAAACTGAAATACCATTCATTTCCCGACTCAAACATAACAGATGCGCACTATTCAAGGCCCGGCAATTTTTCTCGCCCAGTTTATGGGCGACGCGGCCCCGTTTAATTCATTGGAAACCATTTGCACCTGGGCAGCCGAATTGGGCTATACCGGCGTGCAGATTCCAACCTGGGACAGTCGGCTGATTGACCTGCCAACGGCCGCCGAAAGTAAAACATATTGCGATGACCTGCGGGGTAGAGTGGAAGCCTGCGGGGTGCAAATTACCGAACTCAGTACCCATTTGCAGGGGCAGCTGGTGGCGGTGCATCCGGCCTACGACCTCATGTTCGACGCCTTTGCGCCCGAGGCGCTGCATGGCAAACCCAAAGCCCGCACGGAGTGGGCCGTGCAAACGCTGAAACAAGCGGCAAAAGCCAGCGAACATCTTGGCCTGAAAGCGCACGTCACCTTCTCGGGTGCGCTGATCTGGCATACGGTGTACCCCTGGCCACAGCGCCCGCAAGGCTTAGTCGAAGCGGCGTTTAAGGAGTTGGCGAGTCGCTGGACGCCCATTTTAGATGCGTTTGATGCCGCCGGTGTAGACCTGTGCTACGAAATTCACCCCGGGGAGGATCTGCACGATGGCGTCACATTCGAACGCTTTCTTGCCGCCACCGGAAACCATCCACGTTGCCACATGCTTTACGATCCCTCCCATTTTGTATTGCAACAACTGGATTACCTGCAATACCTCGATTTTTATCACGAGCGGATAAAAATGTTTCATGTCAAAGACGCCGAATTCCGGCCCAACGGGCGCAGTGGCGTGTACGGCGGCTACCAAAGCTGGGTTGACCGGCCCGGGCGCTTCCGCTCGCTTGGCGACGGGCAGGTGGACTTCAAATCTATTTTTTCAAAACTCGCTCAATACGACTTCGACGGCTGGGCTGTCCTCGAATGGGAATGTTGCATCAAAGACGCCGTACAGGGCGCACGCGAAGGCGCGCCATTTATTCGCGATCATATAATTACGGTAACCGAAAAGGCATTCGACGACTTTGCCGGTGGCGCCACTGATGAAATCCTTTTGAAGCGGATCATCGGCAACTGAGCGCAAAACAATATTATTCAAAATACCAGCAGACGCCGTATGCGCTATGCAAAATGTATCTTTTTTCTATTCCTGCTATCCGGATGTTCGCGTAGTGAGGGCAAAACTATTTTTGATTATATCCAGTACCTGCTGAGCCAGGATACCTGGTTTCGTTGGATTGCCTGCATCCTGCTGGTCTATTTATTTTTACAGATTTTGCGCATTGTCCGCCTGGCTTTTCAATTCCTGTTCCGGTTTATTAAAAAAACCTACCGGTTCACGTTTATCTGGGGAAAGCGGAATCTGATCATAATTGCGGTTCTGGGCACCCTGCTTTGGGCATTCAGTTTGCCGTTGATCGACCTTTTACAGGATATCGAGCAGCGCTTTTTTTATCCGGTATACGTCGACGAGTTTTCAAATTTCTCCGAAGAACATCTGACCGCCATTTTTGAGGCAGAGCTCGACAATACCATGGACCCCTACCACAAAACGGTGGTGCTGCGCCGCACGCGGGAAATTGCCGCGCAGATACAATCGACCCCATTGGCGATTTATGAAGCAGCTTACCTTGAGTGCGGTCTCAAGCCCTTCGAAGTGCGCAGTGACCAGGTAGCGGCCGGCTGGATCCAGTTTACCCGCGCCGGCCTGCAAAGCCTGGCGTACAAAGGGAAACCGGTTCGTTTTGAAGCAGTGTTGAGTGCCTGTAAAAACAAAGACATTGATTTTATGATGGATCTGACCGAGCTGTATCTGGTGCGCAAATTCGAACGCTCGGGCCGGATACCGCTCAATAATACCATCGATCTGTACCTGGCCATTTTTGCGCCGGCTTTTATCGGGGCGCCCTCGGAAAAAGTTGTCTACGAAGGCTTTAGCAACCCCAGCTATTTTAAAAATGCCGGGCTCGATGGCTGGTACGTTGCCGATGATGCCCAAGGGCGAAAGCAAATTTTTCGCAAGACTTCCGAGCGCGACGGAAAGATTACCATTTATGAAATTTTCCTGGCCATCGAATCCAAGAAAAACCGCCTGGTGCACCGCTACATGCACTAGGGATTCTATCGTTTTCCGGTTTCCCGGGTTTTTAGTTAAATCATTGTTTTACAGATGCATTTTTACCCTTTTTGGGCTAAATTTGGGGCGGTTTACCCTGTTTTTTTAATCCGATATGAGTTAATCAAAGACTTACACCGCCTTACGTATGAAAAGTTTCCCGCTACTGTTTTGTGCGCTGTGTTTCCTGGGCGCCATTCCCACCAGTTCGTACGCCATCACCAAGACGGAGCAAGTTGAGCGTTATTTGGGTTCCTTCCGGTACAAGAACGACCGTCCGCGCGGTGTTGTGAAATTTATTTTTCAAAAAGCCGTACTGAAACGGCAAGGCGACGGCAAGAAAAACTACGAGCAGCTGCTGTTCAACGAGCGGTATTTCTCGAACCGCGATAACGCCGGCCGGCTTTTGGGAATCCAAATTGTTTATCAAGGCAAGACCACCACGATCCGCCCCGAATCGCCCAAAGATCCGGAGGCAGTGGCCGAAGCGCCACCGCCAAAAATTTCAAAAGCCAAGGCCGCTTCCGCTTCCAAACCCAAAAGCGAACCGAAAACGGTGCAAACAACCAGCTCGGTTGCAGCAGCCGCCCAAACCCTCACCCGCGACCCGGTGCGCCCCCGGCAAAACGAGGCGCCCATTTCCACCACGGGCATTTCGTTGCCCGACTCCAATGCCGTTGCCCGGAACATCGAAGATGCCAAGGAACAAATTACCGGCTGGAAAGGCAAAATGTGGCAAACCGTCCAGCCTGCCTGGGAATTTGTCATGTGGGTTTTCAGCAGCCTGATCGTCATGCTGATCTGTTTCGCCGGTATTTGCCGCTATGTGGCAAAAACGGCCGCAACGGAAAGCTTGATCAACAGCTACGGCCGGATCATCGTGGGTCGCTGGATCGTTTCGGCACATCAAAACGCCGCAGCGCTGTTGTTGGTTGTTACCTGGATCATTGCCATTGTGCTGCTCATTGATGTGTTCATGTGGCTGGTCTTTCTCAATCTTCCGATCTGGACGCTGCTGCTTATCTGGTTCCCAATCCTGTGGCTGGCCGAAAAAATCACGAGCTGGATTGTGCCCAACATCACGGTTGTTGGTCCGGGTGGCGAAGAACACCGGTAAGTACCATGCTTCATTCAGCATCCGTCCTCAAAACCGGGCAACGCATCCAACGCGAATAGCGTCCATTGTGCGTGGCGATATCATCCGAATGTACTGCTTCGCGGCGCCGGTTGTCCGGCCTGCTCCTGCTGTGCCTGGCGCTGCCGGCATTGGGCTTCACTCAATCGTTGCGGCTGTTCGTTTCTCCGGCGGAAGCGCCTCTTTTTGAACAACTTACCGGAAAATTTACCCCCCGTCCGCAACAAATTGCGCCCGACTCCTTTTTAATCACCGCTCCGACCGGGCCGGATTCAGCAGCACGCGCCCTGCTCGGACACCTTCGGGCGAACAGCTACCTCGCCGCTTCACTCGACAGCCTTTCCTTCCTGAACGACAGCACAGCCACCGCACGCCTTTACATGGGCCCGCCCATGCGCTGGGTGCGCCTGGAAGCTGCCGCCAACAGCAATCAGCGGTGGCTGGATGCGAGCGGTTTCCGGGAAAAGATGTTTAGCAATAAACCACTGCGTTACGATGCCCTGCTTCGGCTGGAACAACAACTTTTGCAACAGGCAGAAAATACAGGTTACCCATTCGCAAGTGTGCGGCTCGATAGCGTGCGGGTGCAGGGCGATGGCGGTGTGTCGGCCCAACTCCGGGTGGAGCCGGGGCGTTTTTTTACGTTTACCGACCTGAAAATTACCGGCAATCTGCGGTTGCCAAAATCCTATTTGCCACAATACCTCGGCCTGCGTCCGGGTTCGCCGTACAGCCATGCCCGGGTGCTGCGCATTCGTCAGCGGCTGAATACCCTGCTGTTTGTGGAAACGTTGGCCAATCCTACCGTCACGTTCGCCGGAAACGAGGCGCGCGTCAACCTGTTTTTACAAAAAAAACGCGCCAGCCGGTTTGATTTTATTATCGGCCTGCTGCCCAGGTCGGGCGCCTCGGCAACCGATGGCCGGTTGTTGCTCACGGGTTCGTTGAGTGCCGGACTGCTCAACGCGCTCAATCTGGGCGAACACCTGTCGCTCGAACTGGAACGCCTCCGCCCGGAAACTCAAAAGCTTGATGTGCAGGCCGGTGTTCCGTACTTGTTCGGCTTGCCTTTCGGGTTGGAAGGCAGCCTGGGTATTTTCCGGCGCGACAGTACCTGGGTGGATGCGCAAAGCGAACTGGGCGTGCAGTATCTGCTGGAAGGCGGCAATTTTGTCCAGTTTTTTTGGGAAAACAAATCGTCGTCGCTCCAGAAAATTGACACCCTGGCGATCATCCAAAGCCGGCGCCTGCCCACCGTGCTCGACTTGCGGCAAAACGGCTTCGGCCTGGAGGCAACGTTCAACCAACTCGACTACCGCTTCAACCCGCGCAGCGGTTGGTTTTTAAACCTGCGCGCCGTAGCGGGCTTCAATTCCGTATTGCGCAATACCGCCATCGAGGCCCTGCGCGACCCGGCTAATCCCGGGTTTCAATTTGCCGGTTTGTACGATGCCGTTGCCGGCCGGGTGGCCCGTTACCGGCTGGAGGCGCAGGCCGACTATTTTATCCCGGTTTTTGTGCGAAGCACACTGAAACTCAGCATGCGGAGCGGGGGCATTTTTTCTGAAAAACCCGTATACGCCAACGAGCAATATCGCCTAGGCGGCAACAAGCGCCTGCGCGGATTTGATGAGGAAAGTTTATTCGCCACGCGCTTTGCTATTGCCACGCTGGAATACCGGTTGCTGCTCAGCCAAAATGCTTTTTTATCGGCCTTTTCAGATTATGGTTATCTGGAAAACCGGACGGATCGGAACCGGTTTTTTCTGCGCCCCTGGGGATTGGGCACAGGACTTAACCTGGAAACGCAAGCGGGTATTTTTGGCATTAGCCTGGCCGTGGGCCGCCGCGATGCCGGACAGGCGGTGGATTGGCGGGCGCCAAAGTTTCATTTGGGCTATGTGAATCTATTTTGACCAGCCAATACGTCGGGTAGGCGCTCCGGTGTTTTGGCCATTGAGCAACCCAAATCAAATGTTTAACTTTTAGGGTTCTCCTGTCCGGATGGTTTTGCTTCAAGTTCGAACGAAAGCGTTACCACATCCTCAATGATCTGGTCTTTGGCAGTGCCGAGCAGGCCGGAGCGAAAGTTGATGCCCCATTTGGTTCGGTTGATGATAAAGGTAACCGATTCGGCGCGCAAACCGCTGTCGGTTACCCATATCCGTACGGGTACGTTGACCGGATTGGATTGATCCTTGATGGTCAGTTCCCCGCGAATGATCCAATTGAATGCCGGTTGGCTGCTGGGCAAGGTTTCCGAAATCTCAAAGCCGGCCTCCGGGTATTTTTTCACATTAAAAAAGTCGTTGTCTTTTAGGTGCGATTCGAGGGTTGCTTTGTCGCGCGGGTCATCCATATTGGTCACGGCTATGGAGGGCATGTCGAAGGTTACTTTGCCGCTGAGGACCTGGCCCTGGTTTACCATTAATTCGCCCCCTGCTATTGCAATTTTCCCGTTGTGCATAATACCGATCGCTTTTTTTGCCGACCAGAACACCGTACCGCCGGTTACGGTATAGGGCACAGCGCCTTCCGCAGGCGCCGGATTGAGGCGAATAGTATCGGGCTTTGGGGAGGTATCTGCCTGTGGTTCGGGCGCCGGGTTTTTACAGGAAAAAAAGGACAGCTGGCAGAGCAGCACTGCGGAGAAAAATAACGATATTGGTTTCATAGATGACGATACACAATGATGATGGAGCACAAAAGTACGTTTAGCTTTGTTGAAAAAAAATTAGTGCGCAGGGCAGCGCTTTTAACGCTCCGTCGTTTTTCTTGCGCACTGATCATGAACGACTATGGCCATATCTGATTTACACTGTAAGATTACCGGTTTCTTTCTTTTGTTGGCACTGGGAGGCTGTAAGGCGCCCCTGTACGAAGAGCCGGAAATAATCGTGACGCTGGACCCGGAATTTACAGTTGATCTTTTTGAGCAGCGCAATGCCGTTGACGGCGCCCCGGTTTTTGGCTTGTGGATAGAAAGCATGAAACAGTTTGATTGCGGGAATTATAACATTGAGGCCGCTGTGCAGGTGCAAGCCGGTACTATTTCCGTTGAATTACAAGAAATACGCGTGCCCGACACCTGTCTGGGCGCCCCTGGTCCGGCAAAAGGTTTTCTGCCTGTTGGCAATCTGGCAAACGGGACGTATCAGTTTTCACTTTCGCTGAGTCCGGTGATTAAAAGCGAAGGGACATTGCGCGTTGAGAGTGGCCATTACGAGCTTAGCCTGCCGATGCAACAAGGAATCGACTTTCAGAACCGGGTACTCGAATCCATACCCAACGATTATATCTGGGGATACGCCAACACTCCGGCTGAACCGGACCAGCCGGTAGCCGATCAGTTGGTTCAAAATTTAAAAGCACTCACACTGGAGCCGGCATTGTTGCCGGGTTTTTACAGCTACTTTACCGTATCGGGGGCCGGGCAGTATTTTTTCCACAGGAGCATGGCCCCGGCCGGGCAGCACCGGCCTTTTTTACGGCGTTTGCCCGGAGGGCCGGATGGTGTGCGCAATGTATTGCAGGGGTATCGGAACGACCCCGGGCAGCCTTTGGACGTCCGTTGCTTGTCGACATTTGGGGAGCTGTGATTTTACTTTTTCCGTTTGCGGAAGTTGCCGTAGTTGCGTTTACCGCCCCGGCCCTTGCTGGTGCTTTTGCCCCGGCCGCGTTGGTTGCTGCCGTGGCGCTGGAGGTCCCGGTCTTTTTTATTGGCGCTAAAGGCGAGAATATCGAGCGAGCTGTGGCCTTCGTGTAGTTCCAGTTGGCCGTCGGACAGGATTTCCAGGTCGTCTTTGACGACGTCGTCGCTCACATAGTGTTCGCGGTTCCAGGTTTTATAGGCCAGTTTCATGTAGGAGGCGATCACTTCAACAAAACCCTCTTTTTTTGGACCTTCAGGCATTTCAATTGCCTTTTTGATCAGGGTTTGAACGTTGTATCCGTAATGGCGCAGCCGTTGTGTGGTAGGCGGGTAAGGAATCCGTTCGACCTGGACTTTGTCCTCTTTGGAGCGGATGGTAATCCCGGCCGGGGCTTCGACGTCAAGGTCGTATCCGGCGATGGCGAAGGCATGGTTCCAGAGTTTTTCGCGGTAGTCCTCCATATTGCGGTTGCCGGCCGGATTGAGCTGCTGCATCAGGCCAATGATGGACTCTACGGTTTTCTGTCGTTTGGGTTTTTCCGGGATGGTTTTGGCAAATTCCAGCATTTGCTGGATCATCCGTCCGTATTCCGGATAGTGCACGTCGTCGCGTTCGGTATTATATTCGATATTGAGTTTATTCACGATTTGAAATTTAGTGTGCGAAATACGTTCAGGTTTTATCAGGGGGTGTAGGTCGCAGAGCCGGGCGCAGTTTTATTCAACAGTTACCGATTTTGCGAGGTTTCTGGGTTGGTCCACATTGCAGCCGCGCAGCAGGGCGATGTGGTATGCCAGGAGTTGCATGGGTACGACCGACAGCAGCGGCGTCAGCGGTTCTTCGGTTGCCGGAATTTCAATCGTATAATCGGCAAGTTTCTTGATGATTTGATCGCCCTCGGTAACCACAGCCACAACCACGCCTTTGCGGGCTTTCACTTCCTGAATATTGGAAACAATTTTGTCGTAAGCACTCAGGTTGGTCGCAATTACGAAGACCGGCATGTTTTCGTCGATCAGGGCAATGGGGCCGTGCTTCATTTCTGCTGCAGGGTAGCCTTCTGCATGAATATACGAAATTTCTTTCAATTTCAGAGCGCCCTCCAGCGCAACCGGGAAATTATAACCGCGCCCAAGGTATAGTGCGTTGGTGGCGTCTTTGAATTCGCCGGCAATATATTTAACCTGTTCCTGGCAATTGTCGAGCAATCGCTGAACTTTCCCGGGGATAAGCGCCAGCTCCTGCACCAGTTTCTGGTACTGCGATTTTCCTAAAAAACCGCGTTCATATCCCAGAATAAGCGCCATCAGGGTAAGCATGGTCACCTGGCCGGTAAACGCTTTGGTAGACGCCACGCCAATCTCCGGCCCGACGTGGATGTAGGAACCGCTGTGGGTCAAACGGGCGATCGAAGAGCCAACTACATTGACGATCCCGTAGGTAATGGCGCCGCGTTCTTTTGCCAGCTCAAGTGCCGCATGCGTATCGGCGGTTTCACCCGACTGGGAAATTGCCAGCACGATATCCTGCTCGCGCACCACCGGGTTACGGTAGCGAAACTCGGAGGCGTACTCCACTTCAACAGGCAACCGGGCCAGGTCTTCAAACAGGTACTCGGCAATCATGCCGGCATGCCAGGAGGTGCCGCAGCCCAGAATGATCATGCGCTGGGCATTGATCATGCGTTTTTTATACTCTTCCATGCCGCCCAGGCGGACCCAGCCTTCTTCTTCATTCATGCGCCCGCGCATGCACTCGGCAATGGTTGCGGGTTGTTCGAAGATTTCTTTGAGCATGAAGTAGTCATATCCCCCTTTTTCCAACTGTTCGATCTCCAGCTCAATCTCCTGAATGGTTGGCGTCATGATTTCATTGCGGAGCGTTTTGATCATCAGTTGGTTGTCGCGGGTCACCGTGGCTACCTCTTCGTCGTTCAGGTAAACCACTTTTTTAGTGTGCTCCACGATCGGCGTGGCGTCGGAAGCGATCAGAAATTCATTTTTCCCTATGCCAAGTACCAATGGGCTGGATTTTCGCGCAGCAACCAGTTTGTTCGGATCTTCGCGGTCCATCACCACAATGGCGTAAGCGCCGTGCACCTGTGTCAGCGCCTGCCGGACGGCTTCCTCCAGTTGCAGGTTTTCGCGTTGTTGAACCTCCTCAATCAGGTGTACCAGCACCTCGGTGTCCGTTTCACTTTTAAAGGTATGTCCGTGTTTGAGCAGGGCGCTTTTCAGTACGGCATAATTTTCAATGATGCCGTTGTGGATGAGCACCAGGCGCTCGTTTCCGCTGGTATGCGGGTGTGCGTTGGTATCGTCGGGCTTGCCGTGGGTTGCCCAGCGGGTATGCCCCATGCCGGAGGTGCCGGAGGTGTTTTTATCCTGCGTGTATTGCTCCAGGTCGGCCACCTTCCCCTTTTTCTTTAAAACCGTAATGGTGCCGTTTTGGAGCGCCACACCTGCGCTGTCATACCCACGGTACTCCAGGCGATGCAGGCCTTTCATGATGATTGGATAGGCTTCTTTGGAACCGATGTAGGCGACTATTCCACACATTTGAAATTTTGAGTTTGCGTTTTGAGTTGCCCGGGAAACAGGCGGCTCCTCAAAACGGATTATTGAACTTTAGTGTATTTCAATGCCAGCTTTGCTGGAAATGTAGCACTTTTTGGACCAAAAAGGACGGTACGCATGGCCGAACGGCTTTGGGGGTACACACTAATATACAGCGTTTGATCTTTTATATCGCCAGAGCTGTTATCCACCATACGCTGGAAACGCCGGGTAACTGTTAGCCGGTACCGCTCAACATCCGTGCCGTTATCCGTTTCCATTTGCGGGAAACCGCCAAAAGCGTTAAAGCCGCCGTTGAGGGCCGACCCCAGGGAGTATAACACGTCGGTAGTGAGGCTAAGTGTCGTATCGCCGATCAACTCGGTCAATACCAGCTGGCTGGCCGATTTCAGGAGGGGGTTGTCGCCCGGCAATGTTGTTGTGGTCAATTCCAGTTCCGCTTTGTTCACCGCAACATTTTCCAACAAATGGGCATAAGGAAATTCTACTTTGACGCGCAAACCCGTCATGCCCTGCACAAACAGCAGATCGTCGGCCGGCTGATTCAGATGGGGTTCAACCGTCGAGCCGGAATAATCATGGACGAGGTTGGTAAACTTGTTCCCTCCCACGAAGGAAAAATCGAAGGTCCGGGATACCGTAACAGTGTCGGGATCAAATTTATAATACAGGCGGATACGACTGAAGGAAGTGTTGTTCAGGTCGAAGGCCATGAGGGCGCCGGGGTCGCCCGCCGGGCTTGCCGAAATGCGGATGCCCCGCAGTTTTTGCCAAAACAACGTGTCTGAAATCAGATCCAGACTGTCCAAATCGAGCAATTCCTGTCCGAAAGCATTGTCCAACGGAACGCGCAAATAAGGCGCTTTGCTGGTGGTGTCGAACAGGTTGGCACCAATATTCGGGGTGGGCAGAAAATTGCTCACTTCACCAAGAAGTTGGCCCACAGGCAACGACTGGGTAGAAAAATAATCCTCATCCCATCGAATAGTGGTGTCGGCTGCCACACGATGCACCTGGAGTGTTTGCGGCTGCAGGGTATCGCCGTAAAAGCCAGGGGCATCATACCGCAAAAACATCACAATGGAATCGACAACGGCATTTTTAAAGTTGGGGGCCAGGTTGGTCAACCGAAAAAGACTGTAAATATCGGACGTCGCACGTCCGAAGACCGGGTCGTTGATCTGGCCGCAAAAAAAGTAATCGGCAGTAGAAGACCGGTCTGAGGTGATAATGCTGTCTTCGCGTACAAGCGTGCACTGCACGGTCAGCGTATCGGTATAGGCAAAATCAGCCAGTTGATCTTCCAGCAAACCGGCGCCGAAGGGGGTGGGTTTGGTGCAGCTGTTTGCCAGAAAAAAGCCTGTAAAAAAGATGCTCAGAAAAAGCGTACCGGTAAAAGTGGTGTGTTTCATGTGTTTGGAAATAACTGGTAGTTGTTGTGTAACTGCCAGATGCGCGAAAGGTCCTTTGAGTTGTCTGAATTTTAAAAAACGGTGCCTGTTAGACAAGTATAGCGGGCGAAAGCACATTTCGCCCGCTATAGCGTGTATACGATTTACGCGTCAACTTGTGTCAACTCAATGCCGGGTATTTACTGTGAAACTTCTGCCTCCGAAAGCTGGCGGAAAAACTCCAGGTAATCGTCCAGGAATTCGGCATCCGTACCACCTTCGCGCCAGGGCAAAATGGGCTTGTCTTGTGCGACCGACAGGTAATCAACGCTGGTGTCGACCAAATCGCTGCCAATGGCAATAGCATCGGCAAACGCGCAAGCGCCTTTGTGCATGGAAATACCGTCGCCATCGCGAAAGGCTTCCAGATCGGCTTCCGACAGGTTGTTGATCGCTGCCTTGCGCAGGAAACGTTCGCCGCCCTGTTTTTCATGCTCGTCTTTAAAGACGTTGTACACCACCGTGGAATTGGCAAACAGCGCTTCGGTTTTGTAGGCTGTTTTGAGGTACAACGGCAACAGGCTGGTCAGCCAGCCATGGCACAAGATCAGATCCGGCGGCCAGCCAAACTTTTTCACGGTTTCAACAGCGCCTTTGCAGAAAAAGGCGGCGCGATCCGGGTTGTCTTCAAACGGTTTGCCGCTGGCATCGTCGAAAATAAACTTGCGCTTGAAATAGTCTTCATTGTCAAGAAAATAAACCTGGAGCCGTGAGTTGGGTAATGAGGCCACTTTGATAATGAGTGGGTAATCGTCGTCGTCCACAATGATATTCATCCCGGAAAGACGCACTACTTCGTGCAAACGGTGCCGGCGCTCGTTGACCACGCCGTAACGCGGCATCAAAATCCGCAATTCATAACCGTTGTCCTGTAAAAATTTTGGTAATTGCGCCACCAACCTCGAGATGTTGTTACCTATGGTATAGGGTTCCATCTCCTGGGTGACGATGAGCAAACGCTTCTTTTCCATGTATGCAACCTAACTTTTGTGTATAATCCCACCTGGGGTTCGCCCCGTCCTTTGCGGGACAAATCGGCTGCAAAATTATATAAAAAATGCGAGATTTTCAGGCTGCATTCGCCGCAACAAATTTTGCGATAGCGAAAATCCGCCTTGTTTATGCCCTGTTCAGGGTTCCGGTTCTTCGTCTATCGGAATACGATCCAGAATCCGAAAGATGTAGCCATGTTCATTTTTAGCGTCCGGTTCGTGGGCTTCGCGCCAGCTTTCACGCCAGTCTCCCGGGTCGAACTCCGGAAAAAAAACATCGCCTTCCGGCTGAATGTCTACCTCGGTTAAATACAAGCGATCCCACAACTCCAGGCTGTCGCGATAAATGGCGCCTCCCCCAATTATGAAGGCCTCTGTTTCCCCGTTGTCATAGGCAATGCCCAGCGCTTCTTCGATCGAATGCGCCACCAAAACGCCTTCAGCGGAAAAATACGGATCGCGCGTGATCACCACATTCGTGCGTTTGGGCAGCGGCCGCCCGATGCTCCGGAAACTGTTGCGGCCCATGATGACGTGATGCCCCATCGTGGTGCGTTTGAACCAGGCGAGATCGGCGGGTAAATACCAGGGAATCCCGTTGTCTTTTCCGATCACATTGTTTTTGGCTACGGCAACTATTGCGGATACCAGCATTTGTTGAAGATTTGAATTATTGATTCAGGAGTTCGTGCACCAGCAACCGCAATTTCGGCTCCGCAGCACCGGCAAGCGCAATTACATCCTCCACGGTCGTCTCCCGGATGACCCCGGGCGGAAAGGCAACATTGGTAACCAGCGACAACATCAGCACCGGCAAATCCATATGCCGCGCCACCAGCACTTCCGGCACAGACGACATGCCCGTGCAATCGCTGCCCAAATGCCGCAACATGACATACTCGGCCGGTGTTTCGAGGTTCGGGCCCTGCATGGCGGAGTAGACACCTTCGAAAGCGCGTATCCCGTGTTTTCGGGCCGTTGCCAGCGCGCGCGCGCGCAAGCCTTCGTCGTAGGGTTTGGACATGTCTGGGAAACGCGGCCCCAGGCGTTCGTCGTTTACACCCCGCAGCGGATTTTCCGGCAACAGGTTGATGTGGTCGCGTACCACCACAATATCGCCGCTTTGCAAATGCGGATTCACACCCCCGGAGGCATTCGTTATGACCAACTGTTCAATGCCGAGCATTTTCAGCACCCGCACCGGAAACGTAACCTGTTGCATCGTCCAGCCTTCGTAATAGTGCAGGCGGCCGGCCATAACGACGACGGGGTGCTTGCCCAGCCTGCCAAAAACCAGTTTCCCCTGGTGGCTTTGTACGGTGCTGGAAGCAAAATGCGGGATAGCGCCGTAGGGAATTTCTGATTCCACGGCAATATCTGCGGTTAAATTACCCAATCCCGTGCCCAGTATGATGCCGGTATGCGGCTTAAATTCCGTGTGTTTTCGGATAACTGCCAGGGCTTCCTGGATTTGCTCGTAGAGTTGCATAATTACTGGTTAGAAGGTTACTGGTTTGGAAGGTTACTGGTTAGACAGTTGTAAATTATCCGGAATGAGGCACAACCTTCTAACCAGTAACCTTCTAACCGGAAACTTGTTTAATTTTTTGCCGCCGCCACCAGGCCGCCAGACTTATGCCGGTCACCAGATCCCAAATGCCCCACCAGGCGGCGATGAGGGCCATTCCGCCCAGGCCGTTAAAAAAACGAAAGATCAACAGCAGCCCCAACGCAGTATTGTGAATCCCGGTTTCGAAAGCCAGCGTACGGCTGTCGCTTTCGGGCAGCCGGCTCAGCCGCCCGACCCCGTAGCCGGTACCCAGCCCCAGGGCATTGTGCACCAGCACGATCGTAAAGGCATAGCCGAGGTAGTCCACCAGGTTTTGCCCGTTTCCCAGCAACGCCAGTACGAGGATGGAAAAAAACAAAATCAGGGCAATCCGCTGCACCCAGGGCCGTATACGCGCCACCCGTTCGGGGAACCGGCCGTTGAGCCACATGCCGAACAACAACGGCGCTAAAATCAGCTCGATAATGATCAGGGCCATCTCGCCAAAACCGACTTCGAATGCTTTTCTCAAGGCCTCCGATCCGGGAATGAATTGCGCCCAGAATAAAAAACCCGCCGGTGTTATCACGGTAGCGCAAAGAATAATAATGGCGTTCAGGGTAACTGACAGGGCCGTATTCGACCCGGAAAAATGCACCAGAAAATTGGTCATGTTTCCCGAAGGGCACATGCTCACCAGCACCATCCCCAGGGCCATGCTTACCGGCGGCTGAAACAAGTAGATGACACCCAGTGTCAGCAGCGGAAACAGCAGGTATTGCGCCACCATACCCACGGCGATCGATTTTGGGAAGAGCGCAACTTTCCGGAAATCGGCAGGCCGGACATCCAGGGCAACACTAAACATCAGAAAAGCCATCGCTATGTTCAGCAAGGCCAGTTGATCGGCATTGAAATTAATCTGAAGCGAGTCGACCTGGTGCATAGGCGGTTGTTGGCCAATGGCCACTATGGTGCGTAGTAAATTCGATAAATCGCGTCGGCGTAATCATCCGAAACAAGCAAAGAGCCGTCGGGCAGCCACTCCAGATCTACCGGCCGGCCCCACACCTCATCGTTTGCCTCCAGCCAGCCGCTGGCGAAGGGTTCGTAGGCGGTCCCTGCGCCCTTTTCGTTCAGGCGGACCAGGCTCACCCGGTAGCCGATTTTTTTGCTGCGGTTCCAGGAGCCGTGTTCGGCGATCAAAACCTGGTTTTTGTACGACTCCGGCCATGCGGCGCTTCTGCCAAACTCCAGGCCCAGCGGCGCCGTGTGCGGGCCGAGGTTTTGCGCCGGCGGCACGAAGGCGCTGCAAGGGTATTTTTCGCCAAACTTGGGATCCGGAATATCGCCCTGGTGGCAGTACGGGTAGCCAAAATGTTGTCCCTCGGCGGTGGCATGGTTGAGCTCGCAGGCGGGCTGATCCTCACCCAGGTAATCGCGGCCGTTGTCGGTAAACCAAAGGTCGCCCGTTTCGGG
The DNA here is from genome assembly GCA_964484205.1 of uncultured Saprospiraceae bacterium. GTDB lineage: Bacteria > Bacteroidota > Bacteroidia > Chitinophagales > Saprospiraceae > M3007. Next base: position 4,731 of record CAZAEZ010000020.1, on the reverse strand, counting down.
GTGCCAGGTAAAACCCACGGTGTTGCGAATACCGTGTTGGATCACCTCGTAGCCTTTGCCGGGATTGTCCACATCGAACCGGGTGATGCTGGCATACACGGGTTCTTCGCGTTCGCAAATGTTGCAGGGAGCGCCCACGGGCACGTACAATTTGCCGTCGGGGCCAAAAGCAATGTACTTCCAGCCGTGGTGCCCGTCGGTTGGGTAGTCGGCAAAAACCACCACCGGCGCCGGCGGGTTGGCGAGCCGGTTTTCAATATCGTCAAAACGCAGGATGCGGCTCACCTCGGCCACGTATAAACTTCCGTTGCGAAAAGCCACGCCGTTGGGCATCCGCAAACCGGTGGCCAGCGTGTACTGCAGGTCGGCCACCAGGTCGCCGTTGGTATCGCGCAGGGCGTACACCTTGCCGGCATTGCGTGTGCCCACGAAGAGCGTACCGCCCGGACTCAGGCAAAGCGAGCGCGCGTTTTCCACGCCTTCGGCAAAGGTGGTGATTTGGAAACCCTCGGGCAGTTTGATCTTGTCGAGGGGTAGTTTCCCGGTATACACCGGCGCTACGGATGCAGTGCCCGCCGCCTGTTTTTTAGCAGGCGCTTCATTGCACACGGTTTGGCTGATCAGCAGAAAAAGCAAAAGTAGACGCATGGGCGGCTGGTATTTTTTTGAACAAAAGTAGTGCGGGGCGGGGAAATGACCGAATCGGCGGTACCGCAGCAAAGCCGGCCGCAACTTTTGTTCCGGCCCCGACAATCGATTTTTTAATTTTTGGAGACCTTGCGGCACTTTTTCACCACGGAGGCATGGAGCACACGGAGGTATTTCTTTTTGCAAAAGTTAATCTCCGTGTGCTCCATGCCTCCGTGGTGAAAAAAACATCATCGCTTCAACAACATTTTTTCAATGACCAAATTCCTGCTTTTCGCCTTGTTTCTCTTCCCCGCAGTACTTTCGGCCCAGGTGGATATGGAAATTTTCGTCCGCGATTTCAAAACCCGGGCGCCAATGCCGGGTGTGACCGTGCGTCTCGAAAATAGCGCGATCGGTTTTTCAGCCGAAAAACAAACAAACACCCAGGGCCGTGTAGTTTTTTACGGGCTTTCCCTGGCCGGCGCATACGACGCAACTACCCCCGAAACAGAAAATTATTTTGCCGCAGGCAAAAACGGGATCGTGCTGCGCAGCAACACCAACGCCAGTATTTTGCTCGAACTGGGAAAAAAAATGGAGCAGGTGCTGGAAGAGCTGGTTGTGCTGGGCTCCAGCCGCATCAACGCCCGCAACGCCGAAGTGTCGTCCGAACTCAAACAAAAAGAAATCGAAACCCTGCCACTGGAAGGCCGCGACATCAGCCGCCTGCTGTACCGCCTGCCCAATGTGGTGCAGGCCACCGGTTTTTACCCTGAAGCGCCCAACGTGAGCATCAACGGCTCCAACGCCCTGTTCACCAATTATCTGATCGACGGGATGGACAACAACGAGCGTTTCCTCGGCGGCATGAAATTCAATGCGCCGGTTGGTTTTGTCAAAAATATCAACGTGCTCACCAACAACTTTTCCACCGAATACGGCCTGAGCAGCAACGGCATTGTGAATATCACATCGCGCAGCGGCAGCAACACGCTTGGCGGGGAGGCATTTGTGGTGACCCGCCCCGGCGGCAACCTCGACGCGGCGTCGCCGTATGCGCAGCGCGACCTCTCCGGCAACCAGGTCAAAGACGGCTTCCGGCGCTATCAGGCAGGCCTGGGTTTGGGCGGGGCCCTGCAAAAAGACCGGACGTTTTACTACCTGAACGCCGAATACACCCGCGACCTGAAAGACAACCTGCTCAATTCACCCCAACTTGGAGTAAACGAAACAGTGCCGGGCGAGAACAATTTCAGCTACCTGAGCGCCAAAATCGACCGGCACTGGAATGCCAGTTTTCGCACGGCCTTGCGCGCCAACCTGGGCGTGGTGAACATCGCCCGGCAGGGCGGCGGCCTCGACGGCGGTGTGCTTTTCCCCTCGGCGGCAAATTACCAGGACCGAAACAGCGCGCTCATCGCCCTGCAAAACACCTACCTGGGCGCCTGGTTTAAATTGGAAACCAATGCCCAGTACAGCCGCTTCCGCTGGAATTACGGCCGGCCGGAAATTTTAAATTCGCCGCAGGTGACGGTACTCGACCCTTCCGAACAAACCATTGCCGTGCTCGGCCATCCGGGCTATGTTTTCGATGCTACGGAAAACACCTTGCAGGCACAGCAAAAACTTACATTTTACACCGACCGGCATATTTTTAAAACCGGCGTCGAGGTGATCAGTGCCGATCACGGGCTGCTCGGCGGCGGCAATGTGCGCGGCAACTATACCGTAAAACTTACCCAGGACCAACTCACCACCCTGCGCAACCGCAACCCGGGCGCCCGCCTCGGCATCACCGACATACCGGCCGACGTGGAGGTGTTGAACTACGCCGTTGAACTGCGCCCCAACGCCTTCGGCGCCCGCCAGACAATTTTTTCCGCCTACGCCGAAGATGCGTTCAACCTGAGCAGCCGCCTCCTGCTGACGCTGGGCTTGCGGTACGACTACGACAACCTTTCCAAAGCCGGCGGCACAAAAGGCGATTTTAACAACCTGGCGCCGCGTTTTTCTTTTAACTACAAACTCGGCAGCAACAGCGCGTTGCGCGGCGGCTACGGCATTTTTTACGACAAAATTCTCTACGCCGTGTACTCCGACGCACTGCAGCAAAATACTACCGCGCCGGATTACCGGAAACAGCTGCAGGCACTGATCGACCAGGGGATTTTGCCTGCCGGCACCGACCTGGACAAGATCACTTTTGAGGGAAATCTGACTGCTTCGGCTGCAAACGTACCTTACCTGAACGGCCCGCAGTTTTCGGAACTGCAGGCACAGCGCGATAAGGCTTTCAGCAACGAACGCCGCATCCTGAACCCCGCCGGCTACCGAAATCCGTACACCCACCAGCTTGCGCTGGGCTACCAAAATCAGCTCGACGACCGGCGGCTGTTTTACGTAGACCTGATGTACAACAAATCGTACCGGCTGTTCCGCCTCCGCGACCTGAACGCCCCGGCGCCCTATCCGCTCGATGACCCGGATAATGTGCAGGTGCGCACCGGAGCGGCAGCCGACCTGACCCGCCCGGTGCCGATTGAAAACGGCAGCGCAACCAGCAACGGCGAGCAACTGACCGGTGTGGCCCGCAGCATTGTGGTTTCCGAAACCGAAGGCGAAGCGGAATACCTCGCCGCCTCGTTCAACCTGCAAAAAGACCGCGCCGACGACCGTTACGCCTGGCGGCTGATCTACACCCTGTCGCGCCTGCGCAACAACACCGAAGACATCAATTTTCGGGCGCAAGACAGCAACAATTTCGCTGCGGAGTGGGGCCCCGGCATTAATGACCGCACCCATGTTATCAATGCCGTTTACACATATTTTCCGGTGAAAAAGCTGAGTCTGACCCTGGCGGCGCTCGTACAGAGCGGGCAGCCGGTCAACCGGATTCCCGATGCTGCGGTGTACGGCACCACCGACCTCAACGGCGACGGGCGCGCTTTCGGCGATGCCTATGTGGGCAACAGCGACCGGCACCCCGGCGAATCGCGCAACAGCGACCGCCTGCCCTGGTCCAACACCTTCGACCTGGCGGCGCAGTACGACTGGTCCATTGGAAACGGTACCCTGATTTTGCGGGCCGATGTGTTCAATTTGCTGAATGCGGTGAATCTGAGCGGGTACTCGAACAACGCCACCCAAAGCAACCAGATTCAAGTCGGTGCAGCCGCTTCGGGTTTGCTGGTGCGCCGCAATGCTGCACCGCCTCGGCAGCTGCAGTTTTCGCTGCGTTATGCTTTTTGATTTACCACGGAGGCATGGAGGACACGGAGTTTTTTCTATTTAGCTCAAGTTGCGACCATGCAATAAAATAGACAAGATTTACAGGAAAAAACAGAGGGTGTATCATAAGTCCTCACACGCGCAGGTAGTTCCAAATTTTCACCACGGAGACACGGAGACCACGGAGATTAATTCTCTGTGGTCTCCGTGTCTCCGTGGTGAAAAAAATATTCTACGGCGGGCATTTCAGATTTCTCTCTTTTGATACAGCCTTTGTAAAATTCATGTTGATCCTGTCTAAAAAATAAAGAATCAAACTCCGTGTCCGCCATACCTCCGTGGTAAATCAAAAAAGCCGCACCGGTTAAGAAAACCAGGTGCGGCATTGGTCCAAAAAGGGTCAGTGGGGCCGACAGGTGTTTCGGGGTAGCGGTTTAACGGGGCATACGTCGGGCGGATGCGGATGAATGTTCTCAGATGGTTTGGGGCAGGCTCATGGGATTAGGGCAATTGGGGTGGTTTTCAGGGTTTCGTTTTCAAATGGATAATGGGGTAATATGGTTTCAGGGCGGTAAATTTTTGGCGGGCAGTGGGATTACTATTGGACTTTGGGGTTCAGGCTTTCGGGATTGCGGATGGTTTTGGTTTTTCACTGGTTGCATGGCCTTCATCGGTTTTTGATTACATGTTTTTCGGGGTTGTTGTTTTTGGTTTTACTGGATTAGTCGGGGTTGGTTTTTGACTGTCAACTTTTTTTTGAAAAAAACTTTGTGCTCGCCAATTTATTCCCAAACCGGGTCGTCCGGGTAGGTGGGAATCATACTACTGGACATTTTGTTTTTCGGACGCGCTCAGACCTTCCAGGTTTGCGAA